>NZ_WHNX01000009.1 GCF_009362815.1 Alkalibaculum sporogenes | reverse complement strand
CGACGAAGGATCTTATGAACCTAGCTCTCCTCTCAATCCGTCATCCAGAGGAGTTCCACGACGAAGGATCTTATGAACCTAGCTCTCCTCTCAATCCGTCATCCAGAGGAGTTCCGCGACGAAGGATCTTATGAACCTAGCTCTCCTCTCAATCCGTCATCCAGAGGAGTTCCGCGACGAATGATCTTATGAACCTAGCTCTCCTCTCAATCCGTCATCCAGAGGAGTTCCGCGACGAAGGATCTTATGGCCCTTTCTTTTTTACTATGATACCTGAAATTATAACTACTAGCTAACCTGGAGGCAATATGAAAGTAATTTTAACAACATTAAACTCAAAATATATTCACACAAACTTAGCATTAAGAACCCTCAAAGCTAATTCACCTAAAGATTTACCTATAGAGTTAGTAGAATATACTATCAACGATCATCTAGATGATATCCTTGGAAGTTTGTATAACCTTAAGGGAGAGGTATATGCTTTTTCTTGTTATATTTGGAACATTGAACAAACTCTCAAAATTGTTAATAATTTAAAAGTAGTATTACCTCATTGCACTATTATTTTAGGTGGTCCTGAGGTTTCATTCGACGGCGATAAAACATTACAAATATGCTCAGCAGATATTATAGTCAAAGGCGAAGGAGAAAGTATTTTTAGGGACTTGCTCGTCCATCTAAATAACCAAACCGAATACAAAAATTTAAGTGGCATTGTATACAGGGATAATAACAATATACTGGAAACACAAAATTCCACCCCAATAAAAAACATGGATAATTTAAATTTTGCTTATCAAGATGAAGATATGTCGAAATACCAAAATCAAATACTTTACTATGAAGGAAGCAGAGGCTGTCCATTTAGCTGTAGCTATTGCCTTTCGTCAGTAGAAAAAGGTGTAAGAAATCACTCTATTGAAAGAATTCAAAGAGATTTATTGTTTTTTATAAAAAATAATGTAAAGCAAGTAAAATTCGTAGACCGAACATTTAACGCCAATCTAAATTGGTCCAAAGCTATTATTAAATTTCTAATCGAAAATACTAACTATCTTACAAATTTTCATTTTGAAATTGCTGCAGATTTATTAGACGAAGAAATAATTCAATTGCTCAATATCGCACCAATAGGTTTATTCCAGTTAGAAATAGGTGTACAATCAGTCAATAATGAAACCTTAACAACTATTAGCCGAAAAACTAATATTGATAAAATAGAAAAGAATGTAAAAAAACTACTAGAAAAACAAAATATTCACGTGCATTTAGACCTTATAGCAGGTTTACCATATGAAAACTTTTCAAGTTTTGAGATTTCATTTAATAGAGTATATTCTATGAATCCTCATATGTTGCAACTTGGTTTTCTTAAACTATTAAAGGGGTCACCTATAACCATTGAAAAGGATAAATATAGTTACAAACATACACCTTATGCCCCATATGAAATTTTATCAAATAAATATATTAGTTACGAAGAACTCCTATATCTAAAAAATGTTGAACAACTAGTAGATAAATATTACAATACTCGCGCATTTCAAAAAACTATCAATTATATAATAAATCATCACTACTCTAACCCATTTCAATTTTTTAAAGATTTAATACAGTTTTTTGAAAAGAACAATCTATTTAATCAATCACATAACAAAGATAAGTTCTATTCAATTATAATGAATTTCATCACACAACAACAATACTTAGATTCTGAATTAATTAAAGATCTAATTAAACTTGATTACTTATCCTATAATAAGTTATCTTTACCAACCTTTATAAAAAGTACAGGTCCTCATAAAGAAAAAGTATTTGAGATGCTAAAGGATCAAGCATTTAAGGAAAATTACCTTCCTCATTTTTCTCAAGAACCTGCAAAAAAAATATATAAACAAATTCATGCAGAAAATTTCAAATACAATCTTACCGATATGCAAAATATCAAAAAAGAAACTACCCTGCTATTGTTCTACAAGAGTGATAAACAACACTTAGATCATACTAACGAATATGTAGAAATACCTTTCTCTGTAGAGGATTTATTCTAATCTGTATAAGTACTTACAACCATGAACTTACAACCCATCTCCACCACGTCATCCAGAGGAGCTCCGCGACGAAGGATCTTAAGACCACCTATCTACAACGGCCTATATATACTATTCCTTTGCAACTAATAAATTCTTCGATGCGCTCTGAATGACTAGTCTTGTATCTGCTTTTAAGACAAATGATCAGGTTATTCCTACAACCCATCTCCACCACGTCATCCAGAGGAGCTCAGCGACGAAGGATCTTAAGACCACTTATCTACAACGGCCTATATGTACTATTCCTTTGCAACTAATAAATTCTTCGATGCGCTCTGAATGACTAGTCTTGTATCTGCTTTTAAGACAAATGGTCAGGTTATTCCTACAACCCATCTCCACCACGTCATCCAGAGGAGCTCAGCGACGAAGGATCTTAAGACCACTTATCTACAACGGCCTATATGTACTATTCCTTTGCAACTAATAAATTCTTCGATGCGCTCTGAATGACTAGTCTTGTATCTGCTTTTAAGACAAATGGTCAGGTTATTCCTACAACCCATCTCCACCACGTCATCCAGAGGAGCTCAGCGACGAAGGATCTTAAGACCCTAAAAATCACTTACAACTTTTACTGTAGACTAATATGAATGGTAAGGCCCACTTAGCTTTTTTCATATTGAGACGGAAGTCTTAGAGCCTGTTAATGCGGGATAAAATCCTAAACCTGTAATTGTATTTATATTACTTGATAATAGTTCTAACGAATATCTTTCTTCTAATGTAATATGACTCAACATTAATAGATACAGGCTTTTAATCTTTAACTTTTCAAGTTTACCTAAAACTTGTATCAACTGTACCTGTATACCACTTATTTGTTGTAAAACATTTAAAGTACTAAGACATAAATTCATTATAAACTCTACATGATCTTCACCATAGCGAGCTTTTTGTTCAATATCGTCCAGCTTTTTAATTGATTGTTCCATAGATATGTATATACTGTTAAGCTCATCTATCACCATATGATCCACATCAACTTCTTTTTCCTTTAACAATTCGTTTAAAATAACGAGATGTTCAATTGAAATATTAACCCAATAGCATGTATCATTTACAATATGTAGTATGTAATTCATCACAGGAATTTGATTTGCCATAAAAACACTCCCTCCATAATTTATTATATTAATATGCAATTAATTAATAATCGTTCCAAAATAAAGTAAATATACATAATCTATTGATTTAGGAGGTTAATATTGATAAAATTAAATAAAGTGAGATTTTATTCAGTAGGTTTCTTCATCCCTACTGAATATTAGTCGAACCAATCGGGCTTTTACAGGCACTTAATCTCCCGCTTATCTTTCTTAACTGTCTTAAAATCTTGCAGTGGGAGTCTTAGTGCCTGTTAATGCGGGATAAAATACGCTAAAAGGAGACATTATTAATGAAATTATTTAAGAACTTGGTGATGTACTGCATAGTTATTATTCTTATTATGTCTCTGACATCTTCTTTTGAGTTTAGCAGGGCAAATACTAAAAATATTACTAAACTCAGTATTAAAAGCGAAAAAATGCAGAATGTATTTTTCAATTCCTATAATACAAAAGAAAATACACAAGAAGATGGATCTGAAGTTACTGGTGATACAAATTTAGTTGACCAATCCATAGATACATCTGTAATTCACACTATTGGAGATTCTGGAGAAGATGTTTTTAGGTATCAAAAAATTCTATATTATATGGATTATATAAAAAATATCCCTGACGGAAATTTTGGAGATGAGATGTATTCTGCTGTGGAATCATTTCAGGAATCAAAAGATCTTGAAGTAACAGGAAAATTAGATAGTCAAACCCAACTGTTACTTTTAAATGAAAAAATTGAATACATACAAGGTAAATCCGGAGATGAAATATTAGAATATCAATTAATCCTATATTATCTAGACTACATGCAAAATTACCCTGAAGGACAGTATGGAAGTGGAACTGTAACTTCAGTTAAAAAATATCAAAAAGACAAATCTTTGGAAGAGACGGGACTTTTAAATACTCAAACTCAAGAAGCTCTTAAACAAGAACAAATAACTTATAAGCTAGGTAAAAGAGGCGATGAAATCAAAGAATACCAAAAGGCTCTAATAACATTGGACTACCTATCAGGATCAGCAGACGGACAATATGGCAATAACACATTAAACGCTGTAAAACAATTCCAGAAAGATAATAACCTAGAGGAAACCGGAACAATAGACAAACCAACACAAGAAATTCTTAATAAGTCTATCGAATAACAAATATATATAGTGGAAAAGGACACTCTAATTACCTATTCATAAGTAATTAGAGTGTCTTTTTAGTTTCTCTACCACTTTTTCTTACTTGTTTCCATACCATCAGAGTAATATAACAACGGTTGATTCACTATATTCCTTCGTAAGTAATAGATTCTTCGCTGCGCTCTGAATGACTAAACCAGATTGTCTGCTTTTAAGACAAATGCTTAAGTTTTCCCACAACTACTCCCTATCCAGAGGAGCTTCGCGACGAAGGAGTCTTAAGACCCAAAAAAACTCTTGCAGCTTTTACTGTGGACTAATACGTACTTACAGCCGTAAACTTACAATCCATCTCCACCACGTCATCCAGAGGAGCTTCGCGACGAAGGATCTTAATACCCAAAAAACCTCTTGCAGCTTTTACTGTGGACAATATATACTTACAGCCATAAACTTACAACCCATCTCCACCAGGTCATCCAGAGGAACTTCGCGACGAAGGATCTTAATACCCAAAAAACCTCTTGCAGCTTTTACTGTGGACAATATATACTTACAGCCGTAAACTTACAACCCATCTCCACCAGGTCATCCAGAGGAGCTTCGCGACGAAGGATCTTAATACCCAAAAAACCTCTTGCAGCTTTTACTGTGGACAATATGTACTTACAGCCGTAAACTTACAACCCATCTCCACCAGGTCATCCAGAGGAGCTTCGCGACGAAGGATCTTAATACCACCTATCTAAAACGACCTCTATACAACTCTCATATAATATTCCTTTGTAAATAATAGATCCTATCCGTGCTCTGAATGACTAGACTAGCTTATCTGTTTTTACTGGATAAAAATAATACTAAAAGTTATAATAAAGCAAAGACACCTCATTGAAAGGAAATCCTATGAAACTACCTAAGTCATTCTATACAAGAGACACCTTAACTGTAGCACAAGAATTACTTGGCAAGGTATTAGTGTATAAAAATTTTAAAGTTCGTATCTCAGAGACCGAAGCTTACATTGGTGCCATTGATAAAGCTGCTCATTGTTATGGTAATAAAAAGACTAAAAGAACAGAAACTATGTTTAAAGAAGGTGGCTATGCCTATGTATACATGATATACGGGATGTATTACTGTATAAATATTGTTACAGGACTCCTTGGCGAAGGCTCAGCTATTTTAATAAGAAGCGCCGCACCTCTGTCTAATGCTGACGAAATGTTTGTCAATCGATACAATATTTCCCGGGAAATTGCGAATAAATACCAAATAAAAAACCTAACAAACGGTCCTGGCAAATTATGCAAGGCATTAAATATTACTAAAAATGAAAATGGACTTTCTTTGACAAGCGAAAATATGTATCTTGAAGATGATGGCTTTAATGTAAATCAAATACATAAAGGAAAGAGAATTAATATAGATTATGCCGAGGAAGCCAAAGATTTTGAATGGCGGTTTTTTATTTAATTTTCAGATATACTCAAATTCAAACTAAAAAAATATCATATAGAACCGTTTGCAAAGTGGATATGCTTTACATTACAACAATATAAATAATGATTTCTATATAAAGTTTCACAATCTCAACTTCTAAAATTTGGCAATAAATCTCAGGAAAATAACTAAAATATAATTTCATAAAAGCGTAGCGCTAATTGATTTTTCAATGGGGCATAAGTCGAATAAGATAGGTTAAACTTAGGCACTTAAAATGGACTGCCCACTAACCACTTAGTGCAACAGCCCTTTTTTGATAAATTTTAATATTTTACCACTTTTATTTTTACAATAAGATATTAGATAATTATCCTAGTATAATTATGCCAATTAAGAGAATATGATTTAACTCTCCTCTGTTGACGCCCGCTCTATCAATTGTCTAATCTCTAATAGATCATTTTTATCTATAATAATTTCTTTACTTTTATCTTTAAGCTTAACTTCGTCTTTCATAATATCTGGTGCATTAAAGATAGTCTCATAAATTTGGTTATGAATATCACTGTAATCTTCCTCTTTATCTTCTAAGATTTTCAGTTGCTTATTTATGTAGTTTTCTTTTTCTTCTAATAGCTTCATTCTATCTTTTATAGTTTTAGAAATTTTTTCTAGATTATCTACTGTCTTCTCAATTATTTGCTCTTTCTTTTCTATTTGTATTGCTTTTGATTGTAACTCTTCTTCTCTTTTTTTCATATCATCAAGAGTTGTTTGTACTTTGTTCTCATCTACAACAATTTTTGGGTCGCTTTGATTTCCAGTAGTGTATACCGCTCCTATACATTTGCTTTTATCACCAATTTCTATCCGTACTGGACAACTTATTGATTGTAACTCTATAGTATTCGCTGGAATGAAAGATCTCGTTTCTTTTGATAGTTCCTTTTCTTTTGATAGTTCACTTTCTTTTTGATTTATTAGAGAATCAATAAGTTCTAACTCTTCATTTTTTTCATTAATTATATTACCAATAGCCTCTAAATCTTTCTTTAGACTCATATATTTATTTATATCGTCGAGATCCTCATTGTTGTTAGATTTTCCTGAAATTAAATTAAACAACAGTAAAGCTAACAAAACAAATACTAGATCTATTACTGCATTTAATCCATAGACTCCATAGTAGTTGATTCCATTGCCTAAAAACAATAAATATATTAGAGATATGATATTCCCTGCAATAATACCCAAAGATGCCCTAACGTAGTTATATTGTCTTACTTGATATAACATAAATAATACAAAAATAAATATCTTTATACCAATTAAGTAATACATATTTAGTGATACATACTCATTAAAGTATGGGTCTAATCCATAAAGCCCATTTATTATAAAAGATAGTATGTACGCAAGGTATAGTAATGCAGTATTAACAACTAGTAAAAATAAAAATTTAATATGTGTTCTCATAAAATCCCCCATAATATAATGTTAGTCCTAATCTTTCATCCCACTTCTCGTCCTCCGCAGACTTTCCTCAACCCCTTTGGGGTGACCCATCGTTGGCACTTACCCCTTTGAGAAGTGAGAAGTAAGGTGTTAGATGCTAGAAATCTCCAATCCTGCATCCAGCTTCTTGCCTCTCGCTTCCCAATTACGAGACAATCTGCGCAGATTTCACCTCTGCAGCTACGCTGCATCGGTCGTTGGCACTTGCTCATAGAATTCACTTCCTTTTCTCGTGCAAGCACGGAAAATGACTTGAATTCTGCGAGACAATCTGCTGATACGAATATTATATCATATATTGTTCTCCATAAATAATAGATTCTTCGCTACGTTCTGAATGACTAAACTTGGATTATCTGGTTTTAAGTCAATAGTTTAGTTGAACCACAAACCCTCTCTACCACGTCATCCAGAGGAGCTTCGCGACGAAGGATCTTGTGTCTCACATACATGGAACTTTCTTTATACAACTGTATAACATTTCTTCGCTATGCTCTGAATGACTCCCTTTGGGTTGCTGCCATTGCACTTGCTCATTATAACTCGTCTTATTCCCGTGCACGCACAGAAAAAGAATACTTAAAACAATTAGATTGCTAATTGTTTTAAGTATTCTTTACAAACTTCATCTGATTCGCTTTTTATCTTAGTTTGTAAAATATTAATAATTTTAGATACTATCATGTAATCCACATTTGTGTCTGGCAATAAAAATACATACGGATTATCAGTACTTTGATACTTTGTATATTCCAGTACATCATCTATGTAAAATTCTAAAGGTAATCTTTCTTCGTTGTAATTCACCTTAATCTTATCTTCCATTCTTCCTTTAAGATTTATGTTGTTTAATAATTCAGGTATATACAATTGATTTCCCATATAAACTATCACAGAATCAGATATATGTAATAAGTTTGTAATTAATAGAGCAGCTTCCATATCAGAATACATATAAACATAGACATCGTGCCCTCTAGCGTCGTATTCTTCAATGCTTAAGTTTTCATGTATATCTTTAATAAACTTATTACCTTTTTTAATAGATTCAGGCATCCTTATCACCTGTAAATCAATTTTAGAATATTTATCTAGCGACCTCATAATAACCTCTACGTTTTTATAACAATACCCTAATATAGATTTTGGTTTTTGTGCTTTATAAGATGATATAAAAGTAATTTTTCTAGTCTTGTCTTCTGGAATACAGTTAAGCATATTTTTTATGTTAATTATATTCTGTTCTATAGTCTTTTTTATTTCTCTTTCACCGTAATCTGCATCAGTTACAGGTAAACTGTAGATAATATTCGTAAATCCATTTGACAACAATAACTTTAAATCTTCGAGAGAGAGAATTTGTATAAATTCAATTTTTTTATTATTACAGTACTTATCGTGTAATGATGTGCTTATTGTGTTTTCTACAATTGTCACATTAGAGTTGCCTTTAATTAGCTCATCTAAAAGGGTTTCACAAATATCTCCAGTATACAACAACAGTATGTCACCAAGTAAAAATTTATTATATTCAACGTTTAATGGAAAATTATTAATAATATCTTCCATACTTGTCAACTCAAACAAGGAAATCTCTTCATCCATTAAATCTACGCTGATGGGTATATCTTTTAATAATTCGATTATATCTAAAAACTCTAACCTATAAAAATTCTTTGTATGTATAATTACAGAATCAAATGTATTTTCTTTAAGTGTATTCTTTAGATCCTTTAACTCTTGGGTAACATTATTTACAGTACAGAATTCAAATATTACACTCTCAGGAGCAACTTCATGTAACCTATTCCTATCACTATATTCCATATCTTTTGATATAATCAATGGGGCTTGAGAATATATTGTAATATGGTTTTCATCATTACAAATGTCAATTGATTCTCCCATACTTAGTTCTTTATTCACTTCTACTTCTATATACTCATTCAATATTTTATCAGTAGTATTGCTCTTGGGCTTAATAAATAGAAACAATCTACTAAGGCTAATTAATACTATATCAATTATAAAATTTATAGTACTTACCTCATAAACAAAATCAAAACTTATAAATTGTAATACTAGAAAACTAAAAAGATTATAAGTAGCAACTACTGCAAGAATAACGTTAATTTTATCATTTTTAATAAAGAACTTAAAACATATAAGTATAATCGTTAGTTTCGTCAAAATAACGATAAAAATACCATCAATAAAAACTCTTAAATAATCAAATATATACCATGAACGTACAATATATAAACTAATAATAAAGGAAATGATTAATAAAAATACATCTGCTAGTAATGTGATAATTGGTTTCTTATTATTTTCTTTATTTTCTATCATACATACAACTCACTTCCTAGTCACTTTATTATGTTCATTGTAACATATGCGAGATAAAAAATTATTAGAAATATGTCTAAAAGTTATGAGGTGTATTTCTACTTATAATATCTTCTATATCATTGGCAATCCTCTGTGTAGATAAGCCATCATGATAATCAAAATATTTATACTTTAAATCTTGGACTCTATCTAATTTATAGTTTTGTGTTGCGATAACTTCTGCAATTTCTTCTTCATTAAAACAAATTGGCCCTGGTGCGAATTCACGGTAATTATAGTAGAATCCTCTCTCTTCTTCGTATACAACTAAATCAGGAGTGTACAGTATAATAGGCCTTTCTAAAATAGAAAAATCAAAAATTATTGCTGAATAATCTGAAATTAATATGTCAGTGACAGAAAACAATTTATATAAATCTATGTTATTGACGTTTATAATATTATCATTGTTATCTTTACCTAAACTAATACTTTCTAAAAATGGATGTAATTTATATAATAATATATAATCTTGTCCCAATTTATTATATAAGTACTCTAAATCTATGTTAACGTATTGTCTATCAAAAGCACCATCTCCCCTAAAGGTAGGAGCATATAACACGACTTTTTTATTCTTAATTTGTGGATACTTATTATATACTAATTCTTTATAACTTTCCATCTTACCTTCATTATACAGTATATCTGTTTTAGCTACACCTAGGCTTATTACTTTATCTTGCTCTACTTGAAATGCACTGGAGAATGTACACTTGAATTCATTGCCAGCCACATAAACATAGTCGTAGTTTTTTATGTCAAATCTTCTATTTATATCATATCCAAATTTTTTAATACCACCACAAGCGTGCCATATCTGTATAATAGTCGTTTGCTTCTTCTTCGTAATATTACAAACAGGAAAATTATTGCCATCTAGTAGTACTATTGCAGAAGTATTTATATGATAAGTTTGTATAGCAAAATACAGTACATAGTATAATTTATCCAACAGTGAGTTATTAAACTTATGAATTAGGAACACAAGTTTATAATCATTATCTCTTTTTTGTAGTTCTTTGCTAATCAGCTTAAAGTTACCAGTCAACTTATTTTCAAAATAAGATATAAATGTAATCTTCTTTTTATTTACTGGTATAGCGAAAGTAAACAACCAAGTCACTTTCACTACTATTAATGCAATAAATTTTTCCATATCAAACTCCATCACTCTTATTTTAAAATAATATCTATAACTTTTCTACTTGAATTACCGTCACTCATGCTACAAAATTCATCGTAAAAATTATCCATTCTCTCTCTATATTCTTTAGTTACTTCTTCAATATTAAGAATACTCTGCAACACATCTTGCTCATCTTCTAATATAGGACCTGGCAAATCCGTGTATATATCTAGATAAAATCCTCTAAGGTTGTCCCTATACGTTTCCAAATCATACATATAAAATAATACTGGCCTTTTTAAGACACCATAATCAAAAAATACACTAGAATAATCAGTGACTAGTATATCACTCATTAAATATAAATCATTAATATCTTCACACTGGCTAGCATCATATACAAAGCCTTCTTTTATTTTTTTGTTAGACGTATTGTAAATAAGGTAATGTGGTTTGTAGATTATAACATAATCGTCACCTAATACCTCATACCATTGTTGAAAATCAACTTGTAATTCAAAAATATAACCTTTCGTGTCGTATACATTATCCCTCCATGTAGGCGCATATAAAACAATAGTTTTCTCCTTAGGTATTGAATACTTTTCTTTAAGATCAAAAATATGCTCTTCACTTGAGTTAGTTAAAATATCATTTCTGGGATAACCTGTTTCAATAATTACTTTATCTTCTATCTTAAATGCACTTTTAAATGCTTCTGATGAAAATTTATTTGCTGAAATCATATAGTCATATCTTTGAGAATCTTTTAGGTAACTTTGAGTCATCTCATTTTTAGACATCTCACTTCTATAGAATTTAGCATCTTCTCCTACGTAAATATCCGCTGCTAACCGTTTGAGGGGCGTGCCATGCCAAGTTTGTAGATATATTTGCCCTAGCTTTTTAGGATAACAATATGGCATTTTAGCATTAAATATCCAATACTTTGCAATAGATAAGTAATATAGGTATTTAAGACTACCGTATTTCACAGTGATCCCTCTATCTATAGACGTAGAAGATACATCTTTAAATGCCCATACAAAACTGTATTCTAAATAATTCTGATCTTTCAACAACTCTTCATATATCGCCTTAGGATTACATGAATAGTTTTTTCCCAAATGACTACAGAATAAAATAGTCTTACTACGAATTGGTAACGGTCTAAATAAAACTAAGTAAACAACTCTCCTACATCTATTTATAATACTTAATACAAGCTTAAGTACAATCTTATTTTTTACTATTATATTCTTAATAACACTTAACAAAATCTCACCTTCTACCTACGTTTTACTATTGTTAAATACTACATCGCATACTCTTTTTGTAGAATTTCCATCTTCTAACTTACAGAAGTTATCTAAGAAGTGCTGCAGCTTTTCATTATTACTGTCCTTGTTAGTTATCTCGGATATTAGTTCTTCATTAGTCTGTACAATAGGACCAGGCATATTAGTGTTTACATCTAAATAAAAACCTCGCAGTCGATCTCTATAATCCTCTATATCGTACATAAAAAAGATCATAGTACGCTTTAATACTGCAAAATCAAAATATACAGAAGAATAGTCTGTGACTAAAATATCTGAAATCAGATACAATTGTGTAATATCTCCATGGGATATGTTGAAAGCAAAGTTCTCATATCCAGTAAGATCTATATTATCAGCAACTAAATAATGCATACGTAAAATCACTACATAATCATCTGACAAACTTTCCTTTAACTTATTTAAATCCAAAGCAGTATTAAACTTATACTTAGATTTTTCAAAATACTGATCATCTCTCCAAGTAGGAGCATACAAGATTACCTTTTTATCTGTGGGAATATTATATTTACTTTTTATTTCATTTATTAAGTCTTTATTGTCGTTATTTCTTACTAAGAAGTCATTTCTAGGAGATCCACTTTCAATTATCTTGTCATGGGATATACTAAAAGCTCTCGAGAAGACATTTGTTGAAAATCTGTTTGGTGAGACTAAATAATCCCAATTTCTCGATTCTCTATAGAAATTTCTATTATAGGTAAATGTATCCGTTTGAGGCATATATACTTCATTAATATCTGTTCCTAATCTTTTTAAAGGTGTTCCATGCCAACTCTGTAAATATATCGTTCCATCAGGTTTTTTTACCCATAGTGGAAACCTAGTATTCGAAACCCAATACTTAGATGTCGCCATTATATAGAGCCACCCCAAAGAGAATCTCTTAACATAAGGTATTTTATTTTCTTTGAAAATCCTTTCATTACCAGGTTCTACACTCCATACACATTTAATCTCAGGATTATTAACTTTAATATACTCGTAAATGGCCCTTGGATGACAGCTATACTGTCTTCCACCATAACTTTCAAATATAGCTTTATTCGAATCCACTTTAAACTTATCTTCAAATAATCTAATTAACTTGTACCGTATATTATTTATTTTCTTAGTAATCCAAGATTTATCTTTTATAACTTCGATCTCTAACACGCCTACTTTAGTAGTTATAACAATGAACTCTCTTTTTAAAACATTAACTTTTTGTTCATAATAGGATTCCTTAGATGCTAAGTGACAAATCTTTTCGTAATTGTCAAAACTCAAATGAACGTAAATATTTATATATCTTTCACTTGCTAATTTATCGACTTTAACAGCACATTGGATAACTCCATCTTGAGTAATAATTGCATCTTCCTCGACCATTTGTTTTGTATTTTTTCCTACAAACAACATCTTACATGAAGTTGGTAAATCTATTTTATTGATATTTGCCTTAAAATTTATACTATCGTTCATAGATTCTATATTATCAATAGTTATACTACTCTTTAATTGTCTTTTCGTTATAAATAAACTATTATTCTCATAGGATAATTTAATTACTGTGTCATTATTTAAAACATATGGTTCAACAGATATGATATCTGGATCTTTAAAACCTATTTTGTATAACTTCCCTTGATCTATTACATATATGCTATACCTGTTAACATTTAGACATGCATCTATGCTAAATACAATACTATTTTCGTAACACTCCCCTTTATTTATAATCGATTCTTTGTCATTGAATAACAAAATTGACGGACTTTTAAAATTGTAGTTACTAACTGTAGCCAACACAACTTTATTACCTTCAAACTTAAATTCCACACCATCTAATGTTTTAATAAAATGAGGATTTATTTTTTCTGTATCTTTATTGATTACAACATCATCATCCTCTAGATTATTTCCCTTTAAAAATGATTCAATAGAGATATTTTCTATTAAACTCTTATAATAATCTAAATCCGTATTTATATCATTATAATAAAAGTTATGAGATAATAAGTATTTAGACCCTGCTTCTATTTCAACAATACGTGAATCTGTAAAATAACTTACGATTTTTTTATCAGGATAAACACTACTTCCAATATTGCCTCTCGTATTATCTATAACAACATTTTTCAGTTGAATAACTGACGTAATTACTTCCCTTGTAAATGGTCGAATTCTATCATCCATCATAATATTATTTCTCTCCTTCTAAAAACATTGCTATTACGAACCTTACCATTTAATCCTTTTCCAATTCTTAAATGATTTATTCAAGGAGTAAGTTTTTATATAATAACTTTCCTTTTATACTATAAAAAATGAGATGCCAGATGCACCTCAGATACCAATGAACATATTAATTAATTACAGCAAATTATCGATTTTTAACTTTAAATCGTCTTTAATCTTAGTAGTAGATATTCCCTCTGTTCTCGGTAAATAAACTACCTCACAGTATTCTTGTAAAAAGTCAAATTTACCTACCCAGTCATCACCCATGACAAATGTATCTACTTCGTATTTCTTAACATCGTCAACTTTTTGTTCCCAGTTGTTCTCCGGTATTACTAGGTCAACATACCTTAATGCTTCTAGGAGATTTTTTCTAGCTTCATAGCTATAATAAGCTTTCTTCCCTTTTATTGCATTAAACTCATCTTTAGATAAACCAATTATCAAGTAATCTCCAAGTGCCTTGGCTCTTCTGAGAATATTGATATGTCCTTCATGTAACAAATCAAATGTACCATATGTTAAAATTCGTTTCATTTTTATCACCTTGCTTCAGTATTTTCATCTATAATATATTAGACATTATACCATCATCATATAATATTGTCCATATTTACTAAGTTCGTATGAGGCGACTAAAAATGATTTAAATATTCATCAGTTAATCTACAACATCTCTTCAGCAGATACCCATCTACTCTCCTCTCTTGCAGATATATAGCCCATCTCAATAATTTTCTGTGACTCTAATGCTTCTTTAATAGTCGGTGTTTCAGAATAAATAATCTTATTTTGATGTACATTTGAAAGCATATTACACAGTGATGTTAAGTGTGCATTTGTATGCCATCCTAAATCGTTTTTATTATTAGGGTATGCTTTTTTAATAAATAGTCCAAAATCCGAAACATACTCCAACTTACCAATTTCTTGTATACCCCTAGTGTGCTTGTATATTGATGGGTAATCTAAGTTATTTGATGAGATTTTTATATTTCCTTTGCTTCCGTAAATCTCTATAATAGTATCCTCGGTAATATCAGAAGTAATTCGAGACACCTCTAGTGTACCTTTACCTCCATTTACTAGATTAATATTTAATAGAGTCCATTCATCTACATCTGCTTGCACCTTTTCATTAGAGTTGGCATTTTTATATCGTTCTTTAAAATATATACTTGTTTGCCCCATAACTTCCTTAACTTCTCCTAACAAAAACCGAACAAGGTCTGCCATATGGATACCTAAATCCATAGCAGCACCACCACCAGATTGATCACTTTGGAGCCTCCACGACATAGGTCTATTTGGATTTAAATAACCACTATGATAGAGTGCAAATCTAAAATGTAATATATCGCCTAATTGACCTGATCCAATATAGTCTTTTGCCATAACTATAGCAGGAAAAAAACGATACATTAAAGCAACTTGATTAATTAACGAGCTACCTTCACTAATATTAGCTAATTTTATTCCTTCTGCTATATCTTTAGAAACTGGTTTTTCCATATAAATATGCTTTCCTGCCTCTAAAACTTTCACTCCTTGTTCAAAATGAAGAAAATTCGGTGTACATATATCTATCACGTCTAAGCTATTATCAGACAATAGATTTTCGAATTCACAAGTTGCATATTCAAAAGGGCTCATGCAATTTTCTTTGCTAGTACATAAACCCTTTAATACAGGATTAAAATTTATTTCATTACCTATTAATTCTAGCCACTTAATAGCTATAATATGTGTCTTAGCTATTCCACCATAACCAATAAGGCCAATATTAATATCATTCATTAAAGCACCTCTTTCACAACTTGAATTTCATTCATCATTTTAATTATCTCAGATAAATTTGGTGCTTTTGTACCTTCCTTTGTTACTGCTACTACCGAAGCGGCTACACCACATTTAAAAGCTTCCTCTATGGAACACCCTTTATCTAAGTAAGAAACTATACCTCCTAGCAGAGAATCTCCTGCTCCAACTGTACTTTTGACTGCTACAATCGGCACCTTTGCTTTTAGTACATAATCTTTTGTTATCAGCATAGCTCCTCGTGAACCCATAGATAAACATATATTACTTATGTCTTTGCTATCTAGTAATTTTCTACATTCATCTAATATTTCATCTTGACTATGAATTTTTTTTCCTACGACCTCTTCTAGTTCATCAATATTTGGTTTTATTAAAAACACCTTAGACTCTAGCGCTTCCTTTAGATAATTCCCTGATGTATCTAAAAATACTTTTGCACCTACTGTTTCGGCATACTTAGATAAGATATAGTATATGCTATCAGGTATCCCCCTAGGTACACTCCCTGCAATTACTACAAAATCACCTTTTCTAACTATTTCTTTATATTGGCTTAGAAACTCTTCTAATTCATTTTTCTGAATATATTCTCCTCTTTCATTTAAATCGGTTGTCTCACCTGTTGCTCCATCTATAATCTTAATATTCATCCTAGTATTAGCTTTTATAGATGTGAATTTTTCTTCTATACCCATTTGCTTTAAACTTTGTACAATAATTTCACCATTATTTCCACCTATAAATCCAATAGCTAAATTAATATTATCTATATTTTTTAAGACCTTAGATACATTGATCCCTTTCCCACCAGGATCTTGTATAGACTTTTCTACCTTATTTACTTGACCAAAGATAAATTTATTAGTGTTAATTGTTTTATCTAGTGCAGGGTTTAGTGTAACTGTTATAATCAACTCTAATACTCTCCTTTCACAAAAGATTAATTTTATTTTTATTTAGTTTTTTAAGTATCATATTTGAAGGTTCCCCTTCTGTAATAATACCAGTAATCTGGTTTATATTAGCAAATTTATATATTCCATCATAGTTAAATTTCTTATTTTCCATGACTAAAAATACTTCTTTCCCACAGTGAATAAATGCATTTTTTGTATTACCATCTTCGACATTAAAAGTTGTAATACTTTTCAGATCCAAGTCTACTCCGCAACTACCTATAAATGCCTTTTGAACATTGTACTTTCGTATAGAATTAATGGTTTCACTACCAACGAACCCCCCTGCTTGACAGAAGTACATCCCCCCTGGTGAAATAAGAGTAATCTTAGAACTTTTAGATAGAATATATAAAATATCAATACTATTAGATATAACAGTGATTTCCATTTCGCTATCCCTAATCATCTCTGCTAAAATCATATTTGTCGATGATATATCTAAAAGAATAGTCTCTCCTCTTTTTATCAGTTTAAAGGCCTTGTTAGCAATAATATTCTTTACAGTCTTATCTTTTTTATTTCTATCCCCTACATTAGTAAACTCTGCAATTCTTTTTTTTAATATTCCCCCTCCATATGTACGCTCCATTATTCCTTGATTTTCAAGTATTTTTAGATCCTTTCGAATGGCATCTTCTGATACTTGATATTTCTTACTCAAATCTTTTACTATTACCTTCCCATCTTTGTATAACAACTGTGTAATAGAATCTAATCTCTCTTGGGCAAACATAGTATCTCCTTTAGTTTCATTAATTGATTGTCTTTATATTATAATTCATAATACATGAAATTAAAACACAAATAATAATAAATATTGATAAACAAGTGAATATAATATAAAATAATAACAAACAATAATACGCTGAGGGGTGTTACTATGAAAGATACAAGTATACGAATAAAAGTTTTGAAGGATCAATTATTAGAAAATAAACGCGAAATTTCTTTGGAGCGCGCCAATTTATATACTGATAGTTTTAAACAAAGTGAAGGTAAGTCGAGTATACTACGTAGAGCTCTCGCAACTGCTCACATTCTAGAAAACGTAAATATTGCTATTAAACCCCACGAACTAATTTTAGGCGATCGAACTATAAAGCCGCGTAGTGGAATTGCATCTCCAGAAATGTCTCCTTATTGGATTTTAGACGAAATAGATACAATGTATTCAAGACCCCAAGACAAGTTTTATTTTACCAAGGAGGATAAAACAATTTTCAAAGAAAAACTTTATCCATTTTGGGATGGTAAGTCTTTAAAAGATTATGTAGATTCTAAAATGTCAGAACAAGTAAAACAAGCAATAAATATAGGTATTGTAAAAATAAATCAAACTGATAAAGGTCAAGGTCATATTATACCAACCTTTGAAAAGATATTTAGTAATGGATTAGCTTTTTTAATAGATGAAATTAAAGATAAACTAAAAACAAATGTTGAAAATGATTTTTTGCATGCTGGACTAATTACTTTAGAATCACTAAAAAAATATATGCTACGTTATGCACATTTGGCAACTACTTTAGCATTAGAGGAATCAGATTATAATAGAAAGCAAGAACTTATAGAGCTTCATGATATTTGCACTAAAATATCCCATGAAAAGCCTCAGTCTTTGCATGAAGCACTACAACTTTTTTGGTTTGTAAACCTAGCGTTACAGTATGAGTCCAACGCTAGTTCAATTTCTACAGGACGCTTCGATCAATTTATGTTGCCTTTTTACCGTCAATCTATATCTGATGGTATTGAAGAAGAATATTGTAGAGAATTACTAAGATGTTTGTGGCTTAAGATGAACGATGTAGTATTACTAAGAAGTGAAGATAGTGCGAAATACTTTGCAGGTTTCCCAACAGGTTATACGATTATACTAGGTGGTGTAGATAAAGCAGGAAGAGATGCAACCAATGAATTAAGCTACATTATTCTAGAGACATATGGAGATATAAGATTGCCTCAACCAAATATAGGTGTAAGAATTCACGAAAAATCACCGATGGAATTCCTAATGAAAGTAGCAGAAACAATCCGTCTAGGCACAGGTATACCTCAGGTATTTAATGATGAAGTCATCATTCCAGGCTACTTAAATAGAGGCGTATCATTAGAAGATGCCCGAGACTATGCAGTAGTAGGATGTGTTGAGCTATCTCTTCCAGGCAAAACCTATGGCCTTCATGACATTGCTCTATTCAACCTTCTTAAGGTAATGGAAGTTACTTTAGACAAACATAAAGAAAACATTACTTCCTTTGATATGCTCATTAACGAGATAAAAAACACTATTAAAGAATATGTGAAATATATGGTAGACGGTTCAAATATTACAGATGCTGCCCATGGGCTTATAGCCCCTACTCCATTACTTTCCTGCTTCATAGATGACTGCGTAGCCAAAGGTAGTGATGTGTCTACAGGTGGAGCTATATATAATTTCTCAGGAGTACAAGGTATTGGTATTAGCAACTTAAGCGATTCCTTGTATGTCATAAAAAAGGCTGTATTTGAAGACAAAGATATATCCTTATCTGAGCTACATCATATTTTGCATAACAATTACCATAATAATGAAATTGCAAGACAACGATTTATAAATAAATACGATAAATATGGCAATGATATAGATGAAGTTGACTATATTGGAAGTGATATTCTTTCCTACTATTGTCGAGAGGTAGAAAAGTATACAAATATAAGAGGTGGTATTTTTCAACCTGGATCATATACTGTTTCAGCTCACATACCTTTAGGTGAAGCTGTTGGTGCAACAGCTGACGGTAGATTATCTAAAGAACAATTAGCCGATGGCGGTTTATCACCTATGGTAGGTCGAGACAAAAATGGACCTACCTCAGTATTAAAAAGTGTTAGTAAGTTGGATAATTACCTAACTACCAATGGAAGTTTACTCAATGTCAAATTTAGTCCATCAGTTTTAGATGGTGTAGAAGGTTTAAGAAAGTTTGTGAACTATTTACAGGGGTTTATGCGATTAAAAATACAACATATACAATTTAACATAGTATCTGCCAAGACACTAAAAGATGCTCAAAAAAATCCTCTTAAATATAAGGACTTAGTTATAAGAGTTGCTGGATATAGTGCTATATTTGTAGAGTTAAATAAAGCTATACAAGACGATATAATTAATAGAACTGAACATGGAATGTAAAAGGTGAGCTTATGAAAAAAGCGATGATTTTTAATATACAAAGATATAGTATTCACGACGGAGAGGGAATTAGAACTATTGTTTTTTTTAAAGGATGTTCTTTAAGGTGCCCTTGGTGTTCCAATCCTGAATCTCAAAGTACTAATAAAGAAATAATGCGTAAAGAAGTTTTATGTATTAATTGTAGTAGTAAGAATATATTTGACTGCAAACAATCTCCAGAATTTTGCCCGACCAACGCCTTAGAATGGGTAGGAAATGAGATGACTGTGGATCAACTTGTAGAAGAGGTAATGAAAGATCATATATTTTACAATAGTAGTGGCGGTGGAGTTACATTATCTGGTGGCGAAGTACTAGTTCAGGGCGAATTTGCTATAGAATTTCTAAAAAAATTAAAGTCTCTTGGAATTCATACTGCCATTGAAACTACAGGTCATGGCAACTGGAATATATTAGATGATATGTCTGATTATTTAGACGAAGTTTTATTTGATCTAAAGATAATGGATAACCAAAGATTTAAAGAAGTTATTAAAGGTGATGGTAAATTAATTAAAGATAATTTCATAAAATTAGTAAATAAAGGTGTTAAAGTTACCCCAAGGATACCGCTTATCCCCACATTTACAATGGATAAAGATAATATTAATAGCATTATTGAATTTTTAGAAACTAATAAAATAAATGAAGTTCACTTGCTACCATTTCACCAGTACGGAAGTTCGAAATATAAAAGCATAGGAAAAGAATATACTCTACAAAAATTGGAGCCGTCATCCAAAGAACAGATTAATAGGATTAAAGATATTTTCATTAGCAAAGGATTTACTGTCACAGTTGGTGGTTGATAGACAATATTCCAATAAAAAGGAGGGCTTCAATAGTTCTTCTTTTTTTGTTATTACAAACCCAATATATAGTGGTACTTATTTACATTCGAATAAAAGTAACAATACACAAGACAATGTAAAAAGCCTTGTAGAATATAAGATCAATACAAATATTGAAGAAACTAATAAACTATTGCCACATTAATAACCCCTATTTCGTTACCTTTCAGAGTATTGATATACGCCTTTTTGTATGATAATCTGATGATGTAGTGAGACCACAACAAATATATTATTGCCACATATGTGCAATAAGAAATTGAAGGTGCTACCAATGAACAAAACCGCGGATACAAGATTAGAAAAACTTTTAAATCTATTAATTACAAATGACACTCCTATTACCATTGATAAATTATCTTTAAATCTGGGTGTTTCAAATAGGTGTGTAAGAAATGATCTTGAAAAGCTAGAATTATATCTTACTAATTTAAAAGAGGATGTACGTTTAATCAAAAAACCTAGAGTTGGCATCTGGATAGAGTATAGTAAAGATGGTTTAAAGAAACTCAAAAGCATCAGAAATATTAGTGATATATACATTGAACCATACTCAAGCGAAGAAAGACGAAGGTTCATTATTAAAAAACTAGTTCAATCCACAGAACCAATTTCAATGCAATTTCTAGCAGACGAACTATTCGTAAGTAGAGTGACTATACACAAAGATTTAAACTGCGTAGAAGAATGGTTCCAGAAATACAGTTTAACCTTAGTGAAGAAACAAAATTATGGAATCGAAATTCAAGGTGATGAAAAAAACTGGAGAAAAGCCGCAATCGATTTGTTAGTAGACTTAAAAAAAGGTCAAGAAATAAAGGATATTCTATCACAATCACTAGAGTATCTACCAAATAGTAGACTCAATCAACACGATATTAATCACATTAAGGAGCTTATTCCTCATATTGAGATCTTGACAATTGAAAAGATCATTACAGAAGCTGAAAAAAAATTAAAATACACATTATCCGACGAAGCATTTACAGGATTATTGATACACATTGCTATTAGTATCGAGAGACTTAAACAAGCAAAAGATATAAAAATGGATTCAAAATGGCTTAAAGATCTAAAAACTCATGATGAATATGAAATAGCCTCTACTATCGGGCTTCAACTAGGTAAAGAACTACACATCACTATTCCAGAGTCAGAGATAGGATACATTACCTTACACATACTAGGTGCTCAGCTATTAGAACCAGTAGATATTGGAGATAATAAAGACACCCTTATCAAAAATATAGAGCCAGAAATTATATCATTGACAAAAGATATAATTCAATTAACGGGAAATATCCTTTCAGTAAGTTTACAAAATGACAATAATCTGTTAGTCGGCTTAGCACTACATTTAAGAACCACCGTTAAAAGATTGCAATATGGTCTTAGTATGAGAAACCCTCTCTTAGGAAATATTAAAGAAAACTTTCCTAGTATATTTGGAGCTTCCTGGGCCACTAGCATAATATTTGAAAAGCATTTTGGCATAAGAATCACTGAAGAAGAAATAGGGTATATTGCTCTACATATTGGAGCAGCCTTAGAAAGATTAAACGAAAAGACAAAAGCCATTGTCGTTTGTGCCACTGGAGTAGGCACCTCTCAACTTGTTGTTTCTCGATTAGAAAAACGTATAAAAGATTTAGAAATAGTAGGAGTGTCCTCTTATCACGATATACAAAAATACGATACAACAGAGTTTGATATTATAATTAGCACGATTCCTATGAGACATGACTTAAAACCTGTGGTAAAAATAAATGTCTTTGTAGATGACCAAGATATAAGTGCAATCAATACCTATATTAAAAATTTCAATTATGCTAGTAAGTTTGGAAATACTATAAAAAATAACCATAATCATATATTTAGTAAAGATCTTATCTATACAAACTGTGTCTATAAAGATAAGAAAGACCTTATAAAGAATATAGGACAAAATCTCTTAGATAAGGGATATATAAAAAAAAGTTTTATACAAACCGCAATCAAAAGAGAGCAAATCACCTCAACCGCCGTAGGCAAAGGAGTAGCTATCCCACATGGAAAAGAGAGTTTGGTAATCACTCCTGTTATTGCAGTAGCAATTTTACAAAATCCCATTGACTGGGGTGATGAATTAGTAGATATAGTGTTTTTTCTCGCTTTACAATTTGAGAACGCTCAAGATACAAAGAGTTTTTTTAAAAAGTTTTATTCTCTACTAGATAACCACGCAAAGTTAGAAGAAATAAGATCTACTAATAATAAAGAAGATTTATATCAATTACTAATAGATATATAACTAAAAAACTAAGTAAAGGTGTGATAACTATGAATAATATTATTAATAAAAATCTTATCAAACTAGATGTACAAGCAAATAGTAAAGAAGACGCAATGAAAGAGCTAATCTCTCTAATGGAAGCAGAAGGCAGACTAAATGACGTTTCATGTTATACAGAAGAAGTCTTAGCGAGAGAAGCTTTATGTACTACTGGAATTGGCTTTGGCATAGCCATACCTCATGGTAAATGTGGAGCAGTAAAAAATCCAACAGTTGCCTTTGGCAGAATAACTACGGGCATTGAGTGGAAATCTCTAGATGGTGATCCTGTTAATATGATATTCCTACTAGCAGTGCCAAAAGAGTCAGAATCAAATGAACACTTAAAGATATTAGCTGCTTTATCTAGAAAATTAATGAATGAAGATTTTCGAAATGACCTATTAAGTATTCAAGACGAATCAGCATTATTAACCCTATTAGAAACAATATTCTAATAACTTATAATTTATATGTAATCTTATTGTTACATATAAATATGTAAACCATTACGTATATAATATTTTTATTATATAAACCATATAAAAAAGGAGGAATTATTATTATGTTTGAATTATTAAAAGATACTCGTAAGCATTTAATGTCAGGTGTATCATATATGATACCCTTTGTTGTAGCAGGTGGTGTACTTCTTGCATTAGCTGTTATGTTATCCGGTAGCCCTTCCGTCCCAGAAAGCGGTATATTAGCAGATGTTTGGGAAATCGGTATAGCTGGAATGACTTTGTTCGTACCTATTTTAGGAGGATTTATAGCATTCTCTATGGTTGACAGACCCGGGATTGCTCCAGGTATGATTGGCGCTTTCTTAGCCAATTCTATAGGTGCAGGTTTCTTAGGAGGTATGATTGCAGGTCTAATAGCAGGTATTGTAGTATTCTACTTGAAAAAAATAAAAGTTCCTAAAATCATGAGATCAGTAATGCCAATATTCATTATACCTTTATTAGGATCATTCATTGTTGGTGGAATTATTATTTGGGTACTCGGAACTCCAATTGCTGCAATGATGACTGGTCTAACAACTTGGTTAACAGGTATGGGTGATGCCAGTAAAGTTGTGCTAGGTTTAATACTCGGGTCGATGATTGCCTTTGACATGGGTGGACCATTAAACAAAGTTGCTTATGGCTTTGCAGTAGGATTAGTAGCAACAAATCCACAAGTTATGGCAGCTGTAGGTGTTGCAATTTGTACTCCACCTCTTGGTTTAGCACTTGCTACTTTCCTTTCACCAAAGAAATATACAGCTGAAGAAAAAGAAAGTGGAAAAGCAGCAGTTATCATGGGCTTCATTGGTATTACCGAAGGAGCTATTCCATTTGCAGCCGCAGATCCAATAAGAGTAATACCTTCTATTATGGTTGGTGGAGCTGCCGGTTCAATCACTTCCTTATTACTAAATGCTACAAATAATGCTCCTTGGGGAGGATGGATTGTTCTTCCAGTAGTAGGAAATGTATTTGGATATATTATAGCTACTATAGTTGGTGTAATTATTACCGCATTAATGGTAAACGTACTAAAAAAACCAGTTTCTGAATTACCTAATATTGGAGACAATAATTCAGATTTAGACGAGTTAGATATTGACTTTGAATAAAAGAAAAGATCTTCGCTTGTGAAAATTTACAAGTATCTCGCATCTAGCTTCCCGTTTCCTGAATCTCATTTATGATATACTATCCGTACCAGCAGATTGGCTCGCAATTGGGAAGCGAGAGGCGAGAAGCTGGATGCAGGATTGGAACTTTCTAGCATCTAGCATCTTACTTCTAACTTGTTACTTCTCAAAGGAGTAAGTGCCAACGACTGAGACCGCAAAGCGGTCGAAACAATCTACGTAGGATAAAGTAGACAATATAAATAATCATTAAAATATATGATATACTAAAACAAGAGGCTAATAACTAGATACGTGTTTAGACACTTAAAGTAAGGAAGGTGATAATATGAAGATAGTAGCTGTAACATCGTGTCCTTCTGGAGTAGCACATACTTATATGGCCGCAGAAGCAATCGAAAAAGCTGCAAAAGCTGCAGGTATTGGAGTAAAAGTAGAAACTCAAGGTTCTATTGGTATAGAAAATGAATTAACTGCTTCAGATATAAGTGAAGCTGATGTAGTTGTTATAACAAAAGATATGGATATAAAAAATACTGATAGATTCAAAAACTCAAAAGTAGTAAAGATATCTATTGGAGATGCAATAAAAAAAGCACCTACTTTAATGCAAAAAATTAAAGATCATGTAGAAAAGAAAAATTCATAGAACTACAGGCTCTATTCTAAGCGGATAGAGCCTGTAGTTTTTAGCAAACACAATAAGCCAAATAGATGATAATATCAACTAATTACTTTTATAATCTCTTTTCTCACAGCCTCTAAATCTGGCACATAACTTTTTATTAACTTTAATTTTCCAATAAACTTATAATTTCCTAATGTCGCTGGAATTAAAATACTGTCTCCAAGTGAAATGCTTTCTGTTCCACCGTCATAAGCGATATTTCCAGACCCCTCTACACAAGTAAATATAGCGAACCTCTCACAATCGCTTGTCTCTGTGAATCCTAACTTTGTACTATAAACCTCAACTGAAAAATGGTAATTCACCGTATAGTAGGTCTTTGTATAAGTTTCGTAATTTATTGATATACCACGACTTTTTTCACCTTTCAAGTTAAAATCAATACAATCTAAGGCCTGATCAATATGCAATTCACGTCCACGATTATAATCATATACTCGATAAGTAATATCGCTATTTTGTTGAATTTCAGCTAAAACCACTTCCCCGTCTACAGTATGCATAAGACCAGGTTTTATATGAAATACATCGCCTGCCACGAGAGGAATTCTTTGCATCAATTGTTCTGACGTATCCTCTTTTATAGATTTTTCAAATTCTCCTCTTGTACAATCTTTTGTACCTAGTATAATCTCTGAACCTTCTTTAGCGTACATAATATACCATAGTTCTTCCTTTCCATAAGGCTCACCTACACTTTGTGCATAATTGTCATCAGGATGAACTTGCACAGATAATTTATCAGATACAGTAAGTATCTTCATCAACAACGGAAATTCCACATCGACAAGCTGTGTTCCTACTAAGGAAGCTCCCTCCAAGCGAATTAATTCCCTTAGAGACATACCTTCAAATTCTCCATTGGCAATAATACTAATGTCATCTCCTTGACATGAAACATCCCAACTTTCACCAATTACTTGATCCGGAATATTTCCTCTAAATTTTTTCAACAACTCATTTCCCCAGGGTTTTTCCTTATATATATTTACAAATTTCAATGGATACATAAAAAGCCTCCTTAAATTAACAATCACAAAAACAATACTTAATTTTCATCTTAAAATTGCACTAAATACATCCATTAGTGTAAGCACTTATAATCAAACTTACTCTATTATTTTAATTGATTTTCACTATCTTCTAAGTAAAATTATATCAGTAATATCAAAGATTTACCAACATATCTAGTTCAAGATTTAAAACTGAATTTGCTTAAGTATATAATTCTCATGTTATCATTTTATCGTCATAAATGTTTTACTTTATATTTACACTCCTCACATAACTTTGAAATAACATCTATATTATTTCGAATGCAATCATGTTATAATCTTGAAATGATGTATAATGCAAATTTCAAGACAAAAAGGTAGGTAGATTACATGACTAAGAAAAAAAGTAAAAGAGGAAGTACTAAGAAAAAAGTATTAATTAGTATAATGATAATCATTATATTATTAATATCTGGTTTCTTTATAGCATACAACCTATTATTAGGAGGTATTAATACCGTCGATATGACAGACGATAATGATGAACTTAATATCTCGGCAGATTTAGATAAAAACATTGTCAATATAGCATTATTTGGTATTGATACTAGAGATGATAACTACGATGGTTCACGTGCTGATACTATTATGATCGCTTCTATAGACAAAATACATAAAAAAATTAAATTAACTTCAATTATGCGCGATACCTATGTTAGTATACCTGACAATAAATACGATAAGATTAATCATTCTTACGCTTTTGGAGGTCCTGCACTTACAGTTAAAACTATTAATCAAAATTTCGACATGAATATTAAAAATTACGTTACAGTTAACTTTAGCGCTTTAGAAAAAATAGTTGATGCTGTAGGTGGAGTCGAGATAGATGTACAGGCAAATGAAGTAAGTAGTGTCAAGGTTAGCTCTTCTGGATTACAAACCCTGAATGGCAGCCAAGCATTAGACTATAGTCGAATACGTAAGGTGGGCAATGGTGATTATGAAAGAACTGAAAGGCAAAGAACTGTATTAGAAAGTGTAGTCATGAAGGTTCTAAATAGCAAATCTCTTCCTCAAACACTTTCACTAATAGAAACATTATCTCCTTATATAGAAACTAGTTTTAAGAAGACTGAAATGATAACATTAGCTTCTACAGTATTTACATCGGGAATTAAAGAAATGGAAGATACGAGATTACCACTTGATGATTATTCTAAAGGTGGTCTAACTAATGGAGTATACTATCTAAAACCTAATAATTTAATAGATAATGTTATATATTTACATGATTTTATATATGAAAAAGAAGAATACGTCCCAACATCAACTGTACATGATATTAGCAACGAAATTATGAAATAATTTGGCTAGGTTAAATACTAACGTTAAAAAACACCTATAATGTAGTGTACATTATAGGTGTTTTTTAACCTGTTATTCTCCATCACTAGTTAGTACAACCTCATCGCGCAATAATTCTATTTGTTCATCATTATTATCATTATATACCGGCTTGTAAGTTGGCACTATCTTCATCATTACTTCTTTTATATTATTATCTGAAGCTTCTATAGCATCTCTTAATACAGATATTCTCCTTAAAATAAACTTATAATCCATATCCATTGGTTGACCTATAAGAATTTTAGAATGCTTCGTAGATCTTATGTCTTCTTCATCTAATAGTAATTCCTCGTAGAGCTTCTCGCCAGGCCTTAATCCTACAATCTCTATGGGTATATCTTTACCAATTTCAAAACCAGATAGTCTAATCAAATCCTTAGCAAGATTTAATATTTTTACTGGTTCTCCCATATCTAATACAAAAACTTCTCCACCTTTAGCCATCGAACCTGCCTGTATAACTAATTGTGATGCTTCTGGTATAGTCATAAAGTAACGAATAATATCTGGATGAGTTACCAAAACTGGTCCGCCTGCAGCTATCTGCTTTTTAAATAATGGTATGACACTACCATTGCTTCCCAAAACATTTCCAAACCTAACAGCTACAAATTTAGTATCACTGACATTATCAATAGATTGTATTATCATTTCACATAATCGTTTAGTTGCCCCCATAATGTTGGTGGGATTTACTGCCTTATCAGTTGAAATCATTACAAAATTTTCGACACCATATTTATCTGACGCTTGTACTACGTTTAATGTGCCAAATACATTGTTTTTAATTGCTTCTTCAGGGTTGTCTTCCATTAGTGGCACATGCTTATGAGCAGCTGCATGGAATACTACTTGTGGCCTGTTATCAAATATTATTTCTTCAATTCTTCTCTTGTCTCTTACAGATGCAATAGTAACTTTTAAATTCAAATTAGGATATTTTTTCTTAAGTTCGATTTGTAATTCGTATGCGTTATTTTCATATATATCTAACAGTATTAGCTCTTTAGGATTGTACTTAGCAATTTGTCTACATAATTCAGATCCAATAGAACCACCACCACCAGTAACTAGAACTTTCTTACCTTCAATGTAACCACAAATCTCTTCTGTGTTTAAATCTACTGTCTCTCTACCTAACAAATCCTCAATCTCAACTTCTCTTATTTGTTTAGTAAAATATTTATCATCTACTAGTTCAGCTAAGTTTGGAAGTATCCTAATCTTACACTTTGTATTTTGGCATTCACTTATGATTTCCTTAATTCTAGTCTTTGATACAGATGGCATTGCAATTACTATCTCATCTACATTATATTCTTTAACTATTGAACTTATCTCGCTTACCTTACCAAGAATCCTTAAACCATTAAGATACTTGCCATTTTTTCTCCAGTCATCATCTATAAATCCAACTAGCTTAGAATTTAGCACAGGATTATGCTTGTATTCCTTCATGATAGTGACGCCACCATCACCTGCTCCTACGATCAACACATTATTGGTTTTAACCGAAAACAATCTATGGTTTTTTAATCTTCTTACTAGACGATATATTATACGAGTTCCTCCAGTAAATGTAATATCAAAAACAAACATTACTGCAACTAAACTTAATGTCACTTCACTATTTATCATTCTAAATATTATAAATGAAATAATATTTCCCACAATATTTACCACTATAATTTTAGATAATTCCTCAATACTTGCGTATTTCCATAGAGTATTATATATATTAAAGATAAAAAAAAGACCAATTTTAATAACAATTAAAACAAACGCAAAACTAATAAAGTGGGATACTATAGAATAATTAGACGTAATTATAGCAGCAATATATAAAGATATACTCAAGAACATAATATCTAATAAACCTAAGAAACTTATTCTAATTATTTTCTTTTTAGATTCTTCCATGTCTACCTCCAAGTGCGTATTTCCTAATATTTATAAACTTATTATACCATTTTATCTAAAAATATTACAGTCTGTTTTTTTTCTAGAGTTTAATTAGGTTTATCGGCACATTTTGTATCAACATGGACATTGAAGTATATATTTTTAAGAAATGTGTTATAATACTCATATTCGGAGGTGCTAGCAATGTACAATACAATTGTTCGATTACAACAAATTGAATTAATAAATTTTAAAAATGTAAAAAATGGCACCATAGTGTTTCCTAGCTACATGAAACAGGATTGTAATAGAAAAGCAGAAATAATTGGTCTCTATGGACAAAATGGTTCTGGCAAAACTGCACTTATCGATGCAATGTGGATTCTCCAACACGCATTAACAGGAAAAAAACTTCCACTGAATACTAAAGATTATATTTTACAGACTTCATTAAGCTCTGAGCTGAATTTTGTATTTAGTTTAGAGCTACAAGAGGAGAGGTATCTTGTTTTTTATGAGATTGAATTAAGTAAAACAAAAGATAATAAATTGCAATTTACAAAAGAAAACTTATCCTACAAGCGTTTTTCTAATGGAGAATGGAAAAACAAATCTGGTATTATTGACTACAATACAGATTATAATATTACTATATTTAAGCCACTAAAGAATTTTAAACTCTTAACTGCAAGTAATCCAAATAATCACATTAATTTAGGAGTATCCAAGAAGCTTTCTCAGAAAAACATTACATCCTTCATATTTAGTTCTGAAACTGAAGAAGCTATTAAATGCTGCGATTCTTTTAAAGAGTATACAGATATTATATTAAATCTTAAATATTATGCTACTCATAATTTATTTATAATTCAAAACAATTCTGACAATACTCTTAATATGAACTTATTCAATCCGTCAAATTACGAAATAAGTGATTATAAAAGTATTTCTCAAGGTTATTTAAGTATTAGTTTACTTACTCCATCTGTTGTCGATAAACAGGTATTTGACTTGTTAAATAAAATACTTAAACAAATGAATATTGTACTTGAAACTATAATACCAGGACTAAATATAGATATAAAGAATCACGGCAAACAATTAAAAGAAGATGGCTCAGAAGGTGTAAGGATTGAACTAGTATCTATAAGAGAAACAATAATCATACCATTAAAATATGAATCTGATGGAATAAAAAAAATAATCTCAATATTGAGCACTCTAATATTGGTCTTTAATAATCCATCTGTCTGCATGGTTGTTGATGAACTTGATGCAGGTATTTTCGAATATCTTCTTGGCGAGATATTGCAAATTATCAATGAAAATGGTAAAGGTCAACTAATTTTTACCTCTCATAACTTAAGACCATTAGAAATGTTAGATACTAATTCATTGATTTTTACCACAACTAATCCTAATAATAGGTACTCTCGTTTTGCAAATGTTAAGAGCAACAACAACTTGCGTAATCTATACTACAGAAGCATAAATGTTGGCGGTCAAAAAGAGGATATTTATGAAGAGACAAATAATTTTGAAATAAGTCGCGCCTTCAGAGTTGCAGGGAGAATGATTGATGAGCACTAGAAAGATAGTACTATTTCTTGTAGAAGGTATATCTGATCAGACTTCTCTTGCCCTAATAATATCTAAGATAGTTAAGACAGAAATTGTGAGATTTCATACAATTAATGGTGACATTACTTCATATAAATACACTACAGCAGAAAATAGTGTTAATAAGATTAACGCACAGGTCAAAAAGTTTTTGAATAACAATTTTTTAAAAAAAAGTGACATACTAAAAATTGTTCATCTAATAGACACAGATGGAGCATTCATAAGTGATGAATACATGCTTGAAGAGGATATTAAAGGTTTTATCTATACAACTGAGTATATAAAAGCAAAAAATATCGAAACTATCCAATCACGCAATAATAAAAAAAGTAGTATCGTCAATCGATTATCTACTTGTACAGATATATTATGCATCCCTTATGTAATGTATTATTTTTCATGTAATTTAGAACACGTACTACATAACGAAATTAATACTAACAGTAACAATAAAACCGAACTCGCTGAATCATTTTCTGATATATACTACAAAAAAGAAGAAACTTTCATCGAGTTCATTAATAATATTCAATTTGCTGTGCCCGGAGATTACAAAGAAACTTGGGATTTTATTAAGATTAATAATAATTCACTTAAACGGTATTCTAATTTTCACTTATTCTTCAAATCTTCTTAAATTCAGAGTTTTCGTTGATAAAATACTGATAAATGATAAAATATCTAAAATCCTAGGGAAATTAGATTCCCTAGGATTTTATTATTTAAAAATGTATCTAAGTAATAGTAAAATTTACTATTATCTACTTTTCATATTTCTTAATTTTGTTGTTGCCCATTTATATCTTGTTGACCCATTTGATTTAATTGTTGTTGTGCTTGATTAATAAACTGATTCATTTGTCCAAGAACTTGACCAGTTTGAACTTGTTGATTAACTTCACTTAATTTAGACATTGCTTCTTGAATAGATTGCTGTAATTGTTGTTGAGTCTGTTGTTGTTGTTCCTGTGCTTGGTTTCTAATATTACTCATTTGATCTATCAGTTGAGTAGAAGCTTGTTGAACTTGTCCTTGTCCTTGTCCTTGTCCTTGTCCTTGTTGTCCTTGTTGTCCTTGTTGATTTTGTTGAGATTGTTGTCCCTTAGCTTGAGATTTCAACTGGTTTAGAGTATTTTGCATAGAATGTAATTGATCCTTAAGAACACCTACTTCTTCTGCAAGTTCTACATCTACCTTGCTCTCATGTAATTTTTTGAATAATTCATTATTTTTTTCTCCCATTTTGTAAACCTCCTAATTATTATTTTTTAACCACAAACTTATCATTCCCTTATGAACTTTATATATGCTTTTATTTAATACTAATTGATGTTAGATATGGTAGTTATTTTAAATAAATCTCTTCAATAGGATTAACTTTTTCTTTATGATTTTATAATTAATAATTATTAGTTCCTCAAAAAATCAATAAAAAAACAGGGGAATTATTTTTCCCACTGTTAGTATAATAAGTAAATTATTTATTTTTTTTCCATTTTTGTATTATCTAGATGTATATCTATTTGAGGATACGGTATAGCGATGTTTTCTTGGTCAAAACGTTTTTTAACATTTTCCATCATATCAAATTTTACGGTAAAATAATCTGGGGCATTTACCCATACTCTTATAGTAAAAATTAAGGCACTATCTCCATGTTCCGTCAACCTTACAAAAGGTTCATTATCTTTATTAACTAGTGGATGATTATCTAATAAATCCTTTAATAAGGCATTTACTTTGTCCACATCCTCTTCATAAGCCACGCTGAATTGAAGATCTAATCGTCTAGTATCTTTAGTAGAATAATTTACAATACTCTCGTTAGACAGTTTACCATTTGGAATATATATAACTTTATTATCTACTGTCACTAACTCAGTATATAGAATTTGAATTGTCTGCACTGTTCCATCAAATTTATCTGCTTCAATATAATCACCAACTTTAAATGGCCTCAAAGCTAACAATAAGATACCACCTGCAAAATTTGAAAGAGTTCCTTGAAATGCCAGCCCCACAGCGAAACCTGCAGCAGCAAGTACAGCTACAAATGAAGACGTATCAACTCCTAAGACGCTAACAATTGATACGACTAACATAATTTTTAAAAGAATATTTACTAAAGATGCAATATACTGAACCAACCCTTTATCAAGAGTTGATTTTACAAACAAAATTTCAACTTTACTACTAATCCATTTTATAAGAACTAATCCAACAATCCCTAAAATAATAGCAATTGCGATATTTTGAATAATCGGAATAATTAACAAAAAAATACTATTCATTTCTTCCTCCTAACACCATGCTTTGATTACACTATAATAGCATAACTCTATAATATATCCAATATCTCATAGAATAAGTGCTACGACTATTTGCTTTGGCATTAGTTTTTGTCTAGTCAACTATGTCTATTTTTTATAAGCCACATGATTATAATACCTTCAGATTAAGCTTCTTCTTGGCTTTCATTATCCATAACACTATCACCTTCATCGGCAGCTTCTCTTACTCTTGGCTCTGACACAGATACAATTCCATGCTCTGGATCATCTTCAATGACTACTCCACTAGGTAATTTAATATCTCTAATATACAATGTGTCTCCAACTTCCATCTTAGACACGTCAATCTCAATACTCTCAGGAATATCTTGTGGATATGCCTTTACAGATATAACGTCAATCTGTCTTACCAAAATTAATTTATTTGCATCTAGAACTTCAATTCCAATTACTTTAATCCCTACATCTGCCACAACCTCTTCTGTAAGGGATATTTTTTGGAAGTCCACATGTAAAAATTCTCTACCAAGAGGTGCATTTTGAATTTCTTTTATCATAACTGTAATTGGTTCTTCGCTGGGAATCTCTAAACTCAGTACAGCATTTCTACCTAATTTATTTAATATTTTTCTAAACTCTTCCATTTTAATGGACACTGATTCTGTTTCCATGCCTTTACCATACACACTAGCAGGTAAATACCCACCCTTTCTCAATCTAGCGTTTGCATTGCTATTAGTCTTAGTTCTTCTCTCAATTTTAATGGTCTCCATTTATTATTCTCCTCTGTACTAATATATTTTTATACTTTAGTAAATTTATACAAACTTTATATAGTTATACCCAGTTTTAAACATGTTAAAACATATTTTTGTATTCCATATTGAATGTTAAAACTTTTTTACAAATATCTAACACTTACAGTGTTTCTAACTTTAAGTTATCTATTTATATTCTATTATCATTACTAATATATTAAGTAAAAGCCCCTCAATACATTTAATCTTATTTTTGTGTCTTCTAAGGGATAACTAAAAAATTCCTCACCTTAAGATGAGGAACTTAGTTTTATTATTTAGTTTCTTTTACTCTATCCTCTTGGGATAGTTTTGATAATGCTTTGACTTTGTCTATATCAAGACCTAGCTTAGATGCTACTCTACTGCCATATTCTATATGTGACTTGTAAAATAGCGCTGTCTGCCTATATTGGATATTTTCCTTTGCGTTAACTAAATGACCTGCAATATTTGATATCAAATGATTTCTTTGCTCATCGTTCATTACTCTACTATATAGCTGTCCTGCTTGAATAAAATCAACATCCTCTGTTGGTCTTGTATGCCTGTCAATTATTGCTTGAACCTCAATTGCAGGAGGAGCAAATGATGGGTCTGGTTCTACTCCACCCATGGAATTAGGATAATAGTTTGGAGCGTTACCACTATTTCCATCAACATTCATCGCTCCATCTCGTTGATAAGTATTTGCAGTAGCATGTTTTGGAGAGTTCACCTCAATTTGATGATGATTTGCACCAAGTCGGTATCTATGTGCATCTTCATATGCAAACAATCTACCCTGTAAAAGTTTATCAGGAGAGGAACTAATACCAGGAACTAATGAGCTCGGTGCGAAAGCAGATTGCTCAACCTCAGCAAAATAATTATCAGGATTTCTATTTAAAACCATTTTACCTAAAGGAATCAATGGAAAATCAGATTGATACCATACTTTAGTTACGTCAAAGGGATCAAATTTGTATTCCTTGGCTTCCTCTGGCGTCATAATTTGTACATATACACTCCAAGATGGAAATTTTTCCTCTTTAATAGATTCAAATAAATCTCTAGTTGCATGATCAGGATCTTTACTAGCTAGTTCATCTGCCTGCTCTGCTGTCAGTGTTTTATTACCTTGATCAGTTTTAAAATGATATTTCACCCAAACGTATTCATTTTCTTTAGAATACCACATATATGTATGACTAGAATACCCGTTCATATGTCTAAAGTTCTCCGGTGTTCCTCGATCAGAAAAAAGAATGGTGACTTGGTGAATCGACTCAGGAGTAAGAGATAAAAAGTCCCAAAACATATCAGGATCTGGTAAATTTGTTTGTGGGTTTCTTTTTTGAGTATGTATAAAGTCTGGAAACTTAATAGCATCTCTAATAAAAAATATTGGCGTATTGTTGCCTACAAGATCGTAATTTCCTTCCTCAGTATAAAACTTAACAGCAAAACCACGAGGATCTCGAGCTGAGTCAGCAGAGCCCTTCTCTCCACCAACTGTAGAAAATCGTGCAAATAGTTCTGTTCTTTTACCGACCTCAGATAAAAAATCTGCTCTAGTGTATTTACTCAAATCATTTGTAACCTCAAAATACCCTCCTGCCCCAGCACCTTTTGCATGAACCACTCTTTCAGGAATCCTTTCGCGGTTAAAATGAGCGAGTTTTTCTACAAGATGTACGTCACTCATCATTGTGTAACCCTCTTTTTTTCCTGTTGTTACTGAAGCTTGATCATCATGTACAGGAATACCATATCCAGTAGTAAATCGTTTTTTCTTATCCATTAATATACCTCCACTTTCGTATATCATCACATTTCTACATCTATATTTTAACTACCCCTATAAAAGGACATTCAAACTATTTTATATAATTATACTTATGCCTTACTCTTAAAAATTCTTTTATATACCACTTTATTAGCTAGATAGGCTCCAAGTAAGCCTAGTATATAAATAACTATACAAAGTAAAGTTATAGAGATCCATCCACCTATTAATTTATACATTGCATTTCCTGTAAAATAATAAGACACTAAAAATGCCCACAACACCGCAAACATAGGGTATATCCCAGCAGAAGCAGTGATTTTCCATGTATGTCTATAATTATGTAAAATTATCAGAGTAAACAAATCAGTAGTAATTCCAGTCATAAATATAGCAATACCCATAAACACACTAACTGGGCTCATCAAAGCTGCAAAAACTGTACTCATTGCTGAAATAACTCCTATCTTTTGTATCTTTCGTGTAGGGATAAATATCATAAATCCTAAAAACGGTGCAAAAATAATAAATTTATAACCTGGAATAGGAAACATACTTCCCACAATATAAAATACGTATCCAATTACTACAGTTAATGCAGCCATTAAACCAATAACTACAATGTCCTTTACCGTATATTTCATTTTCACCTCTTCTGTATGACTTTTATGACATACTATTTATTCATCGCTTATGTAAAAATACTTCTATTTATATACCCATTATAAACCACAGAGAAACACGCTTCGCGAGTTTCTCTGTGGTTACGCGGACAGTCGCCAAATGTCTGCAAGCAGCTACTTGTCTCATTGTCTTCGCGATAAATAAAACAGAACAACCTTTATTGGGTTAATTGCTAAAATTTTAATAAATAATTACTAAATCAGAATAATCTATACATGATTGAAATATATTTAATACTATAATAACTTATTTTATAAGCTATATTATTTGAAAGGGGTTTAGTTTTACTAGTTAATACTTTAACAAATACTTTAAGGAGGATATTATGAAAAAATTATTAACATTGATGTTAATTACAACCTTGATATCTTTAGTAGGTTGCTCAACTACTACAAAAGAAAATTCCTATACAGCTGATACTTATACAGGTACAGGCATCGGTATGAAAGGTCCAATTTTAATGGATGTTACTTTTTCTGAAGACAGTATTACTAATATAACTGTAAATAGTTCATTAGAGACAGCATATCTAGCTGATCCTGCTTTTGAGAACATTCCTAAAGCAATAATTGAAAACCAGTCCCTTGATATTGATACTATAACTGGAGCTACTATGACTAGCAATGGTATTATAAATGCAGTATCAGATGCTGTTAATCAAGCAGGTGGAGATACAAGTATTTTGTTAGAAAATAAAGTTGAAATTCAAGCTCAAGAACCTATTGAAGGTACATATGACGTGGTCGTTGTTGGCGGCGGAGGTGCTGGACTTGCAGCTGCTATTTCAGCTGCTGAAGAAGGCTCTTCTGTTCTAATAGTCGAGAAAGCAGGTTATCTGGGTGGAAACACTTTAGTAGCAGGAAAAGTATATAACTCTGCTAATCCTGAAGTTCAACAGAAAGCTGAAATAGACGATTCACTTCGTATAGAATTAGAAGGGTATTTAAAAGAGGATCCAAAAAAATATGAAGATTATAGTGAAATAGTAGTGACTGTTCAAAAACAAATTAAAGAATATTTAGATAGTGGTGAATCCTATCTATTTGATAGCCCAGAACTCCACACTATGCAATGGTACATAGGGGGATCTCGTACTGGTCTAGATGGCACTACTATTAAACCAAATTTTGATTTAGTAAGTACAATATCTAATAATGCTCTAGAAACCCTTGACTGGATGAAGAGCCATGACATTACTGTTTCAGATTCAACTTTTACAGTCCTTGGCGCTCTTTGGCCTCGTACCCATGCTACTTTTACTACAGAAAACGGTAGCATAATAGGTACATTTGAACAGCAAGCTTTAGATCTTGGTGTTGAAATAATGACAGAAACTGAAGCTAAAGAACTCATGGAAGAAGACGGTAAAGTAATTGGTGTTAAATCTGTAAAATCAGATGGTACAGAAGTTACATCCTATGCTAATGGTGGAGTTATTTTAGCAACTGGAGGGTACGCAGCAAATGCGAAGATGGTAGCTGAATATGATAATTATTGGGGAGAATATGTTACTGATACGACTAAATCAACTAATGTAGGCACAGCAACTGGCGATGGCATTGTTATGGCTGAACAAATCGGAGCAAATTTAGTAGGTATGGGTTATTCACAGATGATGCCAAGTTCTCATCCTATTACAGGCACAATGACCGATGGTATATGGGGTAGTGCTGAATCACAAGTATTCGTCAATAGTGAGGGTGTTCGATATGTAAATGAGTATGCAGAACGTGATGTTCTTTCTAAAGCTGCTCTTGATCAGGAAAATGGTCTTTTCTACATTATCGGTGATAACGATATTTTAAGCAATTATGAAGAAGATGTTCTAATCAATATGCAAGAAGCAGGGCATATCTTCTATGCTGATACATTAGAAGAACTAGCAGAAAAAATGGGAGTTCCTGTTGATAATTTCGTAAATGAAATGAAGAAATACAACTCTTATGTAGATGATAATCTCGATCCTGATTTTGGAAAATCAAACTTTGGTGACGATAAAATTGATAAAGGACCTTACTGTGCAACTCCACGTATTCCTTCATTACATCATACTATGGGTGGTGTTGAAATCAATACAGATACCCAAGTTATTGATACTGAAGGTAATGTAATTGAAGGTCTTTATGCAGCAGGGGAAGTAACTGGTGGCATCCACGCAGGTAACCGACTAGGTGGTAATGCAACCGCAGATATTATGGTATTTGGTAGGATTGCCGGTACAAAAGCAGCTGCAGCTACTTCACAATAATTATCACATTATCCTTAATTTCGTATTATAGAGTCGTTTATTTCTATTTTTTAGTAAATTAACTTATAACACAATCATTGTCAATATAACTTTAGTAATAAGAGTGGGGCCCTTAAAAAGGCCCCTTTACTCTTATTTCCTCAACATCTTAGGTTCTTTAGGTTGATAAAGACCAAACCAACAAGCAGATGCTGAAGTAGTAGTAGCAACAAGAGTTAATATCATAGTTGCAAAAGCTACTGCTGACATAGTTAATCTTCTCTTCATTGAATTTCACCTCCGATATTATAAATTCTACCTAGTAGTTTATCTAAATTAGATATTATCAGATTTCCTATGTAGGTTAATGTAAAAGCTTGCCAACTTATTCCACATAAAATAGAAAAAACAATAATCAATCCATATAAATAAATACCTCTTGTAGACAAAAACAGTAGTAATACAGTAATTAATAAAAAAATATGTAAAACCCATAAGGATTTCTTCCTCAAACTTTTCCTAACTTCTACATTTGTAATTAATTTATTTGGTGTATCTTTAGGTGCATTTTTAAAAACAGTAAAATAAGCAAATCCAAAACATCCTATAATAAAGTAAAAATTTATTAGTAGACTGAAATTTATTAACTGTTTAATAAGTACAGCCATGCTTACAAATGCAGTAACACCTAATATAGTGCATCGACCTGAAGTACTTGCGTGTACTCCACCAGAATATTTTCTTAAAATAGATGCAGTAAATGAAATAATAAATGCTTCAACAGGTACTTTGAAAAAAATACTAAATAATAAAATGAGCAAAATAGTAAATATTGTTTGAAGCATAGAAAATGCACCATAAGCTAACACTTCTTCGTAATCCTTATCGTAATTCAAAATAGAAGAAATTTTTGCTGCTATACTATTAGATATTTTTTCTATATTGTTCATCCTAATCTACCCCCCTTATATCTACTTTTTATTAACGTTGAAAAGAGCTACTGATATTTTTTTTATTATACAGTATATATTCAACAATAATTTCGAAAATCCTTTATTTGTAATTAACTATTATAAATTACGTTACAAAAATTGATAAATCTACAATGAAAAATATGATTTCTAAAGCATTATCGTGAAGCCTCTTTATTTACTAAAGGTACAAAAATAAGCAGTTAGAATATGTCCAACTGCCTTAAAAGTTATGTTTAATGCTTATTTAGTCGTTTATTATTCTTCTAACTTTTCCTTCAATGTCAAATAATCTCTCATATTAATACTTTTTCCAATTGAAAATTGAATGTTTTGCTGTTCATCACTTGGCAAACCTCTATATGCATCCATAAGCTGATCTATTTTCTCTTTATAATCCCCTTCATTATTAAGAGTACTGTCAATGGCCTGTTGCGCTAATGTTACTACTTCTTTTTGTTGCTCTGTAGATAGAGATTCCCTTGCCTTCGTAAGATCCTCAGATATATTATTTAGAGCCTTCACCGATTTTTCATCAGAGAGAATTTCTCCACTTTCAACATATTGCTTTATTGTTTCTCCAAGACCATTCTCATTGGTAATTCCTGGTTCATCTCCATTTAAGTAATCTATACCTACTACAATATAAGGGTATACCTTCCATCCAATTACACCTAGAACAGACAACACTACTAAAAAACCAATTAGTCTTTTCATACATCACTTTCCCCATTTCTATTTATCTATATAAACTAAATTACCACATAAACCTTAATTTTTTCTTACATTACTTTAAATTTTAACAGAAAATTATATTTATTTGACTATATTCTTTTCATTAATATAAAAAGTCTTTTGATTACATTAAGTAAATAATATGTATGAATAACAACCAATATAATAAATAGAGAAGTACAATGTAATTTATTCACACTGTACTCCTTTTTGTTTGAAAGGTTTTGTATTCATTGTGATTCCTTATTTTAACTATTACATTACTTCATTCTTTCAGAAAGCAGTGACGTTCCGTTTCCAATATTATCAAAGTCATTTTCTCTAATAAGAGTGACAAATGCTTGCTCCGGAATATTCATTACTTCACTTGCTTTAGTAACAAGTTCTTTTACTAGTAAAGCTTTAACTTCCTTTGTCATTTGAGATCCTTCAACTGTTATTACTGGCATAAATAATCCCTCCTTTTCAAAATCATCTGTTTGTATTATATCATAAATTATGGTAGAAATATTTAATTACCTACTTTATCCTCTGCAAATTGCTTCGACCGCTTTGCGGTCTCAGTCGTTGGCACTTGCTCATAGAAATCCTCTCATCTTTTCGTGCAAGCATGAAAAATGCTTTGATTTCTGCGAGCCAATCTGCTGGTTCGAATATTATATCATAAATTATGGTGGAAATATTTAATTACCTACTTTATCCTCAACCTTTAGAACTAACACTATCCATCCGTCAGTAGCGACCTAAATCCTTAGATACAAAGTGGGCTATGCTAGTGGCATTCCAAATGTTTTTAGGTGCAACGCAGTCACCAATCTGATGAAATTCTCTGGCGCAATTTCTTAGGGAATTGGTTTCATCCCATAAAGGAGCTTGCCCCACAGCGTAAACTACCGTATCACCCTCTTAGAAGCATCGCCAACCTACGGCGGGAATCTTCGTGCTTGTTAATGCGGGATAAATTCTAAGAATACCAGCTACTCATCTAGATCATCAAAATCAGCTCATTCATATGCTTGTATACGTTCTAATAGAATAGCATTAATCACTCTTCTACTATTATTTATAATTTTAATACACACCATATTCTTTTACTGTTTTGATTACTGCCTTAATATTTTCTAATATAACATCTTTTCCTCTTAGAGGTGACTTATCTGCCATAAATTGATACTTACCTCCCGGTGCCACTTCATCCAAGAATTTTTTTGTAGTGTTTATAGCATCTTCTACAGTTCCACTACGATAAACTTCCATTGGAAAGAATCCTGTAAAAATATTCTTCATGCCACATTTTTCTCTTGCTAATTTATGATTCGTTTTTTCAAATCGAATCACCGCTTCTTCTGGAAGCTCTGCTACCATATCCATATATGGATCCCAATTATCTTCACAAAACACGTAAATTCCTCGGCCTGTATTCTTCACATGTTTTACAACCTCCATAAAACTAGGCCAGAAAAATTTCTCAACATCTTTAGGTCTCATAAATGTTGCCATATGCAAAGCAAAAAACACTCTGCTTCCAGGTACACTGCGATCTACTCTTTGAATCTCATATTCAGTAAGAGCCTCAACTGCCTCTAATACCTCTTGTGGTCTTCGTCGTATATCATTTAGAACCTTGGTAAATGAACGATTGAAATCCGCTAGAGTATCAAATGGTGCGCAACCAATACCATCAAAGAGATTACATGTAGAACGATTATACTTTTCTACGATAGCTTGCCTCCCAGGAAAAAACACTTCATTATAATTTTGCTGAGCAAATAAACCCTTTAAAAGAACTGTAGCATTCTGTATGGCACTGATATCCTTATTTCCTGTCAAAGTTATATTGTCAAATGATCGATCTACACCTTTTGTAGCATTAAAAAGATAAATATCTTTACTATATTCTTTATATTCATCTGCATTCATAAAACTTTCATTAGCATGTTGAATATATCCATCACTGCCAGTTTTAAATTTATGAGATCCCATAATACGCAGATAAACGGGATTTTGAGACATTGATACAGGAGTAATATCAGAATCTATCTGGGAAGTTGTATAATCAATAGCCTCTAATACTTTTTCTGGATTATACTGTTCACGTACAAGCGAATACCCTTTCAATTCAATTGCGCAAGCAGTATCTACCTGTTGAACAACAGGTACACGTTTAGGCACTCTTCCTTCCCATTGATCTATAAATAGTTGATTTTTTTCTTGAACCTCTAAATTTCCCATTATTTCTTCTCCTCTCTACAACATAATAAGAATATTGAATACTTGGTCTTCAACTTTTCTTAAAGCTGGAAGTAAATATACTTTTTCATCTTCTGTCAAATTATATTCCTTGATAATCTCATCATCAGTTTTATATAGGTCTGTATTGTACTTCATAATATTACACCTCCATATAATTAGTTTTGTTAAAATAAATCTCCTACATTTGTACCAAAAGTTTAAATATTAATGTAATAATTTAAAATGCTATTATGTAGTACGGTATAAGAGTTACGGCATTGTAAATAACATTTAATATTTAAAATTGACATCATTAATTAATATTAATTTATTTATGAATTATTCCAATTATTGATGTATTTAAAAGTCTATATTCTTTTGTATCTTTTACATTGTAAATGTATAGCAAAATTAATAATATTCAACTATAAAATCTAGATATTTGTTTCACCAATAAACCACTACAAAAACAGTTCTAAATAGAAGAAGCGATTCTTGATTCAATCCCCTTCTTGGTGTAATACTGCATTTTGAGATTTTAATTGTACTTGTAGCTTTTTTAAGTCAACTTTTCTGAAATCTTCAAATAATGCAGCCGCAGTTCCAGCCGCTTCCCCAGTAACAGCACATGCGGGAATTACCCTAGTAATATCCCACATTTCATCTGTCACGGAAATATTCCTACCTGCAACCAACAAATTACATACGTTATCGCCCATAAGGCATCTAAATGGAACTTCGTATACTGGACCGCACTTTCTCCAATCACTAATCATTCCTATGCTGTCTTCAAATTGCTTATGGGATTCAGTATCATGTAGAATATAGGTGCCAACAATTTTTCTAGTCATTCGTACTAAAGGAATAGTCGATATAGAAACAGGGACATACTTGGGGTTTTTATCCTTATGTTTCATAATATCATCAAACATCTCCTGATGCGCGTTTATTACCATATCGCTTAGCTCAACGCCGTCCACACCTGTGTAACGTTTACTTCCAATAATCTGTACCGTTTCATTAAATGTCTGTTGTCCTTCTTGATCAGGAACGATATCAGCTAAACCAAACATTTTTAGCTGAACACTATCTTTCTCAAAATAGTAATACCAGCTAGCAACACTGTTTTTAGGTTTATATAATTCTGTTTTTTCATCTGCAAACTTACAGATATCTGAGTCGCCTGTACAATCTATAACAGTTTTAGATTGTATTGCACTTCTTCCCGATTTATTTTCTAGTATTACTGCTTCAATCCGATCATCTAATTTAACTACATCCACAGCTAGGGTTCCATATAATATTCGAACATCTAAGTCAAGTAATAGTTTTTCCATTTCAATAGCATATAGGATAGGGTTAAACTGTGTCATAAAACGTTTGCTCACACGTTGTTCTTTGGTTCCCCGATTCAGCCAAGCAACAGGGTAGTTCTTTTCGGCGCCGTGCTTGATTGACAATCTTAACAGCTCTTCAGCAATACCAAATGATATTTGGTTTCCCATACCATCACATAGAGGTAGATAAATGGTAATAAGCCCTAATGTGGCAAGACCACCAAGTGAATATTCTCTTTCTAGTAAAGTCACACTAGCTCCATTTCTAGCTGCTGCAATAGCAGCAGCTACTCCCGCAATTCCACCACCTGCAACCAGAACGTCACAATTTAAATCAATGTTCGTTTTTATTTGATTTTCTATTACATATGTTGCCATAACAAATCCTCCTACAAAAGAAACTTTCCCAATCTAATTACAATTACTTATATCCTCTACTATCCACTAATTAATCGCGGTAACCATAAGCTGAGCTCTGGTACAAAGGTAACTAGAAGAAGCATTGGCACTCCTGTAAATATGAAGTAGTAATATAAAGGTTTAATAACCTTAGATACTTCTACATCCACTACTCTCGCTGCAATAAATAGATTAAAAGCCATTGGAGGTGTTATGTTACCAATACCTATTGCAACAAACAGCATAACTCCAAGCTGAATCGTATCAATTCCCATTGCCGCCGCAGTAGGCATAAGAAGAGGAGTGATTACAAATATAATTACTGCAGGTCCTACAAAAAATCCTGAAACAATAAATACTGCATCCAATAAGAGCAATAGTATTATTTTATTATTGGAAACAGAAAGAAAAAAGTTAGCTATTGCTGCTGGTGCTCCATTGGTAACCAGAACATATGTAAAAATTGCAGCAAACGGAGTAATAAACAATATCGTACCCATTTGTTTTCCAGTCGATGTAAAACTATCCCAAATACCCTTTGCTTTCATATTCTTAGTTATAATTACACCAAGAATGATCGCATAGACACCTGATACGGCACCTGCTTCTGTAGCAGTAAAAATCCCTCCATATATTCCACCGAAGATTATTAACGGCATAATTAAGGCAGGTATAGTCAACACAAAGGTTTTTCCCAGATCTTTAAAGTAAGTGCCTATCGTTTCACCCGGTATTTTGTCTCCATCTCTAATTGCTATTTCTTTATATTCTTCTGTTGCTACACTGGGATCATAATACTTCTTATATAAAAATCTATTCACTACCATCATCATTATAGCCCAAATTAATCCAGGTACTACCGTAGATAAAAACAAATCGCTAACAGAGCAACTTGCGATAACCGCAAACATGATTGCATTGGTATTTGGAGGAATCATATAACCTAGTGGACCAGACGCCGCTAAAACCCCTGCAATGTACTCTTTTTTATACCCCATTTTCATCATAGGTTCCTTCATGATACCGGCTATTGCAGTAATAGTGGCAATATTGGAACCTGTTAGCATGCCAAAGAACATGGATGCAAAAATAACTGCCGCTCCCATTGCTCCTTTTACATTTTTAAGCAAGGATGATGAAAAACCCACTAATCGATCGGCAATACCACTTCTTGTCATTAAATCTCCCGCCAATACAAATAGTGGTATAGCCAAAAAAGCAAAACTATTCATTGCATAAAAAGCAGTGGAGGCAACTGGACCAAGACTTAATCCATTTAAGATAAGAAATAGTAATGCTCCAAGTCCAAATGAATATGCTACAGGAGCTCCCATAATCATAATTACAAATACCATGATCGAAATCAATAATAATTGCACTGTTATCCCTCCCTTCTTTTACTTAATAATCTTGAATTAATCAAATGCACAATATAAGATAACTCATATATTGCTATGAGAGCAGAACAAAGAGTCATGATGCCGGTAAAAACCCAAATTGGGAAGTTAACACCTGATAAAACAGAACCTCTTTTTAACTGGTATATAAAGTATTTGAAAGAAAGGTTTGTATACATAGCCATAACTATAATTCCAATTATTTGCCATATGGAATCGAATACAGCCATTACTGTTTCATTTTTTACGTAAGTTCTTAGTAGATCAATCTTTATCTGCCCTTCTGAGTAATTTCTACTTACTAAAACAGCACCTACCCAAACTGAACTAGTCATACAATACACAGTAAACTCATCGATACCCCCTGTGTTAATATTAAATACATACCGACATAATATGGTATATAATACAATTGCGAATATTGTGAATATCAAAAATCCATTAAAATGATTCAGTAAAACTCCAGTTGCCTTATTGATTGGTTTTAAAAATCTAATTATGGTTTTCATTCCAATCTCTCCTTACTGAATAATATTACTTCACGTCGATGTCAGCTAGAAAAACGACGTGAAGCCAGAATTCATAAACGGTGATTATAGTTTCTTATTTCATAGCCGCTTTATTCTCTGCAACTGCAGCCATGTACTCATCGTAGGCTTCTGATCCTACATAATCTTTAAACCAATCATCCATTCCTCTTGAAAGTTCAATCCATTCCTGTCTTTGTTCATCAGTTGGCTTGATAATCGTCATTCCCTCTTCTTCTAAATCAGCAAAAACTTGTTCTTGATCTGCAATTTCATATGAGTATTGACGCTCCACCATTTCGTCGGCAGCCCTTTGAAGTGCTTTCTGTACCTCTTCAGGGAAAGATTCCCAAAGTTCAATAGGTAAAGTCAAAGTAGCACCATTTGTCCATTGCCAGTTTAAATCTGTAAAGTATTTGGCTACTTCATATAATTTAAAGCTCATAGTACCTGTTGCATGGAATTCCATGGCATCTACTGTTTTTGTCTGTAATGCTGAGTATATTTCAGACCCTGCAATAATAGAAGCCGTTCCAATTTCTCCCCAGAACTTATTAACAAGAGAATCTTCATATGTTCTAATTTTCATTTTTTTCATATCAGCAGGCACATATACTGGATCCTGTGATATTACACCTCTAAAGACACTTGTGTTTACTGCTAATAGCTTAACTCCATTTTCTTCCATCCAATTTGAAGTCAGTTTAAATAATACACCTGTCTCAGAATTAAATCCTATTTTAACTTCTTCCAAAGACTCGAAGACAAAAGGTACATTCCAAGCTGCAAAACGTTTGTCTGCGCTTGACATTGGTTGACCTATATGGAAATCTAACTCACCCATCATAATTTGCTCATAAAGTTGAACATTATTTCCAAGTACACTTGACCAGTGTGGTGTTATCTTTACTTTTCCCTCTGTATACTCATCTGCAAGTTCCGTGAATTCCAAAATAGCTTTACCAATCGAATTGTAACCTGTTGATGTTGTAGGATTGTTAGCAATACATCCTAAATTAAGTTCCCAGGTTTGTTCAGAACCACTAGTTTCAGTAGAATTATTACCACCACCAGTTCCACAACCTACTAAAAGTGTTAATGTTAATAAACATACAAGACTTATAGCTAAAATGCGTTTCATACTGCTATCCCCTTTATATTTTATTTAAACATTTTTAACTATTTCGATAAAACCTTCATCTGCATTAACGATTATGTAATCACCCGTTTCAATAATTTTAACTGGATCTATGTCAAAATCTGTCATCATAGGTTGTTTCATAGTCATGGCTGCAAAAATACCATATGAGATAGGTTCTGTGCAAAGCATTGCCAATGGATTAACTCCATATCTCTTGGTATGACCATACATAACGAAGCCACCTGATCCTCTTACATAAGGAAATACCAATATTTTATCTTTTAGAGGTACTTCATATAAGGGATGATCCCTTTCTACGGTGAAACCTTGTTTTACGTTTACATTACCCCAGCCCATTAATGGCATTTTAGAAACTAAGGCTTCTCCTTCAACTTTCCCTGGGTAAACAGTTCTTCCTTTTATGATGATACTGTCTTTAGTTTCACTCATTTCAATTACCTCCATTCCCCTCTCCATTTTCTAGTAACGGCAGCATCAATACATTCTTTCTGAGAACCATACCAAATCTGCGGTTTTCGTGGATACAAATGACCGGACATGTAATAGTTTTGTTTGGTAGCATCCATTGCCATGACACTGTATGGGTACAATTCTCCCCGAAGCTCACCAGCACATGTACCAGACATAAAATGCGCTCCCGATTTCTCAATAATATCTTTTAACCCCATTTTTTCTGCCATAGAATATACTTGGGGACTTGTCATTACCCATAAATCTGCTTTGACTTTTCTACCATATAAATGACGCGCAGCTTGTTGTACTTCTACGATATTATAATGTGGACATCCAAGAAAAACAAATTCTACATTTTCATCTGACGCATAATTTACCAAATTGTAAACTCTTCGTAAATCTTCATCAGTTATGTTCATCTCTTCTTGAGGTTTTTTTCCTTTAAATGCTTCTTCTAAAGATGATGCTTCTGGCGTGACTCCAGGAATGTGATACATTCTTACCTGTCCTCCTGTTGCTAAACTAGAATTCATTTTGACTAACTGACTAACTGTTGGCTTTCCGATTCCCATAAAAGCAGGCACCTTCATTCCAAGCTTTTCTGACACTGCCCATCCAAACAGGTCATAATCCATATCCCTCTCCAATTTAGTTTCACACGTTACTAGAACTGTGGCGGCTCTATTTTCATCTAAATGTAAGTCATATTTCGGTACCTTTCCCAAATACGCCGTTTGAAAACAACCATCAAAGTTTCCTTTTGCTCCCAGTACCGCATTAAGCCATGGAATAGCGGAACTTTCTCCCCATGAACAATGTTGCCCAGCTGTTGGCCAGTAGGAAGCAGTCAAGTAATAGTCACATGAAAATGTTGGAATCATACCCATCTGAAATAGCGGTTCCATATCTTTGAGCCTTTGTTGACAATATTCTTGATCTCCGCTAGGCCAGGTTCCGCAACCTTCGCATCCATCTATAATAAAACCAGGAGTTGGCTTATTAGAAAAAGTTGGTACCTTAAATTGTTCCCCTCTTTTTGCAGCTTCGTATATTTCTTCTTCTGGTATTCTGTAATCAGGAACCCAAGTAGGATTCCCACCTGGATGTATGTCAACTGTTCCATCTATATCGACTAAGCACTCTGCACCTGCTGCTTCTCCATAAGCCACAAGAAATTCCATACATTTAGCTGCTAGATATCCTTGCTTTCCGTCCAATATGCTTTTTTCTTCATCATTTAAATACATTCTTCAACACCTCACCCGAATTAATTTTTTCTTCACTATATAGATCCAATACACAACTCCATCTCACATTTTGACATTTCATCCTTTACTGCCTCCAAAACAAGTGGATCTTTTATTCCCCAGACCACCGAAGGTAAGAAACCTCCATTTTTTCCACACACTTCCATAGTATATCGGACGGATTTTCTTGCTTCTTCTACTCCTACATCTGGTCTAGATATGATCTGTCCATTAAAGCAACCTCTTAGGATTAATTTATCTCCAAAATTTTCTTTGATATATTCTAAATCATTGCAAGATTGGATTTCTACCATGTCTACTCCAATTTCCACTAAATCTTGAATAACTGGTGTGACATGACCACAGGTATGCTGTTCATAGTACATTCCTAATTTATGGCATTCATCAACTAATCTCATCACATGAGGTTTAATAAATTTCCGCCACATATCAGGTTTGAAAAACATATTTAGGTTGGTTCCCCAATCGTCATGTTGACTGTAAACATCGGGATTGTAGTACTTTTTAACTCGATTAATGATTTCTAATTTTGTCTGTGTCAAAGCTTCAAAGAATTCCATTACATCCTCTTCAGATTCATAAAAAGATATAAGTGCATCTTCAAAACCTACTATACTGTATAACCGTTCGAAATGGCCGCTTTGCACTTTAATCATTTGGAAATAATTTTCTCTGTCCCAAACAGAGGTTACCGATTTTGCATGTTCTTCCCAATCATATAAATTCAGTTTTGGCATAATGTCTTTTTCCTTCCATTCTGAGATATCATTGAGACGTTTAAAACCCTGAGTTACAACTTGTGTCCCATCTTTTTCTTTGGTCCAATGAACACCAAACCAATCATACCCTCCTTGTGGTTCATGACTGTGTTCCCAAGGCACAAAATCTAATTGTATTCCATTTACAGGAAAACGAGGAGGGCATTTGTGCTCTAAAACACATTGTATAATATCTCTTTCTTTGGTCACCATTAAATAATCATCTCCTTTTCATTGTAAATTTTATCAATCAATATTGCTTGATTGAATATTGTATCTTTGCATCTAATTATAAAGTTTAAAACTACGCTTAGCAATTCGAATACTCTCAAGATATATGCATTTAAAGAATAAATCCTTTTTTATGCTTTAAATACAATTTGACACGTAATCTTTTAAATTTTATAATAATATTAAGTTGCAATTTTTGTGCAATTTAATAAGCATGGGAAGTAGGGATTGGATGTACATGATGATTGAATTTCTAAATTTTTTTTTATCCTTGTCTGAAACATTGCATTTTTCTACCACCGCAGAAGAAATGCATATATCCCAACCTACCTTATCAAAAAATATGATGACTTTAGAAAAAGAATTAGGTGTCATACTATTTCATAGAACTACGAGAAATGTTAGCTTAACCAGAGAAGGCGAGAATCTCATTCCCTATGCAAAGAAGGTTGTTGAATCTTATAATGATATGAATGATTATCTCCAAAAATACTTGGACAACAAAAATTCATTGATAAATATTATCTCATTGCCTGTCATGCATTTATATGATCTATCAAGTCTTATCATGGAATATAAAAGACAAAATTCAGACATTAATTTAAAAATTGCCGAAGAGGATATAAAAACAATTATTAAGAAGATTTATGAAGAAAATGCAGATATCGCAATTGTTAGAGAATTTTCTATGAAATACCTGAAAAATTTTATAATACATCACACTATCGAAGATGAACTTAGTGTCATTTGTAGCAGAGATCACCCTTTAGCTTCACAAAAAAACGTAGATTTATCTCAATTAGAAAATGAATCCATTATATTAATCAACAAAGGTGTGGAAGAATACAAACAAGCTCTTGCACCTTTTGGCTTTGAAAATTTATTAAGCGATAACGTTGTTGCCACAGTTTCTTCTACTTCTGCACTCTTTCAATTTGTTTGTTTGAAGTTCGGTATATCTGTATTATCTAAAAGCCTTTGCAAAAGCATCACTTCTGAATACGATAGCAATGAAACTATAGTAATTGTACCCATTCACGAAAGACCTCCCTTTTCAATTTACATAGGTACACCGTTTGAACATCCTTCTAAAGAAGCCAAAAGTCTTATCAACTTTATTAAAAATAAAATGAAAACATAGTTATTATCGAATTGTTTATCTCTAGCTTCTTACTCAAAATTAAGATCTATTACTCAAAGTATTAAAACATTAGGAACTAATATGCATCGCCGTGTTATATCACTCTTGCTGATAATTACTTTTTAAACGTTTTTTATCTGCATACATCAATAGATCAATATCATGAAGAAGATCATGGACGTCATGATCTTCTTTCAGATAAAAGACATCACTACCTATAGCAACATCGAGCTTATACAATAATTCCTGCTTAGACTGTAAAAGTTTAGTTCTAAATAGGGTTATACCTTTTTCATACGCTTCCATTTCAATATTCCTTATAATACAAACAAATTCATCTCCGCCTAGTCGATAACACTCTCCTATTATATCAAAAGCTTCCTTTATATATTGATAACATCTAATTATTGCCTTATCACCTTCTTGATGACCATATTGATCATTAATTAATTTTAGGCCGTTAATATCTAGAATTACTAAACGAAAATCTTTTTTAGCAGTATTTATAAGTTTATCAACATCCCTCTCAAAAGCCCGTCTGTTTAGTCCACCAGTAAGCATGTCTTTGTAAGCAAGTTTTCGTAAGATTTCGGTTTCCTTCTCTTTACCTATTAATTCATCAATATAATGACATGAATCAATTGCAAGCAAACCAAAAAAAACTATAATTCCTACTCTAATATATGACGATGTCATAACAAAATTTTGACTATAGAACTGAATGATTTCAAATATAATTAAAACAGCGAACACACTCAAATATAGGAGAAATTTTTTTGCTTTAACATTACCATGGTGTATCACTTCTTTAATCAAGAGGAAAATAATGAGCAATGCAGTCAAAAATATAAGACTATTTGTCACCTGAATTGTCTGAAAAAATATAAGAACCCCTATTAGCTGAAGAAATAAACTGATAATAAAATCCAAAGAAAATATAAAAACTAAAATTTTACATAGCTTTCTATATCTCATCAAAACTGTATCTCTTAAATACAATATTAGAAGGATAGGCATAATTGTAAGCAACATATAACTAATGCCGCCAAGAATAAAACGATTCCCTGTAAAAAACTGCAATAGCCTTGCTTCAGATAACATCCACAAACTTATTGAGATAGCAAACAATCCTAGATATAGGAGTCTATTATCTCCTATATTATATAAGAAAAAAGAAATAATAATAGCTACTACTCCTAATAAAAAGATCAGCATCCAAGTTATAAGCCCTATTTGCTGACTAAATAACAAGTCATATATTAGAGAATCTCCTCTTCCATAGAAAATAGAGTTAACTAATCCCGAAAAAGCCTTGACAGGCGAATTCATCACTAGTGTAAGAGTCTTTCCTTTCACATCCTCTGGCAATTCCACAAAATGCCAGACACTTGCTTCTGGACTCGTCAATATTCCAGATGACGGTTTTTTACTTGCGAAAATTTCCTCTCCATCAATGAGTACTTTCAATGATTGCATCGACGACCTAATACGAAGTTTCATATAATTGGGAAAATCATCTTCAAATACACGCTCAGCTATATAAGTTTCATTTGGTATTACATCAAATTTAATTGGTAAGTCAACATCACTAGCAACTTTTTCTTTAGATATAATGCTCCAATTTTGATTCAAATCATATATAGGACTCTGATATATTCGAAGATTTTCTGATGGTAATATGTAAGCTAATATACTTATTATTAGAATTACACCCGCAATTGCCAAATAAATCAATTTATTATTTTTCTTATGTATTTGACCCATGTCTTCTACTCCTTATCAGGCTTCAGATATTTTATAGTCACAAATAACTTTAAAATATTTACCAATGTAATTCAATAAAAGCTGTTACTTTTGAAAAAGTAATTGTCCTGTTAATGCGGGATAAAGTATTCGTGATACCATAAGAGCATTGGTTTTTCCAATGCTCTTAATAATCTAAATCTATCTTCTAATAATCCCTCCAAAGACAATTTTCCTTGGATATTTATGTTATAATTATACATATTGTACTAACATTAATCAATACTAGAATTTGCTATTATTACTTCGAGAACCCCTTTTTAAGTTTACCTCTTTCAGCCTTATTTGTACGGAATGATTTTGTTTTATATTTCAACATTATGTTTTGATTTTTTTAGTACAGCAGGTCGCTGTGGGCAGCGACCCCTACCAGATATTATGATATGAAATTAATCTCAAACCGTATTTGTCCCAAACCTTATTTGTTCCAAACCGTAGTGGTCGCTGCCCACAGCGACCATAATAACAAATCACAAAATAGATTACCCCACATACTGGTCGCTGCCCACGGCGACCATAATAACAAATCACAAAATAGATTACCACCTGTAGTGGTCGCCGCCCACGGCGACCATAATAATGAATAACGAAAAAAATAAATACATTACTCACTTTTAATGATATATAAAAAAAGCTTGGATCCCCCTATTTATAAAGGGGATCCAAGCTTTTTTATTCTTCACAACTGCAGAATTATACTAACATTAAGCAATACTAAGCTTAGGTATTATTACTTCGAGAAACTCTTTTCGGGATGTTTGATATTAATTTTGTTCTCTACTTATCACATTCATCGTGATGTTGATGTTCACGACATACAGATCCTGTAGATTTTAAAGTACCTTTTAGATATGCTTCTGCCGCTTCTTTAGCATCACCACTTGCCCCAACAATTACCTCAATACCTTTTTCATTAAATATCTCAATAGCGCCACCACCCATGCCTCCTGATATAATTACATTTACTCCTATATCATTGAGGAAATTTGGCAGGAATCCTGGTCTATGACCTGGGTTTGGTATGGACTCACTCTTTACTACTTTGTCCTCTTCGGTTTCGAATATATTAAAGTTGACACAATGTCCAAAGTGCTCTGTCACCATTAAATTTTCACTCGCTACTGCAATTTTTATCATTTTATTTCCTCCATTTTTTCTATAATTTCTACAACAGGTTCAAGCCAATTTCCATCGTAAAGCTCTATCATCCCTTTATCACAAGCTGCTGATATTTTTGGATCAATTGGTAACTTAGCAAGAACCTTTAAATTGTGCTTTTCAGCAATCTCTTCAATATGACTATCTCCAAATATCTTGTAATCCTTATTATTATCAGGACATTTAAAATACGACATATTTTCTACTAAACCTATAATTGGAATATTCATCATTTCTGCCATTCTTACTGCCTTGGATACAATCATTGAAACAAGTTCCTGGGGAGAAGTTACTATAATAATACCATCTACTGCTATGGACTGAAATACAGTTAGTGGAACATCTCCTGTACCAGGCGGCATATCTATAAACATAAAATCAACATCACTCCATATAACGTCGGTCCAGAACTGCTTTACTGTTCCTGCTATAATTGGTCCTCTCCAAAGGACTGGGTCTGAGTCGTTTTCTAATAGAAGGTTTATAGACATTATATCAATACCCGTCTTACTCTTAATTGGGTACAATCCAAATTCACTTCCTGTAGCTTTACCCTTTATACCAAATGCTTTTGGAATAGAAGGCCCTGTTACATCAGCATCAAGTATGGCCGAACGATAGCCCATCCTGTTGATTGCAACGGCAAGCATAGATGTAACTAGTGACTTACCAACACCACCTTTACCACTTACAACTCCTATTACTTTCTTAACACTGCTTAATTCATGGAGTTTTTCGGAAAAATCCATCACCTCTTTTCTTTCATCACACTCTTCTCCACAACTGCTACAACTTTCATTACAATTTTCACTCATTTAACTAACTCCTTTGTATTCAAATTTTAAATTGCTCCCTAAATCCTCAGAAACTAATGTGTTTCCAATACGGTTTTTATTATCATGCTTCATACCTGTTTATTTCTCCAAAAATTAAATCCATTGTCTTGTTAAAAACTTCTCTTACTGCTCGCCCTGATGAGCATTCCATTTCCACAATAGTTAGACCCTTGTTGATTGCTTTAACTGCATTAGAGTCAAAAGGTATCTTGCCTGCAAATGGAATACTTTTCTCTTTGCTATATTTCTCTATCTTTCCTGTATTAGCGAGATTTATATTGTATTTATTGATACACAATGCTGTCTTCGTATGAAATGTCTCCGCAATTTTTATTATACGTTCCATATCACTAATACCAGATATGGAAGGCTCTGCAACTATTAAAACCATGTCAACACCGCTAATAGATGCAATAACAGGACAACCAATTCCTGGAGAACCATCAATGATTGCAAGCTCAGCATCCACATCAATTGCGGTCATCTGTTTCTTAACTTCTGTAACTAGCATACCGGAAGTACCGCTACCCATCTTAAGCTGTGCCGTTGAAAAGGCTTTATCCTCATCTAAGTAGAGCATCAGTTCTCCCGCTACAGATGGTTTTAAAGTAACCGCTTCAACAGGGCAAAGAGCCTCACAAACTCCGCAGCCTTCGCAATCAAATGGATTCACTTTATACACATTATCTATATCAATAGCATCGAACTTGCAATTTTGTTTACACTGATCACATTGAATACATACATCCTTGTTAATCTCTGCTTTAGGCAATCCATAATAATCTGTTCTTTTCGGCTCCACAAACTGATTCATAATTAGATGTAAATTCGGTGCATCAACATCGCAATCTGCATAGGCATTAGCATCAGCAAGCTTGATAAAAGCACCAGCAATTGTAGTCTTTCCTGTACCACCTTTGCCACTAAGAATTAATAACTGTTTCACGCTGCACCTCCTTCATCACAGTCTGAAGTAGTATACAAAACAAGTCTTTATATTTCTCGCTTTCTCTGACTGAGATCAAAGCATTCGAATTAATAGTTCCAAGCTCATTGTCAAAGGGAATCTTCCCAAGTATTTGGATACCATTGTCTATACAGAACTTCTCTGAAGGGTTTTCTCCCTCAAGGCATTTATTGAGAACTACTCCATATGGTTTGTTAAATATTTTCACCAAGTCGTTAACCATTTTCAAGTTATGTGTACCAAAAATAGTAGGTTCTGCAACAAGAATACAGTAGTCTACATCTTTTATACTTTCCATAACAATGCAGGCGCTCCCAGGCGGACAATCAATGAAAGTATGATTTTCATCTTTATTCACGTCGTTCAAAAGTTTCTTGATAATCGGAATTCCAGAAGCTTCTCCTGTATTCATAATACCTGATATGACTGTCACATTCTCTGAAACACCCTTTTGAATTTCTCCAATAACTTTATCTCTTTCAAATAAAGCTTTCTCAGGGCAAAGTAAAACGCATCCCCCACATGAATGGCAAACCTCTTCAAAAACTAAAAATTTAGTACCTATATAAGCCAAAGCATTAAATTTACAAAAATCAACACATTTTCGGCAGCCATTACAAAGTTTTTCATCTACATATGGGATCTTAATAGAAATTTTTTCCGACTGAATTTTCTCTGGTTTAAAGAAAAGATGACCATTCGGTTCCTCAATATCACAGTCAATATAGACTACTTCATTTGCTGCTGCAGCCAGATTGACAGATACCAGAGTTTTACCTGTACCCCCTTTACCGCTTAACACAGCTATCTTCATATTATTTGCCTCCATGCCCATGAAACCCAGGATGAATTTCATCGAGCAATGACAATTTCCCTTCTATAAAAGTATTGATACTACTCTCTATCGAATCTTTAATCGTCTTGTATATTTTGATATTTGCTGCTTTAATTACCACTGCAGCATTTTCACCGCATCGTGGCGTAAGTAAAGCTTCTACTTTAGTATCTACAACAGTCTGTGCTGCTTTTATTCCTGCACCACCTTGGCTTGATGCCGCGCTATTAACTAAAAAAAAACTTTCCTTTGTGTCTGTATCATATATAAGAAAATACGGTGTTCTTCCAAATGATATACACACACTGCTTTCCATGGTTTTATCCTCTACTGGTATTGCTAACTTCATCAGGTATCCTCCTCATTATCATATTGTTCAGATTCTATAAAATTTCTTCCACATCTATTTCTTCTGCATCTCCCACAACTGTTCACCCGTTCATTTTCGCTGTAAAGTTTATAGTCTCCTCCCTCAATTTTTAGTATGTTTCCATTGACTAAGGATTCCGCTATCTTACTTCTTGCGTCTTTATAAATATTCTGTACCGTAGCACGTGCAACTTGCATCTTTTCAGAACATTCCTCCTGGGTTAATCCTTCCAGATCTATAAGGCGAATAGTTTCATACTCTTCAACTGTCATTATAATAATTTCATTTTCTATATGTGATCCGTTAAGTGGACCATACAGGTTGCTCTCTGGCAAGCAACATACTTTTCTCCATTTTCTTGGTCTTGGCATTACTATTTCACCTCTTCTACTTTAATTACTTTCTGTTCATTGTCATCCCACACTTTGGGCACTTCAGACTTGTACAAGGTACTCCACGCAGGTGTTTTGCAATTTCTCCACAGTTTGAGCATTCACAATAAGCTTTTAAACCTGCAATTGCAGAACCTCTCATTCTTCCCCTACCAACTCCTCTTTCAACTTGTCTAGTTATACTAGCACACCCGCCTGCTCCAACTGAACCTGTACCATCTTTTCTTGGCATATCAATTCCTCCAAATAGTTTTTGGCATATGTTATTTATGGTTTTATTATATATCTTTCTTGGCATATGTCAATAACTAAATTCAAAATTATTACATCCTTCACTGACTTTTTCGATAAGAGCACTACTTAAGTAAAAAAGATTATTAATTAAATAACGAATCATATGATATATACGCATTTAACTACATATACTTAGATAACAATATATGTAGTCTTGGATTATTAAAATGTATACAAAGTCCAGTACTACATAGTAAAAAAGGGGGGTACCAAAATGAAAAAAACTATAAGTCTAATATCACTATTACTTGTATTCGTTTTAATAATGGCTTCAGCAGCCTGTACAAAATCAGATGAAACTAATAAAATCACATCAATGAAAGCTGGAGAGTATGTTATTGATGTTACTGGTATGAATGAAATGAAAGTTAAAGTAACTTTGAGTGAAACAGCCATAACAGCAATCGAAGTTGTTTCTCATAGTGAAACACCAGGAGTATCTGACGAAGCTATAAAAGAAATTCCGGTAAAAATAGTTAACGATCAAAATATAGGCGTTGACACTATCTCAGGAGCTACATTAACTAGCTCTGCAATTATTAATGCAGTGACTACTGCCATTGAGGAAGCTGGAGGTGTAGTTAGTGAATTTGACCTCTCAGAAACTACGGAAAGATCTGATACAAGTGATGTCCGTCCAGCATTAGGCACAGCAGAATTGCCATCCTCTTGGGATATGACATACGATGTAGTAGTAGTGGGAGGAGGTTTCGCAGGATTATCTGCCTCTTATGAATCAGCAACATCAGGTGTAGAAACTCTTCTTATTGATAAAATGCCTGTATTAGGAGGCAATTCTCAAATTAATGGTGGAGTATATGCTTCTTACACTAGTAAAATTGCAGAAGAACTATATAAAAAGTTAGATATAGAACCTGATACTGTTGAAAAACATATCGAAGACACCATCGCAGGCGGAGACTATATGAATGACGAAAAGTTAGTAAAAAACATGGCTTATGGAGCTCCATACTTTCTCGACTTAATGCTAGATAATGGCTTAGAAGTTAGAGAATCTATCACTCGTCCAGGAGGCCATTATGGCTATCGTACCTACACAACAATTAATGGTGTAGGCGCAGATATAGTTGCAGTTCAAAAGAAAATTTTAGAAGATACCTCTGCTAATGTAATGTTAAATACTGAATTAGTCCAAATCTATCGTGACACTACTGAAGATCAAAGAGTAGTAGGTATTCGAGTAAAAACTGATGAAGGATTCAAGAATGTTAAGGCAAATAATGGCGTTATCATTACTACTGGAGGATTCAGTGGAAATATTGAAATGCGTTCAAAGCATGTTCCAAGTCTTACAGATAGCATTCCAACTACTAATCACGTTGGTGCAACTGGTGAGGGTATACTAATGGCTCAAGAAGTTGGAGCTAATACCAAGCACATGTCCTTTATACAGCTATATCCTTTTGCAGATCCTAATAACGGTGTACTTGATGCCACAGCAGTTATTCCCTTTAGTGGACCAAGTTCAGGAATAGTTTATGTAGATGTAAATGGAGAGCGTTATGTCAATGAAGGAGAGCGTCGAGATGTTTGTGCAAGAGCTGCTCAAGAAAGTGGAGGTTTCCCAACTTTTTCTATATTTGGTCAAGAAATAGTTGAAAAAGGTGGATTCATCTCAGATGCTCAGTTAGCTGGAGGAATAGAATCAGATCGTATCTTTAAAGCAGATACACTTGAAGAATTAGCAGAAATGATAAATGCTCATAGTTATATGGATAACAAAATAGATATGTCTGCTAAAACACTTGTAGATACTATTAAAACCCATAATGGTTATGTAAAGGCTGGCAAGGACCCTGACTTTAATAAGAGTATCGATAAAGGTGTAATGCTAACAATTGAAAGTGGACCATATTATGCAGTTCCTCAATGGCCTTCAGTTCATCATACAATGGGCGGCTTGACAATTAATGAAAAAACCGAGGTACAAGATATCTGGGGTAATGTTATTCCAGGCTTGTACGCAGCTGGTGAAGTTACAGGTGGAGTACATGGTACTAACCGACTTGGATCAAACGCTATCCCCGACGCAGCCGTACATGGAATCATCGCAGGTCAAGTTGCAGCTAAAGGAACAGTACCTGATTTTGTACCTAAAAACTAAAATGTCAAAATAGTCATCCGTTATCCAGAGGAGCTTCAGCGACGTGGGATCTTATTCCTAGCATACAATCGCTGATAGTTCCTCTTTTTTGTCATATAAAAGCACTAAGACAGAACAATGCCTTATATAACTTTCACAGATTTTTTAATTGCATAGTCTCCAAGTTCAGAAATTCCGCCGGCCATAGATATACTTTTGAAAATTTCTATTTTATTTGCTATTTTCCACCATGATCCAGCGAGAACAGTTACTTTAGTATCTAAAAATGCATCTGGAAACATTGGTGTCGACGAACCAAGCATAACAATTTCCCTTACATTTGTACATATATCTAACAGGTGATCAATGGTCCCATTAATCATAGTTGTACCACTGATCATGACGATATCACATGTAGGAAGTAGTACTTCTTGTCTTTCCATCGGTAGTATCTCTATTGAAGAACCTTTTTCAAAAAAACCTGTTTCAGAAATTCCTTTATCAAATATATACATATCTTTCACGCAAGATTTCAACCTTTTAGCAACAGGCTTAATGTATCCAATCATTCCTAATCTATCAGTTTCTTTAAACGTGATACCAAAAGGCTTATGTAGATCTTCACTATCTATTAAATCTTGACTTTGAGATGCAGCACATAAAACAGCTATACCAATACTCTTTTGCAAAACATCATTTCCATTTAATGCCCAATTAGCTATTTCAAAAGCATTTTTCCCAATTACTTCTTGTCCATAAGTAAATATAGAGCATCCTGCGCTTAGATTTTCTCTAAGCATATATGATACACCTACACTTCCATTACTTAGTTCTATGCCTATTAATGAAATGCCAACAACTATATCTTTCACTTTATGATCCATTAAATAAATTTTTGATTTTTCTAAAACCCTTTCAATTAACATATCTTACCTCCTATAAAATTCCTTGAGCAATACATGCCATACGACCTAATTCTTTAATATTCAGAACTTTTATCTTAGATCCATATAATCCATACAAAAATTCTTCATTTAGTATATCTCGACTTTTTCCTGAAATCAGATTTCCTTCATCTCTAAGCACTGCAACCTGATCGTCTAGAATAAAAACATGATCAGGATTATGAGTAGTCATTACGATACCATAATCTTCTTGCGCTAGATCATTAAGAATTTCTAAAAGTTTCATCTGATTACCCATATCCAAATGAGAAGCGGGTTCATCCAAAAGAATAAAAGATGGCTTTTGAGTAATCACTCTAGCAATAGCAGCCTGTTGACGCTCTCCTCCACTAATTTGCATAATGGATTTATGTGCAATATGTTCTAATTTTAATTTCTTTACTGCGCACCATGCCCTATCATATTCTTCTTTTTTTGGTTTTTGAAATACTTTCATACTTGGAGCACAACCAGTAACAATATAGTCAATAACACTATAGTTAAAAGCTGGAACGATAATCTGTGGTACATACCCTATATTTTGAGCAATCTCACATTGTGTCATAGAAAGATAACTTTTCCCATCAAAAAACACATCTCCTTGACTTGGTAAATATAGACGAGCAATACATCCAAGCAAGGTTGTTTTTCCTACTCCATTAGGCCCTAAAATTGAAAGTACTTTACTCTTATTTATAGTAAAATTCAAGTTGTTAAATATACTCTTTCCATTTGGATAATTAAAACCAAGATTTTGTACAACTATATTCATATAATCCCTGCCATTCTCTGTTTCCATAATAACCATGCGTAAAACGGTGCTCCTATAAGTCCTGTAAGAATGCTAATTGGAATTTCAACAGATGTTGCTGCTCTGGCAAGTGTATCTATAATTAGCATAAACAATCCTCCCGACAGTAAAGTAACAGGAAATAATTTACTATTATTAGAGCCTATTAACAAGCGACCAAGATGTGGAATAACTAAACCAATCCAACCTATTGTACCACTTATGCTTACAGCACTTGCGGTTAAAAAACTTGCACAGATAATTGTTATCGCTCTATAAAAAGTAATATTCATACCTAATGTTTTTGCCTCTTCTTCTCCAAAAGATAAAATATTGATTCTCCAACTTAATGCTAAAAGTATCGCAATACAAACAATGAAAAAAGGAGATATAGCTACTAACTGAATTCGATTTATAGAAGCAAAACTACCCATTTGCCAAAAAACTATTTCTGCTAGTTGAGTCTCAGGATCTGCTATATATTTTAACAAACCTAAAATGGAGGACATAAATCCTCCTGTTATAATACCTGCCAAAACTAAAGCCATATTTGTATTATTTCTTAAAATTTTAGTAATCGTAGTACTAATCAGTACAGCAAACATTCCCATAATAAAAGCTGATACTTGAATCATTATCATCCCTGCTCCAAGAAGAATAGCTAAAGCCGCACCCACTGTAGCTCCTGATGACACACCTAAGAGATCAGGAGATACAATAGGATTTTTAAAAATTCCTTGGTAGACAGCTCCAGAAAGAGATAGTGCTGCTCCAACGAGTATGGATGCAATAATCCTTGGAAGACGTATAATAAACAAAACATCATGCATTGATGAATCTCTTGGCACTACACCTCTAATCGTGTCTTCAATGCTTTTAATTACATCTAAAGGATTCATACTGTAACGACCTAAACTAATGGCTAGAAGAAAAACTACAAGCAATGATCCAAGTAATAAAGACACGACATTTTTGTACCTTTTACCTTGTAAATCATTCATTCCTAGTTAAGACCTAACTTTTCTGCACTAAATGTAGTGCCATAAACAGATTGATAATATTCATCTACATCTGTAATTAAATCATTATTAGAATATAAATCTGGATGCATATTATTAAAAGCCCAACATAGACCTAATGATGCTGAAGCTGTAGGATAATCCCACGGTTCTAAAGAACTTGGAAATACATATACTTTTTTGTTTTGAACCGCAGAAATATTTGACCATTCTGAATCATTTAAAATATCCTCTACAGTATAATCTGCATATGATGGAATGTATATAATTTCAGGATTCCACTTTATGATTTGTTCAATATTTACTTCAGTCCAAAGTTCATCTGATTGAAATCCTTCCGTCACATTAGTTCCTCCAGCAGTTTTAATAATTTGATTTTGTAACATTGCATCAGTACTTACCTGTGTTTTTGAACTTCCAGATAGCATAATTACTGAAGGTTTATCTGCTACTTGTTCTGCCAAATTAGTGATTTTGTTAATCTTTTGATCAAATAATGAGATAATCTCTTCTGCTCTTTCCTCATTACCTAGTGCTTGTCCTACAATAGTAAGTGCATCTTTAATAGAGTCAAACTTTTCTACTTCAAGAGCGATACATGAAACTCCAATATCCGTAAATTGTTGGATCTGATCTTTAAATCTTACAGGCAAAAGTACAAGATCAGGTTTAACTGTCAGTACAGTTTCCATGTTTATTTCTTTACCTTTACCTATTTGAGTTACATCGTTTATTTCTGGAGCAATTTCATCATAAAGTCCAAAAGCTTTATCTTTTTTACCAAAACCGGCAATTTTCGTACCGCCGCCATCTACAACTACTGCCATATTCATGCTTGGATTATGAGTCCCAACAATTTTTTCTGCTGCCTTTGGAAGTTCCACTGTCCTACCTAAGTGATCTGTAACGACAATTTTAAAATCTTCTGACTTTTCAACAGATGTTTCTCCTGTAGATGCCTTTTCAGAATTATTTGTACATCCCATCAATAATCCCAAAATCATAAAGCTCATTAAAATAATACTTAAATTTTTCGTTCGTTTATTCATTGTATTCCTCCTTTTTTTTATTATCATAAGATAATATCAAAGTATTAACTGGCATTTACAAAAAATAAAAAATGCCAAACTCCCAACAGAGGTTGACAAATAAATCTCTAAAGGCACACCTTTAAAGATAGTCGAACTCTCCTTTCCACAATGGGAGACCATGTCGTTTCCAACATAACCCTAACGTCTGTATATTCATAGGTTTACCCGTAGATTTTACAGATTCGGAGTAATATGTAATCGTTAATACAATGTCATATTATCATGAACTAAATAAAAAGTAAATAAATTATTAACTTAATATGTGAAAATATTCCCAAATTATAAAAAAGCCTACTGTTTTTAGTAGGCTTTTTCGTCAAAATCTATCTTATTAATCGTTTATAACAATAATTCTAAATGTTTCTGGTTTTACTGCATCTTCAAATGCTTTTTGAGCATCATTAAAATTATATACTTTTGATATTAATTTTTCAGGATTTACAATTCCCTTCGAAATCAACTGAACTGATTGATGGAAAGAATTAACACTTGGGCTTACAGCTCCTGTAATAATAGCTTGAGATTTATGTAACCAATTTGGGCTAATTTCAACTGGATTATCTGGATGCATTGAACTATAGTATACTAGCCTACCCAAATATCCAACCATTTCTAAAGCTTGTTGTGCAACTGCTCCAATAGGTGTAGTATTAAATACTACGTCTGCTCCTCTTCCTTGAGTTAAGTCTTTTATTATTTGTACCGTGTCCTCTTTCAAAGGATTTATTGCTATATCTGCGCCTAGTTCTAACGCTAACTTTCTTCTAGCTTCGTCTGGCTCACTAATGATTACATATGCACCTCTTAATTTACTAAGGATAACGTGCATCATACCCATAACACCACCGCCAATAATTACTACATCATCCCCAAATTTGATTTTCCCTTGATCTATACTATTTACTACACATGCTAGCGGTTCTGCAAATGTGGCATGTTCAAAAGAAATATCGTGAGACATTATATATATTTGTGAGGCATCTACTAATAAGTACTGACCCAAACCTCCTGTCCCAAATATTTCCATTTCATTATCTTCTAAATTATTCATTTCAACACAAAGATTTTCTACACCATTTCTACAATAGTAGCATTTTCCGCACACATTAATTAATCGTGCTACAACTTTTTGTCCTATAGGAAATTGGATGGAATCTAACTTATCTCCTATTTCTTCTATCACACCTGAAATTTCGTGACCACCCACAAAAGGCAATGGCATATTATTCTCTCTTGTAAATGCTCGTTGTTCCCAAGTACATAACCCGCACGCTTTTATATTTATTAAAACTTTTTTTCCTTTAGCAACTGGTTTTGTAACACTTGCAATTTCTACTTTTTTTTCATCGATTATTGCTACCACGTTCATTTTTTCACTCATGTTCTTCCCCCATTTTTCCATAATAAAATTTTAGAAATAATTCTTTTAATACTTTCTCATTTACTTCTTTAGGTGCTAATAGATTATTGGGATCCTTCATAGCTAATTTGACATACTCGTCAATATGATTTAAATAACTTTTTTCGTCAATAGCGATTTCCTTAAAACATATTGGCATCTCAATTTTATTATAGATATCAAAAATTATATTAACTAATTTTTTTTGTTTTTCTATATAATCTCCTTGAATCCCTAAGCGCGTTGCGATTTTTTCATAAACAGGTTGAGGTATTAAATATTCCATAGTATATGGTAAAAGCATACCTGTCACAAGACCATGAGGCAAATTAAAATCGCCTCCTGCATAATCCATTCCATGAGCCATGCCAGTAATGCTATTATTAATTCCCATTCCTGCTATAGTAGCTGCAATATGCATCTTTTCTCTACTTTCTTGGTTACCTTCGACAGATCTCTGTAAGTTTTCAATTATTTCTACTGCAGCACATATTGAATTCATTTCAACAAAAGGTGATGCGATTTGTGAGACTGCTGATTCAATAGCGTGGGCTAACGCATCAACACCAGAATAAATTACAACACTAGCAGGCAAACTCTTTAATAGATCGAAGTCAAGAATTGCTTTAGTTGGAATAATTTCATCAGACAATATTAAGTTCTTTCTCTTATCTTTATCTTTTACAACTGCCGCCGATGTAGTTTCAGATCCTGTCCCGCTAGTTGTAGGAATTGCTATTAACGATACTTTCCCAGTGAATTTTTCAATCTCATTAGGCGAAAATATATTATCCCATGTAGACTCAGGCAATTCACTGAATAACCACAATACTTTTCCAGCATCTATTGTAGCTCCTCCACCAATTGCAACAATAATATCCGGATTATATTTTTGTATTTTACTAATATAAGGGTCTAACATATCTATTGAAGGTTCTTTATCAATATTACAAATTAAACTATAATCACAGCCTTTTAGTATTTCATTAAATAATTTATCTTTTAAATTTAGTGCCTCAATAACTCTATTATCTACAACTAATGCAATTCTCTTGTCTTTGTATTCTCTTATGTAATTTATACTGCCTTTACCTAATATGTAATTTGTATTATTATATTTTTGGAAATTCATTGTAGTCCTCCTAAATTGCCTATATTTATTAAGAGTGCCGATTCGACACTCTTAATATAAATCAAATCATCGTTTTAAGAGCTTGTTCAACTGTAAAGTCATTATGAACTATTGAAGTAATCGCTGCACAAATTTTTTCTGGATTGTCATGTCGCCATATATTTCTTCCCATAATGACACCTTTTGCTCCGCAGTCAAGAGCATCTTTAACTAGTGTTAGTATTTCTTCATTTGATTTAGAGTTTCCTCCCCCTAATATCAATACTGGCTTATAACAACCGTCTATAAGTTCTTTAAAACTCTTTTTATCTCCTGTATACTCAGTTTTGATAAAATCCAGTCCTAGCTCACAACCTATTCTACTAGATAACTTTATATTATATGCACTTCTTAAATCCTCAAATTTATCAAATTCAAATCCTCTTGGCAGCATTTCTGCGCCAACTGGGATATTCCATTTAGCACCTTGTGAAACTAAACTAGTAATACTTTTCATACTTTCTCTTTCATTTGTAGCACCTGGAAAGCCCATACATAAAACCCCATCTGCCCCTAAACGCACAGCATCTTCAACTGTATACATTAATTCCATAGGATTATTAGAAACATTTAGCTCACTAACCATTCCATCCATTCTTAATAGAAGTGCAGTGTTTCCTATCTCTTCAGCAAATGTAACTGCCATTCCATATGTAACTAAAAATCCATCTACTCCACCTAATCTCGCTTTTTTTATAATCTCACCAGTTTCATTTAATTCAGGTAAAACATTTACACCTCCACCATGATCCATAGCTAATATAAAACTTTTACCATCTTGTCTAAAAATGTTATTCATTCTTCTTTTCATTGTAGTACCTCCAATTAATTTTTTTAAAATATTCCTATTGTGCCACCTAGTATACCTATTGCTATTATTGATAACATTACCTTAATAGACGATAAACCTTTATCCAATAACTTAAAACAGATAATTGTGATACCTAATGGTAGTACCTTAGGTAAAATAACGTCAAACAACTCTGCCTGTACTGCTACTTGCTGTTCTCCTATGCTTAATATAGCTGGCGTACTTAACGAAACATAGTTTGCTACTAAAGCACCTAATACCATACATCCCATAATTCCAGCTCCTGCAACAACTCTATTGATCAAACCACTACTAAGAAACGACATTATAGCTTCTTTACCCTTTTTGTATCCCTGCATAAATCCAAAATACGATATGCTCAGAACAGTAGCGGTAATGATAATAATATAGAGTATAGGTCCCATAAGATTTCCTTCTATTGAAAGGCCTATACCAAAGGCTAAAAGTAATGGTACTATTACTCCTTGAATTACAGTATCTCCAATCCCTGAAACTGGCCCCATTAAACCTGTTTTAACAGAATTAATAGCCTCATCTGATATCTCAGCACCATTGGCTCTCTGTTCTTCCATTGCTACTGTTAATCCCACCACAGGCGATCCAAAGTTGGGTTCAGTATTAAAAAACGTTAAATGCCTTTGAAGAGCCTTTTTTTCTTCTTCTTTATCTTCTTTATATAATTTTTTTATAATTGGTACCATTGAATGACAAAATCCAACCCCTTGCATTCGTTCGTAGTTGTAACAACCTTGGTTAAAAAACAACCAAATTAGCCATGATTTAAAAACAACCTTTTTATCTAATTTTACATCTTCCATTCTAACGAGCTCCCTTCCTTCAATTGCATGTAGACTATTGCAACACACAGTGCTAAGAAACCTACAGTTATCATACTTAACTCAAAGTATGCTGTGATTAAAAAGCCTATAAAGAAAAATACTCTAGCATCACCTTTATAAATTGCTTTCAAATTTAATCCAATTCCTAAAGCAGGCATCATTCCACCAATAACAATTAAAATATGAAGGATGTTTCCACCAAGATAGTTAATTAAACTTTCCACTGAAGATGTGCCATATAAAGCAGCAATAAATACCGGCGTAAAACATATTAGAAACAAGAAACCTTGAGGTGCTAATACATTCATCATCCATATCTTATTGCTTTTACCTTCTCTAGCAAGTTGGTCAGCTTTATGAGCAAAAAAAGCTGATATAGTCAATCTACCGAACCAGATAAGAGTTCCTAACAATCCAATAGGAATTGCTAATGCTACAGCTGCTTCAGTTTGAAGATTTGATGTTATTGCCAATGCTGTTCCCATTACTCCCGCGAGACATGGGTCCCCAGGTAATGCACCACCTGCTGCTATAAAACCGATGTACATTAAATTAATTGTAGCACCAACTATAGTACCAGTTACTGGATCGCCTAATACCAAACCAGTTAGAAATCCTGCTACTAAAGGTCTATAAACCGTATAATATCCTACAGGACCTGCTATAAGGGCACTATTCCCAAGAAAGTATATAACTCCTAAAAGAAATGCTTGAAAAACATTCATAAATAAACCCTCCCCTTTATATCAATTTTTCCATACTAATAGCCCGTTCATCTGGGACAATTTGCACAAATACTTTTACATCATTATCTATCAATCTTTTAAAACAACTCAATTCTTCATCATCAATTGAGATATTTCTGTAAAATTTCTTGCGTCCACTTTTAGCTCCTATACCTCCAAGAATGATTGTGCGAATCTCAACACCATCATTAATGATTAACTGCTCTAAAACATGTGGCCCTTTTGTTAGAATGATTATCCTTTCATTGTTTTTCGGCTCTGTTTTCAACAATTTAGATGCATCAACAGTATTTACCACCTCAACTTTTATTCCTGTAGGCGCAGCCATGTGAAGAACTTGTTGCATAAAACTATCTGTTGACAATTGATCGTCCACTATTATAATTCTATTGCCCTTAGTATGTTTTACCCAAGCAGTTACTACTTGCCCATGGATAAGCCTATCGTCAATACGGGTAAGCACAATATTTTTCATAAATTCACCTTCTTAAATAAATCGTTTGCCAGTTTAATTGTCTCGCGCCCTACACTAATCACATTATTTGCTATTTCATTTGCTGTACAAGTTTTTCTTAACATTAGAATTTCTAATAAAATAGGCATGTTTATTCCAGTAATATGAATAAAATCTAATTCCTTCATATTTGCTGTAGTTGCATTAAACGGGCTACCAGACATCATATCTGTTAATACAATCACTTCATGGTGTTTTTTTTGAGCTTCCACTATTGAATCATGTATATTTGCATTTAGTTCATCTACACTATCACCATGTTCTAGATTGTATGTTTGAATATGTTCTTGTTTACCTGTTATTAATTCTGCACTGTTTTTTAGTGCTTCTGCCAATTTACCATGACATACAATGATAACTTCAGTCAAGATATCCCTCCTTAGTTTGTATCCAAATACTTTTTAGTCGACTTTAAGTATCTTAGTATTTATATAGCATATCTCATGCCAAATTTCTGTCTTAATCAACAAAGAAACCAAATTATAAAATTTAGTAAGCATGTTATGTGCATCGTCAGCTTTACATACATGTCAATTTCTACTCAAAAAAAATACTGTTTGCAGGGCAACAGTATCTTGTAGAATCTATTAGTGTATTAAAGTGTATTAAATAAATCTATAATATAACATATTTCAGTATCAGGAATACTAATACCAAAAATCTCTTCAATTTCTTCAAAATTAAAACAAAGAATATTATATAATTTTATATACTCTTTAATTTTTTGATTAGTGTTTTGATAATAAATTGATTCATTTTTTATTAATCTCTCTACCATACAGCTACAGTGAATAAAAAACTTGGTTTTTAATTTATCATTATCTACACTATTTAACTCGTTTAATATCGAATAGTATCTCGTTTTTAAAGCATTATATATTTTTTGTGGATTCAAGAACACAAGTGTTACTCCTAAGATATGGATTATATCTGAATCAGTCAGCTGCGTAATTTCTTTGTTATTATATTCTTGTAAACCTAATATACTTTCTAATCTTTTTACCCCGTTCTCTTCGATTATTTCATCTGTCGGAATATATGGTACATTTTCGATTTTTAAATCTAATGTTCCTATAACAGCTACTGCATTATTTTTATAGTACTCCATTTTAGATAAGTACTCTCTTTCATTTAAAGGTATATACATAATATTTTGATCTAGCAATTCACTGTTTTGCTTAATAAATGAAATTATTTTTTTTGCCGTACCTATTCCTGTAATACATGTAACTAATACACACTGTTGAAATTCTCTTTTACATTCTTTTTTTCTTTCTCTATAAGGTGTAATAGTTTTTAAATCATTACACAATACATTTAAGTCACATTCTGAAAAAAGACATTTTCTAACTGCCTCTAAAACTAATGGAGTAGAAACCATCTCAATAGTAGCTGTTTGAATTCCTGTCTTCTCTGTAATAAATGTAGAAAAAGTCGTTAAGGCACCCATATCTACCATTAGTAAGACTCCTTTTCCTTGATTAATACTTTTTACTATGTCAACTGCTTGTTGAAATGCTTCTCCAACTTTCATATCTAAAGGCATATCAAGTGAATAACAAATATTCGTACCTAATAAACTATTTGCTACTTTAGCTATACTACTTGCTGTATTTTCTCCGTGGCATATTATTAAAATGGTTATTTTAGAATGATCATAATTATTTTCTTTATTCATTGCATATAGAAACATTGTAATAAATATGATTTCTTCCTCGACAATTTGAATATGTAAATCTCTTTCAAGATCCTGTTTAATCATTTGTGCTGCTTTATACTCTTGTGGGTAATTCGTTAAAATCTCTTTTCTATCTTCTATATTATTATAGCGTTTATCCTCGATCTTCTTAATTAGTTCGCTTACATGCATAGATAATGCTATATATGCTTTATTATTAAAATTTTTTTCTAATATTTCCTCTGCTTTTCTCAATGCATTTTCAACTGCATAATATATTACAGGTTCAATCACTTTAAAAATCTCTTCTTTTTGAATAGTATAGTATTTTATATTAAATTTTTGTTCCAAATCCCATAAATATTTGTGTATATCCTTATCTATTATTTTATTAATTACCTCTGGGCTACAGCCTTCAATTGAATAACTTGCTAATTTTTCATTTATAATTTTGTATACTTTTTTTGAAATATTATATTTATCATCTAGACCTTCAAATAATACACCATGTTCTTTAGAAAACAATAGAGCCTCTTGATTTTCTGTGTCTAGCTTTACACTTTCACTTCTTTTCTTAGATCTAAAATACCCTTCATAAATATAGTCAGGTAGCAAAGGTATTGAAATTTCTACGGAGTCTCTATTCTGAACCTTATAATCTAAATAACCACGAGCACATACAAGTTGTATGTCACTTTTAAGTTGCCCAATGTTTCCTATACAATCGTATAATAGTAATGATTCGATAACTTGGCGATCAACCCTTATATCGGCATTAATTCTAATAGACTCATTGTAAATAAATTGTTTAATAAGATCCATTCTTTCATTTTGAGTTCTCTCTATTAAAGATGGAAGATTAATTACAATAGGTATTCTTCTGATAAATGTACTTAAAAGACTCGAATCTATTTTTTTAGTAGTAGCACCTATAATTCTTACTTTTGCTATTCTATGTAATTCTACTTCACCAAGTCTCCGATATAAATTTTTATCAATTAATGTAAATAGCATTTCTTGACCTTCTGGTGAAAGACGATGTATCTCATCTAAAAACAAAAATCCACCATTTGCCTTATCGATAAGCCCCTGCTTGTCACTATCTGCTCCAGTAAAAGCACCTTTCATATATCCAAATAATTGTGACATTAATAATTGAGGGTTTTCAGAGTACTCAGCACAATTGAAGACTATTAATTTGCCTTCTTCCGCAATTACTTTGTTTACAAGAGCATATTTATACATCAATTCAGCAAAAGTTGATTTTCCTACACCAGTTGGTCCCACTAACATTGTATGTAGACCATTAGGAGGGTATATAACGGCAGCTTTTAATTTTTTTATATGATTTTGTAGACTACCATAACAACCAATCATTTGTTCAAATAAATCATTTTCAGTTTCTTTGATTTTTTGAGTATCTACAATCAATTCATCAATAGAATCAAAAGAAGTTTTATTTATTTTTTTACTTATGATTGATTCTAATTGAGTCTTTTCAAAATAATAAACAGGTCTTCCAACTATTTTAATTACTTTTTTCTCACCTATTAATGTATTTAATTCAAAACTAACATTATTTCTGCTAATTTGAGTTATATCAGATATATTTTCAGTTGTAATTCCTTGAATCCCATTTCTTATGTCCATAATTGTAATTGACTCACATAGAGATTTTAATGCATTAAAAACTTTTTGTTTTCTTTTCAAAAACGATCTCTCCTTCACTCCTCAAAGATACTTATAATATTTTCACTTGTAAAAAGTCTCATCACAAATTTAATTGCATTCGATAGATCTACTACTTCTATTTTTCTTTATTTCTTTCTTAACACTATAACTGTATTCACTTACCTTACATTTCTTATATATTGTACTAAAACAATTTTCATTATATCACAGAAATTTGCGTATAGTTTTCGTAACTTTTTAATGCTTTTTAGCTTATAATAATTAAAGAGGTGATACAAGTGAATGAACATATATATATTGCTGAAGATGAGGACAATATCAGGGAAACAGTTAAGACTTTTCTTGAAAGCGAAAATTATAAAGTTACCGATTTTGAAAATGGAGATTTATTATATGCAGAATTTGTGAAAACTCAATGCGATTTAGTTATATTAGATATATTAATGCCTGGATCAACTGGATTTGAAATAACAAAAAAAATAAGGAAAATCAGTACTGTACCCATTATTATCCTCACGGCGAAGGATAGTGATCTTGATTATGCAACAGGAATTAATCTAGGTAGTGATGATTATTTTACAAAACCTTTTAGTGCAATTTCTCTTGTTATGAGAGTCAAAGCTATGATCAGAAGGGTGAATTTAGACAAGCAAGCCCAAAATGCACAAATAAGTGAAGTTAATTTGAACTATGGAGATATTTCAATTAATAAAAAGACAATGAAAGTTTTGCATGAAGAAAACCCACTTGATTTAACACCTACTGAATATAATCTTTTAATTTATTTAATAGAAAATAAGGACAGGGCAATCTCTAGAGATGAGCTCTTAGATGAGATATGGGGTTATAGTAAAGATGTTGAAACTAGAGCATGTGATGATACTGTTAGAAGAATACGAAAAAAACTTGCTGACTCACGAGTTCAAGTTGAAACTATTTGGGGATTCGGTTTTACTATAAAGGAGGAAAACCCTTGAGGGAAAGAAAGAAAAAAAGTATCAAGTATAGACTTGTGTCAAGTGTGGCAATTCTTATAGCCAGTATTTTTGTTCTTATTTCTATAGCTTTTAATTTACTTATATCTGAATATATTAAGTACAATGCAACTCAAGTCTTAACAGAGTCAAGACAATACATTAAAGATATCCCAAATAATAATCGTGAAATGCCCGTAGAACCTAAAAGACCAGATAAGACTCCAACAGGTAGAGCAGAAGCACTAGTTGTCACATCTAACTATGAAGTAATAAAACCTGAACTCTTTCAATATAACACCAATACAGATCTAACTGCATTTATTGAGATAATAAAAAAAGAGAAAATTAATCTCTACACTGACCAAGTAGAAAAAATCACTACTGATTCAGGGACGTATTATTATACTTCTGTTCACGATAAAAATAGCATTAATTCATATATTGTCTATTTTATTAACATGACAAATCTTGATGAATTTAAAAATAGTTTAAGTAGTATCTTGCTAGCAGTTATGATATTAGCTCTAATATTAACTTTTTATGTTACTTATATTATATCTACAAGGATCACTGACCCAATCAAAGATCTTTCTGCATTTGCTAAAAGAATTGGTGAGGGCAAGTATGCGTCTATTAAAGATGAATTTCAAGACTTAGAGCTTCACGATTTAAAAGAATCTATGAATGAAACTACAAAAAAACTTGAAGAGTACGATACAGAACAAAGAGTATTTTTCCAGAATGTATCACATGAGCTACGTACACCTTTGCAAATTATAAAGACTAATGCAGAAGGAATAGAATACAATCTTATAGATAAGAACAAAGCTTCATCAATTATTAGAGATGAAACGGATAAATTAAGTGAACTAGTTGAAGATATTATATACCTTTCTAGATTAGAAGCCAGATCAAATGATATGGTCTATAAAGAAGGCGATTTAAGAGAGACTCTCTCGTACACCGTAGAGCGCTATAGCACGGTATTTAAGAAAAAAAACATTAGCATTATTTATGATTTTGACGATTACCCTGTCCTGTTTAAATACGACGAAAAATCTATTGAAAGAGCCTTTCACAATTTAATATCCAATGCACTTAGGTATACAAAAGATAAAATTATTATCACTTGTAAAAATCAAGAAGGAAGAATAATAGTTAGAGTAGCAGATAATGGTACTGGAATTAATAAAGAACAACTTCCTAATATATTTGATAGATTCTATAAGGGAGAAAAAGGTGTACATGGCATAGGTCTATCAATCGTAAAATCAATAGTAACTTCATATAATGGAAGGATAGAAGTAGATACAAGTCCAAAAGGTTCAACCTTTACCTTATTCTTATAATACACAGCGCTATTTTTTACATCCTACCCTATTTTCGATAAAGCTTTACTTTAAAGCTTTATTTTTTTCGTGAATTTTACTTGATTTTTCTGTAGATTTTTCGGAGAAATACATTTTTAAAAGGACTATTATTATTACAGAACACAATATCATTAAAAAATATGTAAACAAGGAGTAATGTCAATGGAAGACCTATGTTATAGAAATGAATATAAGCATTCAATATCACAAGCTTCTAAAGCTGCCTTATCTAGTAGATTAGGCAAAGTACTACCCAGAGATGAGAATTGTAATGGGAAAACATACTTAGTTAAAAGTTTGTACTTCGACAATATATACAATGAAATATTATATGAAAAACTAGATGGAGTTCCTTATAGAGAAAAGTTTAGAATTAGATGTTATAACAACGACTATAGTTATATAAGGTTAGAAAAGAAAGTGAAGGAGCATAAAAAAGGATACAAGTTAAGTACCTTACTTACGAGACAAGAAGCAAATAAGATTATTTTAGGTGATATTAATTTTCTAAAAAACAGTAGTGAGTCAATTAGAAGAGAATTTTATTTCAAAAGTAAATTAAAAGTCCTTAAGCCTAAGATTCTTATAGGATATGAAAGAGATGCATACACTTATTTACCGGGAAATACCAGAGTTACACTAGACTCTAATATTAGATCTAGTATACAAGAAGGGTTTGATTTTTTTCAAGATTCAACTTTATTAGAAATCGAACATAAAAAATTCATCTTAGAGGTAAAATTTGATCGATTTATACCCTCAATAATAAGAGATTTAGTACAAGTAAACGAGACATCGTCTGCTTCAAATTCTAAATATGCAGCTGGACGACTAATTACCTTATAAAAAATACAAGAGGAGGTCATATACTATGACATTTGATGAAATATTAAAAACAGGATTCTTAGAAAAGATAACTGAATTCTCTATAATAGATGCAACTATAGCTTTATTGTGTTCCTTTATTATTGGATTGTTTATTTACTTTATTTATAGAAAAACATTTTCTGGGGTAATGTATTCAGAACCATTTAACACCTCCCTGGTACTATTGTCTATGCTTACTACCCTCATCATTCTTGCTGTTACTACTAATGTGGTATTATCTCTAGGTATGGTTGGCGCCTTATCAATAGTCAGATTTAGAACAGCCATTAAAGATCCATTAGATTTAGTGTTTCTTTTCTGGTCAATCGGTGCAGGTATTATACTTGGAGCGGGACTATTACCTCTTGCGATTTTAGGATCAGTACTTATAGGTACCGTACTACTAGGATTCCAATCAAAAAATCCTCAAGAATCCTCCTATATACTTATGCTTAATCTGGAAAATGAAATTGCAGAAGTTACATCTTCTCAATTAGTTAAGGCAAAATGCAAAAAACTAAAAATAAAATCTAAATCTATTACAAAAGGATGTATAGAGCTGATCTATGAAGTCAGAGTAAAAAACAATGATACTATATTCATGAATGAATTATCATCCCTAGAAGGAGTCTCTAATGCTACATTAGTCAGCTATAATGGTGAATACGCTGCATAGAAATGTTACCAAACGTGATCTTTATTCAGTAGGGGTTTTCTTCATCCCCTACTGAATATTAGTAGAACCAATAGGTTGATACGCAACAAAAAAGGAGTAGAATCTCGAACATACGATAGGAGTCTTAGTGCCTGTTAATGCGGGATAAAATTGAGAGAAAAGGAATTGATAATATGATAATAAAAAAATATAAGCACAAAACAATTGCAACATTTTTAATAATTTTTCTCTGTATATTCACGTTTTCTGCATGTGAAAAAAATATAACTGACGACACAACTGAGGAAACTCTAACAGCTACACCCCTCTCAGTGGAGTTTGAAGCTGATGATCTTGAAAGCAGCTGGGATGATTTAGAATCATCTAATATAACACTAAATGGAGATTCAATCTCTTTTGATGGTCAAGGTGCAACAATTTCTGGAAATACTCTCACTATAAATTCAAGTGGCCTATACACAGTAACAGGAACTCTAGACAATGGTCAAATCATTGTCAATACTCAAGATGAAGAAAATGTAAGAATAATATTAAATGGTGCAAACATTACAAACCTTAATAGTTCACCTATATACGTAATGAAATCATCAAAAACTATAATTACTCTTGCTGATGGAACTGAAAATACAATAACAGATGGCAATTCGTATGAAAACATAGATGTAGAATCAAATGAGCCTAACTCTACATTATTTAGTAAAAATGACCTTACCATCAATGGAACCGGCTTATTAACTATTAATGGAAACTACAAGCATGGTATTAATAGTAAAGATGGATTAAAAATAGTAAGCGGTAATTTGATTGTTAATGCCATTAATGATGGAATAAGAGGTAGAGATTATATCGCTATAAAAGATGGTGATATTTCCATAAATGCCAAGAGTGATGGAATGCAATCAAATAACGATGAAGATCTTTCAAAAGGTTATATATATATTGAAAAAGGTATCTTCAATATAATTGCACAAGCTGATGGTATTCAAGCCGAAACTCAACTACAAATAAAAAATGGTGATATAAACATAGTTTCAGGAAATGGAAGTGAGAATGCTACTACTTCAACCGAAACTGGAAGTGCCAAAGGACTGAAAGCAGCAGTTGACATAACTATTGACGGTGGAAATATAAAAATAGACTCATTAGACGATGCTATCCACTCAAATGATACTCTAACCGTAAATAACGGAACATTAAAACTGTCCTCAGGTGATGATGGAATTCATTCAGATACATCTATTGTGATAAATGGAGGAGACATCGCTATTGATAAGAGTTATGAAGGTATAGAAAGTGCTTTAATAACAGTGAATGATGGTAATATAAACATTACTGCAACTGATGATGGAATAAATGCTGCTGGAGGAAATGATGGATCTTCTACTAACGGAAGACCTGGTCAAAACGAATTCAATGAAACTCAAGGTATCGGACTTACTATTAATGGGGGTTATATAATTGTCAATGCACAAGGCGACGGTCTAGATGCTAATGGTTCAATTACAATGAATGATGGGATAGTAATTGTAAATGGCCCTACCAACAGCGGTGATGGTTCACTAGACTATGATGGTAGCTTCGAAATGAATGGAGGACTTCTACTTGCAGTTGGAAGTGCTAGAATGGCACAAGCACCGAGTACCACATCTGCTCAGAATAGCTTTAATATAAATGTGGGTTCCCAAAAATCTAATACCTTAATCCATATTGAGTCAGAAAGTGGAGAAAACATACTTACCTTTGCGCCACTTAAAAATTATGAGTCAATTGTTTTCTCCTCACCGAACTTACAAAATAATTTTACCTACAATGTATATATAGGAGGTAGCTCAACGGGAAGCAACAAAGATGGTCTTTACGCAGAAGGGACCTATAGTCCAGGTACACTTCTCACTAACCTCACAATAACACAGTCAGTTACTGAATATGGTTCAGTTGCCAATCAAGGCCCAGGAGGTGGAGGAACAAAAAATAATAAAGATTTCCCAACAGATGGTAAAAGACCCACGGGTAACCCACCTACTGATAGACAAAAACCTGAAGACAGAGAGATGCCTGCTAACGATGATATCTCTAGTAGTGAATACTCTGTACCTCTACAATCTCAATAATGTTAAAACAGCCTTATCGCAAAGATGAGGTTGTTTTAACGACACATAGAACTTAATATTGCAATTTTTTCCACTTGCCTAAAAGGATCACGGCGATCACATGAAAAAATATAAGAGTAAAAGAAATAGAATGCTCTAATGCTTATACACATGTTAAGTGTGAGAGTAAGCGTATTTTTAAAACAAACGCCAACACGCTCTCGCCAACACGAATGGAAAGAATTAACGCTTGGGCTTACAGCTCCTGTAATAATAGCTTGAGATTTATGTAACCAATTTGGGCTAATTTCAACTGAATTATCTGGGTGCATTGAACTATAGTATACTAGCCTACCCAAATATCCAACCATTTCTAAAGCTTGTTGTGCAACTGCTCCAATAGGTGTAGTATTAAACACTACGCCTGCTCCTCTTCCTTGAGTTAAGTCTTTTATTATTTGTACCGTGTCCTCTTTCAAAGGATTTATTGCTATATCTGCGCCTAGTTCTAACGCTAACTTTCTTCTAGCTTCGTCTGGCTCACTAATGATTATATATGCACCTCTTAATTTTCCCTTGATCTAAAATTCTTAGACTTCACAAGTAATATATTGCCTTAAATCCAATTTTAAGATCTTTTCTACTTCATTAGAATTACATTCAACACTGATGAACGAAAAGGAAAATACAGGATATTGATTATAGTCGATTTTTCTAAACTCCAATACATTACTAAAATTCGATAAATACGATTCATAATTAATTTTTTTTATTTCTTTAAGATCAATGTCTCCTGGAATATCCCCCACAACAATACAATAAAGCTTATTGTCATCAGTTTTCAATATTTTATCCCAGTCAGGTCTTGTCTGATAAAAATAATTCTCGTATACATTTATTCCATAGGCATAATATGCGATGTCTGTTGTACACCACCCTGCAAACCTCATAGGATTTACTTCTATAGGTATTACATTTCCTATGTTATCAACTCTTACTTCTATATGTACCGGAAAATTTGAGATTCCAGTTGCTTTTCCTATTGACATCAATACATCACCAAAAGCAGTTAAATACTTTCTAATGATCTTTTTTGATGTAAAGTATAGTCTATCGCTGACATCCCCATTTGATGAAAAAGGATGTTCTAATATGTTAAGAATTACAGGATCACCATTGCGATCATAGTAAGCATCAATAGCATATTCTAAACCTTCAATATACTCTTCAATAATAAACTTTGAAGAATTCATAACTTCCATAGGATATAATCCTTTGACTTTATATATTTCATCTTGAATTAACTCTATGATAGATTCCCATTTACTATCTTCGTTTATCTTGTGTACTCCCATGCTAAAAAATCCAATTGTTGGCTTGATAATAAATGGTTTTTTAATCTTTGTCGTATCAATTTTTAATAGTTCTTCGAATGAAACTTCTTTGAATAAGAAATGAGGATAAATTCCTTGAACTAATTTACGAAACATCACTTTATCCTTAAACATCTCAATTGCCCTAGGAATTTCGGTGTATTTAAGATTTTTATTTATCCATTGAAAAGAATTTTCAGAATTACAATACAGCAATAACGGTACTTGCGTCTTAACTATATTTAGAAACTCATTTTCATCTACAGTTTTCAGATCTGTTAATGGTATCAATTCCTTAATATTAGAACAATTTAATACAGGTATACCCATATCATGTACGGTTTTTAGCAAGAATGTTGAAACATATGGTTTATCTAAAATCATCAAAAATATAGCCCCCCAGCTTAAACAGGTAGAAATAAAAAATATTATCAATTACTATTTTCTTCGTTATAGCGAATTCCGTCAATAAGTTACAACTAGAATTATAATTTTATTACTAGCAATCTTTTCATAATGTATTCCCCTAAATCTTAAAACACCTTCTCTACAATTACATCAATATAACATTATAACATTATAACATTTAAGAACCAAATAATGTTAATTATAAGGAACAGTAAACATATGAAAGACAAAAAGGTTATTTAAAATACTTTTCTTCCCATAATAAAACTCCCCTTATAATAAACAGTTATGTTATTTTAACTGTCTACTATAAGGGGAGTATGAGCATTACAGGCACATAAAAAACTAGCTGTCGCGCAATTCCTATTATTGCTGCCGGTTTCCCTTTATTAATAGCTGGATAGAATGTCATCATCATAAATATAATAACAAAGTTATAACAGTCTAACTTAACAGTCTAAAAAAAGTGTGCTTTGGCACATTTTAGATATTCATATTAATAAATTATAACAAAATCAAGTATTATCATCTGCTCCATCTAGACCGGTTACGCTCCATTCAGACAAAATATTTCTAATATTTTCGAATATTCCCATCACCACTTTCATTTCCGAATACTTTTTGGATATATTTTTGTACGATAACACTCTGAAATAACTGTAATTACACTATTCCTGCACGCTGAAAGTGCTTTTCCATTGTTGATCGTCCAATATAGGCTCCAATTAAAGCACCCACAATTCCACTAGGTAAATATGCAGAAACTAATAATTGTCTTTTTCCAGCTTTGCCCCATCAGGAAGCAGATCATACCTAAAAGAGTGCCCTTAAGCGTGACCATACCAAACTTCTTAGTTTTCGTTACAAACAAAATAAACGGTATCGCTGTCAGAACCCCTAACACGAATGGAATCACGACTACGCAAATTTGGACTAAGCGTCTCCGATGAGACACCTGTATTACTATATCCTTGCATTAAAATTAAAACATATGGTATACTCAGATTAATTCATACGAGGAGTGATTAGCTTGAAGAAAAAAATAACCTTTACGCTCAATGCAAAAGAAGCCATCGTAAATTCTTCTGACAAATTAGGAAGACATAATACCATGGCAAAATCTCACGTGCACAAATCTAAAAAGGACTATGATAAAAAACGATCAAAAAGAGACTGGCGAAAGGAAATGGATAATAATCGCGGGTCTTTTATTTTTTTTTTGCATTAAGTTTTAGTTAATCCTCTACTACTTTAGAACATATGAATTTAGAAAAATAACATTTACGAATCCAAAAATAATACTGTATAGGTCAAGAATTCTAACTACCCTGATGCCTAAGTTCAAATTTCTTCTTGTAAAGTGTCTTTATGAATAGCCATCATACTTTCAATTGTAATCATACTTATTCTCCTATAATATGATTGTCCATAATCACATATGAATATAATCCATCTAAAGAAGGTTGAACCATGAATGTAACTATAAACTAAATCTTAATATTCACTGTCACAGAATACCAGTCTTTATTAAAATGGGTTTCTGCGTATTCAATGACTTTATCTAGCTCATCAAATGCTATTCTTTTTACAAAAAATGTATCATGGTTCTTTTTTATGTTCATCAATTTGGCAATCCTGCTATCGTTAACTTGTTTTACAGAATAATTCTCATTTACCCAGGTGGGGAAGATTTTAAATTCCTTTAGAGTTTTATAAAAAGACGCATTTTCATGAATTCTATTCGCTTGTTCAATACTAAGAATTCGACTATCTACATAGGAACTCTGATAAGCAATAGGCTCATCATTGGCAAGCCTTACCCTACTAACACATATGATTGACTGATCATGGGGTATTTCCAATATATCTGCAATGCTTGGATGAAACACTTCTTCAATTTTATCTACGAGCATATCGATTTGGTATCCTTGCTGCAGTAACTCGTCACTAAAACTGATGGAAGTTAAACCACGGATCATTTGCTTCTTTCTAACAAATGTACCCATACCCTGCACGCCGATTAAATAGCCTTCGTTTATTAAATCATTGAAGGCTTTTCTAACAGTAATAGTAGATACATTGTACTTTTTTTTCAGGGTAGATTCGCTATCCACTTTATCACCTGGCTGCAAAATACCTGATTTAATATCCCCTATAATGTCCTCTTTAATTAAAATATACTTTGCAACTTTATATTCCATAATCATTACCTTTCCTTAATATATTAACACCCTTGCATAACTAGTATTTTATCATATTCTATAAGAATTGTTTACAGTCTTTTAGAGAGTAACATCTTTCCCCCTACATTTATTGATTGTTGATGTAGTAGGCTGCTTCCCTGTCCAAAATAAAAGTTACATCAGGATGTAATTGCAAAATCGAAGCAGGTAAGGCAGGATCTATCTTGCCGTGAATAGCGTTAAAAACAGTTTTTGCTTTTTCTGAACCATTTGCTAATAGAATGATTTTCCTTGCATTCATAATTGTTTTCACCCCCATTGTTATGGCTCTTCTCGGAACTTCTTCTTCTTTTTCAAAAAATCTAGCATTCGCTTTTATGGTCTCATCATCCAAATTAATACAATGGGTGATCCCTTCAAACTTTAAATCCGGTTCATTAAATCCGATATGACCATTGCTACCAATCCCCAATATCTGCAAATCAATTCCCTTGTTCTTTTGTATCTTGTTTTCATATTCTATACATTCTGTTTCCAAATCCATAGCCATACCATCAGGTATATATATATTCTCAAGCTTTATATCAACATGATTAAAAAATATATCCTGCATAAAGAAATGGTAGCTGTTAGGATGTTCCTTGCTTAAACCGATATATTCATCAAGATTTACGGTGACAACATGACAAAAGCTTATGGTTTCATCTTGAAATAATTTAATCAGGTACTTATAGGTCATCACAGGAGTGCTCCCTGTTGCAAGTCCAAGCACGCTGTTTGGTTTCAAAAGAATTTGAGCTGCTACCATATTTGCTGCTTTTTTACTCATATCATTATAATCTTTCGCTATAATAATCCTCATTAAAGTTCCCTCATTCTCTCTTCATACTATGTTCAGCTATTTTTCAAATCAATCATTACTATAAATTCCCTGATCTGTATACCAATTTTCCATTTATAAAAGTAAATAATATGGAAAACTCTTCATCATGAATGACAAAATCAGAATTATTGCCTATCCTGATGCTCCCTATGGTATCCCCCATTTTTAATAGTTTTGCAGGATTTTCAGTTACAGTTTTCACAGCTTCTACAATCGATATTCCTGTATTTGTTTTAAAATTTTTAAGTGCATTATTTATGCTTAGAATACTGCCTGCCAGTGTTCCGTTCTCCAATCTGGCACTATTTTTTTCTACAACGACTTTTTGACCTCCTAGGTCATAAACTCCGTTTTCCATACCGCAAGCCCTCATAGAATCAGTTACCAGAATCACCTTTTCTATTCCTTTTATTTGCAGCAATATCCTCTGTATCGCGGGATGTACATGAATATTATCTGCAATCAATTCACAGAACACTTCATCCCGATCCATGGCAGCTCCGACGATACCGGGTTTCCTATGATTCAAAGGCGTCATCGCATTAAAGGTATGAGAGATACTTCTGGCACCTATCCTGATTGCATTGATTGCATCCTCATAGGTTCCACAACTGTGACCGATGGCTACTACTATGTCGTAATTTATACATTTTCTTATAAAATCCTCTGCATCTGCCAATTCGGGCGCAATTGTTACCAATTTAATAAGCTCCTTAAAGTTCTCAAGAAGCTGGAAATCAGGTTTTTGTATAAAACTCGTATTCTGTGCTCCGGCATTCAAAGGGCTGATAAAGGGACCTTCTAGGTGACAGCCTAAAATTTTCGAGCCCCCAGACACTAATGATTTTTGAATATTATATAATGATTTTTCAATTGTCCCTATATCCATTGTCATAGTTGTTGGTAGGAATCCAGTGACACCGTGAGTGGCAAAGCTTTTAGCTATTACTTTTATCCCTTCACCTTCGCCGTCCATAAAATCATGCCCCATGGCTCCATGGGTGTGAATATCTATAAAACCAGGAGATACATAGTGTCCTTGCGCATCATAAAAATATTGAATCGCGTATTTACTAATCTCATTTTTGGGTATAATATCAATAATTTTATCTTTAAATATCAATACCCTATCGTTCACCAATGTATTTCCAATTATTATCTTCCCATTAATAATAGCATTCAATGTTTTTACACTCCTTATGGTTTTATTCAGGAAACCTTGCCAAAGCAGCCTTTGCTGTATCAATGGAGCGATTAGCCAACTGAGCTATAGACAAATTATTATCCATATTCATACTTAACTCTAAAAAAGCCATAGTATTCAAACCTGTTACCGCATAATACTTATCAGGATGATCTGCACATAGCATTGCAGCTACTCTAAATGGTGACGCTCCCAATAAATCACAAGCAAATAATATTTCATCACCTGGAAAATCTTCCAGTAAACAATTGACCTTTCTTTCAAAAGTAGCCAAATCATCTTCTTTCGTCAAATCCATATAATACATATGCTCTGATTTTCCGGCAATCATCTCTATATTTTTTCTTATACCTTCAGCATACCCACCATGTCCCATTACTAAAATTCTTTTCATATTAACCTCCATTTGAGCTTAGTTACCGCATAAATTCTATCTATGGGAAGAGGCCTTAATACAATGTATCAAGGTCTCTTATACAATATCATTCTATTTTTAAATTCAAACTTTAAAATAGTTTATACATAAAAACCTGTTACATAGCCAACGAATGTAAAAACACCTGCAATAATAAGAATCAAACCCATTAACTTAAGAGGTGACCATTTTCTCTTTGAATATAAATAGTAAACGCCTAAAGTTAAAAATAAAGGCAAAATCTTAGGGAAAATCGAATCAAGCATTATATCCGCTTCAAAAATAACTTGATTTTCTAATATAATGCCCTGGGTTGCATCGAATACATCTCTAACAATTCTAAAAGGTACAGAGGCAGTTACAAAAGATGCAGTTAATGCTCCAACAACGATTAGGCCTAATACTGTCATGGTATCTGTTAATGTATTTAGTTTACCAGTTGACATAAATCCTTGCATCCCTTCTATACCCGACTTGTAACCTAGTTTAAACAGATTCCAGCTTAAAATTCCAGTTCCTAATGGATAAACAATCATATATAGAACTGGTCCCAACCAAGAAGTAACAGGTGATGCTTGTGAAATAGAAAGACAAATTGTGAGTAAGATAGGAATAAATGTTGCAACCCATAATGAATCACCTATAGCTGATGTAGGTCCTATAAGTGCAACCTTTACACTGCTAATCAGTTCCGGAGTGCATGCTTTATTGGCATTAGCTTCCTCAAGACCACAAACCACACCATTACAGATGGATCCCACTTGTGGTTCAGTATTAAAAAGTGTGATATGCCTTTTTAATGCCTCAGCCTTTTCTTCTTTGTTATCATATAATTCATCAATAACAGGAGCCATCGATTGAGCAAACGCCATTCCCAACATGCTTTCTGCTTGTTGGGAGCAACCATGCCACAAGAACCAATTCCAAAATGATTTTTTAAGCGTCTTTTCACTAATTTTTTTAGTCATTTTAAGCCACCCCTTTCTTATCAATGTTTGAAACAGCAACATAATACAAAATTGCTGTGATAATTGCTACTACAGCGACTGCCATTGTACTTAGACTAAAATATGTAACAAGTACGAAACCAGCGAGAAAAATGACTATATGATAATTTTTCTTTAGCAAAAATGATAGAATAATTCCCATTCCTAGTGAAGCCATCATTCCCCCAAAGACACCCAATGCTGTTGTAACCCAGCCTGGTATAATAGCGGCGAAATCAGATTGAGCAGATGCTGCTGTCATAGAAGTCAAAACAATAATTGCAGGAATGAAACGACATGCAAAACCAATGGATTGCCCCATCACAACATTGGGAATAAACATTTTTTTAGTCTCTCCTACTTCTGCGTACTTATTGGCTACACGGTTTAATGGTAGGTTTGCTGCATAAGAAACATTCCACATAATTTGACCTACTAACCCGCCTATACCTGCAAAAACTACAGCTAGGCCAATGGTTTGAGCCGTATCTAAACCAATACCAAATACAATTGCACCAGCGACACCGATATAAGTAGCATAAGATAAGTCCCATGCAACTGCACCACCTGGTGTAACATTACCCATATACATGATCTGAAGTGGAATACCTACGATCATCGCAGTTTGCACATCTCCTAAAATGACTCCCACTACAAGTGATGCAACCAAAGGTCTTCCCAAAGTATACCATCCCATGGTGTTACCAATGATAGAACCAATTGAACCTAGATATACAAATAAAGCAATCAGAATAATTTGATAAGTTTCCATATTTTCCTCCTTTTAAATTCCCTCTTTTAATTTACCTCTATTAATTTTTCTATAATGATTTTTTAAATGCTGCCCAATTAGTTCTTGAAGTATTTGGTAACTGTTGAAAAAATACATCTATTCCCTTGGAAGTCAAACCATCCATTATAGTCACATCATTATCACTTAAGTAGAAAATACCTGTTGCACCACTTACTTTGTGAATTGTATCCTCACGTTTTGCAATATTCCCTAATACAATTGATTCAACACACATGATTTCTTCTGCAATATCGGGTAATATTCGTGGATATTTTACTATGACTAGACGATTCCCCCTTGTCTCCTGTGTGAGCAGTGTTTTAGCTTCTTCTGTAGTTACAATATGTGTATTGTAACTAGGAGGAACCCCCATTTTCATAATAGATTTTAGTGTAGAATTCTTTGCACTTTCATCATCTATTGCAATGATTTCCTTAATTGAAAGTGTGGGACACCACGCAACAATTGTTTGACCATGAATCAGACGGTCATCTACTCTTACATATGTCTTTGACATTTCTTTCTCCTTCCTTTTTTAAGATTCTTTGTGCTTCTATCTTATTGTTATGAAATACACTTTCGTATAAAACCATGGTTTTCTGTAATTCGAATTAAGGCTTCTTCTTTTGTAATTCCAGTCAAAATCATAACAATGGCCACTTTGCTATTATAATCTGTTAATTCCAACATCCTAGCAGCGATGTCAATATCGCAACCAGTACTTTCCATAACAATTCGCTTTGCTCTTTCCATAAGTTTAAGATTTGTAGCTTTCATATCTACCATTAAATTCCCATATACTTTTCCAATTCCCACCATAGAAGCAGTTGAAATCATATTTAATATAATTTTTTGACAAGTTCCTGCTTTCAATCGGGTAGAACCAGTCAACACCTCAGGACCTGCATCCACTTCAATTGCTACATCTGCGTATTTGGATAATATAGAATTTTTATTACAGGTTATACTGATACATTGAACATTCTTTTTTTTAGCATGTTTCAATGCACCAATAGTATATGGAGTTCTTCCTGATGCAGCAATGGCTACGACAACATCATTTTCACAGACATGAAGTTTATCTAAATCTTTAGCAGCTAAATTCTCAGAGTCTTCTGCCCCTTCTACCGCCTTTACAAAAGCTTTTTGTCCTCCTGCAATAATACCAATCACTTCATCCTTGGTAGAAAATGTTGGAACACACTCCACAGCATCTAAAATTCCCAGTCTACCGCTTGTTCCTGCACCCATATATATAAGCCTGCCCTTTTGATTAAGAGCACGAATCACTATCTGAATACTTTTTTCAATTTGAGGCAAGGCTTCTTTAATAGTATTGATTACTTTTTGATCTTCCTCATTCATAATATGTAACAATTCCATAGTAGACATCATATCCAAATTCATAGTTCTAGAATTACGATTTTCTGTTTTTAAATGATTTATCTCTATTTTATCCATTTTCATCACCATAATTTATTCTCAATCAAACTGGCATACATATAAGCAACGGTATATCCATCATTATTGGATTCTATCTGGCGTACCTTTCCAAGGGTTGAATAGTATGGGTAATACGGAAAATCATTAATTTCTCCTTGAAAAACAGAATATTCTCGTAGACTTGAATACCATTGATCAATTTCATTTTGCTCAAGCTTGAAGTACGCTTGAGGAATGAAACCAACTAAATCTTCAAAATTTTCACCATAAATCAAACGGATGAGACTTCCCTTTTCTCGAAGCCGCTTCACTGCGGTAGTCACTGCATCATGGGTATTAATATGGCGAGGATGCATAGAACCACGCCAGTGCGTAATCACTAAGTCTACTTTTTCATCGATAAAATATTGTTCAAGTCTAGCAGAAAATTCATCGGCTGAAGGCATATTATTGGAAACATACCCAAGCCAAATTGTATCTCCTTGTAATCTTTCAGCTGCACGTTTATTTTGATTTAACAGCTCTTTTAAATATGCATCCTTTTCTTCCTGAGTAGCATCAGGATCTTCCAAACGTCCTTGTGTTACATGAATATATGTGCAATGTGCTCCTTGTTTTGCATATTTCAACATAATAGAACCACCCAAAATCTCCGCATCCAAAGAATGTGCACCAATACTTACAACTCGTTTTAATTCGCTCATATGCTCTCCTAAATTTTTTTTTGATAATCTATAAATGTCCTAAAAACCTTAAGACCGTGCCTTTCATAAAATCTTCTTCCCGGTACATCAGTGGAAACAAAATACATATGATATATTCCTCTTTTTTCCATTTCCAACTGCATAATATCAAACAATATACCACCTATTCCGTAATTTCTTACCTCTCCTTTTATGCCAAATGGACCAAACCGCATTGGATTTCCATCAATCATTCGCATGCAAAATCCTACAATTTTTCCTTCGAGATTTAGAACAATAAGTATGCAATCCTGTGCTGTGTTATTCTGCATGGAGATTAAAGCATTTCTTTTCCAACCCCCACCAAATTCATCTTTTAAAAATTCCAGCAGTTCCAAAGCATATTTATATTCAAAATTTACAAATGAGAATCCGGCCTCTTGTGCTTTAAATAATTTATTCAATGTTTCTCTGCTCATTTTATAGCCATGTAAATCCTTGCTCATAGAATAACTTTCTTTTCCTGCTTGATAACCCATTTCTTCGAAAAAATTCAGTGCATCACTATAGTTCTCTTTGTCAACGCCGGGGAAAAAATAATTTGGACTATATGCTCCAAGAGTAATGGTTTCAGCACCCATTGATTTCAATGTAACCTCAGCATGTTTAACCAGAGCCTCTCCAATACCTTTCCTTCTATAGTTTTCATCTACAAACAGGACATTAATCCATCCCAGCGTAGGCTCCAGCCCTCTTTCAAGATATGGAAATTTTCTTTTAGTTGCCAATACAAATCCTACCACGCAATCATTCTCTATCGCTATGTAACAAAGATCTATATCAAAATTATCGTCAAATAATGCTTGCTTGCGAAACTTAAAAACTGTAATGGGATCTGCAGTCAAAGTTTTATTCCATAAATTGACTACTTCATTTTCATATCTTTGATTGTAATTTAATATCTCTATTTCTTCACCCCCCCGTACTAAGTACTAAATAAGAATTATTTTGTTTGTGTTGTTATATTAACATGTTAATATATTAAGTTTATTATAGCGTACAATAATACATATTGCAACCTGTCTTTAAAATTTATATTATGATATTTCTCTTATACATTTCTATAAATTATTAGGCTCTCATATGGCTAGAAAAGCCACATTATTTTCACTACCATAAGGTATATTAGAATATGTAAGATAATATTGGGGATAATGATTGCCAATGACGAAAATTATCTGATCAATGATAATTACAGACAAGTAAAAAGTGATGCGTATATAAAATATGTTTTGCCTTATGAAAAGGTTGTTAATATTATAAATTGTGTATATGAAATAAATACCGAATCTCTTAGCACCGACGGATTTAATTTTTTCAATACCAACAATATTAAACCGATAGATAACCTTACAGCCAACGCTGTGGAAAGCTTTTATGCCACGGTAAATCAAGCTTCAACAGAGCATGTTAATAGTTTAACTAACTTGTCGCAAAATGAAAAAGAAAAACATCTTGAAATGCTCTGTTCCACTAGCTTGGAATACTTTTAAAAATCATCAAATAACATAACTAAGCATGCTTTAAATTTTATCACGTCCCTGCAATCCTATTTTAAGAGAAAACAGGGGTTTGATTGTTGTTTCTGACCGCTGTCCAGTCCGGTGTTTTAACTAATGATTTATACAACAGACAACGGCCAGTTCTTCAATTTATACCAATGATTTTTTATACCTGTGGTTTTCCAAAATAAAGAACAGTAAGAGCCATACAATGCAATGCACCAACAATGCGATAATGCTTATTTCGATATTCTGTACTTGTCCGTTTAACATATCCATAAGCCCATAAAATGTCGCGCTAGACGGCAGAAGATATGATAACAAATGTAGGGTACTGCCTGCCGGAACTACCAAATATGTTATGATTGGTGGAGCTAGGAATAAAATCATTAGGATTTTGATGTAAGTAATGCCTCCCATCAGACCATTTGCAAAATGCCCGATATATAATCCCGCCAACGCTGAAATAAAAGCAGACAATATGATAATTAGTAACAACAAAAAGATATGTCCTGACTCAACTCTTATGCAAGTTAAAGCTGTAAGAATAGTAGCTAAAACTCCCCCACTAAACCCTAAAAAAACTTTTTGCGCAATAAAATCCGTTCTTGTCATAGGCAGCACTTCATTGATGAAAGCTATGCCATCTTCCTTTTCTCCAATCATACTCATGGCGTTAAAGGTACATCCCATAAACATAGCAGTAACCATCGTTATAACGATCAGCAGTGATTTCATCCCATCATTGCTATTGGCGGCGGGGATAACCCTTATTATCGAGGCTACTACAGCCTCACGTTCAGCATAGAGTTTTGGAAGTGTGTTCCCGATAATCCTGTTTATTTGCAGCTCATCTCCAGACAAAAATGTTTTTATACCATTTTCATCTCGTAGAACCCCAATCATTTCAGAAGCGGGATCAAGTACACTGGCCTTTAATTCGTCCACATTCTCAAACTCCGCTATACTTCCATTGCTTTGCAGCCACTGGACAGACTTATGGGAAAGATCATTTTTCACGATACCAAAGGATGTTTCACTTAAAGAAGAAAAACTCACTCCTGAAAGCATGTTAATTGCCAAACCTACTATTACAGGTAGCAAAAATGAAATGATACATATTTTATCCCTACGTATGTTTTTAAGTTGATATTTTATGCCTTTCATTTTATCCCTCCTTTGCCATCTCATGAGTAAGCGCTCGGTGTACGAGCAGGAACAGCAATACAATTGCCAACGCACAGACTAAATAATAACTGCTTCCAACGGACGGAGTCGAAAAATACGAGTTTTTCATTCCCATAAATAGGTGATACATGGGATGATAATTTATCCAGTTCCAATTAATATTCGTCTGCGCCGCAAGAAAAACAGGCGTAGTAATAAAAATTGCCAGTACAAGATATAGCAAAGAAAACTGTTTAAAATCTGGGACTCGTATAGCACAATATAAGCCTGCCAAAGCCATAATTATGGAAAGGATTCCTGCTTGAATGAATACAACAGGCAATACATTCCATCCCGCCGATAACCCTAGATTTATGATTGAAAGCAAACATGTAAAAACGAGATCAGACAGCAGAAATAGACAGAGCTTTGAAATGATAAAGGCAGATTTGTTTACAGGGAGTATGCCATGCACACGAATGACTCCCATTTGCTTTTCTTTAAATATCAAAGATGCCAAGCCTAAAAAGCCAACTGCCGCCAATTCAAAAAACAAGAATTCAGAGGTAATTTCCCGTCGGTTTTTCATTTCCTTATCGTTTTGACCTATATTCTCTACTGTGTAGCTGCTTTCTGGAGACAGCAGTGAAAGCGCGTAGGCAGCACGAAAATTATCAGTACTGGTTATCCCCGATGTAACTATAACAATTTCCGATTCGATGCTAGAAGCGTCAATACCAACAGAGTAGCCATCCGAGTATTTCTCCTTTAAATCTTCTATAGTATCAACCTGAGTGACTTCAGAAGATACTCTAGTATGTGTGTTCATTGGATCGTAAATATAAACAGGATATATGTCCTGGTCTAATTTTACATAAACAAAATTGATATAACAGGAATATAGAATTAGAGATCCGAGGGCAAGTAAAAAGAACTTGCTAGACAGTATTAGTTTGAAATCTTTTTTAAGTATAGAAATGAAACCGCGCCACATTAAGATAATCCCCTCCCTGTATAATGGATAAATATATCCTCTAAAGTCGGTTCTTTTGAATGAATACTGATAATCTCATCATGGGGGAATGGAATACCCCCACCCAGTTCGGCTATCTCGATTGTAATGGTGGTACTCTTTCCTTGATAGAGATAATCTATTTTTGCTTGATGATTACTGTTTTTCTCTTTAAGCTTCTTTGGCGTATCCAATGCTTTGATTTCTCCATCTGCAATAAAGGCCACCCGATCACATAACAAATCAGCATCCACCATGTTATGGGTGGTTAAAAATACAGTAGTGCCTTTTTTCTTTTCTTCCTCAATAATTTTTCGGAATAACACTGCACCCGACGGATCTAGTCCACTTGTTGGCTCATCTAAAAACAAAAGCTGTGGATTGCTTAAAAGTGCTCTCGCCATGCTAACACGTTGACGCATACCTTTTGAATAGGAAGAAACAGGTTTTTTTAAATAGTCATTTTTGAAATCCAACATTTCCAACAATTCAAAGATGTCACGGCAGTTCTCCCTAGGATAAAAAGAAGCAAAATAGTTCAAATTATCCAGCGCACTTAAATTGGTATAAAGATATGGGAACTCAAACAACACGCCAATTTTCTCTTGAAACTCTTTTTGTTTAATAACAATTGATTGATTGAAAAGGTTCACTTCACCCCCGTATCCGTTTAGTATACCTGTCAATATTTTCTGCGTTGTAGATTTACCCGAGCCATTTGGCCCTAAAAATCCAAAAATTTCCCCATCAGATACCGAAAAAGTCAGTCCGTGTAAAGTTTGCTTGTTCTTTTGATAAGAAAAAGTTAAGTCCTTTACTTTTATCATATATCATCTCCCCACTTGTCTTTTTGACTATTTTTTTTTCTTTGTTGGCGTTTTTCCCACCATTTTATGAACTTAATCTTAAACGGTATAGATATAAACAACAGGGCAACGATAAAAATCCACCAATACCAATCCATTCCTAAAAACATACAAATCATCCTCCTTTTTTAATATAGTTAGTTTATAAAAATACATTGAAATTCAAGTGTGGCAGCTGTGAAATCCATGTGAACTAAAAAAATACCTTGCCACCCCAAGACGGGAAGCAAGGTATTTCTTTAGTTTATATCATCATGTTATTGTAGGGAATTTAAAATAAAATTCTACTCCCTTCGGCAAGTTTTGTACTCCGTAATCAGCTTTATACATTGATAGGATTTGGGCAACTATAGCAAGCCCCAAGCCGGAGCCGCTGCGACTATCGCTTTGGGGGATTGCTCCGCGATAAAATTTCATCCATATTTTGGGCAAGTCTTTTTCAGGTATCAATTTTCCTTGATTATAAATTGAAAACCTAAGCATATTTTTTCCATGAGTTACAGCCAGTCTTATTTCTCCCTCGTCACTTACATGCTTTTTGGCATTTTCAATTAAATTATCAAGTACTTGCTCAATGCGGTATTTGTCAGCACGGATAAAAAAATTTTCTTCGGGTAATTCATAACTGAAATGATAATCTACACTTGGTGCATCTATAAGTAAACGTCCTGCTACAGTTTCAACAATCTCTATAAAGTCAAATCGTTCTTCGGATAATTTTATTGCCCCTGCTTCCAATGCGGATAAATCCAACAGAGATACAATCATACCATTCATACGCTCTGTTGCGGACAGAATTACATCCATATACTGCTGTTTTTTTTCTTCGTCCGTTTCATCTTTTAAACCCTCAGTATAAGCGCGAATAATACCTAAAGGAGTTTTCATCTCATGAGACAAACTATCAACCAATTCTTTTCTTTGTACTAGCAATAAGCGCTCCTGTGCAACGTCTTCTTTAAGCTGTGTATTGGCTATCTCTAGCTTTTTTAGTGCTTCCTGAAGATTGGCAAACATGACGTTCAAACTATGGGCTAACTCGCCAAATTCATCGTTAGTTTTTATTTCACAATGTGCGGAAAAATCTAATTGCGCCATTTTATCTGCCGTGTTGTTGATGGAATTAAGCGGCTTTGATATAAAATGACCGAGCAGTACATCAACCCCAGTAACAACAATAATAAGCAGTGTTAGCCATATCCAAAAGGCACTGTTCTGGTTGACTGGCAATTCTTGCGTAAACATATAAAATAGTATTATAATACCACCGACCAATTTAGAAAGTAAAAAGACTTTCTTTCTCACTGTGCCTAAACCTAATATCATATTCTTCTCTTTCATTTCACACCTCAAACTTATAGCCTGAACGGATAAGCGTTACAATACGCCGTCCCTCATCGCCTAACTTCTTACGCAACGTTTTTATATGGGTGTCTATCGTTCGGGTATTTCCCTCAAAATCATATCCCCAAACACGGTTTAAGAGCTGTTCCCGTGAAAACACTTGATTTTTGTTTTGCATAAAGAAGCATAGCAACTCGAACTCTTTATGCGTCAGCAGGGCGTCATTACCGTTGACAATAACCATATGTGATGATGGAATCAGAACAATCTCCCCTGCATTTAAAGCATTTTGCGGGGCTGTAATGGAAGAACGACGCAGTAAGGCATTTACTTTTGCCAACAATACTTTTGGACTGAAAGGCTTTGTCATATAATCGTCCGCACCATATTCATATCCCTTTAATTTGTCCTCCTCGTCCCCCTTTGCCGTGAGAAATATTATAGGAATATTATACATTTCCCTTGCCAACTTGCAGATTGAAAAACCGTCCAAATGAGGCATCATAATATCCAAAATTGCTAAATCCACAGGATTTTTTTTTAATATCGTTATGGCATCTATTCCATCGTCTGCTGTAATGCAGGAATGACCACCTCGTTTCATATATTCCACAATAATATCCTGCATACTCCTTTCATCCTCTGCCACTAAAATAACAGCCATATATTTTCACTTCTTTCTCCTGTATTTTTTTTACAATTTCCTGAAAATATTGAATCATCTTGACAAGCAAATATGTAGAATGTATAATATTGAATAATCCCTAATGTATACAATTTATATGCATGTGTATTTTTTTATAATTTTCTAATACTTTATAATATCAAAATTAATCAGCTTGGTCAATAATGTATTCTGAATCTTTGACATAATATAAGGAGGTATTTTATGAAATTATTGGGAAGCAAAAGAAAACGCATGTGGATTATAATATCACTACTGCTGATATTATCCATGTTAAGTGTAGTTACAGCTTGTTCCTCTTCTTCAAATGAAAATGAAGGTAATGAAAACGCTGGTGAAAAAATTGAACTGGTAATGGGACATCCCTTCTCTGGACAACATCCAATTAGTACAGCAATACTAGAACCTTTTGCAGAAGCATTAAAAGAGGAAAGTAGTGGAAGAATTACATTAACCATTATTCCAGCAGCTGCAATAACAAGTGCCGCATCCGTATATGAAGATGTAATTGCAGGTTCCTTTGATATCGGTTGGACACTTCAAGGATATACTGCCGGTCGTTATCCTTTGACAGAGGTAGTTGAGCTTCCTTTCATTGTAAACTCCGCAACAGAAGGATCTGTCGCATTGTGGAGACTTCTTGAACAAAGTCCTGACTTACAAGAAGAGTATTCAGAAGTTAAAGTACTTAGTTTCTGGGTTACGGATCCAGGAGAAGTAATGTCTAAGAAACTCGTTCAAAAACCTGAAGATATGTCAGGAATGAGAGTAAGATTTGCCGGACCGATGCAAGAAAAAATGTTAACGAAACTTGGTGCTGTACCAGTAGGTATGGCAGCTCCCGATATGTATGACAACTTAGAGAGAGGTATCATCGACGGTATTGCTATAGGATCTTCAACTATCGAATCATACCGTTTACACGAGGTTATAACCCATGCAACAGAAGGACTTCACATGTTCGTCTCCCCTCAGGTATTATTCTTAAATAAGGATAAGTGGGACAGCCTATCTGTAGAAGACCAAGATTTAATCTCAAAATTAAGTGGTGAATACATGGCAGAAAAAGCCGGTGAAGTTTACAACCACGGATTAGATACAGGTTTCGAATTAGCACTAGACGGAGGAGTAGAAATATACGAAGTACCAGATGATGTTAAAACACAATGGGATTCAATATTGGCTCCAATAGTAGAAGAATGGACATCTTCAAATCCTAAATATAAAACCGCATATGATTTAATGGTACAAATTGTAGACGATTTGAGATAACATTTTAAACAATTAAATAGTATAGCAATAGCGCTGTTTGCAAATATCATGCAGCGCTATTATATTATCGCGAAGACAATGAGCCAAGCGAAAAGAAATTTTCGCTTATAGTTATTTTGAGAAACCAGACAAATGGCTTGCCGATTTGGCTGATTTGACAAAATAACAAATGAAAACTTGTTTTCATTTGGCGACTGTCCGCGTAGAGAGAAAGGAGCACAGCGAGTTTCTCGGATAAGTCTAGGTTAGTTATTTTGAGAAACCAGACAAATGGCTTGCCGATTTGACTGATTTGGCAAAATAACAAATGAAAATTTGTTTTCATTTGGCGACTGTCCGCGTAGAGAGAAAGGAGCACAGCGAGTTTCTCGGATAATTCTAGGATAGTTATTTTGAGAAACCAGACAAATGGCTTGCCAATTTGGCTGATTTGACAAAATAACAAATGAAAATTTGTTTTCATTTGGCGACTGTCCGCGTAGAGAGAAAGGAGCACAGCGAGTTTCTCGTAGTTGTTTATGAACATACAGCATTGTTTTGGTATCATTATATCTTTTAAGGAGAGTATATAAATGCAGAAAATATCTATGACAATTAACCGTATTGCATCCTATATAAGTGCAACAATAATGTTTATTTTAACAATTTGGACAGTATTAGATGTCGCTGGAAGATATCTATTGAACAAACCTGTAAGAGGAACTTATGAGATAACTGAATTAGCTCTTGTTTTGATTGTTTTTTTTGGGCTCGGTTATGCCCAACACAGAGACGACCACGTGGTTATCGATTTGCTTTATACAAAATTTCCAAAGAAATTAAGATTTATAGTATATGAATTTGGAATTATATTATCCATAGTTATATCCATACTCATGACTTGGAGATTGTATTTATATGGTATTCGTATGCAGTCTGGAAATTACGTAACCTCAGTACTAAGCATACCTTTGTATCCAGTAGTAATTTTTGCAGTTATAGGTTCTATTTGTTTTTTATTGTCACTAATTTCATCCTTATTCACATTCAATAAATCGGAAGGAGAGGATGAGTAACATGTCACCTGAATTAATTGGAGTTTTAGGAATTATACTATTATTGCTATTATTAGCGTTTCGTATACCTGTAGGAATAGGAATGATCGCTGTATCTCTCTTGGGTTATTCTTTAATTGTTTCACCAGAAGGAGCTTTGGCTAAACTCGGAGCAGATGCTTTCGTTAACGCCAAAAGCTATACATTAAGCGTAATACCTCTCTTTGTTTTGATGGGAATGGTTCTATCTCATGCAAATCTAGGTGGAGAACTTTACCAACTCTTTGACGTTTTACTTGGAAGGGTCAGAGGAGGCATGGCCATGGCTACATTAGGAGCAAGCGCACTTTTTTCTGCTGTCTCAGGTTCAGCTGTTGCTACTGCATCTACTATTGCCAGTGTTTCTGTAGATGAAATGCGAAAATACAAATACGATGAAGGCTTAGCCGCAGGTTGCGCAGCAGTTGGCGGAACTCTAGGTATACTTATACCTCCTAGTTCCACATTGGTAATCTATGGTGCTTTGACAGAAGAAACCATAGGAGGCCTCCTAATAGCCGGGATTATTCCTGGAATTATGACTACTATTATGCTAATGCTCACAGTATCTATTACTTTGAAATTTAAGCCTCATTTAGCACCTGTAGTAGCTCGTAAAAAAACAAAGATGACTTGGGGATTACTTAAAACGGTTTGGGCCATACCTACTATATTTTTAATTAGTATGGGCGGAATTTATATGGGGTGGTTCACTCCTACTGAAGCAGGTGCTGTTGGAACTTTCCTTTCATTTGCTGCTGCAATTGCAATGAAACGACTTACTTGGAAAGCTTTTAGTGGCGCCATGATTCAGGCTACAAGAATTACTGCCATGACATTTCTTATTATGGTAGGCGGAAAAATGTTTGGTACCTTCCTTTCAATAAGTCGTATACCAATCTATCTGACCACAATGCTGACTACTATGGATGTAACACCTTTTCTAGTTATAATGGCCATATTTGCAATCTACCTTGTCATGGGCGCCTTTATGGATGCTATGGCAATACTTGTAATCATGACTCCAATTGTATATCCTATCGTTATCACTTTAGGATATGACGGTGTATGGTTTGGTGTTATGACAGTAATTATGTTACTTATTGCCCTACTTACTCCTCCAGTAGGAGTTGTTTCCCTAGTTGTTGCCTCCATCACCAAAGTTGCACCAGCTAAAGTTTTCAAAGCAGTAATACCCTTTTGGTTCACTTTGATAGCAGCAGGAATACTGGTCACTCTTTTCCCAGACATAGTATTATTTTTACCAAGTTTAATGAAATAACCTAATAACATTATTTTGAAATATTAAAAAGATGTAGTTTTCTAGCTACATCTTTTTTTAGCGATTTCTATTATTACCTTATCGTGTCTTTTTACCTGTATAAAACGGCTATAATTTTATGCTTATCTGTTTCATTTTGATAGATATATTCTAAATTTTTCTTTATAATACATAGTTAAAATAATGATTGTGACGATTATATATAATTGTAAAAACAAAGATAATATGATATTCTTATTCTTATTATTGTGTGAAATCCATATTAAGTAATTTAGCATTTAATATGATAAAACAAATTTAAAGTGTACTAATTATTTATTTCATCTTAAATACGAAAGGCTGAAAAACAATGAAAATTATCGTTTGTATTAAGCAGGTTCCTGCTACTATGAAGGTTGAAGTTGATGCAGAAAGTGGTACACTCAAACGGATCGGTCAGAATGCTAAGACCAATCCATACGATCTATATGCTATAGAAGCTGCTTTACGCATACGTGAACAAGTAGGAGGCAGCGTAACTGCTTTAACAATGGGACCACAACAGACAGAAGAGATGATGCGTGATGCATATATGATGGGGGTCGATGAAGCAGTAGTTATGTCTGATCCAAAGTTTGCAGGGTCAGATGTCTTGGCTACATCCTTTACATTGTTTCAGGGAATACGCCTTTTAGGTGGAGCAGATCTTATCATATGCGGTAAACAAACAACGGATGGAGATACTGCTCAAATAGGACCTGCAATTGCAGAGCATATGGGAATTCCACATGTTGCTTGGGTTAGTAATATTGAAAGGGTTACGACAGATCTAATTTCTGTCATTCAAAAGACAGGTAGCTTTATACAAGAATCTGAGATGAAATTTCCTTGTTTGATAACTGTTGATAAAGATATATTTGTCCCTCGATTACCATCTTATCGTCTAGGACTTGCTACAGCTAATAAAAATATTCGCTTTATCTCATTTAAGGATCTTTCTGATAAAAACATGACCCGTTATGGGCTAATCGGTTCGCCAACAAAGGTGGAAAAAATGTTTCAGCCTGAATCTTCTGATGGACAGGAATACATTAATGGAACTAGTATAGAAAAAGCAGATAGTATATTTGAATTACTTAAAAATCAAAAAATAATTTAATGAGGGGATTATTATATGAATTTTATACATTTTGATGTAAATAAGTGTATTTTGTGCCGTGAATGCATCGAAAAATGTCCCTTCAATGCGTTATGTATGGGCAAAAATGGAATCGAAGTAAATGACGCCTGCAGAATGTGCAGTGTATGTGTAAAGGTTTGCTCAGCGGAAGCCATATCCTTTGAACAAAAGGCTGGTGTGGTTGATAAGAGTGAATGGAATGGTATCTTAGTTTATATTGAACAAGATCATGGTGACATTCATCCTGTTGCTTTTGAACTAATTGGTGAAGCACATCGACTTGCTGCTATAGTAGGGTTTGATGTTTATGCTGTTATTGTAGGAGCAGATGGTACTGAGAACAATGCTGAAAAATTAATTGCCTACGGTGTGAAAAAGGTATTTGTCTATGAACACAAAGGATTTTACGGTTTCAAAGCAGACTGCTATACAGATGCTGTTTCAGATTGTATCGCAATGCTAAAGCCATCAGTAGTCCTAATTGGTGCAACATCTGTAGGGAGGTCACTTTCACCAAGGTTGTCGACCCGTTTCCATACAGGATTGACGGCAGATTGTACTAAATTACTCATGAGTGAAAACACAGATCTTATTCAAATTCGCCCGGCATTCGGTGGAAACATTATGGCACAAATACTCGTTGAGGATTCAAGACCTCAGTTTGCAACGGTGCGATATAAGGTAATGGAACGCGCTGAAAAAATTGAAAACCCAGTGGGAGAAGTAGTTCGCTGCAATGTAACAGATTACTTAGCTCAATCGCGAATAAAGGTTTGTGGAATTAAATCTATACATAGAAAAAAAATGATTGAGGAAGAGGAAATCCTTGTTGTAGCTGGCCGTGGAGTCAAGGATGAAAAAGGACTTAATTTAGTGAAAGGGCTTGCAGAAAATCTGGGTGGTCAGCTATGCTTTACTCGGCCTATGATTGAATCAGGCCTTGGAGATACAGCACACCAGATTGGTTTGTCAGGGAGAACTGTAAAGCCTAAGTTGATTATTACTTGTGGCGTGTCCGGTGCAATTCAGTTTTCATCTTGTATGAACGGTTCAGAGTGCATTATAGCGATTAATAACGATCCCAATTCCCAAATTTTCAATATAGCCCATTACTGCATTGTGGATAATCTGTATGAAATCGTACCACGGTTATTAGAGCGCATTCAAACGCAAAAGGAGGCCTAAATAAGATGCCATATCCCTATCATCAGATTAATGATGACGACATTACATATTTTGAAGCATTATTTCCCTCCAACCGTATTACACGCAAGGAGAGTATTAAGAAAGAATATTTTCATGACGAAATGCCTGAGTACGGGATATTTCCTCCTGATCTATATATCGAAGCAATAAACAAAGAAGAGGTTTCCACAGTGATGCGCTATGCATACCAAAACAATATACCTGTTACGGCAAGAGGAGCAGGTACAGGATTAGCTGGTGGAGCGACTTGCAAATACGGAGGTATTCTGCTTTCTTTAATGAAAATGAACAAAATTTCTCAGATAGATTATGAGAATTTAACCATAACAGTAGAGCCAGGCGCTCTATTGACAGAAGTCGCAGAAGTAGCACAAGCTGGTGGACTCTTTTATCCCCCTGATCCTGGTGAGCGTACGGCTTCAATTGGAGGTACTGTGATTACTAATGCCGGTGGAATGCGTGCAGTGAAATACGGTGTAACACGAGACTATGTACGAGCTATAGAAGCTGTTTTACCAGATGGTGAGATTGTAAATTTCTCATCTAATGTGGTAAAAAATACTACAGGTTATGATATTAAGGATATTATCATTGGTTCTGAAGGAACTTTATGTATTCTCACAGAGGTCACTCTACGACTTATACCTGCTCCAAAGTATACGTGGTCAATAATTGTTCCCTATGATGAGATTAATGCCTGTATTGAGACTGTACCAAAGTTATTGCAAATGAGCTTTATTCCTACAGCCATTGAATTTTTAGAAGCAGAGTTATTGGATATTGTTGAAAAGCATTTGAACAAATCTTTCCCTGATCGCAATGGAAAAGCGTATCTAATTGTTATGATTGATGGATCAAGTCGTAAAGAAATTGAACAAATGATTAACGAGGCATCCGCTATATGTATCGAATCAGGCGCAAAAGATGCACTTATTTGCAATACAGATGAGCGAAGCACTTCAGTTTGGTCTGTTCGTGCAGCAGTCCTTGAAGGGATGAAAGCAGATAGTGTTGCACAGGAGGAATGCGATGTGGTAGTTCCAAGAGCACGCATTGCAGACTATGTTAAAATGGCAAAGATCATTGGTAAAAAATATGGTATCCGCATAATTACCGTAGGACATGCAGGAGATGGAAATATCCATACAGAACTACTACGAGATGAGCAATTATCAGATGAACAATGGTTATCAAATACGACTGCCTGTTTAAAAGAATTGTATGCACTTTCAAAAGAATTAGGAGGCCAGTTATCTGGTGAACATGGAATTGGAAATGGTAGATTAGAATTCTTAGAAGATTTTATTGGAAAAAGGATGTATCGACTGTTTCAATCAATAAAGTTAGCCTTTGACGATAAAAATATACTAAATCCAGGGAAATTAGTTGTATTAGAAAAAATAGATTTGGAGGGGATCAAATGATCGACAAGAATAAAATGCCACTGGCAATCGGTATCGCTTTTGTAGCATTTACTACACAATTTGGCGGTGGATTTGCATCTGGAGCACAACTTTATCAATATTTTATTAATTATGGCATATGGACACTTATTATGCCAATCGTAGCTCAACTGATACTTACATTATTTTTCTGGTATGGCCTAAGTTATGCCTACCGACGCAAAACATATGATTACCGAAGCTTTTCAAATAGTTTTTATGGAAAATACCGCTATATTCTTTCAAACTTATACGAAATAGTATACCTTATGTTAATTTGTTTGGCGCCTGCAGTAGCTTTTGCCACAGGTGGGTCTACCCTAAACATGCTTACAGGAATTCCATATTTTCTCTGCACCTTAATTATTGGCGTATTTATTTTTGGGATTGCGTTATTTGGTACAAATATTGTTCGTAAGGCTGCATCAACACTATCAGTTGTAATTATCATTGGACTAATTGTCGTTCTCGTGCCAAATATTATCGTGCAATGGGATACCATTATGAGTTCAATAGGAAATCTTGCAGGAGGCATTATGCCAGTAGGTTCAACTCAAACAGGTAGTTTTGTGGGTGCATTATGGAGAGCTGTTGTATATGCCTTGTTCCAACTAGCATCTATCGGATTGATGTATCAACACGTAAAACCTCTAACAGATGAAAAGCAACTTAATTTGAGTATGATTTATATGTTTATTGTGAATTCTGCATGCATGTTACTTGCAGTGTTTGGCATGTTGGCTGTAGCGTATAATCCAGAGCTTTCCAATACTTCTGTTCCAATGTTACTATTCGTTCAAAACGGTGTTGGAACTGCTATACTCACACCAATTATTTCTATCCTTATCATTCTCGGAGCTGTATCTACAGGCGTTAATATGATTGCAGGTATTGTAAACCGTGTTGTCGGCGCTCTTGAGGCACGTGATAATAATCAAGAAATATCAACTTCAAAAAACAGGATTCGCAGTACAATTACTTCCTTTTTATTTACAGTGATGACCTTTGCAATCGCACAATTCGGTTTGCTGCCCCTTATAGCAAAAGGGTATTCATATCTAGGTTATGCAACTTTGATAGCTATAGGAATACCATTTATATTACACGCATTATTTTTCAAGGAAAAGAAAAGTGCTAAGCTTTAATAAAGACTGTGATGAAATAGTTTATTACAAAAAAAGTGATTAGGATTCTTTAATTTATCCTAATCACTTTCACGTTATTCTTAATTCATACTTTCATATTACATCAACATTTATTCATTTAAATCGCAACTTTTTGCAGTAAAATAATTGGATAGTTTAGTTTTCTTTACTATTACATATATGAATAATATAGTAGCCGCTATCAAAGTTACAAAAGCAGAAATTGAGTATATTAAACTGCTTGTAACCTCTCCAAATAATCTGGCTATATTATCTAAAACAATAGGAGACATAAACTGTCCTAAATATAAACACGTTTGCACTACAGCCATTGATTTCATTACTTGTTTTTGATCCGCTACATTTGTTACCATATTGTAAATGGTAGGTATTAAAGTACCTGAACCAAGCCCCATTATAAAAATACCTATGGATACTGCAACTGCATTTAAAGTAAAAGCAATAAGCGAAAATCCTATCCCCATTAACAAAACCTGCACGGGAATTAGGTATTGATTTAAAAGATGCTTAAATCTAGCCAGGAACATACCTCCCAGAAAACCACCTATTGAAGATAGGGGTATAATCAAACCTATAGCTTTGGTACTTGCAATATTGTTTTCTGTAAGATATATGGCCATATTTGTCGGGATTGAATATAAAAATATAAATATTGTAAACATGGTCAAGGCAAGACCGTAAATTTTTAAATTCAGTTTTGTTTTTTCTCCTGACTTGTTATTACCAAGTGGTGGTTGTTTAGGTAAATAGCGTACTACAAATATTAAAATAAAAATAGCAATTGTATATACACTAAATGCATAACGCCAACTTATAGCAGCCAATAATCCGGCAGCTGTCATTGAAATAACTCCTCCTATTTGGTTTGAGGCAGAGACCTTTCCCATCATGTCCGTACGTTCGTCTCCATCGTAAAAGTCTGATACAATACTAGTTGAAATTGGCATCATTAACCCTACAGATATTCCAAGCAACGCACGAGTAGAAAGTAAAAACCAAATATTAGGTGCAAATCCCCCTCCGGTACCACCTATTATATAAATAATTAATCCTGCAATAAGAACGGATTTCTTCGAATATCTAGTTGTTAACCATCCTGACACAAAAGTAAAAGGAATAACCCATATTGCGTGGAGTGTGTTAATTAACTTAATGAGCGTTTGATTTGCATCAGGAAATGCAGCTTGAATCTCCCCTAATGCTGGTGATATGGCAGCTCCAGCCATTACTGTAATTATTGAAACTGATAGTATAGATAACTTTTTTGACATTAAATTACCCCTTTCTTACTTATATTCTAACATCAATTAGTTGCGATGTAAACTAATTGATGTTATTTTTTTAAGTTTACTTAATTAATACTCGTGCAATATGTAAATGTAACACCCAATTTGTATATGTCGCACCCAATATGTATATGTAACACCCAATATGTATATGTAACACCCAATTTGTATATGTAACACCCAATATGTATATGTAACACCCAATATGTATATGTAACACCCAATATGTATATGTAACACCCAATATGTATATGTAACACCCAATATGTATATGTAGCACCCAATATGTATATGTAGTACCCGTAGTGGCGAACTGCGTTCGCCTGACCACTATTTATTTCATTCTCTATCCATTTTTAATTACAGATTAATTAAGCCTAGCACTGCGCGCATACCCCATGTATATACTTTTTTAACATAAAGGTGTCTAAATATCACGTTAAAAGTGCTAAATACCATATGTCCTTGCATTTTATCAATGACGTATTATAATAAAAGTAATGGAAGTTCTATGATTAGAAAGAACGGTACAAAAGTAAAAAGAAACTTTGCAATTTAATTATAGCGAGGATGTGATTTATATAATCGAAATTAAATAGTATAAGATGAATAAAAATTTCTGTCATATCATATGATAAGAGATATTTTAAAAGGATGGTGTTTATTATCAAAAAGTTATTAATAATACTAGGAATTGTGTTAATAGTATTCTCCATCACTGCATGTGGTTCATCTAGGGCATCTCATAATGAAAGACAAGTAATTAGAGTGGATAAAGTAGAAACAGCAGTACATATTGACTTTACAGCTGCAGATCCAGATTTATTAAATAATTACAAAGGTCAAGATTTATCAACTGCTGATGTATTAGAAATATTAGATAAAAAGAACTTTAAAGAAATCCCAAATAAAGTTGTTGAAAAACTAGATTTGCTAAAATGGGATTGGGATATGCCTTTTGAAGAGCGCGCTGGCGCTGTTCTTGAATACGATAATTAACAATATAATTAGCTAAAGGCGATTTTTCAAGGGACTAATGTAAGGCAACATCTGTTATTTGTCTTTTTCTTTATATATTCACTAAAACTACTCCACCTATATTATGAAATATTAAAAGTGTAAATCTTCGCTAATAAAAAACTGAAGATACAATTGTGCAGAAACGCCGCACAATTGTATCAAATAAATGCAAATACAAGAATTCATTAATTCTACACTTTATATTGTAACTTTTTTCAATATTTGCATACTTACATCTACAGTATTGTATTAACTCAATAACTATTTGAATTTAAAATACTTAAATATTATTTATGATATCTACAGTATTCTTGAATTATTTTTGCAACACCATTTTCGTTATTATTGTATTTACTGATTAAATTCCAGTGTTCTTTCAGCTCAATGTCAGAATTGTTCATAGCTACTCCAATTCCTGCCCACCTCAACATATCCAAGTCATTTAGACTATTCCCAATGGCCAATATTTCTTTTTTTCTTATCTTCAAGCTTTTAGCGACTCTTCTTAATCCTTCTCCTTTAGAAATTCCATCGGGCAAAAACTCTAGTGAATATGGTGTAGACAATGTATAAGGAAGCACTGTGTATTTATCAATTTCAGCTCTAATGGTTTTTATTCTATTTTCATGATCAATGAAAACAATCATATAAGGTTCTTTATGGATGTTTTCGCTTAATTTTCCCACAACTTTATAATTAATCTTATGATTCTTAACAAATTTAATCGTCTGTTCAGATTCTTCTTTTACATATAGCACATCGTCAATATACATTTTTGTATAAATACTATTGGCTTCGCCAATGCGAAGAATTTCTTTTGTATTACTGTAAGCGATTTTTTTAGAAAATAGTATTTCCTCTGAATACGTACGTTTTATAAGCGCTCCATTATATGTAATCAGTGGCATATCATATACAAATTCTTCTGCATACTGTTTGGCTGCCTGATATGTTCTACCTGTGGAAAAAACCACATGAATACCTTTATCTAACAGATTGCATATTGCCGCTTTATTTAGGTCTGTCAATGCCAATGAATCGTTTAATAACGTTCCATCCAAATCCACTGCGATCAATTTAATACTCACAAGTTCACCTTACTTGAACAAGGATTGAATTTCATCGTAAATTTTTTTCACAATAATTGGATTGGTCAATCCAGTTTTTTCGTCAATAGCTGAAGAATATACATGAGGGATGACTATTTCAATACCAGCATCTAAGCATACTTTCACTATGCTTTTGATATTAACTAAAGAAATTCCACCAGTAGGTTCAATAATAGGAATCCCAACTTGAACGGCTGTTTTCGCAATGTTTTTCAAATCATCAATATACTTGAGTCCACCAATGTTAAAAAATTTTACAGACATTAATCCAGCGTCTTTTAACATTCCAAGTGCCACTTTGGAGGAAACGACAGCCTCTTCCATTTGACTGCTCGAAGATCCTGTAGAGATGATAACTTTTCCCGGTTCTCCAGTAGGTCTTATTAACGCATTAACTACTGTACTTTTACATCCTTTTCCTTCCAGCAATCCCAAAGTAAATGCTGCAGTAGGAAACACCTGGTTTACATGTCCTGGGTCTGTCTCAGCCGCAATTTCTGCCGCCATTTTCCACTGATTGGGATCTCCATCTCCTAGTCCTATGGAAATGGTATTGATATCCTTTTGATATGTCTTGACGTATCCAACACCTTCTTCCACTGTTTTGAAATTCTTCGATAGGATACCAATCACCACATGACCATCCAAAACCTCCTGTACTTCTTTTGCATTCTCTAAATCTCTTGCCAACAAATTTACTGCTACTTTATTTTTATAAAAACTAAATTTTTTTAGATTCATACCATTTCATTCCTTTCTTCTGCCATCAACAATTCGAGTTGTTGAACAATTTCTTCTTCATCGCCGGCATTAAGAGGTCTTGGATCAATGTTGATAATCCCCATATTGGCATAATGATTTCTAGTGTATATTGCTGGGTTTCCATTTTCCAACTTCTTAATCAACTCCGTTACTTTAATAGTATCTGTCTTCACTTTAACCCGATAAATTTCTCTTCCCGCTTCATCTACCGTTATGGTCGCCTGTAATCCCTCTATAGCATTAATTTTAGATGCCATCCATTCGACGACTTCTTTCTGATCTTCAACAATCTTAATGGCATCTCGATTCTCATAATTCTCCAATGCCTTCAACAATCCCATAATGTTTTCTTTTCCAACTTTCATAGCTCTTCCAATGCCTTTGTATTGCATTTTACAATAATGTATTAATTCCTTTTTCCCAGTTACAAATCCAGATGTAGGTCCCTCTATAGCTTTTCCTCCACTATAAACTACCAGATCAGCGTCCATCTTCACGTATTTCAGTAAATCTTCTTCAGCAGCACAATCAAGTATAAAAGGAATTTGATTCTCCTTTGCTACAATAATCATATCTTCCATGGATACCATGCCTTTTTGCACTGCATGATGACTTTTAACATAAATTATTGCTGCAGTGTTTTTATTGATAGCTTCTTCAATGTGCTTTTTCGTTACCTTATTTGATTGTCCTACTTCCACAGGAACACCGCCACCCAAAGCAATCATTTGCGTAAGTGAGGCACCGAAATTGATGCAGTGTCCTTTTTGAATGATAATTTCATTTTGTAATCCTTCACTTCTAGGCAGTCTCTCAATCAAGGAAAGATTATCTCGAGCGATGACCGCAGCCGTCGATATAGCGATACCAGCAGAAGCTCCTAAGGTAACACAGCTGTCTTCTGACAGTGTATACCGAGAAATCAGTTCCCCTGCTCTCTGGATCAACTCTTCAATATCCACGTAATTCATGGCAGCTTCCTTCATGGTGTCTCCCACATCTTTAGATATAGCCGATGCACCTAGTGCTGTCATCTTCCCACTAGCATTGATAACTTTTTTTAAACCTATTTTTTCGTATATATTCACTATAACACTTCCTTTAAAAATGGAAGAAATGAAACGAGTCAATTTCTTCCATACATAATTTTTAAGCAATCACTGGAAAGATTGTAGCTAGAATCATTCCACCTAAAATTGCACCACCGGCAATAGGCTTATCCATTTTATAAAAAATAGCCGCACCGATGAAAGCTCCCAAACCTGCTGGTATGCTATACTGGATAGCTGAGATGATAATCAACGGTCCCAAGTATCGACCAGATGCATTTCCAGCACCCATCATGATGTTAGTACCGGATGCCTCCATTCCCTCGGGCATCAACTTACGAACAATCAGGATGATAACAGCAATAAGAATACCTACAAGAGCACCGGTTAACAAAGACAGTGCAAAGTTTTCAATTGGTAAAGTCAGCCCAGAAGCCAACAGAATGGCAGGAATACCGATACCCACACCAGTCATAAGTGCACCGCCAATATCTAGAACTCCTACCAATGGTCCTTCAAGGACTCTTGCAATCAAGAAACCTGCAGCGAAACCTGCAGCTGCAGCATAATCTCCTCCTTTAAGACCTTCATCCAACATTTGAACAACAAAAATTTCATTAAATGCACCTACATTATAGGTAAAATACATATGGGTACCGGCAAAAATTGCTGCCGAAGCCAGTGCCACCAAAATGGCGAAAGAATATTCTTTCATCAGAAAACTTCTCAGTTTTCCCATTAAGCCAATATTTTCTGTGCTCATACTCTTTTTTCCTCCTTCAATTCTATTTTTAACTTAACTTATACTCAAGATATACTGATTAGAAAAATACTGCCACTTGTTCAAAAAATCCTCTGAAATAGGCAATGATAAAGAACAATACAATAACGATTCCAATCATTATTTTGACAGATTTAGAGTAACCTCTATCTTGAATCGATTGTCCAATAAGTATACCCAAAACGGCACCAGGCACGGCATTCCCCATAATCATATGAGCAAAACCACCAAGAATAGTTCCCCAAATACCGGTAATTTTTCCAGCATCCAGTGCAGCTAGCCAGAATATAATAGGCATTACTGGATTAATCATAAGGTTTGCAGCCGGCCCCAAAATTTCTCTTGCCGTGATTGACATAGACTCTGGAATAGTTGCCGCCAATGTATTTAAGAACACCAGAGTGACACCTCCGACGACAGCTCCAGCCATAGCCATTTTAGCTGGGTCATAAAGTGTTTCTTCAACCTTCTTATTCTTCAACAACAGTGTACCTGCAGCCAAGTTAGGAACTACTCTATGTAATACATCTTGCGTTAATGCACCTGCAGCAACCACAGATGCGGCCGCATTAAATAGGAATCCCAATCCAAAAGAAAAGTGAGTAATGGCATCTCCTTTACAAGCATTTAACTCTCCTAGAGTTCGAAAGGCACCCATGGATTGAATCTTAGGTGCATGAAACATACGAGCTGCACCAGCAGCTATAGCTCCTCCACCAATCATGCCGATAATTAAAGATTTAATTATAATCGTAAACATGTTATCCTCCTTTTTATGTGTAAATCAATTTTACAGTAACAACAATTTTCAATTTGATATAAATTGCTTCTTTGGTCTTTGGCATCAGTAACCCTAAAAATTTCTCAGTAAAAGTCTTCTCTTCCATCTCCAGCAAGTATACCTGCTGAGGTTCCATGTGCAAAACGACGCCATTGACTTCATTGTAAATCTGTTTTCTAAGTTTTGCGAAGATTTCTCCATAAGCAATTTCTTTTGTTTTACCTGTCCCATCTATAATAAGTTCTTTTTCTATGGTTTCCATCAACTGCTTATCACTCATCACTCAGACTCCTTTTTCTGAAGTTTTCTGTATTCTTCGACCACCCGAAACCCCAACTCCTCAGAATCCAAAAAACCAAAACCTAAGACCTTAGCACCTTCCTTCAATCCAGTTATCCCTGCCTCTACAGAACGCAAATTGTGCTTTACTTTATAACCATATTTGTTCGCAGCCATCAAAGCACCTGCACCACCACTTCCGCAAAAGCTCAAACCAATGTCTGCATTTTCTTCATGCATAACATCACCTAATTTCATATCTGCGCCCATTCCTGGAATATGAATTGCCTTTCCACCAGCTTTCTCAATACCAACGATAATGTTTTTTCCCTTGCCCAATCTATCTCCGATGACAACAACTATTTGTTTACTCATCCTATTCACCTCCCTCCATGGTATTTTTTGCTGTCTGAATATGAATAGCCACTAAAATAGCTTCAGAACGATCTAACTCTCTGTTATATTCGACAAACAGCGGTTTTAACACTCTATGAGATAAATCCATAGACTCTAATCCAATTTCATTCAACACCTCTTCACCAAATGGAATCATCTCCTCATTCTCTTCTAACCTCTTAACTAGACTGATCATGTGGGAATAATATCCAACCTGGAAATGTTCTTGAAACACAACACCATTGTCCTCCAATACTTTTGTGATCTTCTCAACCTTTTCTTTTATTCGATTAAATTTATCTTCATCCAAATCAAATTTGGATATGAGCTTTTCCAAAGTTTCAACAGACATTAGACATTCTCCTTCTTTCTACTTAGTAACTTTTTTAATTTCTCCCGATTTGATAATAAATTCGGTCTTAACTATTTTTGACGTCTCCACGATATTTTCATCAGAGTCTACGAGAGTTTTTTGTTGCTCTTTTAACTCGTAAACTGTCAAATCTGCAATAGAACCTACCGCCAAAGTACCATAGCCGTCTAAACGGAAAATCTCTGCTGGTGTCTGAGTTATAGCCTTGATTGCATCCTTAAAATCTAGACCGATAGCAATCATTTTATTGATGGTCATCTCCAAACTATATACGGGACCATTCATGTTATCATTATACATATCTGTACTAATCATATCTGGTTTAAATCCCTGTTCCAGCGCTTTTCTAGCCGTCAGGAAACTGAAGCTTGATGATCCATGACCTACGTCAAATCTAACGCCTCTTTTGATAGCACTTTTTGTCTCTTTTTTTATGAGACCGTTTTCGTCCAAAAGTCCATTTTTCTTTCCATGGAAACAATGAGTTATAACATCGTTTTTACCCATGAGATTCAAAACATCTTCAATTCTAGGTGGGAGGTTCCCTATGTGAACTACCAATGGCAAGTCAAGTTTTTCTGCAATCTCCTTGGCAATTTGTATGGGTTTTATTCCCAGTTCACCTACGGTACTGGCACTAGCTCTGGCTTTAATGCCTACTATGTAATCCGTATATTTTTCGTATGTTTTTATGACCTCTTCCACTTTGATATTGGTTAAGTCTGCCAGCTCGTATCTGGTATTAATCAGTCCATTTGACGCGATATTTAGCAGTGCAAAAACTTTTGTGCTGCTAGATTTGATGTCTTTGTTTAAAAAATCTTCAAAGTTTTCTGGGCCTGAACTTCCTGCATCAAAGATAGTGGTCACACCTCTTTGAATTCCCAAATCATCAGGTTTCACTCCTAGGCTAGTCGCCGTATAACAATGAGTATGTGCATCTATGAAACCGGGCGAAATCATCTTCCCTGTTATATCAATCACTTTAGCATCAGTTACATTGATTACCTTTTCCACCGCTGTAATCTTACCATCTTGAATCATAATGTCCTTTTTTACAATTCTGTAACCAGTATTTGAATCTACAAGCATACCGCCTTTTAAAACAATTTTCTCATTCATTTGTCAACCTCCTTTCAAATCAAATATCTAATAATATATACAATCTCTTCTTTTGGCACGTCTAAGCCATATTTTTCTTTAATAATGTTCATATGTTTTTTTACAATACCATATAACTCTCTATAATTTATTTCATAGGTATGAATCTCCGATTCCACGTTATATTCTCTGCTTTCCCATCGGGGTAGTGCCATAGTAATATGAATCAGTAACCCCCAACGGTCTTCTTCACTTAGTCTTACATCCAATGTATTTTCAATTTCTTTTAGCATTTCGTGAATGTGAATAAAAACATAAGATAATTTTTGCGAAAAAACTTGATTAGCCATACGATTTTGTTCAGATACTCGCGCAGAAGTATGAAAAAAGTCGATGGCAAATCCCAATTCTGTTCGAATCGTCGCTAAATCCATTACCGACACGAACTTTCCTAATATTCCCATAAGAGAATTTAGAATATACTGTCCAGTTTCCATTTGTTCCAATGACTTTAACGACTTACTTTCTATCAAGAATTCTTTGAGTAGTCCAAAGTCTTCTTTATCTGCTAGTGGACTTATTTTTATAACGGGAGTATCCTTCAAAGACAAATTAACAGTACTTATGACAAGATCAATATCTTTTAAACCATCTACACGGTCTTCTAGTTCAAAAACCGATGTTATGTCCACAATATCCAACTCTGGAAAACTATTTCTCAATCGATTTGCCAGTATTTTAGCTGAACCAGCACCTGTTGTACATACAATAAGTGCTCTCCTTCGACGATTTTTCATGTATATATCCTTTTGCGCTTCTACATGGAGAGCAATATAACCGATTTCACTTTCTGACATGTTTACACCTGTTGCTTTTTTGTACACCTCTGCCATCCTGTTTGCAAGTAAAAATGAATCTACAAACTTCGTCTTGATTTGTTCCAACAAGGGATTTTCATTGTTTATTCCCAAATTATACTTTTTATAGTTTAACTTTAGATGTTTATAAATATCTTCTTTTAATTTTTGTATTTTTAAAGAATTTATATTTAAACTATCTTCAATTGCACCAACCATCTGATTTACTATTTCCCACATAGTGTACAATTTATGATCAAAGTCATCCTCAGCTAATTCTCTTAATTTTAAGTCTGCAGATAGAAGATGTATGGTTATGTTTGCAATTTCCTCTTCCGGCAAAGTTACTGAATATAGTGATTCTAGTGTTTCAGATATTTTTTCAGCAATTGAGTATTCTTCATATGTTCTGACCGCTTCTACCTTGTCTTTTGCCAAACTAATATTTTGCCCTTTTATCAGTCGATTAATATTTACTGCAATGTGAACAATTAGAGATTCATAAGAAGCATCTGGTATCCAAAAGTCATACACATACTTGCCGGACTTGATGGCTTTCTTAATGTCATCAACATTTATCAGGGTTGATACTTCTTCATTTAAAAAGTCAAATATATTTTCCTCTTTTTCTGACTTCCGTTGGTTATGAGTTAAATTCTGAAACAAACTTTTTCGATTCATGTATTTAAGCAACATGTTGACTAAGTATTCACGTATGTCTGATTCATTTCCTTCAATCACATAACCATTTTTCTGTTTGCTGGCCAATGAAATACCGTATTTATCTATTTCCTCTTTGACAACCTTCAAATCCTTCATAATTGTTGTTCTACTAATACGAAGGTGATCCGCCAGAGTTTGAGCCGTAATATAACCGGACGATCTCAATAGAAACAACTGGATAAGGTCAATCCTCTCTTCTTTATTTAAAACAAAGTCGTCCCAATCTTCATTGCTTTTTATTTGTGAAGAAAGGCAAACCATCTTCCTTGATTTTTTTTCAATCCATACTCCCTTCCCCTTAGATTTAAGCAGTTTGTGTCCCTTTTCTTCAACCCAGGACTCTATATGATCCATGTCGTATCGAATTGTTCGCACACTAACACCAAACTTGAGTGAAATGTCTTTTGCAGTAATCGGCGTATTCAAGTAGAGCAAATCATTCAGTATTTGTTTTTGTCTCTGCGTCAACTCAATCATTGATTTCACTCCTTTCCATCACAACAAAACTCTTATTATTTATTATATATCTAATGAATATAATAAAAACATCTCTTTCCTTCAGAGTTACTGTTGCAATGGTTTACTAATTACAATTCTAAGAATTATATGTATACTCCTATTACAATTAATTAGAAAATTGAGAAAGTGAAATTTAAAAAGTAGAAATAAAATAATGAGCGAATCCATACGTCGCTCATTATTATGAAAAAATCTTATATGTAATTTATATCAGTTTATTATTTTTAATATTTACATAGTAAATACTTCTGCTATCCATATAATTAATGGAATAGTTATTATGGACATAATTGTAGTTGCAGTAAAAACCTCTGAAGCATAAAATGCATCCCCATCGTATGTCAATGCAAACATGGTTCCAGTTATAGCCGATGGTGAAGCTGTAGCTATAATGGTGGTAACTACTATTACCTGATTGATATTCAAGAATGATGCGGATAATATTACCGCTAAAGGTATGACTATCAATTTAATTATTGCCACAATATATATCCTCTTATTTTTAAGTGCATTGAAAACATCTGTTCTAGCAAGGGTTGCACCACCAACCATCATAGCCATTGGAGTATTCATATTTCCTATATAGACTACAGACATGTCTAAAAGTTCTGGGAGCCTTAACCCTGTAATAAAGAATATTATCCCAAGAAATGTAGCAATAATTGCAGGAGTTTTTAACACTCTCTTTAAAGCCTCTCCTCCAAGATTTCCTCCCATCAAAGTTACACCATGACTCCATACAAGAATGTTAAAAATAGTAAGATAGGCAGTCAAATAGAACACCCCTTCCGTCCCAAACAAGCCATAAACCAGTGGAATTCCCATAAATCCACAATTGGGGTAAATGCATGAAAAGCGTTCAACTGCAAGGACTTCTGAATTTCCCTTTCGTAAAATTCCATATGCAAATGCCATCGAAATCGCGAATGCAACCCCCGCCAATCCCAATGCAAAAATCAAACCTTTTGCATGTTCAGTATCATATTGTTTCTGAAACGAGAGAAATACTACAGCTGGATTCACAACATTGTTTACAAGCTTAGACATGCTCTTATTTGCCTCATCGCTAATTAGACCGATTTTGCAACTTACTCCGCCAACTGCAATCAAGATCATGATTATTATGATCTGATTAAAAATAAGTGCGCTTATTGACAAGTTGATACCCTCTTTCTAATTATCTGAAGAATAGACTAGTCTACCTCCTAAGTAAGTCCTCCTTACCTTTATATCTTTAAGTGAATCAATGTCAGTGTCAAAAGGATCTCTGTCCAACACTACAAAGTCCGCTAATTTTCCGGTCTTGATGGTTCCCTTGATGTCTTCTTCAAAGGATGCATATGCTGCATTCTTTGTATACATTTCTAAAGCCTCATAGGTTGTCACCCTCTGATTAGGATACCATCCCTCTTTAGGGAATCCTTCAAGATTCTTTCTAGCCACTATGGCATAAATCCCCCAAAATGGATTATAATGTTCCACTGGAAGATCAGAACTAGCCGTAAGTATTATTCCTTCGTCCACCATTCGCCTCCAAGGAAAAGCGTATTTTATGCGCTCAGGACCTAGCCTATCTTCCGCCCATGTTACATTTGTAGATAAAAAGCACGGTTGCATGTCAATAATCACCGGAAGCCTCTTAATGCGCATGATAAGGTCTTCGTTTGTTATAAACGCATGTATCAACCTAAACCTTGGATCATTTTTAGGATTTTTATAATATACTTTTTCAATAGCCTTTAATACTATATCTAGTCCTTTATCTCCTATCGCATGAATTCCAATCTGCAAATCCTTATCATATGCTTCCTGACACATGGCAGTAATTTCATCTTGTGAGTAATTCAATACTCCCTTCATATCCGGCCTGTCACTGAAAGGTTCTAGCATGGCTGCAGACCTCGATCCAAGATTACCATCACTGTATATCTTATAAAATCCATATTTGACCATATTATTTCCAAAGCCGGTCTTCATACCGAAAGGAGGTAATTCGTCAAAACTTACATACATTCGCACTGTAAGTCGTCCTTCTTTATCTAAATCTTGATATAATCCTAGATATTCATAGGAGTCCACTATCTTTCCTTGTACTGGATGAACTCCTGTTATGCCGTATTTGTTCATATCCGTTAGTACATCGTATACAGCCTGCTTTTTGATTTCATAATCCTCTAATGGATCCGGCATGAATTTAAGGACAGGAGCAATACCACTATCCCAAATTATTCCGTTTGGTTCATCACTTTCATCAAATCCAATGGTATTTTCTATATGAGGAATATAACCTTTTTTAATCCCCACAATGTCTAAAACCTTTGAATTAACTACATGAACATGAAGGCAATATCTGTCTATGACAATTGGATGCCTAGTTGATATTTCGTCTAGATCTTCCTTTAAGGGAAGTTCTGGAACTCTCCATTTCTGATGATCAAATCCTGCTGCATGTATCCATGAACCATAAGGCATCATGTCTGCTTTTTCTTTTAATATTTTCTTAGCTTCTTCCCAAGATGCTGTATTTGACAAATCTACAGTCTGTAAATTTTTAGCATGATAGAGGGTATGCTGATGGGCATCTATCATCCCTGGAACAATAATAGCTCCACCAAGATCTATTACTTTCTTTCCAGGATCTTCGAGTATTTCATCCGTAGTGCCACATGCTGTGAATTTTCTGTCATAGACTGAAAATGCTTCGACAAAATCTCCTTTAGTTTCCATGGTATATATTTTTCCGTTAATAAAACTAAAATCTGCTTTCATGGATTTACCTCCTATTCTAACTTCTTGTATAGACGTCTCTACCAGCCAAATAAGTCTTTTCCACTACAATATCTTTTAAACAGTCACATTCTACCACAAAAGGATCTCTGTCTAAAATAATAAAATCTGCAAGTTTTCCCACTGCTATACTTCCCTTAATATTCTCTTCAAATGAAGCGTATGCGGCATTTTTCGTATACATAGACAATGCCTCGTATACTGTGACTCTTTGTGCTGGATAATATCCTTGTGGGGGATAGCCTTCCAGATTCTTTCTAGTTACAACTGCATAAACTCCAAGCATTGGATTGTAAGGTTCCACTGGTGAGTCTGATCCACCTGTTAAAACAAGCCCTTCGTCAATCAACCTTCTCCACGGATAGGAAAGTTTAGCCCTCTCTTTTCCGAGTCTTTGCTCCGACCATTTTACATTAGACGATACAAATTTGGGCTGAATGTCAAGTACTACTGGAAGGCTTTTTAATCTTTCAATAAGATTTTCATTAAGCACCATTACATGAATAAGGCGAAATCGATAATCAGGTTTTGGATTTTTATAATAAACATTCTCTATAGCATTTAATGCTATATCCAAGCCTTTATCACCTATGGCATGAATACCAATTTGCAAATTCATATCATAAGCTTTTCTGACCATCTCATTGATATCTTCCTGTGAGTAGTTTAATACTCCTGTGGCATTTGGCATATCGTAGTATGGTTCAAAAAGCTTGGCGGCCCTAGATCCTAATGAACCGTCACTGTAAATTTTATAAAACCCATATTTTATCATGTCGCTGCCAAATCCAGACTTCATCCCAAAAACAGGGTATTCATCAAATGATACATAAATCCTAACAGGAAGACTATTTTCTTTTTCAAGATCCTGATACATACCGATATACTCCATAGCATCACAAAATTTCCCCTGTATTGGAGTAACACCTGTGATCCCATATGATGACATGTCTTTTAATACTTCTTTTACTGCATTTTTCTTGTCTTCATATGTACCCAGAGGATCTGGTATTATCTCGAGTAAAGGTGTCACTGCATTTTCCCAGAGCACACCAGTAGGTTCTCCATTTTGATCCACCTCCACTGAACCTTCAGCAGATGGTTTGAAATTTTTATCTATGCCTGCAAGACTTAAAGCCATGCTGTTTGCCACATGAACATGCATACAATATCGGCTAATCAATATAGGGTGTTCTGTTGAAATTTCATCTAGTTCTTTTTTGCTTGGCAAAATAGGGAAATCCCAATCCTCATGATTAAATTTCACTCCTTTTATCCACTTGCCACTGGGAGTATCCATTACCCTCTCAATAATCTTATTTTTTGCCTCGTCAAAAGACTTGGTCTCTCTAAGATTGACTGATTGTAACCCTTCTGTATATGATAGGATATGCTGATGAGTGTCTATGAACCCGGGAAGAACAGTTTTTCCTTTGAGGTCTATTACATCCTCTGTGGAAATTCTCAAAATTTCCTCTGACGTCCCAGTAGCAACGATTCTCCCGTCTCTAACAGCCACTGCTTCAAATTTTTCACCTTCATTTTCCATGGAATAAATGCATCCATTTATAAAACACTTTTGTGCATACATAACTCTCACCTACTCTTTCATTCAAAGGCCTGAAGCAGGATATTTTCCACGTCCTTAGCACTTAATTTGCAGGGATTTACGGCTAAAAGACGATACGCCATTGTGCCTGCAATCACTTCAGGTATATATTCTTTTTTAAAACCTACATCCTTCAAATTTAGTGGTAAACTTATATCTTTAGCCAATTCAAATACACCTTCAATCGATTCAAGTGCAGCTTCTCTTAGACTTAAACCATCTAAGTTTTTACCTAGTGCAATAGAAATGTTTTTAAATTTTTCAAGATTACCAACAAAATTTCTTTTCATGGCATATGGTAATATCATAGCGTTTGCCAATCCATGAGAAATGGGAATTACCCCCCCCATAGATTGAGCGATACCATGTATAACGCCCAAGCCTCCATTCATAAATGCTGCGGCTGCAATCGTGCTTGCTAATGCCATATTACTTCTGGCTTCCAAATTGTTCCCATTTGAAACAGCTGTTCTTAAATTTTCTCCAATTAACTTAATTGCATAAAGTGCATTCATATCGCTTATAGGATTTGCATTAAGAGAAACATAAGCTTCAATGGCATGTGTCAATGCGTCCATTCCAGTTGATGCCGTAACGCCTTGAGGCATACTCATATGCAACTCTGGGTCAATTATTGCGACATCTGGAATTAGATTTTCGTGAGTAACCGACACCTTGATATTGTTATGCTTGTCTGTTATAACAGCCGATGCAGTCACTTCGCTTCCACTTCCTGCCGTTGTTGGTAAACAAATAAGGGGCATGCACGGTTTTGTCACCTGTTTTATTCCACCAAACAAATAATCTTTTATGGATCCTTCATGAGTCTGGAGCATACAAATTGTCTTGGCAGTGTCTATTACACTTCCACCTCCAACAGCCACCACAACACTAGCTTGGCTTTTTTTTAAAATCTCCGCTGTCTTGTCCACCACGTCGATAGGAGGATCAGTTACTATTTCGGAATAAATCTCATAATCTACATCAGAGGTGTCAAAAACGGATCTTATAGAAGTCATTATTTCCGTTTTTACGATATTAGGACCTGTAAGGATAAATACTTTTGTTGCATTAAGCCCTTTACAAATGTCCACCAATTTATTTCTTGATCCGATGCCAAATTCTAGTTTTGTAGGCATTTTATATTGAAAATTTTTCATTTTGCGATCTCCTCACAGTGTCTTTAATCCCATTTCAATTATTTCCAAGCTTTTATCTACATCTTCTTTTGATACATTAAGAGGTGTACAAAATCTTAATGTGCTCTTTCCGCAACCAAGCATTAAGAGTTTCTTGTCAATGCAATATTTAATTATTTCATCCCTCGCCTTGGCATTTGCTCTACCGTCCTTACAAACGAACTCTATACCTATCATAAGACCAAGACCACGAACATCTCCTATTACATCGTACTTGGATTTAAATTCATAAAGCTTGTCTTTGAGATAGCTTCCAATTTCATTACAATTTTTTATAATGTTCTCCTCTTCAAATGCATCTAGCACCGCATTTGCAGCTGCTGCAATTACAGGATGACCTCCAAATGTAGTTCCGTGTGTTCCCACCGGCCATTTGTCCATAAGGCATTTTGTACTTATTATTGCTGACATGGGAAATCCTCCACCTATTGCCTTGCCAAGAGTCATGATATCAGGCACAATATCAAAGTGCTCAGAAGCAAAGAATTTACCAGTTCTACCGTACCCACTTTGTATTTCGTCAAAGATCAATAAAATACCATATTCATTGCAAATTTCTCTTATTTTTAAAACGAAATTTTTAGGTGGTACTATGTATCCTCCTTCTCCTTGTATCGGCTCCATTATTATGGCTGCCACCTGATCCGGAGATATTATGTAATTAAATATGTCATCTAGTTCTTTTGTGCATTCCAATTCACAGTCATCATTTTTTTTGTTGTATTCACATCTAAAACAGTATGGATAAGATGTAAAGTTAACACCAGGCATCAAAGGATCATAGCCTTTTTTATACTTTGCACTTGATCCTGTTACTGAGGAAGCACCAATGGTTCGACCATGAAAAGAACCTTTGAATGCTATGATTCCCTGTCTCCCTGTTGCAACACGTGCAAGTTTAATCGCACCGTCTATCGCCTCTGCTCCTCCGTTGCTAAAAAACGAAACTTTTAAATCCCCCGGAGTAAGCGAAGCCAACCTTTTTGAAAACTTCAATGTTGGTTCGTAATTAACTAGGTTAAACGATGCAGTAGTAAGTTTTTCAACCTGTTTTTTTACCGCATCTACTATCTTAGGGTGTGAATGTCCTAACGCATTTACAGCAATTCCCTGAACAAAATCCAGGTATTTTTCCCCTTCAACGGTTGTAATATAACATCCATAGGCCTCTTTAGCCACCAGATTCGTCGCCTTTACAAGAACGGGACTTAAATATTGGCTATAATCATCGTATTTCATTATTACGTCCTCCTATTCAATCTACAATACTTTTAACAACTTCTCTTAGTACATGTGTGTGTTTATCAACATCCTCTTGTGTAGTAGCTGTTGTCATAAGTGCCATATTATGAAAAGGCGTCATTATTACGCCTCGGTTTAAACAGGCTAAGTGAAGATACCAATCCAAATCGTTATCTTTTGCCTCTATGGCCTCAGTACCCGTTCTAGTAGGTGTTTTAGAAAATACATACTCTGTCCTACACCCTAACTGAGTAGTGCTCCATGGAAGTTCAAATTCATCTATGACAGATTGCACTCCTTTATTAAATTTTTCTGCCAGTGCCATATTTCTTACATAGAATTCTTCAGTTAATATTTCTCCAAGTGTGGCACGAATGGCAGCCATTGTAAGTGCATTCGCCGCAAGTGTGCCTCCAATCCCTTTTGCAACGCCAAATTCTGATTCTATTTCAATCACTGCTCTTTTGCCGAACTCTTCACTCATTCCATATGCACCTGCAGGTATGCCTGAAGCAACAAATTTTCCAAGTGTTACTACATCAGGCTCCAGATCATCAAGATATGTAAATCCACCAATACTTGCACACATTGTATGAGTCTCATCGATTATTAATACAGTGCCGTGTTTTTTTGTAAGTTTTCTTAAAATGTCGTGAAATCCTGGATCAGGAAGAACAACTCCTACGTTTGTCATTACTGGCTCACATAAAACCGCAGCAACATCTTCATCTTTTAGTGCTTCTTCTAGTGCCTTTGGATCGTTCCACTCGACAACTTTTGTAGTTATAGACGGATCCACAGGAAAACCAATATTTCCTTTTCTTGGTGACACACTTCCATCTGGATTCAGTGATGCTATGCTCTCATCTACTGTTCCGTGATAACACCAGTTGAATACTAAAACTTTACTTCTACCTGTTACACGTCTAGCCAATCTTAATGCAAAACGATTTGCATCAGTTGCACTAGTAGAAAACTGCCAAAATTTCATTTTAAATCTTCTTTTAAGCTCAGCTCCAACCCAAATAGCATCTTCAGTTGGAAGCATAAATGAGGCACCTTTTTCAAATTGATTTAAGATAGCATCTTTAGCTGCTTTGGGTCCATGCCCTACTAGAGATCCTGTGTCACCTAGACAAAAGTCTACATATTCAATACCGTCCACATCTGTAAAATGTGCACCTTCAGCTTTTTCAACAAAAATTGGAAACTCTCCCATCCACCGTACCATCCAATTAAGTGGAACTCCCTGAAGAAGACTTTCTTTTGCTTTATCAAACATTTTTTTAGACGCTGGATGAAGACTGTCAAACATCTTCATTTCCTCTTCAAACTTTATTTTTAATTTTTCTCTATTAATCATGTCAATTCTCCTCTATTAATTTAGTCGTTTTATATGTCATATATTTTTTTAGCCTATATCTTATAAATATTAGTTTATCAACAGACCCGGTAACCACATAGAAATACTTGGTATATAAGTTATGGCAAAAAGTATAATTAACATTACAAATATGAACAATCCTATCTTACGGCTTATAACTTCCACCGATACATTTGAAATCGCCGATGCGAAAAATAAGTTAGCTCCGTATGGAGGAGTAATAAATCCAATAGCAAGGGCAACTGTCATCACCACACCAAACTGTATTACATCCATTCCTAAGTTTGTTACTATAGGCAAAAGAATTGGCGTAAGTATTACACAAGATGAAATATTGTCGATAAAACATCCAACTACCAATAAAAGTAATATTATAAGAGCGTAAATCACAACCGGTTGATCAGAAATACCCAAAATAGCGTTCGCGATTTTGACCGGCACCTGAGCCATAGTCAAATAACTGGCAAAAGCCAGAGATAGTCCTATCATGAAAGTAGTAGATCCATTTATTAGCACTGTTTCCTTCATGGCTTGATAAATATCTTTTAGTCTAAGTTCCTTATAAATAAACGCACCTACTAAAATCGAGTATACTATGCCTACAACAGCTGACTCTGTAGGTGTGAATATACCACCGTATATTCCTCCAAGAATTATAACGGGGCAAAGTAATGCAAAAGCAGCTTCCTTAAGTTTTATAAGCACTCTTTTAAAAGAAAACACTTCAGTATTCCCACCATAATTGTTTTTCTTGGAAACAAAATAATTTACTACCATCAAACCTACACCTATCAACAAACCTGGTATAACACCAGCCATAAAAAGACCACCAATGGATGCACCACTTATTACACCGTAGATTACAAATGGAATACTTGGAGGTATAATAATACCTATAGTTCCTGACGCTGCAATTAAAGCCGTTGCATAACCCTCATCGTATTGTTTTTCCTTCATCTCTGGTATAGTTATTGACCCTATTGCCGTTACTGTTGCCGGAGCAGATCCAGAGATTGCTGCAAAGAACATGGAAGACAATATAGAAACCATTCCCAATCCACCTTTAATGGATCCTACAACACTGTTTGAGAATTCCAACAGTCTTTTTGAAATCCCTCCATACTTCATAAGATTTCCTGCAAGTATAAAAAATGGTATTGCCATAAGCGGAAAGGAATCCAACCCTCCAAAACAATTTTGCGCAATAGATAAAACATTTAAATTTGTCGTTAACACCATTGTAACGGCGGTAGCTACGCCTAATGAAACACCTATAGGCACTCCGATAAACATACAAATAGCTAAAATAATAAATATTAGTACCACTCCGCTACTCATGGTTTTTCCTCCTTTCCTTAATCTCTGTTATAAAGTTTTGTATTATTCTAAAAAGCATCATTGTAACTCCAACAGGTATAGATGCATAAGCATATCCCATAGGTATCTTTAAAGCAGGTGACATTTGTCCTCTTTCAAATATCATATAAGTCAACCTAAATGATATATAAGCCAGGAAAATCGTAAATGCTATCCATATTGCCATTTTAATGATCCATACGGTCTTTTGTAATTTTAGCGAAAGACGACTTGTTACAAAATCCAAACTTATATGAGCATTTTTCTTAGTTGCATATGATGCTCCCAACCAAATTATCCACAAAAACATATATCTGGCTAGCTCTTCACTCCAAGACAAAGATGATTGGAAAACGTACCTCATAACAACTTGTAGAAATACTAGAACAACCATAATAGAAAATATACCTATCAAAACAATTTCTTCAAATTCCTTATCTATAAACTTTAGTATTTTCATGGATCTCCCTCTTTCCAAGAGGGCCAAGTTTTTTAAACTCAACCCTTATCAAATCATCAACTACTCATTATATTTTTGTGCCAGTTGTATCAGTTCCTCTCCATACTGCTCAACAACTCCTGGATATACTTGTTCAATTGCAACTTTTTTAAATTTTTCTTTTTCTTCATCACTTAATTTGGTCACTTTGACACCTTCGTTTGCTATTTCTAATTCAAAGTCCGTATTTTGTTGTAGTAACAACTCTCTTTGAGCTTTTTTTGTTTTTTCAGCAACTTCACTTACTTTATCCTGAAGATCTTGAGGAAGATTGTCCATGAAATCCTTACTGATTAGTATAGGAGCTGCCGTAAAGACATGTTCACTTACTGTCATAAAGCTTTGCACTTCATAAAATTTTGAATTATATATAAGCGCACTTGGATTTTCCTGTGCATCAACTGTCCCTTGTTGCAATGCTGTAAAAAGTTCGTTAAAAGCCATCGGTGTAGGATTTGCACCCAATGCACTAAAATATGTCAAATGTGTAGGTGTTTCCATTGTTCTTATTTTGATGCCTTTCATATCACTTGGAGATTTTATCTCTTTTGTACTATTTGTTATGTTTCTAAAACCAACATCTCCCCAACCCAAATTATACATATTCTGTGCTTCTAAAAGTTCGTCGAGATTTTTGCCAAAATCACCATCAAGTGCATCATGAGCCGCATCCAATGAATTAAAAATATACGGTAATCCTACAAGCTCAAACTCAGGAACGAAACCTGAGATTGAAGCTTCTCCTGCCATTGTCATTTCTAGACTACCTAGTCCTACAGCTTCAATAGCCTGACGATCTCCTCCAAGCTGTCCGTTAGGATAGAGCTCAACATTAAATTTACCCGTAGCTTCAAGTTCTTTTTTAAATATATCTTGTAGCACTATATGTGAAGCATGAGTTTCCGCTACGACATAAGCTACCCTTATCGTATATACTTCTTCCCCATCAGAACCATTTGTAGTAGAACTCGATCCCTCACTACTACTACACCCCGTTAAAACTGTCGTTAACACCATAACTCCCATCAGCAATATCATTACTAATCTTTTCATTTAATTATCCTCCTTTTTTTTACTAATTTCATTTGTTCATATTTTATATAAGTAATAACTTTTCTGTTGTTAATTACTTCTCTTATCTTTTTTACAATTCCCCCTTCAATATTTGCCGTATGCTAGCTTAGAAACTTCCAAGCAACACCCTTCGCGTGTTTCTTTCTACGCGGCCAGTCGCCAAATGTCTGCCAGCAGACATTTACTCCTCTTCTAAGCCAGTTAAACATGCTTCGCCTGTTTCTCTTGCTTTTCATCGTCGTTTCGCGTCTGCTTGCAGACGCTTGGCTCATTGTCTTCGCGATAATAAAAAAAGCGCTTCTATTTAATTTAAAATAGATAGCGCCTTTGCTATTACAATTATTTTCTTGTATGTTTGACTGGTTGTACTGGTAGAACCAGTTTATGTTTATTATTATATGAGCGTATTTGCATTATGTCAAGAAGTTTAATCAAAAATTTTATTTTTTTTGTCTTTGGCTTATCTCCTCTATATTTTCCAGTTGCTCTTTGATACATTTCATGTGATTAGTCATGGCCTGCACAGCCCTTAGCGGGTCTCGCTCTTCAATTGATTCAATTATAGCCTTGTGTTCAACTTGAGCTTGTTCTAACTTCCTAGAATAAAGCTGGCTAACTAAAAATAATTTTTTATCAGTTAAAGTATAAAATGTTTTGATTAGCACTTTTAACATGCTGTTTCCAGTACAACTTGCAAGCACCTCATGAAATTTTGCATCCTCTGCGGCAAAATTTGTATGGGATATCAAATGTGATTGCATACTGTCATACAATTCTTTCAGTTTTGCTATATCTTTGGGCTTTGCTTTTTCAACAGCCTTTTGCACTATAGCTTTTTCAACAATTTCTCTTACTTCAAGTATTTCAAGTAGAGTTGACTTACTGCTTAACACTGCCAGCTCGAGTTTTTTAAAGACCTGTTCGTTATCTAAAATATTAACATAAGCTCCCTTTCCTGGTCTGATTGCTATAAGTCCTTTTTCAGTTAAAACTTTCAATGCTTCTCTAATGACATTTCGACTGACACCGTATTTGTCTACCATCATCCTCTCAGAAGGGAGCTTCTCACCTTGAATTAGCTTTCCAGATTCAATTTCTTCTTTAATGTTAACAACAATATCCTCATACAAAAAATTATTCATTATCTTCCCGTCCCTTCTTGTATGACCGGTACTACCAATAAATCAATAATACTCGCGTTGTAACCTTTTGTCAATCATATTGGAACTTTTATACACATTTTAATCAATTCGTATTATAATGATAATCGCTAATTACACAAAAACGTAGAGGCGAACGAGGTTTTAAATTATGGACACCTTCCTAACTTACCAAACACGTATGGTCGCCCGATCGAGTAGCTAGAAACAGGGTAATTAATCCTGTTTCTTTGCTCTCACAGAACCGGACTTACGTTTGCCGTATCCGGCTTCTGAATACTTTCTCCAAACACTACATTTCGTAGTAGTTTGACAACAATCCAACCTCATATTTACATAAATCGATTAATCCTAATTCTTCAAAGTATTTG
>NZ_WHNX01000093.1 GCF_009362815.1 Alkalibaculum sporogenes | reverse complement strand
AAAAGACAAAAGATAAAAGACAAAAGATAAAAGACAAAAGATAAAAGACAAAAGATAAAAGACAAAAGATAAAAGACAAAAGATAAAAGACAAAAGATAAAAGACAAAAGATAAAAGATAAAAGATAAAAGATAAAAATAAAAGATAAAGACTAACTTGACAGACAAGAGGGGAATCTGATATATTAGTAATACAAATTCTGTGATTGGAAATAGTAAGTTAGATACTGAAATAAAGCGATTCGAGGGTGGTGTGAGCTCGATATGGAAGTGCTAATCTGAATGGCTCCATGAGAAGCAGTGTGAATTAATAGTAGCACTTGCCGTGTGTTTCACGTTATAGAAACGGGGTATCGACGTTTTTTAGTCCGTACCTTGCAGAGTGAGACTTTTAGGTGGCAATACGAAATTATACATTTCGTCCTTTTATGGATGGGATGTTTTTTTTATATTTATTGTTATTTCTTAGTCTAACATGGGTGGCAACACGGAGCATTTCGTCCCAATTTATTGGGGTGAGGTGCTTTTTATCGTGAAGACAATGAGCCAAGCGAAAAGGAACTTTTCGCTTATAGTTCTTTTGAGGAAGCAGACAAATGGCTTGCCAATTTGGCTGTTTTAACAAAAGAACAAATGAAAACTTGTTTTCATTTGGCGAATGCCCGCGTAGAGA
>NZ_WHNX01000092.1 GCF_009362815.1 Alkalibaculum sporogenes | reverse complement strand
GATATACAGGAAATACGCATACTATAAGGTCAAGTGGTACAAGTGAAAATGGAGTATTGTATCAATTCTGGGTTAAAGATTTAAGCACAAACAAATGGATGATGATACAAGACTATAGTAAGAGTAGTGCACGGTGGACACCAACGAAGCCAGGAAAGTATCTGTATGGAGTACATATAAAAGATGAAAAAAGTGGAGAAAGATTAGATGCGCATTTGTACAAAGAGATAACAATAAAACCAATAGAAGTAACGGTAGATGTGTTGAACATAGATGGAACAGGATATACAGGAAATACGCATACTATAAGGTCAAGTGGCACAAGTGAAAATGGAGTATTGTATCAGTTTTGGGTTAAAGATTTAAGTACAAACAAATGGACGATGATACAAGACTATAGTAAAAGTAGTGCACGGTGGACACCAACGAAGCCGGGAAAGTATCTGTACGGTGTACATATAAAAGATGAAAAAAGTAAGCAAAATCTAGATACACATTTGTATAAAGAAATAATTATAAATCAAATAGAAGTTGACGTATTAAATATTGAAGGACCAAAAGCAGTAGGAGGTACTCACATCATAAGAGCTGGTGCTAAAAGTACAAATGGAGTATTATATCAGTTTTGGGTAAAAGATGTAAGCACAAACAAATGGAAGATGATACAAGACTATAGTAAGAGTAGTGCTCGGTGGACGCCGAC
>NZ_WHNX01000091.1 GCF_009362815.1 Alkalibaculum sporogenes | reverse complement strand
TTTTGCAATTGCCATAAAAATAACTCCTTCTTGATTAAATTCATATCTGAATTCTTGCCAAGAAAGAGTTGTTTTTTACCATAGACACAAGATTAATTATACTACCCGCGAGGAGGAAACCCTTTAGTCGACCAGGTGCAAGAACAACTACTATGCGTTATGCATACGAGCTTCCAATAAATTAAAACTTACTATTTGCAATCCTCAAATATTGGTTCAATATGCTCTCTAATAAGTTCTATTCTATCCTTAGCATTTTGCTTAAAAAGAGAAGCAATTGAAATTACCATGTTCCTCTTGGCGTTGATATAAATGACGTTTCCTCCATCTCCCATAGCTGCATAGGTATGTTCTTTATCATCAATAACCCACCATAAATATCCATACAATAGATTGTTTTTTTCCCATCGACTATGCTCCTGTGTACTCTCTTCTATCCATCTCGCAGATATAATTTGCTTGCCATCCCACACACCGCTATTTAAGTATAGCTGCCCTATTTTCGCCATATCCGAAGGAGTCAGAGTAAGACCCCAGCCACCCGTATTTATCCCCATCTTGTCAGTAGCCCAACCGCTGATATTTGTAGCTTTATTAAATTTGATTTGTTCCTTATAAATGATAACATAAGAATGTCGAAAAGTGATCACTTAAGAATGTATGATAAGTAGCATTAAGATATAATTATCTCTTAGACTAAGGAGGTAATTATGCTAATAAAATGCGACATATACACAAATATAGAGA
>NZ_WHNX01000090.1 GCF_009362815.1 Alkalibaculum sporogenes | reverse complement strand
TCCTGTCTTTGACAGTTGTAAAGAACAAAAAGCTTGAAACCTATTGAAAATACTAGGATTCAAGCTTTTTCTATGTGTTCAAAAAGTGCGTACCTTTTTTATTTTTTAGTGTCTTTAAATATTTTTTTCATCTGTTTTTGACTTACAATCTGATAATCCGTTCTGAATCCAAAAGTTTCATGTAATGCATCTGTGAAGTCTGTTCTGGTATAAGTTGGCATGTAACCTTCACCAGGAACACAATAGAAATTCATATTACGTAACTGTTCAATAATTTCTGTGCTTGTAAAGGCATTATCCAGTTGTTTTTCTAAATATCTGAAAAGTGTTAATGACAAGAAGCAGGTTGTAAAATGAGCTTTGATTCTGTCATCACGGCTCAAATATACCGGTCTTGCTTTAAAGTCTGTTTTTAATAAACGAAAGCATTCTTCGATTTCCCATCGATTGTGGTTTATCTTAGCGATAGCAGCTGCATCGTCTTCAAGATTAGTGCAAACAGCGTAGAAACCATCGTAGGCTTCCTCCTTAGCAATAGCCTCTTGGCTAATGCTGTAAGCTTCATTATCAGCGATTTCACCGTCATCGGTTACAATTGTTTTGGAAATGAAACGTTTATAGTCGTTTTGACGGTGTTTCTTTAGACTTGAAGGATTGGTGTCAAGAAGCTTGGTAGCACGCTCAATCTGACGATTGCGTATGTGACGCTGATATTCTTTAAATTTAATAGAGTAGGTAACAATTAATCGTTGTTCCAAACTATCCTCTTTAATCCAACGCTCTTTGAAAAAAGTAGAATTTCT
>NZ_WHNX01000089.1 GCF_009362815.1 Alkalibaculum sporogenes | reverse complement strand
GAGTGCGAAGGGCAGAAGAAGACTTTAAGTGTATCAGAAAGAATCATAAACGAAGGTGAAAGCGTTGAAAGAAAGCTGAAATGCAAGAAGGAACGTTACGAGACCAGTGAAAAAGTCTTGATTATTAGTTTACAGCGGTAACGATTATATTTCAAAATTAGAAAAGTGTTACATTGTCGTCATCCTGTGAGCAGTCGAAGAATCTTGTTTTAAAATACGAGATAGTTGTATCAATAAATGGAACATTATTAAGTCAACAATGCAAACAAATTACTAAAGAGACTAAGTTGTTATTGTTATACAAAAAACGTAAAAAGAACATCTTAAACCCTTGAAATTCCTAGGTTTTATAAATAAAAACCCCCATTATATGGTATAATGTAAGTACGACCAAACATAACCAATAAGGGGGTTTCTATCATGCTTCGACTAATGCCAAAACAATCAAGCTTTCACTCATCATTATATAATAAAATACCAAAAAATCATATACTTAAACTGATTAATTCCGTTGTAGATTTTAGTTTTATTAATGAACTATTAGAAGAAAGTTACTGTAAAAAATTTGGACGACCTGCAAGAGAACCTGAGTTAATGTGCAAATTACTTTTTCTTCAACATTTATATAACCTCTCAGATGAAAGGATTATTGAAGAAGCAAACTTAAATCTTGTTTATATGTATTTTATAGGAATTAACCCAGAAGATTCTCTTCCCGATAAAAGTCTATTATCAAAATTTAGAACTCAGCGGTTACAAGACTCAACACTGGATGAAATCATAACAGAAATAGTAACACAATGTGTAGATAAAGGTATCGTTAAGGGAAAGAGCGTAAGTATTGATGCTACTCATATAGAAGCGAATACCATTAAGAAAACACCAGAACGATTAATGAAACATCTGGCTAGAAAGATAATTAGTGCTTAT
>NZ_WHNX01000008.1 GCF_009362815.1 Alkalibaculum sporogenes | reverse complement strand
TAGCAAACGATAGCTTCGCTAAATTCAAAAGAAGGAGACGATTAACGTTAAGAATTTTTGACTGTTTGAGCGTAGCGAGTTTCAAAAATTTAGTTTATCCCGCAATAACAGGCACTAAGACTCCCGTCGTAGGTTGCGGACTTCTAGCTCCTTTCAGTCGCTACAAGACTCGCCAACCCTGACCGGGGCGATACCATTCAATTTCTCTTTCCTTGCAGTCTAGATAAATTGGGTATTGCTCCCACTTCATGATTTCAAGATAAAAAAAGATAATTGGGAGATTAAGTGCCTGTAAAAGCCGCGACAGTCGCCAAATGAAAGCAAGCTTTCATATACGTACCATAATAACTACACAGTTAAATTAGCAAGCTATTTAACTGATCCGTCATTAAGGTACTAGCGAAAACATATTTTCGCTTGGCTTATTGTTTCGCGAGAACTAATATTCAGTAGGGATGAAGAAAACCCCTACTGAATAAAGTTTCACTTTATCTTCGAGTTCTTTCATACAGTATTCGACAGCGTGTTTGCGTTTGTTTTAAACATACTCTTGCTCTCATCATGTATATGAGACAAAATTCTATTCCATCTTTTCTATGTTTTTTCATGCGATTGCCCTGCGTATTAAAAAAGCCTACTTAAATTAAAAGTAGACTTTTGAATACAAATTTATTATTATTTATTTCTTACTATCACAAGAATTCTTTGCTTGCTCAGTACAGCCACCAGAACAGCCAGGGCATGAATTGTTTCTCATAGCTTTTATCGATTTGTATATGCCAATTCCAACAATGCCGAAAAATATGACTCCCACAATAATAGTTGGTAACATGATATCACTCCTTATTGAGCTACCTTCCGCATTTGCGCTTTTTTGCGGTTTGCTCTTTTAATTAATACAGTGATTAAAACTATGTATAAAATAGATACGAATATTGCTGGAACAAAGCCTATTGATAATTCACCATATACTACAATAGTACCAATTTGAGTGATGATCATTGCCATTATGTATCCAACACTTAGTTGAAATAAGATTGCTTTACCTAACCACTTTCGATTACTCATCTCTGCATTCATTGCACCGATAGCTGCAAAGCATGGAGGAGTAAATAAGTTAAAAACTAAAAAGGCGTAAGCTGTTACAGGTGTAAATAATTGTGTTAATACACCACCTGGCATATGTAATGCTTCTTCTGATGAGGCTATTAATATAATTGCAAATGTTGCAACTACATTTTCTTTTGCGATAAATCCAGTTATAGTGGCAGCAGCTAATTGCCATCCCACAAACCCTAATGGTATTAAAAGTGGTGCTATAAATCCACCAATAGAAGCTAAAATGCTGAGGCCTGAGTCTTCTACAACTTGAAAACTCCAACTATATGTTTGCATAATCCACACCAAGGTATTCATAACTAGAATAATTGTCGATGCTTTTATAATAAACGCTTTTGCCTGTTTTATCATCTGCGTAAGTGCGTGTTTTAAACTTGGAATTTTATATTCAGGCAATTCTATAATAAATGAAGATGTATTTTCCCAAACAAATATTTTCTTAAGAATAAGTCCACCTATAGCAATCATAATAAATGCCAAAATATACATACTTGGAGCTACCCAAGTAGAAGCTGGAAAGAATACTGCTGCAAATAGAGCAATTATAGGAAGCTTTGCTCCACATGGTACAAATGGAGTAAGTATTGTAGTCATACGTTTTTCATTTTCATCTTCAATAGTTCTAGTTGCCATAACACCAGGTATTGAACAACCAGATCCCACTATCATAGGAATTATAGATTTGCCAGAAAGACCAATCTTTTTAAAATATCTATCCATTACAACTGCAACCCTTGCCATATAGCCACTATCTTCAAGTAATCCTAAGCAAAAGAATAATACCATGATGAGAGGTAAGAAACCAATAACAGCACCTACACCACCAATAGCGCCGTCAACTATAAGTGCTTGAAGTAATGGATGAACACCAACAGCTTCTAAAAATCCATTTGCAGCATCTGGCACAATTTCACCAAATATAACTTCATTAAAATACTCTGATAAAAAACCACCTAAACCTTGAATAGAAAATGCATACACTGCCCACATTATAATAGCAAATATCGGTAATCCCCAAAACGCGTTTGCCACAATTCTATCTGCTTTGTCACTGGTAGTTACCTTACTTGTATCACGCTTCTTTATAAAATGCTTGTCGACAACATCTTTAACAAACTGTTGTCTCGCTTTGTTCTCATTTTCGGTTCCTTTATTATTAAATTCAGGAGCTTTCTGACTGTTATTAGATTCGGCAAGATTAGCAGCTACTTTTATTAATTCTTTTAACCCTTCTCCGTCGTTAGCAATTGTTTCAACAATCTTGCATTTAAGTGTTTTTGCTAATCCCTCAATATCTGTCTTGTTACCGTGACGCCGAACAATATCTTGTTTGTTTAAAGCTATAACTACTGGAATTCCCAGTTCTAATAGTTGAGTTGTAAAAAATAAGCTTCTTTCTAAACTATTAGCATCTACAATATTAATGATAACATCGGGGCTCTCTCCTAGTACAAAGTCTCGCGTGATTGCCTCTTCTCCTGTAAAAGGTGCAATAGAATACGCACCAGGCAAATCTACTACTCTCCCTTTAGAAAAGATCTTTTCAAACTTACGGTTTAAATTAGCTTCTTTTTTTTCTACTGTTACACCTGGCCAGTTGCCAACGTATTCTGTCTTACCTGTTATCGCATTGAATAATGTTGTTTTTCCCGAGTTAGGGTTTCCTGCTAATGCTATCTTCATTATTAAACCTCCTAATTTACCATATGTTTCTCCGTGATATTGATACTCATTATCAATCATTCATCTTTTAAAAAGCGGCTAAGCCGCTTTTATTTAAATTACTTCTATTGCTTTTGCCATTTTTTTGTCTATTGCATATCTACTGTCCTTGATATTTATAATATAATTGCCTGCTAATATAGATATAAGTGTAATATCTTCACCTTCACTACAACCAAGTGAAAAAAGGAAATTGCGTATTTTATCATTACCCGATACAGTTTTTATTTGTGATGTATAACCTGCTTTCGCTTTAAAAAGTTGCATACCATATTCCCCCTTTGTATAGAAATCATTTAATGTGTAATTCTCATCTAATATAAAATATTTATCAACCGCCGTACTTGATACTGATTATCATTTTCATAATAATTATACATTATATGAGTTTTCTTTGTCAAGATTATTTATCTATTAAATTACTTTTTTCTGAAGATTTAATTAGAAAAACAATTTATTAATATTACTAATTTCAAACGCATCACAAGCATTGTACGATTTTTTCATATTACTTATATCACTCAAAAACTATAATTAGACAGAACTACCCTCAAGATATTTATTAATTCTTGAGGGTAGTATTGATTAACACTTAACAATCTATGTTCGTTCACAAAAATTAAAAGTCCACCCATCAAGTTTCAACTTATTTAGGTGGACTTTTATTAAAAGAATCATATTCTTTGATACTACTCTCTAAATTCTATCCAAGTTGCCGTATAAGTTAGATTTTCTATGCTAGAACCGACAACTACATCTTGATCCTCTATTACCCAATTTCCATATATACCCAACTCTTTTAAAGCTAATTCAAAGTGACACATAGCTATTCCCATATCGATTCTTTGTATATTGAAACCTAATCTGTCTGAATAACCTTTATTAGATTTTAAGTAGAAGTGATATTTATTTCCTCTCTTCAATATTCTCCAAGGTTGTTTGTTAGAAGCAGAAGGCGCCAATCGCACTGCTTCAAGAGCATTAGCATAATTAACTTCACATTTTTCGTCTAAATAATTACTCCAATTTTCATTAAAAAATAATTCCTCCCATGGCTTTCTGTTGTTGGAGCCAGCAGAAAAGCGCATCAATGAATCTACTATACTTCTCTTCTGACGAGCATAACCTATAGGCGTTACTATTAGGAACTTCTCATTTTCATGGAGTGTAACTAATTTAGCAAAGTCACTCCTTTTGAAAGTTCCACCTAACCAACAAGTTCCAAGATCTAAAGACGTCCCATATAGTATGAACTTTTCTAATATGTAGCCTAATTGTTCAAGGTCATTGTCACCACTTTCTACTATGCCTGCTATATAATCTTGTGCTCCTTTAATGACTCCATAAGTGCCAATCCTGCCACTAGCTTTCTCCAAAATATCAAAGCTGTCAATTGATTCTAATCTTACTCTAGCATCAAATGGTCCCTTTATATCATCAGCATACTCACTTAACTTTTGTTTTATTTCACCAGATAATTTTTCTGTATTATAGGTTCTTACTGAGTGTCTACTTTTTATAATATCCATGATAGGCTTATTAAATAGTTGTTCTCGATTTTTCATTATCATTTCCTTTCAATAATCTAAAGTTTTTGTAATAACTTAAGTATACTATATGAGATCAGATAATTCCTACCAATTTTAGAATTTAAGAGCCACCTACGTGTCTATTGCAGGTGGCTTTTATCAATATATATAATTAAATTATTCTCTTCTTTTATATCTCTTTTATATCTCTTTTATATCTCTTTTATATCTCTTTTACATCTGTTGGTAGAGAGTACTGTGAAGCAATTAGTTCCTTATAGTATTTCCCTTCCTTTAATAAATCTTCATGAGTTCCTGTCTCCACTACTTTTCCGTTTTTCATTACTACAAGTCTATCCGCAGACAGTATCGTCGACAGCCTATGGGCAATAATCAATGTAGTTCTACCTCTTCTTAATCTTTCTAATGCTTGTTGAATCGCTTGTTCGTTCTCAGAATCTAAATTAGAAACAGCCTCATCCATAATCAGTATGGGCGTATCCTTTAACAATGCTCTGGCAATAGAAATTCTTTGTTTCTGACCTCCAGAAAGTTGTACCCCTCGCTCTCCTGTTTTTGTATCGTATCCTTTAGGAAAACCACTAATAAATTCATGTGCAAAAGCCAATTTAGCTGCATTTTCTACTTCTTCATCGGTGGCCTCAGGCTTACCTAATCTAATGTTTTCTCCAATAGTAGTATGAAATAAATACACATCTTGCAATACAGCACAAGTCATAGATCTTAACTCCTCTTGTGTCATATCTCGGATATCATGAGATCCAATTTTAATAGCACCTGTTTTTACATCCCAAAATCTAAGTAATAGATTTATGCATGTACTTTTACCTGCACCTGAGTGACCTACTAAAGCAACAGTTTCTCCTTCATATACTTGGAATGATACAGCATCTACAGCATTATTATTGTCCTCTTTATAGCTAAAACTTACATTGTCAAACAATATATCAGACTTAAATTTACCTTTAATAGTAGATGTTTCTTTATATTCTACCAAAGATTTACTTTCTAATACTTCGAAAACTCGATTTGACGACGCTAGAATAATTCCAAAATTACGAGCCATTGAGGATATTTCCATAATTGGCCCAAAAGAATACCCACCTAGGATAACGGCTACTGTAAACCACTCAAATGCTAATACTCCTTCATATACCAGAAACGCAGACATTGTCAAAATACTAATCATAGCTAAACCTACCGCTATATGTAGTAGTGACCCTTCAAGTCCTAAACGTTTTCCATAGGTAATTTGACTGTTACTGAGTTTATCAATTGAATTGTACATTTTTTTCATAAACCCTTTTTTATAATTTAAAGCAAGAATTTCACGTAATCCTTGTATTCCTTCAACAGCCTCTGCATTGGCATCACTAAGCTTATCTCTTACGTCTCGTCCTTGTTCATCTGCTTTCTTTTGAAGTAATAGAGGTATTGATAAAATAATAATTATTAAGAACAGAATAATTATTGCTAAGTATATATTTAGCGCAGCTAAAAAGCACAAAACAATAGTAGTTACAATACTTGCCACTATCATATTTCCAAATGTATGGGCAAAAAACCACTCTAGTACCTCTACATCACTCATCAACGTAGATGCCAATTGTCCTGATCTCATATTCAAAAGTATCCCGGGAGAAACTCTCTCCACTGCATTGTATAATGCGATCCGAAAATCTGCTAGTATTCGATATGCTACTTCATGGGCAAACCACATCTCTCCATAATACATTAAAGTCCTAAGTACAACTAATACACCTAATATCATCAAGATTGCTGCACCATTACCACTTAAATTATCTCTTGCAATTAGACCGACTATATATGCACATACTACTGATGTAGATATAGCAAAAACATGATGTAAAACACCACTAGTTACGGCCAGGCCCAATCCTTTTCTATATGATTTCAGATACTTTAAGAGTTTTATAAATCCTATACTCCTTGTTCTCCCTTTTTTATTCGTTATTGTACTATCCATTTTGCACCTCTTTCACACGGTATTGTGCCATTATTAGCCGTGAATAGATTCCTTCTTCAGAAATAAGGTCTTCATGTTTTCCTTGCTCTGCTAATACGCCATCTTCTAAAACAAAAATCTGATCTGCTTTTTGAACAGTTGATAAACGATGGGCAATAATTAAGGTTGTCCTATTTTTCACTAATTTTTCTAATGCCGCTTGTATTGCACCTTCACTTTCAGCGTCTACGCTTGATGTAGCTTCATCTAAAATTAGAAAAGGTGCATCTTTTAGAATAGCTCTTGCAATGGATATTCGTTGACGTTCTCCTCCAGATAAAGATATCCCTCTCTCACCAACTAAAGTATCATACCCTCGGGGAAATTCAGAAATAAACTTATGTGCATTGGCTAGTTGTGCAGCCTCAATTATTTCATCTATGCTTGCATTTGGTTTTGCTAAACGAATATTGTCTAATATTGTACCGTAAAAAAGGTATGTATCTTGAAATACGACTGCAATTTGACTTCTCAAGTAGTCTAATGAATAGTTTTTTGCGTTTTCTCCATTAAATAGTATTTGTCCTTCCTGTGGATCAAAAAAACGTAAGAGCAAACTAACTATAGTAGACTTGCCTGCTCCTGATTTTCCAACAATAGCTGCTGTTTTACCTGGATCAATACATAAATTCAAATCTTTAATAGCTTTAGTTTCTCTCTCATCATAGGAGAATGATACATTTTGAAAAGATATTTGCGGTAATTTAATATCACTTCCATGATTAACTGGTGAATCTGATTCCTCCACTTCAGCAGGAGTATCTATTATAGAGAATACTTCTCTTGCAGCAGAAAAACCTAAAAAGCTACTATGCCAGTAAGCGTTTAAATCGTGAATAGGTCTAAAACATTCATAGGCTAGAAATAAGATTACAAATAAACTTGATAAAGCCAGTTGTCCTCTAGAAACTTGTATAACACTTACCCCAACGGAAAAAGCATACCCTGCTGCCATGCATAAAATAATTACAGATGAATTTAGTAGTGATAATGTGGTTTCTCTTACAGCTTTACGATAAAAATTTTCCGCATCTAAAGCAAGTTCTTTTCCTTTTCTTTTACTTCCATTAAGTACTTTTAGAGTATTCATTCCCTGCATTGCATCAATAAACTGTGAGTTTAGAACAGCGTAAGCTTGCCAATAACCTTGTATAAATTTTTTCACAAGGGGCATACTTGCCTGAGGACCAAAAACTGCAAGAACAATAGCTATAATCATAACAAATGCTACTGAAGTATTTAGTTGCCATACATATGTCCCTATGCCTATAGCAGAAAATAACACTATAAATAACTGAGGAATATAATTTGTCAAAAAAGCTTCTAATGTTTCAACACCATCTGTAATCAAAGATTGTAGATTCCCACTTCTTTTTTTGGTTTGATATCCTGGTCCTAAGAAAAGTAGTTTCTCTAAAACTTTACCTCTTATTACTTTTTTGATATCACATGCCGCTTTTTTAGAGTATTTTTCATTTGCATACATTAATAGACATCTAGCGATAATACAAAGGAAAGATATGAGTATCATTTTAATAAAATCTCCCATATATCCTCCGTCAAGCACTATAGAAATTCCACGTGCCATTGCAAATGCTTGAATAACATAAGCTGCAGTAATACTAAGCCCAATTATTACTTTAGTAGCAATAACTCCTTTGATTTCGCCTGTGAGACGAAATAGCCTAGAATAAAAATCCATTTCTTACACATCCCTCTTTTAAATTAAAGTCAAATTACTATATTTTCCACAACCCTTTTACTATAGAGAGTACTTATTATATGTTGTTATAAGAAAATGCCTTCGACGAGTTTCAAGTAAGATAGGAAAATTCTAACTTTAGCTAGCTAGTATAACGCTCCTATCTTATAAAAAACACATAAACCCGTCTAATATATGACGGATTTAATGTGTTAACAAGTCTCTAATACCAGAGTTTAAAATACGATAAACATGTTTCACAATTTTCTTATGGATTTTGAATCGTCGTACATTGTCTGCAGTTAGACATACTAATTAAAAAGTTCAGGGTAGAAACCTTTTGATAGTTTTTCTACAGTATAAGCCATTCTATTTCCTGGCAAAACGCTTTCTAATGATATTGAAATAAAACGTTCATTTTTCACACTATCTAGTTTTGAAAGTGTGGGGTCATTTTTAATCTCTTTAATTTTTTCCTCTAGAGAGGGTGTATCATAATCATGAATGACGATAACATCTGGATCCCTTGCCAAAACTTCTTCATAACTCACTGTTATCCATTGTTTCTCAGTAATATCATCAAAAACGTTTTTTCCACCTGCAAGCTCAACTAATAGTGTTTCAAAGTTTGTTCCACTACATGTAAACACGCCATCTCCACCACTGTCATAAACTAAAACCTTTACTGGTTCTTGCTCACTAACTTGATCTTGAACAGTTGCAATTCTACTTTTTTGTTCTTCTATAAATGCTTGTGCCCTGTCTTCGATTTGAAATATTTTTCCTATATGAGATATCTCTTCATATATTTCATCGAGAGTTGTTGCACTATTCATATATGTAGTAATTCCAAATTCAGTTAATTCTTCTAGCTCTAATCCGCTACCTCCGAATTCCCAATCGATACCGTATATAAAATCAGCACCACTAGTTAATACCGCATCCCTTGTAGCAGAACTATAATTTAGTTCTGGAATTTTTGCATAATCCTCTTCGTATTCTGGCAGAGCACCTCTGCTATGATTATCTAAGCTATTACCAATAATATAATCCGTTAATCCTAATGCTACAAATAGCTCACTGCAATTTGGTCCTAATGTCAAAACTTTTTGAGGTTTAGCTGTAACATTTACCTCTCTACCATAATTATCGAATGTTAATTTCTCATATTCTTGATTTTCTGGGTTTGCCGTTGTATCTTGGGCTCCATCGTTGCTCCCACAAGCTACAAATAATAACAATACACTTAGTAAAAACGATAGAATAATTGCTCTTTTTTTCATACTACTTTTTCCTCCCTTAATTGTTTTAAGTTATTAGGTAAATAGGTTATCATTACTTTTTGAGTAATAGGATGCACTCTTACATCTGCGTAAACTCCATAAACCTCATATATTAATTCTGGAGTTAGTATTTCATGTACCAAACCAGAACTATATACACTTCCATTTTTTAAGACATAAAGCCTATCACAATATAACGATGCCATGTTCAAATCATGAATAGCAGCTAATACAGTAATATTTAAACTTTTAACCAAGTCTAAAACCTGAAGTTGATAGCTAATATCTAAGTGATTTGTAGGCTCATCTAAAATTAAAAAGTCTGTCTTTTGTGCTAGAGCCCTCGCTATTATGACACGCTGTTTTTCTCCTCCAGATAAATTTCGAAACTGACGTTTTGCCATTGTATCCATCCCTACCTGTCTTAAAGCATTATGGATAATGTTTTTATCAATAGATGTAGCTCCATCAAATAATTTTTTATGTGGATTGCGACCCATAGATACAATCTCTTCTACTTTAAAATCAAAAGTAACTGAATCTTCTTGACCTACTACAGCGAGTTTTGTCGCTCTACTATTAGCCTTCATACAGAACAAATCATCATCATCTAAATACGCTACGCCTTTATTTGCTTTAAGCGCTCCATAAAAATTCTTAAGAATTGTAGATTTTCCGCTACCGTTTGGTCCAATAATACCTACAAATTCCTTGTTCTTTACATCTAGAGAAATATCATTGAGAATTATTTTATCACTATATGAAAAACCTACACTTTCTGCTTTTAATTTCATGTATTTACACTCCTATTCTTTTGATTTTCTTTTTAATAACCATATGAAAAATGGTCCTCCTACAAGAGCTGTTAAAACTCCTATAGGTAATTCTTCTGGCGCAATTAACATACGCGCAGCCACATCTGTCCACACTACTAAAATCCCACCTAAAATCACACAAAGTGGAAGTACCTTCTTATGGTCTGAGCCTACTAACAATCTACAGATATGTGGAACCATCAAACCCACAAAACCAATGGAACCACTCACAGCAATAGTAACCCCTGCCAGCAAAGATGCAACTAAAACCAACATTTTTTGCATTCTAGATACATTAACACCTAATGTTGCGGCTGTATCATCTCCCATAAGTAATGCATTTAATGCACGATGTTGAACCATTAGAAAAGTCATACTTATAAAAATCACTATAAGTGGTAGAGTAAGATATGCCCATTTGGCTCCTGCAAGGCTACCTGACATCCAAAATTGTGCATTATGTAAGCCCAAAGCATTTGGTGCACTTAGAGTAATAATCTTAGTAATTGCTTCCATTATCATAGAAATAACTACACCTGAAAGCAGCAATTGTTTAATGTCTATTCTTCCATTAACTCGAGAAATAGTATAAACAAGTGTAATGGAAATTGCCGCTCCAATAAATGCACTGAGAGATAAAGAATATACTCCCAAAAACGAAAATGTTCCGAACAACATTCCTAAAGTTGCAGTAGCAGAAGCACCAGAAGATACTCCTAAAATAAAAGGATCAGCTAAATGATTGCGTACAAGAGCCTGCATTGTTACACCAGTTACAGCTAATGAGGCACCTACCACAAAACCAAGAGCTACTCTTGGGAATCGAAGACCCCATACAATATTTTCTTGTAGCACAGTCCAATCTTGAATTATATAGTCATTTAAAAATGGTATTTTGCTACCAATTATTTTAGCAACTGTCTGTGCCGGTACATTAACAGGACCAATACCGATTGATATCAGTACAGTTGCTATTGCAAATAGAATTAATAAAAAGTAAATAGTTTTTGTGCTTATATGTATACGTCTCATCTTTATTCCTCACACTTGTGTTTTTATGATATACCTAAAAATTGCAATAAAAAAACATGAAGAATTACTCTGTAATATAGAGCATACCTTCATGGTAGTTAGCTAATAATTCTATTTTTTTTAGTTAAATAATAATTATATATTTACTGAATCTAACGATAATATGCAAATTTCCTTTGCATGTGTAAGTCATTCTTGACTTACACTTATTTTACCATTTAAAATTATATTAGTCAATTTAATTATGATTATTTTTTAACAATTATTTGAAGCAATATTTTACTGTATCCTGTACAATTTTAATCTACTAATTATAGTATATACAAATAAAAGATCACTCAATTACTCGATATTTAAAACTTATCAAAGTATATCTTTTCTAAAGGAATATCTTTTTCTCGTAATGCTTCAACTATGGAATCAATCATCACTGGACTTCCACATAGATAAGCTGAGTAATTCCCACCTTTTTCTATGTATTTATCAATAGACTTAGGTACTCTCCCTTTATCACCAGTCCATTCTGGAGATTCTTCTCTAGATAGAGTTGGTAAAAACTTAAAATCATATAGCGTATCTTCAAATCCTTTAAGTCGATCGACAAGTAACAAATCATCCATTGTTTTTGCACCAAAGAAAAATAACACTTCACGTTTAATATTATTCTCCTCTAAATACATTAATATAGACATTATAGGAGCTAACCCTGTACCTGCACCTGCTAATATCATAGGACCTCCGTCATCTTCATGGTAGTAGAAGTCACCATAAGGTCCATTTATATGGGCTTTATCTCCCTCTTTTAGATATTGATGAACATAGGTAGTTGTAATTCCACCTGTATATCCAATGAATAACTCTATTCCATGATTATCTTTAACAGACGATGCAATAGAATATGCGCGATAAACCTCTTCATCATTTCCTTCATAAGCAGGTGCCTTTAACTGAATGTACTGACCAGGTTTAAAAGAAATCTCCTCTTCTCCCAAGTCAAAACGCAGTTGTTTTATCGTAGGCGTTAACTGAACCATTTTTTCAACAGTTGTAGTGTATTCTTTTACTAGAAATAACTCTTCAGGGATCTCGATTTTGATATCTTCTTTCACCTTACATTGACAAGAAAGCCTTGTGTTTGCTGCAATTTCCTCTTCTGTTAACCATGGCTTTTCAGTAGCTAATACAGGCCCACCACCTTCTGTAATTACTACTTTGCAATAGCCACAAGAGCCTTTTCCCCCACATGCAGATGGGATAAATATCTTTTCTGACGTTAAGGTAGATAATAAACTAGTTCCCCCACTTACCGTATACTCTTTTTCCCTATTAATAGTTAAGGTTACTTCTCCATAATTGGCTATAGTTCGATCTGCAATGGTCAAGATAATTGCGAGAGTCGCTGTAATTATTGTAACGATTAATACTGTTAGAATTATAGTTTGCACTTGACCACCTCCTATTGTATTTGAACCATGCCGCTGAACCCTATGAAGGCTAGTGCCATAATACCTGTAATAATTAAAGTAATAGGTGTCCCTCGTAGTCCTTCAGGTATTTCATTATTTGAAAGTTTGGATCTGATACCAGCCATAGCTGTTATTGCAAGTAACCAACCCATTCCAGAACCCACGGCAAATCCAATAGTTTGAGAAAAATTATATTGTCTTGTAACCATAAATAGAGATACACCTAGAATTGCACAATTTACAGTTATCAATGGCAAGAAAATACCCAAGGCATAATATAGATTTGGTAAATAACGTTCTAAAATCATCTCAAGTAATTGAACATAAGCAGCGATGACTAAGATGAAAACTATGTACATCAAGTACTCTAATCCAAGGGGGTCAAGGATATACCAGTAAACAAAATAATTTAAAATTGTCGTGAAAGTTAACACTACCGTTACAGCAATACCCAGGCCTATTGCTGTAGGGATTTCCTTTGAGACAGCGATAAATGAACACATACCAAGAAAATTTGAAAATATCATATTGCTAGTAAAAATGGCTGCTATAAATATCACAACTGGATGTATATCGATCATTTTTTCTCAACCCCTTCTTTATTCTTTTTAATTATTTGATTGTTGGCAAACCACGTTATACACGCTAAGATGAAGAATGCTGATGGTGGCATTACCATAAATGTCCAACTCGTAAAGCCTTCAGGCATGATTGCAATATTAAAAATCGTTCCAAATCCAAATAACTCTCTAACTAAAGAAATTGCCATTAGTACGATAGTGTAACCAACGCCAACTCCAATTCCATCTAAAAAAGAAATAGTAGGCGCGTTTGATAAAGCAAATCCCTCAGCTCTACCCATAATGATACAGTTAGTAATAATCAATCCAACATAAGGCCCTAATGCAGCGCTCATTTCAGGCATATAGGCTTTTAAAAATATATCAACTATAATAACATAGGATGAAATAATTAATACTTGAATCATCATTCGAATATGTTTAGGAGTATGACTTTTTAATGTCGACACTGTAAGACTTGTAAATGCAGTAACAAAAGTAAGTGCGATTCCCATAATTAGTGAGTTCATCATTCGATTTGTCACAGCTAGAGCCGAGCAAATTCCAACCACCTGTATTAGTACAGGATTTTCAGTATATATCCCCTTATTAAAAACTTTTTTAACTTCTAGTTTCGTTGGCATCTAATCCACCTCCGCTGATTCAAAAAAATCTACTAAATTCTCATTAAGTATATTGACTACTGCTACAGAGGTTGATGTGGCTCCAGCTATAGCATCTACATTCCCATCAGGCGTAGATACTAAATACTTACCCTCAGTCGTGTCTAATTCAATATCTCGATACTGTTCCTTATAAGGTTCTTCAGATATTCGACCTCCAAGCCCTGGTGTTTCAGATTGAGTAATGAATTCTATCCCTATAATTTGTGTGAAATCATCATTGAGCCCAAGATATCCTATTATAGATCCCCACAATCCAGATCCTTCAAATCGAATTGCATAGCTTACTTCATCATTTCCTTCCATTAGAGCATACCCTGGATTGTCATCAAATTGTTTCTCTATCACTCGTTCATTAAAAATTTCTTCGATTTCTTGTGGATCTTCCCCTTCAGGTAAAATATCAAAAACGTATAGAATTTTGTGACGCAAATCATTTTCTTCGTTAAAGACAATTCTATCTATGGTAAAGTAGTTGAATGATGCAAGAACTGTAATAAATGTAATCGTAATAATAATCATATATAATACTGGATATGCAAATGACTTCTTCATGATGTCACCTCCATATTCTTCTTTTTCGCTTTTGATGCTTCATTAACAAAATAATCAATAATAGGAACAAATATATTTGCAATGAGTATGGCAAACATTACTCCGCCATGGAAAAGTGAAAGCCCACGAATAAGCACTGTGACTATTCCGATAAGACTCCCGTAAATCCATTTGCCTTTTTTTGTCCTTGCGCCACTAATAGGATCTGTTGCCATAAATACTGTTCCAAATAAGAAACCTCCTAATAGCATACCGTATATAGGATTAGCAATAGTTACATCCGTAAAATAATATAAAACTGTACTCGTAACTAAAAAACCTAAAATGGAACTTATCATTATTTGCCACGATGCAACCTTTTTATAAACTAAATAAATGGCTCCTAGAACAATTAACACCATAGATGTTTCACCTATTGAGCCAGGCACTATCCCAGTTATTAGGGAATAAATATCCGTTAGTTCGCCAGTGTTATTGAATAATATCATTGGCGTAGCCTCTGATACTACGTCAATTCCATTTGTTATGTATGTACCAAATCCCCCTTGAATACCAGATGCCACTTTATTCCATGAAATTGTTAAGGGTTCTGGAAAATTGACATATATAAATGCTCTACCTACAAGTGCTACATTAAAAACATTCCTTCCAAATCCACCAAAAACAAGTTTGCCAAAAAAAAGACCAAATATTATGCCTAGTGATGCAACCCAAAATGGTGTAGAGACAGGCAATGTCATTGTATAGAGAATACTCGTAACCAATACTGCTTCTGATACTTTTTTACTGCGCCTTTTTTCCCACAAATATTCTGTAATCGTTCCCATAATTATCACTATAGATAGTAGTAGCAGTACTCTTAGCCCGTAAAGGTATGTTGAAAATACAACTATTGGCAATAGTGATAGGAGAACTGTTCTCATCATTTTTTGAGTTATAAAGTATCTCTTCAAAAAGTTATTCAATTAATAAACACCTCCGTAATAGTATGCTATTCACATTATAGCTCTTAGCTCCCTTTTTCACCATAATAATACATATTTTTGTGCTAAATTGTTTTGTTTCTCAAATATATACAAAATTATACTTACCCTTAACTAAGAAAAAGTAACGATAAAAATTACTTTTCTTATTATTTTTGCAATTCCATATTTAAAATAACTATTGGTATTCATGCAACTACATCTTTACTAATATCACTCTCGATTCTTTCGGAACTCATCAAATCTTTTTTTTACATTAGCATCGTTTTTAAAAAATTCAATTAAAGTATTTAAATGAGCTATCGTTTCTGGGCTTAGGGAATGCTCAATTAGTTCAGTTTCTTCTATAGGTATTTCGCTTGATATAAGTGTTAAAAACTGCTCTACAATATCATGCCTATTAAGAAGATACGCTCCTATCTCCCTACCTTTTTCTGTTAATAAAATTATCTCATGGCGCTCGTATTTCAAAAATCCCTGATCAGCTAGTTTAAAAACCATCTTTGATGTTGAGGATGGTCTTACATGTAATAGCTCAGATAATTTTCCCACGCGAGCATAGTTCTCTTTTAGGCAAATTCTATAAGTCATTTCAAGATAGTCTTCCATAGCAGGTGTGAGCTGATTCTTTTCTTGTTTTGCAAGCTGATATCCACGTACAGTTCGAAACTGTGAATCTGTATTATTATTCTTCATATCATCAGTCCTTTTAAATTCTTTTTATTATTATATTCGTAACACTTTTAATTTAGGCTTCATATATTAGCCTAGGGAAACTAATTTTCTCTCGACTGTTATTAATCTAGCTCAATCTGAATTACCATAACAAGAATATATAACAATAATTTAAAAGGGGAATTAAATCATGTATCTAAAAACGAAATATCTATTTGGGATTATCTTAGTTATTCTGCTTGTATTTACAGGGTGCGCTAGTAGAACAAATACCAATACTAATGATAAATTAAATGTAGTAGCAACTACCACTTTGCTAGCTGATTTAGCCGACGTTATTGGTGGTGAGCATGTAAATGTAAATGGCTTAATGGGGCCTGGAATTGATCCTCACCTTTATCAGGCAAGCGCAGGTGACGTGACATTAATGCAAAATGCAGATGTAGTTGTATATAATGGGCTTCACCTTGAAGGTAAGATGGGTGAAATATTTGAATCCATTAAAGTACAAGGAAGTGAAGTCATTTGCATTGAGAATGGAATTAAGGAAGATGATTTATTACAAGATGAAGATGACTCAAATGTCTATGACCCACACGTATGGTTTGACGTATCACTCTGGAAAGATGCTGCAAGATTATTTGCACATGATCTATCAAAAATAGATCAACAACATGCATCAGATTTTAATGCTAATCTCGAACAATATTTACAAGAGCTTGACGAACTCGACCAGTATATTAAAAACAGAACCTCCGAAGTTTCGCAAGAGCAACGGGTACTTATCACAGCTCATGATGCCTTTCGTTATTTTGGCAAAGCGTATGGATTTGAAGTTATCGGACTGCAAGGTACTAGTACGGATACAGAAGCAGGAACATCAGATGTAAGTAGTTTGGCAGAGTTTATAACACAAAGAAAAATCAAGGCAATATTTGTTGAATCCTCTGTTCCTCCAAAAACTATTGAGGCCTTACAAGCTGCTGTAAAGGCAAAGGGCTTCGATGTTTCAATAGGTGGAGAGTTATATTCTGACTCCCTTGGTGGAGTTGAATCTGATGCACCAACTTATATTCTTACATTTAAATCAAATATCGATACTATAGTAGATGCTTTGAAATGAAGATTGGAGAGGTCAATATGGATCTAAAAACAAAATTAGAATACGTTATTGAAGTAGCCGATTTAACTGTTGCATATGATGTAAAACCCGTATTATGGGATGTGGATCTCAAAATTCCCAAGGGTAAACTTATGGCAGTGGTAGGTCCTAATGGAGCAGGAAAAAGTACATTGATTAAAGCCATACTAAATCTACTGATACCCATATCTGGTAATATTAAATTCATACAAAATAGAGCCGATACAAAATCCAATATCAAAAATCGCGTGGCATATGTGCCTCAAAGTGGCAATGTAGATTGGGACTTTCCATCGACAGTCTTAGATGTAGTACTTATGGGACGCTTTGGTTTGCTTGGTTGGATAAAACGTCCTGGTAAGGCAGATGTTGATATTGCACTGCAAACACTGAAAAAAGTAGGTATGGAGGACTATTCATCTCGACAAATTAGTCAGCTTTCAGGTGGGCAACAGCAAAGAGTATTTTTGGCTAGAGCTCTTGTACAACAGGCTGATATTTATTTCATGGATGAACCTTTTAAAGGTGTTGATACTAAAACAGAAAAAGCTATTGTATTGCTACTCAAAGATCTAAAAGATCAAGGGAAAACAGTAGTAGTGGTACATCACGACCTACAGACAGTTACTGAATATTTTGATTGGGTTACATTAATTAATCTCAGAGTAGTTGCTAGTGGACCAGTTGATGAGGTCTTTCATCAGGAAAATCTCAGACAGACTTATCGTAGTACAGGAATGCTTTTGAAAGGCATGGCTGTATAATATGGAATCTCTTATTTTGTTATTATCCGACTACACATTTCAAACAGTTGCCATAGGTTCTGCTATTTTAGGGCTTATTAGTGGAGTTTTAGGTACATTTGCAGTTCTAAGGAAACAAAGTCTCTTAGGAGATGGCGTTTCCCACGCTGCTTTACCTGGTGTTGTTTTAGGGTTTATATTAATTGGTAGTAAGAACACGGAATTTCTTCTTTTAGGTGCACTTCTATCAGGCCTTTTGTCAACACTTCTTATCACCACTATTGTAAAATATTCTCGAATAAAATTTGATAGTGCTCTCGCTCTAATAATGTCGGTTTTTTTCGGATTAGGCCTAGTACTGTTGACCTATGTTCAAAAAATCCCTAATGCTAATCAAGCTGGACTTAATCGATTCATTTTCGGGCAGGCTTCTTCTCTAATGAGAAGAGATGTAAACCTTATGATAATATGCGGATCAATACTACTACTATTACTGATTATTTTCTGGAAGGAATTTAAAATATTTACCTTTGATAGTGAATTTGCACAAAGCCTTGGATTCTCACCTAAAAAGTTGGATTTACTTCTTTCTTTAATGACTGTGACAGGAATCATCCTAGGTCTTCAAACTGTTGGGGTTATTCTTATGAGTGCTATGCTAGTAGCTCCTGCTGTTGCTGCACGTCAATGGACCAATAAATTATCGGTAATGGCTTTTCTTGGAGCAATCTTTGGAGCAATATCTGGTATCTTCGGAACAGCAGTAAGTTCATTTATTCCTAAACTTCCCACTGGTCCAACTATTGTTCTATTCGCTAGCCTTATAGTTCTTATAAGTATTTTATTGGCACCTGGACGTGGTATTTTACACCGTTTATATAGGCAAAAGCATAATAGGTCATTAAATATAGAAAGAAGGGCAGAAAATGACTCCACAATTTGAAATTCAATTAATTGCAGTGATAGTGGCTGTGGGTTGTGCTCTACCTGGCGTTTTTTTAGTCCTTCGCAAAATGTCTATGATGTCGGACTCTATTACCCACACAATTTTACTTGGCATAGTACTTGCATTTTTTATTACACATGATTTATCTTCTCCTCTTCTTATCGTTGGGGCTGCAATTATGGGTGTAGTAACAGTTTGGCTGACTGAAACACTGACTCGTACTAATCTACTTGCTGAGGACGCAGCCATAGGTATAGTATTTCCTCTATTATTTAGTATTGCCATTATTCTTATCACTCGTTACGCCGGATCAGTTCATCTTGATACAGATTCTGTTCTATTAGGCGAGCTGGCATTTGCTCCATTTAATCGAATGATTGTTTTTAATACAGACATAGGAGCAAAAGCTATATACACTGCTGGAACAATTTTAATTATTAACCTTGTAGCTATATTCTTATTTTTTAAAGAACTAAAACTTGTTACATTTGACCCTGTACTTGCAGCTGTACTTGGGTTTTCTCCTACTATGGTTCATTATGGCTTGATGACATTAGTATCGCTTACAGCTGTAAGTGCATTTGAAGCTGTTGGATCGGTTCTAGTTGTAGCCTTTATGATTGGACCACCAGTTACTGCATATTTGTTAACGGATGATCTTAAGTCTATGCTAATCATTAGTGTGCTTATTGGAACTATAAATGGTATTTTGGGTTATCAACTTGCAGCTATCTTTGACGTATCAATTGCTGGCAGCATGGCTACAATGACTGGTATACTATTTATTAGTGTCTTTATCCTAGCACCACATAGAGGTCTCCTCAGTATTTTTCGCAGAAGAAAGATGCAAAAGACTAAATTTGGCAAAATGACACTGCTTTTTCACCTTTTAAACAATGAAAGTAGTTTTATACAAGAACAAGTTAGTCAGATATGTATTGTTCAAAACCATTTAAATTGGAGTGACCATTTTATAAAAGATATTATTAACCGGCTACAGGGAGAGAATTGCATTGAGGTAGATGGTGTTTTTATTAAACTCACCGATAAAGGACGCAAGACTACTATACAGGAATACAATGAACTTTTTTCATAAACTCTACATTTTATCCCCCATTAACGACTCCCGTAGTAGGTTACGGGCTTCCAGCTTCTTTTAGTTGCTTCAAGCCTCGCCAACCCTGACCAGGGCAATACCATTCAATTTCGCTTACCTTTCAGGCAAGATAAATTTGGTATTGCTCTCACTTCAAGATTTCAAGGTAGTAAAGAAAGATAAGTGATGGATTAATTGCCTGTAAAAGTCGCGACACTCACCAAATGAAAGCAAACCTTTAAACTAACTACCTTATATAGTATAATATAAATATAATCTAATTCCAGCAAAGGAGAAAATTATGCGAATTTTAATTGACGCCGATGGTTGTCCTGTAGTAAATATCACTATTAAAATTGCCAACAAATTTAATATAGATTGCCTGATTTTATGTGATACTTCCCATGTGTTTGAAAGACCTGGTGCTCAAACTTTGACATTTGACAAAGGCGCAGATAGCGTCGATTTTGCATTGGTTAATTTAGTAGACAAAGGCGATATTGTGGTGACTCAAGATTATGGACTTGCAGCTATGTGCTTAGCTCGAGGCGCTGTCCCAATAAGCCAAGATGGCATGGAATATAACTCTAATAATATAGATGCTCTACTACATGCCAGGCATACAGCTAAAAAAATCCGAAATACAGGTAAACACTTAAAAGGTCCTAGTAAAAGAACTAAGGAACAAGATGATACTTTTCAGAATAATCTAATTAAATTGGTCAGTGTAATAAGTTGAATTTATTCTATTTTCTTGTGTAAATTGGTTTTTTTGAATCTAGGTATTTTTTCTTTGTAAATACTCAAACCTATTATTAATGATATCGCAAAAATTGGAACAAACACTTCATAACTAATGCTTAAATTCTCAGGAGTAAATAATGCAAAACTGTTATTTAACACATGTAATAAAATAGCAGGGTAAATAGATTTAGTTTTAACTGTTACATATCCAAAAGCTAAGCCTAATAGTAAGGTTGGCACTAAACGGACAAAATCTAAGTGAATAATTGCAAAAGCAATTGCTGTAATGATAACAGCCCATTTCGATCCTATTCTATTCTCAAGAGATCTCAAAGCGAATCCTCTAAACAATATTTCTTCACATACACCAGGCGTTAGCGCTATTATAAAAAATTTTGCTAATGGGGATAATAACTCTAGTTGCTGCTCTAATTCTAGCAAACTGGGTACTTGATCAACAAAAGGCAAAATAGATAATTGATAAATCATCGCTAGACTTAAAGCTGAAATCCATATCCATACTGCTCCAAAAACACCTCTTGCCGATGGTATATTTAGTCCAAGGGATTCTTTAGGTGAAGCCTTGAGATACCATATAATCGCAATAGGTAAGGCTGCAAAGATAAAATACTGATTAAATAAAAGATTTGTAAACATACTCATATGATTTGCCAACATAATACTCGAGTAGATAAACAGCACCGTTACAACTGCTAAACTTAAAAAAACATCTTCTGCTTCCATGAAAGTTGTCTTTTCTATGGCTGTTCTCTTTATTCTAAATGAAAATCCCTTTCCATTACTAAATAATATTTTCTCAGTCCCAAAAACCTTAAACATAAAAACTAAGCTTATAATAGAAAACAAAATATTTGTGACTAAGGTCACTCCAAACAAACTTAGGTTTAATTGATTCATAAATACAGACTTAATCAGTAGAGTTGTGTTTACAATTGGAATTAAACTATAAACAGTATTCAGCTCTAGTCCTGGGGTGCTTCCTATATATGCTGGTATCATAAATATAAAAATTAATGGAGTCATATAAGCATTAGACTCTTTATAGCTACTAGCAAACATTCCAACTCCTATACTAAGTGCTGCTCCTATAAATATAAGGGGAATGAGGTTAATAAATAGTGCCATAAAAGTAGTTAAGTCTACACTTACTAGCATCCCATTAGTATCCATAACATTCGTTAGCATAAACCATAATACACCTAGTGTTAATAACATAGATACTACACCAAACATAACACATGCAAATAGCTTTGCTACTATTAACTCAACTTTTTTAATAGGTATTGAAAAAATCGTCTCTAAGGTACCTGTTTCTTTTTCTGCTGTAGTCAACTCAACTGCAAAAGTCAATACGTACATTAATGAAAATAACGTGATAAGTAATGGTACAATATTGCCCATAGAATATCCAGAAAGTTCTTTTTGTGACGCTATGTCTTCCATAGTTAACTTTGCTGGATAGAGTTTTTCGAAATCTAACCCTTGCTTTTCTAATATTCTACTTTGCTGTTCTTTTTGATAATTCTCTATTGCTGGCAAGATTCTATCTCTAGCCATGATTCCTGAATTCCTACCAAAATCGTATTCTACAATAAATTGATGACTTTTATCATTTAAACTGTATCTTAAAATTAAGTCTACATCCTTATCTTCCTTTAAGATGTCTATCCGTCCATCTTGCCAGATTTCTTCATGTAAAGCTACTGGCAATTCACCTTCAATAAATATTTGACTTATAGCATTCTCCGATTCATCAGAAGTTATATCTGAAATTGCCATGTATCCAAAAAACAATACAGGTAGTAAAAGTACTGGAGCTAGGATTCCTATAAGAACTTTTTTATTTCTTAAAAGCGTAAGGGTTTCTTTTTTTATAATACTGATTATAGTTCTATAATTCATTAGCTTTTACCTCCAAAAACTACCCAATCTGATTGAAATAATTTATTCATCACATAAATACCAATACCTGAAACAGCTAAATTAATCCCCAATACTTTAATAGTATCAATTAGAGAGTAGCTACCTAAAAAAGCCTCTTTCATCAATAATAAAGCATTTGTAATCGGAATTGATAATGTGAGTGAGCTTGCTTCTAAGTTTGGGACTAATGGAATATAACATAAAGCTATGAATCCTATAAAAAGTACTGATCCATAAGATTGTGACTCCTGGTAAGTCTTCGAAATAAATCCTATACCTATAAAGACAGCACTAGTTAATATCATAATAGGTATTAACATTAGAAATAGATACAAAAACAATGGAAAAGAAATGCTAATACTTAATTCTGGTATATTCGTTGTTATTGCATATGCTAAAGGAAACAATGCCAAAATATTAATCATACCACTTAAAAGTCCTACTATGACACATGCAAGAAGCTTACCTATAATTACTTCGAAACGCTTTATAGGTACTGAAAAAATAGTTTCTAAAGTTTCTCGATCTTTTTCCCCAGCGCTTAAATCAGAAGAAATTGTATAAGTCCCTATGATACCATAAAGTACTATTAAAAGTGGGAAAATCAGCCCTAATGCCATGGCTATAACTCTACTCATCATATCGCCAGATATCTCTTCCTCTTGTATAGTAACGACATTTTCAAATTCATAGTCGATATTAGCTTCTTTTAATTGAGTACTCTTTATTGTTTCTTCATAATCTCTAAAATGTTCTTCTATTCTGTTAGCTGATTGTTGGCTAGGCTCAAGGGTAGAGTTGTAATGAACAGTATACATTTCACCACTTTTTACTGATTTAAAACTTATTCTAGCGTTTATATCTTCTAAACTCTGATAATCGACGTTAGGAGAAACTGTAGATACTCTAATGATCGGATCATCCTCTAACCTTACTAAAAAATCATGTGGCACATTATTATCAACTGCCAACAAGCTTTCATTTTTAGTTAAGTCAGACTGTACTACTTGAGAAAACCCCATATAAAATATTAATAGAATTGGATAAATTAATATGGGTATTAAAATAGTAATCAAAGTTTTTTTATCTCGTAATGTTGTTCGTAACTCTTTTTTTAATATTAAGTTAATTTTTTTCATAGGACAACACTCTCTTGATCAATGTAAAATAAAAATATATCGCGGATATTGCTCTTACCTGTTTTTTCTTTTAATTCCTCTAATTTCCCAATTTCAACTAATCTACCTTTATGAATAAGTCCAATACGATCACAAAGCAAATCTGCTTCTTCCATATAATGAGTCGAAAAAATAATCGTTTTGTTATTTTCTTTTTCTTTCTTAATAAAATCAACAATTGTACGACTAGTTAGAATATCTAAACCTAATGTTGGTTCATCTAAAATATATATTTTAGGGTCATGCATCATACATCTAGCAATTGATGTCTTTTGAACTTGACCTGTAGATAGCTTTTCTACGATTTTATCTTTAAATTCATGCATGTCAAGACTACTTAGTATTTCTTCTATACGCTGGTTCATGACCCTCTTATTAATATTATAAAATCCTCCAAAAAAACGCATTGTTTCTACAGGGGTAAGTTTTTTGTATAGTTTTGTATTCCCAGATAAGAATCCAATAGATTTTTTTACTTCCTCAGGCTGATTTTTTGAGTTGAATCCATTAATAGTAATATTCCCCTCAGTTTGACCCATTATTGTCGAAATAATTCTCAATAGTGTCGTCTTTCCTGCCCCATTAGGCCCTAAAAGTCCAAAAATTTCACCTTCATTTACATCGAAACTAATATCATCTAAGGCATAAATATCTCCACTTTTTTTATCGTAAAACTTCTTTTGAATATTTTCAACTTTTATCATGACTTTCCCCCCCTATCATTAACATTGTAACATATTTTTACAAATTTATCTTATTTTTCTGTAATTTACATCCATAATATGAGTAGGCTAATACCATTACTAACCACAGTACTCCTCCCATAACAATAATAGTATTTCCTGCATTCAAAGCCGCCTTAGCAATCATTCCAATTATCATAGTAGCTAAAAGTAAATACTTCATAATGTTAAAAGTCTTATACGCAGCTTGATAAGTTATCAGTTTTTCTGCTTCATCACAACTATCTATCCATTGATTTTGAAAGTCTAACTCTGCTGGATCACCCTTTTTCATTGGATCACCTTTTTTAATCTGATTTACTATTGATATTTCCATAAAAGATGAAAAGACCATAACAGTTACAAATACAATAACTGATGCTATAATAAATTGGTTTCTTCCATCAATAGCTATTCCAAACAGTATAAAACTCAAAATATAGTTTATTGAACAAAATGTTAATGCAATTGTTTGTTTAAGTTCTATCTTATCTGATAGTTCATCTACATCATTATCATCCTTTACCATTAATTTTTTTGCACTAATATAATTAACCAGTATCACTAATGCTGATAAAGTCCCTACCGCAATTTGAATTTGTATGATGTTATTAGCAATTAATTCAAATATATTTATAAAAACTTCTTTAAATTTCCCTATACCAATTGTTCTTCCTGCAAGTCCTCCTATTGCCCCTACAATTCCACCTAATACCATCCACATAATTATTTTTACATAGGAATTTTTTATTTTCATTCTTGTTCCCCCTCATTATAATTAAAGATATCTTCAACTAAAACGCTAAATATACTCGCAAGTTTCAAAGCTAGAGTTACAGATGGTGAGTAATCCCCTCGTTCTATAAGACTTATAGTTTGCCTAGATACCCCTGCCATCTTGCCTAACTCAGCCTGATTGTACCCTAATCTCGCACGATGTTCTTTTAAGTGATTTATTAGTGGCATTATTATCCTCCTTCTTGTTTGTGACAACATGTTATGTCATAATGACAATTTTATTTGTCATAATTAGATTACCACTGACAACTATATTTGTCAATGCATATTTTGTTAACTATTAACAACCAGTTTTCTTACAATAGCTTCTTCACCTCTAATTCAAGCATGTTAGTAAAATACTATCCCAAATAAGCTTTGCCACAAAAAAGTGTCTTCGATGCTTCCTTGTAAATTGAAAAACTTAAACCTTAACGGCAAGTGAACTTGAAAAAATCGTGGAAATAGTTTGTTATCTATTCCCACGATTCTTACTCACTTATTAATTAAATTAGGTTCATGTTTTACTTATACATAAGTAATTTTCATTACAAAATATACTTACTTCACAGTTACTTCAGTATCTTCTCGAACTATTTGAATAAAAGTAACACCTGGTTTAAAAGGAATTTCAGCACCATTATCGTCGTAGTAAATTGTTAATGAGTCTTCGTCCTTTCTTTCCCATCTACCTATTCGTTTAATTCCATCTGTAAAATATTCAGCCTCTCCACTTCCAATAAGATCAATATTTGTATATACAGTATCAGTAACTTTATAGTGAGGCGCATACTGTATAATTATATTTTTAACCACTAATTGATCGTTGCTCTCCTTATCCACCATTGGTTCTTCATTTATAAAACGATCATAATTATTATCATTGTATACATATTTAACATTATTATCTGATCTATAGGAAAAAGTAATCTCCTTTGCAGTATCACCTTCCATTTTAGCATTTTCTATAAAATAGATAGTTCGTAATTGGGGGCTGTAATTATTATATATATTTTCTATAGTGTATGTTAAATCAGTATAAGCATTATGTGGAGACTTCCTATCTTGGGCTCGTGAAAAAGAGCCACCACCTTTGTGACCATTTAGGCTCGGTGATTCAATACCAAGTTCTTCTTTAATTTGATATATATTTTGCCCTGGCTCGTATTCTGATCCACCAAAAAATGTATATAAATAATCCCACTCACTCCACAATTGTATTTGCTGTTTTCTTACGCTTCTAACAGGTCCAACTTTTTGTGGATACTCACTTAAGAAAAATGCTGTTAACCTTGTAATATTACTTTCTACTTCCATCTCATAGATTAAATCGGCTTTTGTTATTCCGCTCTGTGGTCTTGCACCAGGAGTATTCTCAATTTGAACTATAATTGCACGACCGTCTCCATTATGAGGTAGCCCTGTCAATGGCGAAAAACCTTCTGTAACATTTTTATAGTTCATTATTGGATCTGTAGTAGCTCCTGGGGTCTCACCAGGGGTTTGTGGTGTTGGTGATTCTGTTTTTTTTGAACATGCTGCAAATAATAATAGTAGTGTAAGTGTAATTATAAGTATATTAAATATTTTCTTCATATTCTTATTTATCTCCTTTCGTTTAAACTGACTTCAATAATTTTCTCTTATAAATATTATTTTAAATTGTTATGTGCTTTCATTAAACTACTTTGTTAAAAAAAGTAATGATTCCATTTAAATTGATTATATCTATCCCTTTTGTGTTAGTCAATAACATACCATTATTCAATCATTATAACCAATGAATCATAAATTGCAATAAATGTCGGTTGACAATTCTAAATCAAAATGTTAGACTTCGAACTAAATGGTATTAGGAGATTATATATTATGTCTAAATTGATAGAAGTAAAAATTGCAGAATTGGCAAGCATGTTGCCAATGTTTATTGGAGTCTTAATAGATGGTAGCGAAATGGATACCTCTGTTAAATTGAATGTAAGTGAAGGTAAAACATTAATGTTTCTTCATAAGCACGAGGGTGATCCTATGACGGATTATAGCAGAAAAGTGGGGCTTTCAAAAGGGTCTTTTACAACTGTTGCAGATAGTTTAGTTAAAAAAGGGTTCATTAAAAGGGTATCTGTATCTAATGATAGAAGAAAGTATGCCCTAATGCTCACAGATATCGGTAAAGATATTGCTAAGCAAATTGACGCTGGCTTTAATAAGCATATAGCCAAAAAAGTATCACAGTTAGAAGAAGAAGATATTAATAATCTGCATAAAGCCTTAGAAATAATGGTATATACTATGGACAAATTAAAAGAGAGAGAGGATCAAATTTGACAAAATTGAACAAGAATAAACCTATTAAGAATAACAATGATAATAGAATGGATATTTTAGAATCTATGCCTATTAAAAAAGCCATCTGGGCTTTAGCAATTCCCACTATGTTAGCTATGCTAATTCAAGTTATATATAATATGACTGATACTTTTTTTATCGGGAAGTTGAATGAACCAAATATGGTAGCAGCAATCTCTATATCTTTTCCTATCTTTATGATCGTTCAAGCCTTTGGTAATATCTTTGCTATAGGAGGGGCATCTTTAATCTCAAGATTATTGGGAAAAGGTGAGGTAGAACAAGCAAATCATGCAGGAGCTATTGCCTTTTGGACTGCATTTTCAGTATGTGCAGTAGTAGCTATCCTTGGATTAATATTTACAGAACCTATTTTATTATTTTGTGGCGCTAGTGAGAATACAATTGGTTATGCTAGCTCATACCTAAGAATAATGCTTATTGGTGGTCTCTTTATTGGCATGCAAATGGCTATGGGAGGATTATTACGATCTGAGGGAGCTACGAAGGAATCAATGGTCGGAATGATGACTGGATCCATAATAAATATTGTTTTAGATCCTATATTTATTTTATTCCTAAATATGGGAGTTGCTGGAGCAGCTTGGGCAACAACGATTGGTAATATGTTTGCCTTTTTATATTTCGTCAATTTCTATATGAAAAAGAAAGGTATTATATCTATATCGCCAAAGCTTTTTAGCTTCGACAAAAAAATATACGCCGATATATTTAAAATTGGTATTCCTGCATCTCTTGGGATGATACTTATGAGTGTTGGAATGGCAGTTGGGAATGTATTTGCTGCTAGCTTTGGTGATGACGTTGTAGCTGCAAATGGTATAGTTATGCGTGTAGGAAATATTGCCATAATGCTTGCTATGGGTTTAGCACAAGGATGCCAACCTCTTATGGGTTATAACTATGGAGCTAAGAAATACGATCGTTTGTTGGAAACTATAAAAAGATCGTCTCTTATCAGTACCATTATGTGTTGTTTTTTTGCTGCTATATACTTTGTGTTCGCCAATGTATGGATTAAAATATTTATTAATGACGTTACTGTAGTAAATCTCGGTGTTAAAATAATGAGAGTCTTTGTTTTAGGAATGCCATTTATAGGAATTCAAATGATACTAATGATAATGTTTCAATCGCTTGGTCGATCAGTAGAATCTTTAGTTTTATCTCTAGGAAGACAGGGTTTCTTTTTTATTCCTGCTTTGATTATCTTTAGTAACTTATGGGGATTTGACGGATTTATTTTTGCTTTACCTTTTGCTGATATTGCTACATCATTACTATCAATATCACTTTTTATTATATTAAGGAAAAAACTTCATCTATCTAGAGACGCTTTAATAAGAGACGAAGAAAGATCATACATTGATGATCAATTGTTAGATAATAATTAAATTATAATATTTATCAAATATACTCCCCTATAGTTGACATGTAAACTATTTAACTGTTAATTATAAGGGAGTTTTATTATGTAAAATACAACAAACTATACGAACGACATGAAAGCGCATCAGAAGCGTATTAAGTAAGATAAAAAAATTTATTAGTATCAATATCTACCACTTTAGATAAAATGACAACTCCCTTATAGTATACAGTTGAAATAATTTAACTGTAGTTATAAGGGAGTTTTATTATGTAAAAGAGCTTTAACGTAACATCTATAGTTATTCCGTAGATTCGAAGGCAGAGAAAAAAGTTCTTAAATATGTAAAAATAAACTTGATATTTTATATCTACTAGCACTTAAAACAGTAAGTAAATTAGATATTAAATACTAAAAGTCACCCTTGAACTCGCTCAGAATAATGATCGAGGCAATATCTACCTAAAAATTAATTTACAGGATACATTTTTAAACATATAGTGGTAAGACTAAATATCTGTAAATATAATATTCAATCAATTTAAAGCTATAATATATCCACTAGGAGGCAAAACATGGATAATAAAATAAATTTAAGAGACAAGTCTAAGTATATGATTTTTACCTCGACTCTTATAAAATGGGTGTTTTGGGGAAGTATCGTTGGAGTAGCAGTAGGCTCAACCTCCGCTTTGCTATTAAATGCAAATGATTTTCTTACAGATACACGAAACGAAAATAACTTTTTATTGTTTCTCCTCCCCTTAGGTGGTATATTAATAGGCTATATTTATCGATATCATGGTGCGAACTCTCGAAGAGGAAACGATCTTATTTTAGAATATATTCATAACGGCAATGAAGAGGTTCCGCTGAGAATGGGGCCTATTGTGTATGTATCCACTTTTATAACTCATTTACTTGGTGGCTCAACAGGTAGAGAGGGCGCCGCTATACAGATGGGAACAAGTATAGCGCAAGGCGTAAATAGATTATTTAAAGTAGATAAACTAGACCGAAAAATTCTAATTATGTGTGGAATAAGTGGAGGATTTGGGTCCGCCTTTGGTACACCCATTACGGGAACAATTTTTGGAATGGAAGTCATAGCTCTGGGGAAAATGAAATATGAATCATTAGTACCTTGCTTTGTTTCCAGCTTTGTAGGTCACTTTGTAGCAAAATCCTGGGGAGTTGAGCACAGTCATCATATTATAAAAATCATACCAGATATAAATACAATGACAATTATCAAAATTATCCTTGTATCCATTATATTTAGTTTTGTAAGTGTGTTGTACAGTCAATTGAGGCATGGCGTGAAAAACTTTTCGGAAAAGTATTTAAAAAATCTTATGATAAGGGGCATGATTGGTGGGATAATTATTATTTTATTGACTTACTTAGTGGGCTCAAGAGAATATCTGGGTCGTGGTTTGCCAATGATTGATAAAGCTTTTGATGGGCAAGTGCCACCGCTAGCTTTTTTAATCAAGATTGTTTTTACTGCCATTACAATGGGAATGGGTTTTCGTGGTGGAGAAGTAATTCCTCTATTCTTTGTAGGTGCCACATTAGGAAACACATTATCAAACATAGTAAATTTACCAACATCATTTCTTGCTGCAATTGGACTTATAGCAGTATTTTGTGGTGCTTCAAATGTACCAATAGCCTGCTTTGTTTTTAGTATTGAACTTTTTGAAGGAAAAGGTATTATATTCTTTTTTATATCTTGTATAGTTAGTTATTTATTTTCAGGGCATCATGGAATCTACGCTTCACAGAAAATATATGAGCCTAAAAGTAGGTTATTAAATCTTATTCCAGGAGAAATAATTACTGCTGTTGAAGGAAACAAAAAGAATACTAAAACATAATTTTTCACATCCATAAAAGGAAAGATATATATACTATGAAAAAGAGAAAGCTTCAGATGGTGGATATATTTCCGTCTGAAGTCTTTAATATTTTAGAATATATGATATTTAATTTTATATATCCTGTTTTTAAACAAAGTCCCTGATGATATCTTTAGGCTCAGCAACTTTTGATACATATAGCTTGCCTTGTGTATTTATATCTACGTAGAATGCCTCATCGAAGCTAGTTATGGCATTAAGCTTTAATTGAGCTTGTAACCAAACTTTATCAAGATTAAGCTTAGTTAGATTGTTTTCATATACACTTCCATCAATGATTAGGGGGAGTGAAATTCCTTTATAATTAGTGGTAATGTTCATATCATAGGGTGTTAATGGTTGAAACTGTGACTTTTTCATCACACTGACATTACCACTATCTTCAACAATGGCAAATTCTACTTCATTTATATCAAATATACCTTTTTCTCTTAAATACATTTGTATATTATCTACGGAATACTTTAATTTCTTCATATTTGATTTAATAAATTGACCATTCTGAATAACTACAGTAGGTGAAAATGTAACTTTTCTCCCGAACTTTCTGCTTTTTATTGTATAACGACTAAGGAGATATTGGATACCAACAATTAATAATATTGCATATGCTGTGGGCAATTGAGGTACCTTTGGATCAGCAATATCAGCACCTACAACATTACCTAAAATGATGATGGCTAAAAAATCAAATACGGGAAGTTCACCGATTTTTCTTCTCCCGGTAGTTAATACAAGGAACAATAACAGGCCCATTATAAAGAATACTCTAAAGGTTATTTTTAAATAATCCATAAATTAAAACACACTCCTATGAGTTTATTTTATATATTATTATTCCCCAATATTTATTTAAAATTCAGTAGATTAATGGATGAAATGCAAATTCAAATGAGCGAGGAAATAGCATGCCATTTATAGGAATTCAAATGATACTAATGATAATGTTTCAATCGCTTGGTCGATCAGTAGAATCTTTTGTTTTATCTCTAGGAAGACAGGGTTTCTTTTTTATTCCTGCTTTGATTATCTTTAGTAACTTATGGGGATTTGACGGATTTATTTTTGCTTTACCTTTTGCTGATATTGCTACATCATTACTATCAATATCACTTTTTATTATATTAAGGAAAAAACTTCATCTATCTAGAGACGCTTTAATAAGAGACGAAGAAAGATCATACATTGATGATCAATTGTTAGATAATAATTAAATTATAATATAAACAAGGACGTATTAATCACATTATAAAAGGAATACTCGAAGTATTATACTACTTCGAGTATTCCTTTTATGGTATTACTTTCTTGAGTACTATAAGGATTTACTATAACCGAATTAGTCTATATCTCTCAATGTCAACAGTTCAGCAGGTTTTCCAGCAACAAGCATGGCTCCTATTAATAAAGTAAGCGTACCTATTACTAATAACAAAGTGATGTCGCTTCCTAAAAACACTACCCCTATAATCATTGCTGATATAGTATAAGTAACGTTTAATGCCATACTTCTTGATGCACCACAAGAATTAGCCGCTTTGTAGTAATAAAAGTAACTTGCTCCTGCAAAAAGTCCTGCTAATGCTATGTATACGTATCCCATTGTTGGTAACGTTTGAAATAGAACTCCATAGGATTTCATCCCAATTCCAGCTAAAACGGGGAGTATCAGAAATGTTAATCCTCCCGAAGTAAATTCACGGATGCCAATGGCTAGTTCCGGATCAACAAAGTCCATTCCTAATGTTGCAATAATATTCTCCAATGCCCATGCAACAGCAGTAATAAACGCCATTAATAAGCCAAGATAAAAGTTTGGATAATTTCCACCTGTTGGTGGCATCCAACTAATTGTCAACGCACCAATAATGCATAAAACGATTCCAATCCAAGCATTAATACTTATTTTTTCCTTTAGTACAATTCTTGATAATACTGCGCCAATAGCAGGAAAACAAGCACTTATCGCGATTGGATAGATTGGTCCTGCTAAGTACACTGAAGCCATAACCGTTGTCATAGCTAGCGGTCCACCGAAGAAAGATGCTAGGACGACGAATTTACCTGGTTTTGAACGGAGAATTCTAATATACTCTTTACTTTTGCCTGCCTGTATATTTTTCATTAGAACTGCAATTCCTGAAGATGTATCTTGTAAACAAGCCATAATTAATGGTACCAACAAAAGACTGACCAACGATGCAGTCTTTAGTGGATCTAATGCAAGACTCAAAGTCTGTAGTGTTGGTGTTACTCCATACAACATTCCAGCGGCAAAAGCCCATAATAACCCTTTTTTAGCATATCTTAGATTTTTTTGATGTACTATTTTTTTAACATCCATTCTATTTCTCCTTCTTATTAAACTTGTACAGACATTACTAGATATTCTGGTATATACTTTTCTGCTCTCGTAGCTCCATAGTCTGTCATAACATATGTAACATCTAGATTTCCGTTATCATCTTCAACAGCATCTTTAATTTTCACTAGACCAACACCTTTCATTGACATCAAATGATGATCAATGGCCTCTATACTGCACTGTTTTTCTCCTATATATATAGGATCTAATATATCGTGCAAAGCTTTAGGAGTCATACCTTCTAAATTTTTTAACAACAGATTAATAATATTATATCTTAATGGCATTTTCATATTTTCCATCCCTTTCTTTATTCAACGTCCTCTAAGTTCCTTAGAGATAACAAATCTGAAGGCTTACCAACAACGTTAATTGTACCAATTAACATAAATGCCAACCCAACAAAAAAATTCCAGCTTAGTGTACTCTTAAAAATTACTACACCTAATAGTGTTGCTACAAGAGTGTAGCTTGGATTGATAGCCATTGATCTAGCAGCACCAGCTGCATTGCATGCTTTATAGTAGAAAAAATAGCTAAAACCGGCAAAGAACGCAGCACCAATCATCCATACATACGACATGGAAAAGATTGAATCTACAAAGTATCCAAAAGATTTCAATCCTATACCAGATACAATGGGTAATGCAATTAGAGAAAATGTACCTGATATAACAAAACGAGTTCCAATTGCGATCTCAGGGTCTATAAAATCCATTCCTGCAGTTGATATTACCGCTTCAGAGGCCCATCCTAACGCTGTTACAAATGCTAAAGCGACTCCTAAATAAAAATGAGGATATACCTCTGCCGATGGCGCCATCCAACTGATTAATGCTGAACCCGCGATGCACATAGCAATCCCAAACCATCCACGAGATGATATTTTTTCTTTTAGAAAAATTCTTGATAATAATGCACCAACAACAGGTAATATAGCTGTTATTGTGATTGCATAGACTGGCCCACAAAGGATAACTGCTGCCATATATGTTCCTAAAGCCACTGGTCCACCAAAGATCGATGCAATGATAACAAATTTTCCTGGTTTTGTTCGTATGACTCTGAGATATTCTTTATGCTTTCCAGCTTTCATGTTCTTTAAAAACACCATAAAAGCAGCTGTCAGATCTTGAGCCGCTGCCATTGACATGGGAACGAGCATCAAACTTAGAGATGCTGTTGTCAAATATGGCTCCTGCATCAATGCATAGGTCTGAAATGTTGGACCAACACCATACATCAACCCTGCCAAGACTGCCCAGACGATTCCCATCTTTACATACTTTATATTTTTTATATCTACAGAAGATTTTACTATATCACGCATTTCATCTCTCCTTTTTTACTAACTCTTTGTTAACAAATGAATATCTCTGATAAAAAATAATTTTAAACATATTCAATATTTATATTATTTTCTCTAAAAACATCGCTTGCACTAGGTGTTATTATAGTACTCGGCTTTAAAAAAACAGTAGTTTCATTAGTCATTTTTAATGCCGTTTCTTGAGTAATCAGTTTTTTATCTGTACTATAATGAATACTAGATGATTCATTGCAATTTTTATAATCATTTATATCTGATATAACAGGGGATACAGTTTTACTTGAGTAAATCTTTTCTAAAGCCATCGGGCTTATAACTTGAATCCCATATTGAAGTATTTTTTTTTCATAATCTTCAAAAACAGTGAAATAAGTTGGCTCTGCTATGTCTTTATATGATCTATGCTCTAGCCCATCTTTGATGATATAAACTTTTTTACCATTTAGTAAAAAACGTCGAATTACATCACTTTTATTATTCATACTTACCCCATTTGCTACAGCAGCCAACTCATCCATTGAGAGTTCCCCAATAACCAAAAACTCATAAGTTAGAATATTTTTTATATCATCTAAATGCTCTAAAGCTGATGGAGTATAATCTAATATAGAAATAATATCTCCACCACTCTGAAGGAATCGTTTTTTTTCATCATACATACTTTCTTTTTTTTGAATTTGTATCTGATCTAGAAGACGATTGACAACTTCGTTGGTAAGCATTTCAATATCCATTTCATTCTCCTTTCCTTCTTTTTAATATGGCTACGAATTCGTTTTAATCAAACCATATGTTTTTACTGATAATCCACATGCATTTGCTTCATCAAAGTCTATGTGCATAAAGGTATTCGCTTTATCAGAAACTCTCACCTTTACATTTTTAAACACTACTGGACGTTCTGAGACTACTTCAATATCAACATACTCGTTATCTTTTAATGATAGTTTCTGAGCATCTTCTGGCTTCATATGAATGTGTCTCTCAGCCACAATCACTCCTGATTCTAGAGCAATCGTTTTTCCATTTGCACTGATTTCAATTCCAGGTGTTCCCGTTATTTTTCCACTTTCCTTTGTAGGCGCATCAATACCTAACAATTTTGCATCTGTTTTTGAAACCTCAATTTGTGTATTCTCTCGTTCAGGTCCAAGAATAACGACGTTTGAGACTTTCCCCTTTGGTCCAACAATTGTTACACGTTCTTTGCATGCAAACTGCCCTGGTTGAGATAACTCTTTTACCTTAGTTAGTTGATACCCTTTTCCGAAGAGCTCTTCAACCACTTCTCTTGACATATGAACATGCCTACCTGATGCTTCAATTTCTACATATCCTAATCCGTTGACCTTATTAAGGATTTCTCTATAAACGATATCTACAATTTTTTCTAATTGACAGTCCATTTATTTCTCCTTTTTATATTGATTGCTTAAATACTTAAGAGCTATGATGTACATAATTGAGGACAATCTATTATAGCCTTCCATTAAGTCATTTCTCGTGATATTTCCATTTGGGTGAAGCTTAAAAGCTTCATAACAAGCAATTTCTACTTTTCTTATTCTTGCTCGTAAGGAATTCAGTAAAACGGGAATTTCTCCTATCTCGTAGTTAATATTAAATAAATGATCCAGACCAAAATACTTCTTAGGATTATGGGACATATTTCGTATTTCTTGTTGATTTAATCCTAAAATCAGGTTGGGCTTTAATAACTCATTTAGGACCTCTCCTCTTGACATTTCACCTATAAAATTATAGACTTCTTGCAAATCTGAAATTAGTCCATCAACTTTTAATTCTTTGACTCTAATCTGAACCTTGAGTATTTCACTCATCACGAGGTCAACCTCACCTCTTAATTTTATTCGTTTATTATCTTTGGGAACGAGCACGTTGCCATATAGCTGGGTCATATATTCTGGTTTTTGATCTAAATAACCGCCACTTTCAAGTTGAAACTTGCCAATAGATTTTGCTGCTAGTTTTGCAGCAGTATTCATTACTTCGGTATTCTTTTCTTCTAACTCTTCGTCGATATCATCATCTATGAGAATTAGCTTCAGTTTGTTATCAGCAAGTACTGATTTTGCAGAAGGCGTTAGCATAGAATTTGAAGGAAGCCTCAATTCATCATTTTTTATGGAATTACCACTTTTAATAATCTTCTTGATGATATCTTCAGTGACTAAGTTCATAATTTCACTTCCTTAATAAATTAGCATTCAGGGCAATAACTTAATATTTGAAAAGCAATTAAGGAGATTTTATCACTCCTTAATTACTCTTCAAATTACGTTTACTCTTCTGAACTAAATTGTTTTGGTAAGATTTCGCTTACTTCTGAATGTGGTCTTGGAATAACATGTACTGAGATTAATTGACCCACTCTTTCTGCTGCTGCTGCACCTGCATCTGTTGCAGCTTTAACTGCTCCAACATCTCCACGTACCATCACTGTAACTAGGCCGCTTCCAATCTGCTCTTTCCCAATTAGTGTAACATTTGCTGCCTTTACCATTGAATCTGCTGCCTCGATTGCTCCTACTAATCCTTTTGTTTCAATCATTCCTAATGCGTTTGTAATAGCCATTTATATTTCCTCCTTATATTTTAAAATATTTTCTTTTTTTAATTTATTTATGATGATATTAGTGATTTCATCTAAATCGTATGATACATCTGTAGTTTCCATTTGTATTGGTTCTACATTCAGTTCCGTATTCACTTTGGATCTAATACTAGCTAATTCCCTAATACCATAAGCAACGCGCCTTAGGTTTAATAAATTCATTGGTGTAATATTATCTGAAGTAGCACTTCCACCAATAGCACCACATCCTAATGTTAATGCGGGTGCAATTCCAGTCGTTCCACCAATTCCACCAAGAGCTCCTGGAGTATTAATCAAAAGACGGCTTACTTGCTTTTCAAGTGCAAATTCCTTTATAAGATCTTCATTATGGGAGTGAAGAATCATGGTATGACCTGCACCCTCATTATCTAAAATCTCTATAGCACGTTCACAAGCCTTTCTCCAATCATCCGCAACATAAAACCCTAATACGGGACAAAGTTTTTCTCTTGATAACGGAACCTTGTATCCTACATTCGTCTCTTTGCCTATAAGAACTTTCGTATGTATTGGGACGTCAATGTCTGCCATTTTAGCTATATAAGCGGCATCTTTCCCAACAGTTTTGGGATTCATAGTCATTTTAGGACTCAGTAGTATTTGATCTAATCGTTCTTTTTCTTCGTCATTTAATACATAACAACCTTGTTTCCTTAACTCTGTAAGTACAGCAACTTCTGATTCTTTTTCTACAATAATTGATTGTTCGGATGCACATATTGTTCCATTATCAAAAGTCTTTGATTCAATGATATGACTTACCGCTTGACTAAAATCAGCACTCTTTTCGATGAAAGCCGGTCCATTACCTGGTCCAACGCCAATTGCAGGATTGCCAGATGAGTAAGCAGCTTTGACCATAGCTTCCCCTCCAGTTGCCAAAATCAATTTTGTCATATTATTTTTTAATAGTTCATCTGTGCCAGCCATTGATATTTCCATCACACAACCTATGCAACCTTTGGGCATGCCAGCTGCTTCAGCGGCATCAATGATTACCCTAGCTGTTTCAATTATGCAATTCTTTGCACTTGGATGTGGTGACAACACAATTGCATTTCCAGCTTTAATAGAGATTAGTGCCTTATATATCACTGTTGATGTTGGATTTGTAGATGGAATCAATCCAGCAATTACCCCAACTGGTACAGCTACTTCGAATACCTTTTTTTCATTATCTTCATTTACAACACCAACCGTTTTCATATCTCGTATACTGTCATAAACAACCTGTGAAGCAAAATAGTTTTTAATAATTTTGTCTTCATGAATTCCAAATCCTGTTTCTTCAACAGCAAGCTTTGCTAATCGATCTGCATGCTGCAATGCTACATCTTTTATCGCCTTACAGATTCGATCTATTTCATTTTGATTCATCTTACCAAGTTTCTGCTGAGCTACTTTTGCTTTTCTCAACAAATCCCGAGTTTCTTGAATTGAGATAAGATCCTTATCTACTACTTGGGTCATTTTATTCCTCCCTTTCCACGTTCTCAGATAAAATATTCAATATAAGATCAGATTTGCGCGCTCTCTTAATTGTGTCTTTGTCCATTGTACTTAAGTTTAATTCTCTAGCAATTTTTCTGAGTTCTTGTACTGTCATAGCCTGAAGCTTCTTTTCATATGAACTCTTATTTACAAGTTCTGTTACCAACTTACCTTCATCGGATGGAATTGAATCTTCAATCACTTTTCCCTTATTCTGAGATTGCTCAGGTAAGAGTGCCTCTTTACCGATATCATTCTTTTGAATCTCTTGTTCCACTATTTCTAGATTCTCAGGTAATTTTAACTCCTTCAATGGCTCAGCCAATTTTACCATTTCCAGACTAGGCTCTGTCTCGTTCATGTCAAATTCAATATTGTTATTAGGCTTTGCTTCAACGCTTGGCGACTTCAGGTGAGTATCCTTGATCTTATTTTGGTTGCCCTTATATAGCAATTCTTCAGTCTGCTCATCAACCCTTGCAATAATAGTATGCCTCCTGTATCCTCCAAGTGCTTTTGCTACTTCCACTCCTGCTTGAACGCTAGATGTTACAGCTGCCACATCACCTTTGATCACGACAGACGCAATACCTCCGGACATCTTATCCATCCTTACAAATTGAACGTCTGCTGTTTTAAGACAGGTGTCCAATGCCACAACAATCGTAACAAATCCAAATGTATCTATAATGCCTATAGAAAACATTATCTACACCGACATGGGACTCGCCACTACATATTTACAAGCATCAGCAAATGCATCACATGCAGCCTGACATGCAGACTGAGAACCAACCATAAGGGCTCCTGCAAAGTTACATGTATTTAGTGGCGGCAACAAATAACTTTTTACAACACGTACATCAGCAGCTTTCAGCGCTGCATCAACAGCATAAATTGCTTCAACAGGAGGTGCAATACAATAAGCCATTGCAGTACCAACAGGTACATCTACCAGATCGGCTAAAAATGTTCCAACACTTGAAATGCAATGTGCAAGATAAATCGATTCTCCTTCATCATTGGCATTTACATAAAACGCGCCATTTTTTATGTGATTTTCACATATTTCCAGCCCACTTTTCACCTCTGCAGGACTAGGACCTGCCAAAATACCAATAGCTTCACCAGCAAGTTTTGTATAATTTCCAACTAATGCAGAGAATAGGCATTCAGCATAAACAATTTCAACTTCTGCCGATTTTGTTGCTTCATCAAGGGCAATAAACGTTACATCATCTATAGATCCAGTAATGAGCCCTAAGCTTTTTTGATGAGGCTTTAACTTAAGTTCTTTTGCTATATCCTCACTGACATTGGGAATAATCTTTTGGCAAACAACATTTGCTCGTATAATATCTCCTAACACGAGTAACTCCTCCTTATTAGTGTTATATTAATTTCAGTTCAACACCTGAAATTTTGTGTTTAATCATAGACTGGCATAGCTCAGCGATTTGTGCACCTGCTTCTACTGGCACCGTTCCTGATCTGTGAATATTTGAGATTACTGTCCTCCTAGATTCTTCCATGCCTATCGTAGGCTTATAAGCAACATAGGCCCCTAATGAAGATTGAGAATTTAAACCTGGACGCTCTCCACATAACATCACTACAACATCTGCATCTGATAATTCTCCTATTTCTTCGCTTACTGCAACCCGTCCATTTGTAACAAAGAATGGCGTTGCATAAGTGAGACCTAATGACTTAAGGCCTTGTTGTAACGCGGGCAATACGTCTTTTGCATTTTTTTCAATTGCGCTTGAGCTTAGGCCATCTGCAAATACGATCTGTACATTTACATTCTTATTTGCATTTTGCTTAACTATCTCAACAGACTCTGGAGATAATCTTTTACCTGTATTTGGATTTTTGAGATACTCTGCTTTACTACTTGAAATGCTTTCTAGACAAATGAAACCCAGTTCTTTAATGATATCTTGATCCACTTCTGACCATACTGCACCTTGTGCAGCTGCATGATCTGCTATAAAACGTACATAAGCTTTTGATAATGGTCTTGGACCAGCTCTCCAGATACCTAATCTTCCTGAAGAAGACTGCTTCATCTTCATATAGCCCTCTGGATCATGAGCATTAGGCACACAAAATGTATCTTGCATACTAATTACTGTTACATCTTCAACAAAACCATCGTCTGTGGAATTATCACATGTTTTTATTTCATCTACTCCTGCATTAATTTTGATTTGTTCCTGTTTTCCTTGTTCTTCCTTAATTACGTTATAAATCAATTCTCGAATTGAATCTTTTAGCATTTCTTCGTTATTCATTTCTACCACTCCTTTTAACTATTTTAAGAAAATAGATGCGTCCCCTGCTCTTGCAGTAAACTTTAAATTATCATCAAGAATTTCCATTTTTTGAAGCCATTGTTCAAAAGCTGGATCTCTTCTTAAACCCGACAACTCTAAAATCGTTTGAAGATCATGATTACCTAGTAATTGGTAATTTAACATGATATCATCTCCCATTGGAGCAGTAACGAAATATGGCATACCTGCATGAGCTAGTAATAGGGCAAGAGTTTCTGAGTCATTTTGGCTTGCAGGCATATGATTTGTATAGCAAACGTCAACACCCATAGGAAATAAATGCATTTTACCCATAAAATGTTCTTCTAACCCACCGCGAATCTGTTGTACAGTGTCATAAATATATTCAGGTCCAATAAAACCAACAACTGACATGGCGCAGAAAGGATCATAACGTCTACCATATCCATAAGTACGAGCTTCTAGGGTTAACATATCAACCCCCATATGTGCATCTGCAGAAAGTTCACTACCTTCGCCTGTTTCAAAATACATTGGATTTTTAGCCCCAGATATGCAATACTTTTTTCCAAGGTCGTACGCTTCGTCAAGCATTGAAGTTGATATTCCAAATGATTCATTCGCTTTTTGTGTCCCAGCAATTGATTGGAATAACATATCTACTGGAGCGCCCTTTTGAAGTGCTGCCATCTGAGTAGTCAAGTGTGAGAGCACACAGTTTTGAGTTGGGATTTCCCACTTCATCCTAAATTCATATAACTTTTCTAACAAATATGTAGTTGACTCCACAGTATCTTGAACAGGATTTAAACCTAACATTGCATCTCCAATTCCGTATGATAATGCTTCATATAACTCAATGAACACGCCATCTATATTATCTGTTGGATGATTTGGTAGTGCCCTAGTCATTGCGATCCCTGGTCTTCCCATTTCTGTAACACAGCTAGCTCTATTGTCTATTTTTCGAGCTGCGTATACCAAGTCCAAATTTGACATAATCTTAGTAACTGCAGCAATCATTTCAGATGTCAACCCAGTTGCAATTCTCTGAATAATAGGACCAGTTGATGTATATTGCATGAAATAATCACGAAGCTCACCTACTGTCCAATTTTGAATCTCTTTATAAACGGATTCATTTACTTGATCCTGAATTACCCTTGTAACATCGTCAATTTCATAAGGCACAGCAGGGTTATTACGGATATCTGATAATAAAGTCTCCGATAAAACGATTTTTGCTGCTGCACGTTCTTCTTTGGATGTAGCAGCAAGACCTGCCAGTTCATCTCCAGATTTCTGTTCACTTGCTTTTGCTTGGACTTCATTCAAATCTTTGAATTGATATGTTTTCCCAAACATTCTTGTTTTAAGTTTCATACTATCACTCCTTATTTTTCTAGCCATCTTTCGATAACCTTTGAATTGAATATATATATCAAATTTTTCTCCATCATTCTATATACTCAAGAATTGATATCTAACATTTAGAAAGGGGAAGAAAAACAATATATCTTTACTGAAAGACCAATGTCTTTACAATTACGGGTAGTACAACTCCCCCTGCTATAGGGTTTCCTACATCTATATAATCTCCTTCACCTGCCTTGACACTATCGATGCAAATCATCGGATATTTACGACCTAACATTCGCCTTATAGTTTGTCCTAACGCTTTGGCCATATCATTCTCTACAAGTATGATGATTGGATGTTTACTGTTTATAACCTCCTTCATTCCTGATATTAGTTGTTCTGCATATGCTTCAACTTGTTTAAAGGAGGGGCTAGGTGTACCTTCAAATGAGACAGCTATCTTCTGCTGCTTCCCATCTATGCGAAACCATTCGATTCTTTTTGCTAGTTCTTTATCAAAGTCTATTTTTTCTTTATTTAGGTCAGTAGGTATCTTTACTACGGGTATATTTTTAATTGGCAAAATTGATTCATCATATTCTATAGTGCTTCCACTTATATCAGCTGTATGGGAGCCTGCTCCTACGACAGTTGCCCTTATGGTCTCTTCTGGTTCCATAACATGAAGTTCTTTAAATATAATTGAATGTTTAATCTCATGTGCCAAAATTACACCTATATCCTGATACTTAAAAACATCTTCATTGTCATGTTGGTGATACACTACATCTGCTACGCCACCGGAGAAAGTAATATACTGAATCGGTTTTTTCAAAGGCATATCTTTACCTGTCAACATCATATTGTAGTACTGATCTTTTGGGCATACACCTACTGCAGCTTCAATTTGCCGAACCATAATCTTAGCTAGTTTACTTATTTCTTTTTCATCTGCTTGTTTTCCAATGGAAATATTTAAGTTTTCATTCTCTATGATCTTCTTGATTTTTTCATTTATATAGATAATTTCTTTTGTTTCGTCTAATTTTATTAATCTACCACCAATATCCATGCAACCAGCAGTGATAGCTTCACCATGATCAAAGACAGCTAAATTAGAAGTCCCACCACCTATATCAATATTTGCCACTACAGCATTCATATCTTTAGATATCTTATCAGTACCTGCTCCTTTCCCGGATATAATACTTTCTAAGTCAGGTCCTGCAGTCGCAACTACAAAATCACCTGCATATCCACTCAATTTATGAAGTACCTCGTTTGCATTGGCTCTTCTTGCAGTTTCTCCAGTAATAATAACAGCTCCAATTGCGATATCTTTTTTATCAATCTTGGCATTTTTATACTCATAATCAATAATCTCTATGACATTTTCAAGATCAATTCGATCGTCCAAAGTCAATGGCGTAAAGTAGACCTTACTTCTGTACATTATGTCTTTTCCAATAATAGCAATCCGTGCAATATTGAAACTTGAAGCTAAATTCTCAAGTATTATTTTTGAAAATATTAGTTGTGTAGTTGAAGTCCCAATATCAATTCCAACACTTAAAATTTCTTGGCGTTTAAAATTTTTCATCATCTAATTCCTCACAATCTTACAGTGCAATTTTAAATAAAAAAAGAAGCTCAGTAAAAAATATCAAAATCGATATTTAAACTATAAGCTTCATTGCCTAATCTTTTTGCCCCATTGCAAAAATTTGTTTAAATCATTATTAAATTATAGTTAACGTTATAGTAGTACAATCTAAAATAATTTCTTATGTAATCTTATTTATTGTTACATTTTTTCTAAAAATCTTGCACATCCAATGCTTAGATTTTAAATGCAAAAGATGTTGTTGTTCCTTCTTTTCCAGTTGTGACAATTAATTTTCCTGCAAGTTTTTCTTCAACATATGCTTTAACAATCATTAATCCCAAACTATCAGTTTTGGGTTGTTCAATGTCGTATCCTATACCATTATCTTTTACTTCAATAAACTTAATATCTATATTGCTTGTTGTATTGATTTCAATTCTTCCATGGTTTCTACCAAGAAAAGCATGTTTAATGGAATTTTGGAGTAATTCGTTTACAATTAACATGATAACAGATAATTTATCACTATTTAGAATAAAATCATCTCCTGATATAACGATATCTATAGGTATTTCATTAGATAAGATAATGTTTCGTTTCAGTAAATTCAGCACTTCTAAAATAGATGCTTGATCACCATTCTTCTTTGATAAAAGATCATGAGTTACTGCGATGCTTAATATTCGGTTTATTGATTCTAAAATAATCGACTTTGCTTTCGCATCATTACAACTTCTTCCTTGAAGCCTAAGTAATGAAGCTACAGTTTGTAAATTATTTTTAATTCGATGATGTATCTCATGATAAGTAACTAAATAGTTGTTTACCTCGTCCTTATATTTTCTTATTTCAGAAATGTCATCAATAAATACCACTACTTGTATTGGTTGATATTTCGTTATTACCAGACGAATTTTATAATATTTATTTCCAATTGATACCTTCTCATCTCTACTTACATTATTTATCCCTTTGCAATTACTCTCACTTGTTTTTAATTTGACTAAATCTTCAAATTGAAGTGAGGAAAAATTCAAACTATTGTAATGTAATGATAAAATAGAGTGATATCCTAATTCTTTGTAAATTGCCTCTGCAACTCTATTAAAATAGATTAAACTCCCCGTTTCGTCAAATATAAGTACTCCTTCTCTGATCTGTATATCCTCATCATCACAACCAAATCCGATAATAGAAAGCACCGTTTTAGTAATATCTATGTCATTGGGTAATACCTTACTACTTGCTATTGGCTTGACTGGAGAAGTATTAAAAGGTTTTTCCAGTATTAAAACAGCTACCATAACATCTTCATGGAAAATAGGAAGAACTCTTTGCTTTGTAAAAATTTTCTTCTCATCTTTTTCATAGCTTACTCCTATAACATCGTGGGTCTCTTTCCCTACATCAAAAGATCTAAAGACAGCTGGTTCATTTTCTCTATAAATGAAATCCCCTAAAAAGCTCGCATTATATATTGAGTTTTGTTTAAAGGATTCTGCCACAACTACTGCTTTATCTTCATTGTGAACCTTGATATCAATAAATGCTTCACAGTCTGTTGCTAAATTAAAGTATCCAATGTTCTTACTAACATCAATAATAGACTCAATCTCTTCATTACTTAATAGGGTATACTCTTTGCATTTTTGAATAATAAATTCTCTATTACAATTTGAAGTCATTTTTTATCCTCGCTAGTTTTTTTCATTTCGTATAAGCAAAGTTTCACAAATGGATCGTATAGAACAGCCCTTTTTCATACTGAGCATACGTAAACGTGTATACGCTTCATCTTCACTAATACACTCCTCGGTCATCAAGATGCCCTTTGCCTTTTCAATATATTTTCGATCTTCTAGTTTTTTAAATAATTGCTCTGTTTTCTTTTCTAAATCCTCTGCTTGTAATGCTTTTGTATAAGCAATTTCTAATGCAGGTATGAGACTCTTTTCATCTAATGGCTTTATGAGATAAGCAAAGACACCTATTTTTTTTGCCGCTTCTATAAATTCTCTATCCGAGTATGCTGTTAAGAAGACTATGGATTTGCATAGTTTGTTTTTGGTTATCGTTTTCGCTGCGGAAACACCATCTAAATTAGGCATGTTAAGATCAAGTATGATAATATCTGGTTTTTTCGTCTTGCAGAGATTGATAGCATCAAATCCATCACTTCCCTCCCCAACGACTTCATAGCCTGCATCCTCAAGTATACATTTTAAGTCCATTCGTGTAATCGGTTCATCTTCAACAATTACAATTCTCATCAAATACCTCTTTTCATTCTTTCTTACTCAACCGATTGAAGAAATTTAATTAAATTCTCCACTCCTTGATTATTTAGTGATGAAATTTTGAAAATTTGATCTATACCTGATAATCTCAAAGATTTTTCTGCTCTATGATAATCATCGTCGTTGCCAATTAAATCAATTTTACTAATGATGCCAACAGTCGGTTTGTTAAACATACTTGCAAAACCTGGAGGATACGAACTGCTCTTATCTTTGCAATCCAGAACTAGCGCAACCACATCTGCCCCTGTGGAAGTAACCTGTAGAGCCGAATAATATCTTCGATTCTCTAAATATTCGCCTGGAGTATCAATGATGTGATTATGAAATTCAATCGCCTGTGTTTTTTCATATTTCAAATTTCTTGAAGCTAGTCTCTGATATAGGGTTGTCTTTCCACTACCTGTTTTTCCAATAAGCATTAACTTTTTCATAATTAAACTCATGTTTTCGTTATCTTTGGAATTGTCATTCTATGTAATTTCAACATTGATTGTAAAACCTCATTCATAGATGATTCTACTGCAGAAACATCGCCTACTATGACAAGGGATCCACTAAAGCGATCTATATATCCTATTGAAACATCTGCTGATTTTACTGCAACATCTGCAGCAATGATAGCTCCTTCACTTGGGGTAATTGTTAAAATTCCTATCGAATCGTGATTACCTTCTAATCCTAATTTTACATAAATATCCTTATCAGGATTAACAATAATGTGTGCTAAGGTCACTTGCTTACCAGGAACATATTCTTGTATGGTCCTTTGTATGGTTTCACTCATTCTTGAACGCTCCTTAATTAGTGCTTCTCTAGCTAATTCTCAATCTATAATGATAAAGGATCTATTGATATAACAATAAACTCTTCACAAAGTATTGTCAATCATCTGATATTGCAGACTACATTCCTGTACTATACCATAAAGATGTACACGAGTCAGAAACTTAAACTTCCTTACAGTCTTTACTTATATAACAAGGTAATATCGTTTCTACATTTTCATGTGGTCTTGGAATCACATGGACAGATACTAATTCACCAACTCTTTCAGCAGCAGCGGCACCTGCATCTGTTGCGGCCTTTACGGCTCCCACATCACCACGAACCATTACGGTTACCAAACCACTCCCAATTTGTTCTTTACCCATTAGTGTAACGTTGGCAGCTTTAACCATTGCATCTGCTGCCTCAATAGCCCCTACCAATCCTTTTGTTTCAATCATTCCTAATGCATTTGTAATAGCCATGTTTTACTCCTCCTATTTTCTTTCATATGGTTTATATTCCTTACCTCAATAAATAACTTATTTTTATAAAAGTACTTTTTTAAGATTTTTATGCGGGGATGGGATTACAGTATAATATACTAAATTACCAGTGTCTTTTATGATATCAATGCCAACCTCGATTGAAGCTCTAACGGCCGCAACATCTCCAGTTACAATAAAATAAGATTTGCCACCTATTCCTGATCCTAATCGCAATTCTAAAAGTTTTACATCTGATTTCTTAATACATACATCTGCTGCTACAATCAATGAAGCCATTGACAAACTTTCTATCACGCCTATGGCGTGAATTTGTTCTATATTTGTTGTCCCTAGAAGTGCAGGGAAAATCTGTTCATCTACATTGGGAATCATTAAATCATCGATGATGAATTCACTTCCAATTTCTTTTGCTACTTTTATTGAATTCTCTACTGAAGTAACGTCACCGTGAATTAGTATTATATATTTACCTGGACAAGTAGCAGTAGAAAAAATCAACTCTACATTTGCCGTTTTTAGCATTTGATCTGCAACCTCTACACCTTTTGCTATACTATTGAGTTCCACAAAACCTATCGATTTCATCTTACTTTACCTCCATTTCTGATTCGATTGTAATCGAATCACTTGAGATATCTGTAACGATCCCAGCAATACTTGCGTGAATATTCGCACCTAGCTTATCTCCATCTATCTTAGCAATCATTTGTCCTTTTTCTACGTAAGTATTCTGTTCTACAATCCTAATAGCAGGCGCCCCTTGATGTTGATTGAGAGGTATTACAACTTTCTTTAAATCGTAGTTATGACTTATTAAAGGTGCTGGAACATCATATTTTTCTAGATTAATTCTCGAAATAAGTCTGTTAACAGGTATTTTCCGATATTCGATCATTTGAGATGCAGAAAATTCCTTACCTTCATTATCAATCTTAACTCCTGCATTTCTAAGTTCTTGCTTTATCATTTTATTGACTTGTCTTGGTGACAAACCATTTGGGCAGGAATATAATTCACAAGCTCCACACTCGGAACATCCGAGAGCTGTCTTCATACCGGAATAATCTGTTAAACCGTAATTTGCAATTCTCATTACTTTATGTGGTTTAACATCATGTCCTAATAGATCCCTAGGACATAGATCTGTGCATTTTTGGCACTGGATGCAGGCAATTCTTGACTGTTTCAGTACTTGTTCTATCGTCTTTGATTTTTCTTTTATTAAAAGATGCTTAGAATTCAGCAATATAATTGCTTTTGTTGTTTTTGTTATAGGCATTTCGAAATCTGTAATAATGTTACCCATCATCGCTCCATTCAGGATTCCTACTTTATTCTCCAGATTCTCTTCCCCACATAGTGCTAAAGCATCCTTAAAACTCATTCCAATGGGTAGTTCATAAGTAGAAGGTTTATTAACTTCTCCCGTTATTGTCACAAAAGTCGAAGTAACCGATTTACCTTTAGTTGCACCATAAACATTTATAACCGTTTCTACATTACATACAATACACCCAACATGTAAAGGAATTCCCCCACGTGGTACCACTTTTTTTAGCACTTCATAAACAATAATCTGTTCATCTCCTGCAGGGTAAAAATTTTGAAGAGGATATATTTCGATAGATGGATAGTTCACCAGTTTTTTATTTAATTGATGAATTACTTCTGTATGTTTTGCTTTAATTGCAATATAAGCTTTGGAAGCTTGAACTTCATCTGCAATTATTTGCAGACCAGCCAGAAAATCATCTGTATAATGAAGTAGCAATTGTTGATCCACTCTAATTAGAGGTTCACATTCTGCAGCATTAACTATTATGTACTCACTTTTTGATGATAATTTTACATTTGTAGGAAATCCTGCTCCGCCAGCTCCTACGACTCCAGCCTCTTTAATCATATCGCTAAATTTAATTTCCATTCATATCGCCTCTCATTAGTTCTGAATCTATTATACCTACAACGATTGCATCAATTGGCGCATTTTCTAAACCGACAAATTTTCTAGCCGAACTTCCTTGAGTGACTAAGACCTTTTCTCCAATGCCTGCTCCTATTAAATCAATCGCGACAATAACTCGACCTTCTTCAATTTCTTTATCTAATAGCTTAATCTTCATAAGCTTCATACCTGTAAGTCCTTCATCTTTTCTTGTACACCAAATACTATCTATCACTCTCCCTATCAACATTTGCTTTTCTCCTTTCGTCAAATAACTTTGTGATACTCTCCAATGCCACATTAACTGATGATGTATCACCAAGTAAAGCAATCATTGTAAAATGTTGTGGACAGATTCCTTTTATTTCTAACACTTTTACACTAGCTGATTTTTCTGCAATATCCGCTGCCAATATCATCTCACTAAGTTTTCCTTGGATTAAACCTAAAGCATCAAATAATTGATTATCAAAAAAGTCTTTTGAGAATGATCTATCCCTCAACATTTTTAATACTCCATCTGAAGGAGATTTGATAAATTCAATATCCACTTTTATAATCAGTCCTTTCACTATTTGTAGATTGGAAACATTAGGACTATATTTACAAAATCCAAATGCGTTATTGGCAATGCCTTTTAAATGCAGTGCATGGCAATTCCAACGGGTGTTACAAATAGAGGATTCTTCGGTTTTACTGTTTTTATTTTCAATTCATTCTCAATCACCTTTTCAATATCCAGTATACAGCTCGTCCCTCCTACCAAATAGATTACTTCCACACTGTCTTTCGGAAGATACTCTTCTATTATTTTTGCAATTTTTTGAGCTACTGGCTTTAACAGACTTGCTATTTCCCTCTGTTTTTGAGGGTCTTTTTTCATCTTCTCTGCTTCTTCATAAGAAATTTTATATGTTCCTGCAATAACGAGAGTACATTGTGTTCCTCCCGTAGGCTCATCTGCTACGCACATGATTTTTCCATCCTTCATAATCGCAAGTCCAGTCGTACCTCCTCCAATATCAACCACAACACCATTCATTACCTTTAACACCGCATTTGCAGCAGTTGGTTCATCAACAATATTTGTTACTTCAAACCCAGCATCTTGCACTACATTTTTAATAAATCGTGTATCATTTGGCGAAGTTCCTGGAGGTATGGCTACAGCAGCCCTAACTAAACTGCAACTTAATTTGTCTTCTATTTCCTTTTTTAATTGTTTTACTATATTTAAAGCACCTAAATAGTCTACAATTAAACCATCTTTGACTACTTGAGCAAATTTATATGCACCAGCTACTGGAACTTTGTTTTCGTCCAATACTGTGACTACAATATAAGCCGTTCCAAGGTCTACCCCTACAAACAATTTATCTTTGTTTTTGGGAATAATAGGACTATCGATAACGTTTACAAAATCGTCAATTAGTTTATCTATGCTCTCAAATATGGCGTTTCCTCCTCCCTAATCACAATTCGTTATTAGCGTGATCTGATAAAATGAAATTACTTTACATATTTATCCAAATTTTTTACAAAAAAAAGCTTTCATATAGTTGCCTAAAATAGGCAATTACATAAAAGCTACATCGCAGTTTTTTCTCAAATACTCCATCGCATCTGATATATTTATTTGTTAAGTAGACTATATCAAAAGTATTATTATATGTCAATATTAAATTTATTGATTATATTATAATTTTTAGTATTTTCATAAATGTATGTTAGTACATTTAATTTATATATATTTTTGACTATAATCCCCCATCCTTTGCTTTGATTTCAACTATATATAATTTAGTGCTGCTCAGTTTTCAAATATGCATTTAGCATATTTGAATAACTTCGTAATCACTTGCCGAACCCCCGACCAACTGATTCAATAAATACCGTTTTAACATATCACTATATTTCTTAAAACATAGTGATATCAATGCTTTTACTCACCATTCGTCATTAGTTATCACTTAATAATTTAATCCTCAGGTGTTAAAAAAGTGTTAAATAATCATAGTATTAAATGTCTAATCATTTGAAATTAGTATTTAATTATTATAGCAACTGATTGCTTAATAATCTTAATGAGAAGTAACACTCCAACAATTATATAAGTTCATTATTCATCCCTTAACAATCACATAATACTTTCTTGTACTTTGGTACTAATATATTTTTTAGTTTTTTCAACCTCTATAGAATATGTATTAGAATTAGAATTTGTATTTGTATTTGTATAACTTTTTAAAAACTTTATTAAACAATCAGGTGTATCTGCATATTCATTTAATGATGAAAGAGTGTTAATATATGGATTAATTGAAATACAAACTCTATATTTTTCAAAATACTTCCGATCATTATTTTTTTGTACTAAATCCTCTATTATTTTTTTTAAAAAATCTAATTCAAACTTTCCCCGAAAGATTTGTTGTAAATCTTTATCTTTAAAATTAATTAATAATTCCTCTATCTTTTCTGATGGTATCTTTTCGCAATTAGGAAATTTTTCATGTACTTTTTCTAAGTCAATATCGCATTTACACTCAATATTATCTATATTAATTTTATTAAATAAACTAGCTATTTTAAATTCTCTTAATTTAAGAACGTTCTTATTATTTGTAACTTTTTCAAATTTTCGTTGACCACAAATCCAAGCATTAAGAAATTTGGTTGTTTCATGAAATAGTAGATGCACTTTTTCAAAGTCGTTTACACACTTCTCGAAATCCTTTTCATGTATGTTAATCCCAAATTCACGATTTAAAATCTTTTTAAAAGAAGTTAGACTCGTATAAAAATTTTCTATTGAATAACAAGGCGTTTGATAAACATCAAAATCTTCTATGCATTCAGGGACAAAGTCTCTATCTATGAAATAAACTTTTTTAACATTATTATATACTTCATCTTTTTTAATTTTTCTGTGTACCTTTAAAACCTCTCTTCTTCCACCACAGCTATAATATATAATCTGATGATAATCTATTTGCATATATTTTTCTATACGAGGATTATAATATTTGTAATCTTCACCTTCAAAAAAACAAAATATTTTCTTATTATGGTATTCTTTATCTAAACAAAATCTTGTATAAGCAGTTACTCCTTTTTCTCTTGCATCTTTTATCTCCTGTATATTCATTGTAATATATCACTCCTCAATTCTTTTTTCTAAAATATAATTCCCCATATCTTTTGCTAGGTCATCATATTCGTTATCAAATATAAACGGTGAGTGGGTGACTGCTACTAATAATTTACATCTTTCAGATCTTATAATATCTGGCAGAAAGGTTTCTTGCCATTTAATTGATAGTGATAGCTCAGGTTCATCAAAAAGTATAATACAACTTTCATCGGTATTTAAACTTAAATATAATTTTGAAAATATTGAAATCACTTGTTTTTCACCTGAAGAAAGGTTATGAATACTTATTTCGTTTTTTGAATTATCTCTGTAAATTCCCAATTCTAAATTACTTTCATCATATATATACTTCTTGTTTTTACTGAAATAGCTATTACATACTTCTACAAATTTTCTAACTCTTTCATCATATTGGTTTTGTTTTTCATAACTACTAATGAGATTTTTAATAAGATTAAGTAAGTATTTATTATTATATATTTCAGATTTTTTTACCAATTCCTTTATTTCATTTTTGTCTGCTTTATCAATTTCATCTCCGATTCTAGCTAATGCAATACTTAGTTTTTCATGATCAATTATATAATCTTCGTCAGTTAATACATCTTCATGTAAGTATTGCTTAAGTAAAATACCGGTCATTTTTGTGAATCCTGTAATAGCAGCTGATTTAATTGTTGCTAGAATATTTTCAATAGTTGTTTCAACATCTGACATCCCAAATTGAATAAGTTTATCTTTAACATTAGTTTTTTCAAGGTCTATTCCAAGTTTTGTAATATCTTCTTCTATTCTTCTATATGTTGGGAAATACAATACTTTATCACTTATTATCTCAGTAATTCTTTTATTAAATTCTACTACGTTTTCATAACTTCCGTGGCCACTAGTATAGAATTTATTAAATATATATTTGTCAAATTCATTTCTTGCATATGCAACAGGAACATTATAAATTTCACTTATTTTTGTATAGTATTTTTTAATGTTAATATTATTTTCTTTTAAATCTAGTATTTCTTTGCTTGAAAAAATACTATCAAATCTAAGTTTTCTCCTACGATATAATGGGCTTTCACGTTCATATTCTTCTACGAAGGCTATGATATCATCATGAGTGATTGATAATTTTTCATCGTTATCGAAAACGACTGTTATTTCATCAAAAATAATAGAATTCATTTTTTCAATTTCACCGATAAGAGTATAATATAAACAATTTAGAACAGTGGTCTTTCCCATTCCATTCTCACCTAAAAATATGTTTACATTATCTTCAAACGGCAATTTAACATCTATTTGATTAAATAGATTTTTTATTTCAAATAATTTAAGTCTAACATCTGCCATTTTAACAACTCCAATTTTATTAATTATTTGATTAATTATACCATAATTTACATCTTGAATTATGATCAATTATAAATATATTTGTCAAGTGTGTATGTGAGTTTCGAAATATTTATAACTTAATAACCAAATAATTGTTTCCAATATCCATCAATAATCCATTATTTATCCTTCTATTAATAGTCCTAGGATGTACTCCCAACCTTTTGGCTATATGAATATTTTTCATTTTATCAAAGTACTTATAGCAAATGATCTGTTGATTATCTTCTGAAAGCGTACTAACTACTTGAATAATAAATTCTAATTCACTAACCTTCTTGTCCCTTAACTGAATTATCTTCTTATCCGCAGATCCTGTCTTAATCTGATAATCCATTCTCAATATATCACTTCTCAGATCTGGCACTTTTAATAGCATCTCTTCTGTTTGCTTTTTTATCTCATCCCCATTCATAAATCTACCTCTTTTATTAAATATCTGTTAGCAAAGTCTATTTTGTGCATTTTTCTATTTCTGATAAGATTCCAATTATCTCATTTACTTTAGGACCTATTGAGAAAAGTAGATCTACTCCTTTATTCTCTGAGTCTGCTCTATCTATTGTATTTGCCATTGACAATAAGTTAAGATCAACAGCATACTTGCTTGAAGCAATTTCAATTTCTCTTTTAATTATAATTTCTTTTTCTCTTAGATCACCAACAATCTCTGCTAATCCATTGTTGCTAGATCCTCTTTCTTTTATCTTCACTAGTGTTTCATCAATACCTTTTTCAATCCTTTTTCTTTCTGCCATTAATTCACTCATCTTAGTATTCAAATCCTTAGATACTAATTCGGTATATGTCATACCTTGAATCTCGATGTATCTTTTGCTTTCCCTTTTTCATAATTGACCTCCGTTAATTTAATTTCTCGCCATTTGTTTTCCTATTTTTATATGCTTCCATTAACTTCTCTGCATTTGTTTTTTGCTTGGTTAATTCTTTAGGCACTTTTATATCTTTTTGGGTTCGATTTATTTCAGCCTGTATGGACTGTTTGTATCTTTGCTTCGCTTGATCAATAGTATTAGTGCTGTCCTCTTCTCCTTCTATTGAGTCTGCAAGTCCATAATAGATGCACTGGGTAGCATCTAGCCATGTTTCATTATCAAGTAATTGTGTTAATTTCGCCTGTGTCAATTTGTTTCCAGCCTTTGCTAAATAACTTGAACAACTAGCACCATCTATTATTTCAATATCGGCTGCAGCTTTTTTTAGATCTTTAGCATTTCCGAAAACTCCCATAGCGGCATGATGTATCATCATTAACGTGTTAGAACCCATTATCACCTTATCCCTAGCCATTGCTATTACACTTGCAATGGAACAAGCAAATCCATCTATATGTACTATCTTATGGGCTGGATGCCTCTTTAACTGGTTATATATTGCTAATCCTTCACTTACACTTCCACCATAACTATTAATATAAATATTTATTGTTTTAACATCGATAGCATTTTCTAATTGGCTTTTAATATAATTTGCAGATGTACTGCTCTCAGTAACCTCACCAAACACATTAACTTCATCACCAGTTACATAATCATAAATATATAAATCCATTGATTCTGGTACTTTTGATTGTTTTATAAAATAATTAGTTTTCATATTCCTTTACCTCACCTTCTCTCTTTGATTTTCTATACAAAAAAGACACGGGTACACTAACGTAATGTTAGTACTTTCCCGTGCCTGTTGGCTTCCACTTTATAAAAAAGTAGGGTACTTAGTCTATTTAATTAAGTATATTATACCATATGTACGAATTAGTAACAAAATAAAATTTTTGTTGTGATCTTCCTTCATGAGTTATCCTTATCTTGAAATTGTGTGTAACTCATTAAAACCTATATTCTTATTGATACTTCAATGGTTTAAGCTATGTCTTAAAATATCAGTTCACACTTGCTAAAATATGTGTAATTGGTTGCTATATGGTAACCCGTTAATTCTTTTAACATTTATTTATAAACAATAACGTATACTCAAGAATGCGTATAAATCCTTTATTGAATAAAAGATATTACTCACTACTTAAATTCATTTCTATGATTTTTTATAACTTCATCAAAAGGAGGAAATTGATTAATCGGAGGAGTAAGGCTTAAAGATGTTGACAAACAACTAGTAGCTACATTTACAAACATCCCTTCTTGAGCCTCATTATGTAATCTTAATAGTCTTTTAAATGTCATCTCTTCACGATAAACTCCATATTTCGATTGATATTTTATTATTTCATTCATAATAAAATCATATATCACTTTGGCATACTCTACTGTCTCATTTTCGTTTGGAATATATCCTTTATGAATTACTTTATTTCTAAAAGTAGTATATTTATTAGCTATCACTTTAGGGGGTTCACCCATTATAAGTAAATAGAGAAAACAATAAGCTCCAAATTGTCTTTCAGATTGTGCCGAAACGTTTTTCCATGTTGAGCTTACGACATCGTCATCAATTTTATTAATAGTACAAAATAATCGAATCGAATATTCATAAAAACGTTCAAGTGATGCAACAAAACTAGATATTGATTCACGGTAATAACCGTCTTGAAAAGCATATATACCCATATCAAACAGTATTTCAAATTTTTCATTTTGTAACATTGTATAGGATGTATGTCCTCTATCACAAGTCATTTTATATATTCCTGAATCATTTATAGTTACACTATATAATTTTCTTTCTAATAAATCTAACATAAACTGTTCTTTATCATCCATACATTTAAAACAAGTCAGTGGAAGTTTCATATTTTTTCTCCTTTTTCTAATGTAAAATTACCTTAGTTAGTATTTTCTTACTAATGCTTCAAAAAAGAAACATTACTGTGATAAATCATTTTATTACTTTTGAGTTTTACATAATGACCAATTGTGTTAAACTCATTTTTAGTACCTACACCCTTTGAAATTTCAAACATTATTCAATTTTCTAAAAAGAGTTTTTTAATATTCATTATGTAAAATTGGAGCTATGAATTGATATTTTTGAAATTTCTTGATTAATATTTAATCATCACTCTATAAATACGATTTACTATTTTTTATAGAATACTAAGGTCAATCTATCATTTATTACTTTCGTTTTTCCTGTTTGCTTATATCCAACTTTTTCATATAAATGGCAATTTCCTTGTTCCTGTAATATAGTTTCTAATTCCCATCCATTTGCATCAAAATATATTTGTTCAAGCATTTGAAATACTTCCTGTGCTATTCCCTTTCCTTGTTGATCTGGTAAAATAAAAATAGGACTAACACGATAATGCTTATCATTCATTTTCACTATTCTAACTCCACCAATATTGATACCTTCGCTTTTAATAATATAATAATCTGAAAATGTCTGATTTATTCTTTCAATTATTTTTTCGACTAACTCATTAGCAGGACTGGTTTCATGATCTTGATATTTCTCCAATAATGGCATAAATGATTTAATTTGCATTGCATGAATAATTTCTGCGTCTTTTAACTCTGATTTAGTCAAAGATATATCCATTACGCGTTCCTACAATTAATTTCCAATTCTAAATAGTCTTACATATATATTCTACAAATTTCTTAATTCCCTTTGTTTTGAGAAAATGATTAACTAATTTTACAATTCACTTAAAAATCTTTTCGCTCGTTCTTGTACGGCTGTGGTATTTTCTTCAACCAACAATTTTGTTAATGCATTTCTAATCAGTTCATTGTTGTTTTCATCTACAATCTCATTTAGCAAAGAAATCGTAGCACAGTATCTATTTGTCATCATTCATGATTTATCATATCCTCTGAATAACAGAAATCCTATCTCAAAATATTTGTGATAGGGTTATTCTCATTAATTAATACTAAGTGGCTAAATAATGGCTAAATTTCATTTTAAAGTAGTCTATAAACGCTTGAAAGTACTGATATTGGTGCGCCTTGAGGGACTCGAACCCCCGAACAACTGATTTAATCTTGTTCGTTTTAATGTATTAATTTTAATGTACAATTAAATTTTAATAGATTTCTTAAATTCATTAATATCCTCGTGACTATAATACTGACCTGGATATATTGTTGTAGTTTTGTATCTAAAACTATGTAGTTTATTTTTATTTATATCAATTTTAATGTCTTTAATATCTTCCCATTTAGCCAATCTAATCAAGAGAGCTGCATGTCCCATAGGGCGATAATAAATTCCTTTTTTATGAATTCCTTCTCCAACAACCCCAGATATTATAAATACAGCTGCCAAAAGTGCAAGTATATAGTGACTCCATAAATTACCACCAATATAAGCTATAAAGCAAAATATGAAAGGAGAAATTGTTGATAAAATAATCCTTGGTTTTGTTAATCTCACCGGATAAATACACTGTCTTCGTATACTAAAATGATATATACTCCCAAATATGAAGGTTAAAAAGAATAAAACATATACCGCTATTTCTTTGCTCATTTGCAATTCACCTTTCTTTATCATCTTAAATAATCTAGTCTTTTTGCTTAGTATTATTCCATAGATTTAATGTTATAATATATCATAGGGTGTGTTTACAACTTATCATATATTCCATTATTATACAAGTCAATCGGCTTTCGGATTATACTATATTGTCTCTTTAACTCTAGCCGTAATTTAAATTCTTATCTTCAAAAATTTTAATATCCTACGACAAAAGAGCTTTAATTAAGTTTATACAAACCTTCATTAAAGCTCTTACTATTATATAGTTTTCTAATTATTATATTTGTATTGTTTTCTCAATTCGATCAATAGCAAATTCTATTCCATCACGCCAGCCATCTGTGTACTTGTAATCGTTTTCAGAGTTTATATCTTTAATCGATTTTCTTAATTCTTCTAGCTTTGCTCTTACTTCTTCCATTCTATTACATCCCCTTTTTTGTTATATATTATTCGCAAATCTTTAAATTGATTCCTAAAAATGATAAATGATGTATGTTTTTTATAATGTGATACATTAATTAGCTTATGTCATTATTTTAATATAACACATTAAAAAAATCAAGCAGATAAAGTGAAACTTTATTCAGTAGGTTTTTTTTACTGAATATTAGTTTTGGCGAAACAATGAGCCTATCGAAAATATATTTTCGATAGGCTAAATCGAAGGAAGTCAAATAGCATGCTATTTAACTTCATAGTTATTAAGTTACGCAAATGAAAGTTTGCTTTCACTTGCGAGTGTCGCGACTTTTTCACTTATCTTTTTTGAAGTGGGAATCTTAGTGCCTGTTAATGGGGGATAAAATTATCTGAAGTTAATCTCCATCTCAATATAATTATCTTATATTAGAGTTTCATATTATAAAATTATCAGGTTCCACAAAATGTTCGATAAGGACGTTCTGATGGTTTTGGTAAAGTGGAGTATTCGACCTGCTTAGCCGAGTGTTCATAAGGATTTGAAAGAACATTTAGCAGTTCTTCCATCACCTTATAGTTTCCTTTAACTGCTGCATTAAGTGCCTCCTCTACCCTATGATTACGTGGAATTAACGCAGGATTAGATTTTCGCATCAACTGAAATGATGATTCTTTAGATTCATGTTGTCTATCTAATCTCGCCTGCCATTGTTCATGCCACTTAGTAAATTCTAAGGTTCCATTCAAAACTGTGTCTTCTAATTTTCCAAATGTTAAAGCACGGAAAGTATTGGTATAGTCAGCACGATTTTTTTGCATCATGGCAAGAAGGTTTTCAATGAGTGTTATATCTTCTATCTCTTCATTATAAATCCCTAATTTTGCTCTCATTCCCGAAAGCCAATTACTTTTATATAACTCACTATATTGTGATATTGCTTCTTGAGCAATTTTAAGTGATTGCTCTTGACTTTCATGTAGCAGTGGCAATAATGTCTCAGCAAATCTAGCAAGATTCCAACCTGCCATATTGGGTTGATTTCCATAGGCATATCGACCTTGGATATCAATAGAACTAAATACAGTTGCTGGGTCATAGTTGTCCATAAAAGCACAAGGACCATAATCTATGGTTTCTCCACTGAGAGCCATATTGTCAGTATTCATAACTCCGTGAATAAAACCAACTAATTGCCATTTAGAAATTAGTATAGCCTGTCGTTTTATTACTTCCTGTAGTAGAAAAAGATAAGGATTAGGTACCAAGTCAGCATCTGGAAAATGCCTTTGCAAGGTATAGTCTGCTATTTTTCTTAATTCGTCAAGAGAACCATATTTTGAAATATACTCAAATGTTCCCACTCTCAAATGACTCCCAGCTACACGTGTCATAATTGCACCAGGGAGATTAGTTTCTCTAATTACTGATTCACCTGTCGTTACGACTGCTAAACTTCGGGTAGTTGCTATTCCTAGTGAGTACATTGCTTCGCTGATAATATACTCTCGCAACATCGGTCCAAGAGTCGCCCTACCATCTCCACGACGAGAATAGGGCGTTCTACCTGAACCTTTAAGTTGAATATCAAAGCGATTACCTTGAGGTGTTATTTGTTCCCCAAGCAATATAGCCCGACCATCCCCTAATAAGTTAAAATGTCCAAACTGATGCCCTGCATATGCTTGGGCAAGAGGTAAAGAGCCTTTTAGAATTTTGTTGCCCGCAAACACTGCTACCCCATCATCACTTTGTAGCTCATGAGCATTTAATCCTAGTGACTCAGCTAATGGATCATTTAAAATGACCAATTTAGGTGAAAGTACGGGAGTAGGGTCAAGCCTAGTAAAAAAAACTTCTGGTAACCGCGCATAACTATTATCTAAATTCCATCCTATTTCATTTATATCAGCCATAGTATCTCCTTTTTGTTTTAATAATCTTATTTTTTACCTCTATAAATTTATTATACCCTCTCAATGCAAGATGACACGCTTAATATATTTATGCTACCATTTTCAATATTCTCTCAGGATTTAAACCTCTCTTTTTAATCTAATAATTGCATCTAAAATACATTGTAAATTAACAATCAATAAAAAAAGAAATTATAGTATTTTTAAAAAACAAAAGCTGTGAAGAAAGTTTTTCCTCTCACAGCCTTTGTTTTTTAAATCTTTTTTTAATTGATTGTATTTAAAAATATATTTTAATTATTTATTAAATTGCATTTTCTGTTCTTCTAATAATATCATTTTGACAATCTGTATTAAGCTCTACAAAGTAAGCAGAGTAGCCGGCAATACGAACCACAAGATCTCGGTAAGCTTGAGGATCTTCTTGTGCAGCCCTCATAGTCTCTGAACTAACGACATTATATTGAACTTCCATACCGCCTTCTTCAAAGAACTGCTTAGTCAAATCACGTAACTTAGCTATACCAAACTCACCGTTTAATGCAGCAGGATGAATTCTAAGATTGATAGCCATTCCACCCATATACCTAGTATGATCAAAACAGGTACTCGAATTAAGTACGCTGGTAGGTCCGTTCAGATCTCTTCCCTGTGCAGGCGAAGCCGCATCAGCAAGAGCTTCTCCAGTTTTTCTACCGTCTGGTGTTGCCCAAGTATGGTATCCCTGTGCGACATGATCTGATGCACCGTATAGACCAGACTTGTAGACTTTAGATCTTGTGCTATAACACTCTTTACAGATATCGTAGTAAGTATCACAAATCCACTTCATTTGTTCATCTGCATATGGATCATCGTTTCCAAAGTGAGGCACCTCAGATAAAATCTTTTGTTGTAGCACCTCATAACCCTCCCAATTAGCCATAACTGCATCATAAAGCTCCTTAGCTGTACAGAGTTTCTTATCGAATACCATATACTTGATAGTAGTAAGAGAGTCCGCAATTGTAGCAAGGCCTGTAGCAGTACCACCGTAGGAGTTATACTTTGCACCACCGCAGACGCAATCTTTGCCAGACTCCATACATCCTTCCATAGAAATAGACAGCGCTGCATGAGTACAATGGTACATAGTCAAATACTCTGTATAATTGTTAATCGTCACAAACAACTTAAGTATGTAGCTAGACATAGCTCTGACAGCAGCCTTTACATCTTCAAAATTTTTCATCTCGTAAAGGTAGCCAGTCTTTAGTGTACTTGCTTCACCATTAAAAGGATTGATTCCATTATTAATAGCCATATCAAAGATACCACCATAATGGACACTTGCATGAGGGGCGTGAACTCCATTAGGTGCAGGATAATCATTTCCTGAACCAACTATTTCCTGACAACCTATTACACTATAATCACGGGCGTCCTTGAGCTCAAAATCAAGTTCATTGATAAGACCTGCCATAATGACTTCATCATTTTGAAATAATGGCAACCCACCTACAAGTTTAGATGTCTCTAGAGCGCATTCCCAAAGTTCGTTAGGAGTTTTCTTATTAATACGCAAAGAGATAGTTGGATCGTGCAGCTTAAGTCTTCCTATGGTTTCAAGAACCATAAAAGTAATAGGATTAGTAGCATCTTCTCCGGTTTCACGGTTAACTCCACCGATAGTAGTATGTTGGTATGTATTTCCGATTCCCGTGGTTTGTGCGATGAACCCAGGAGCAGCACCATAGAAACAATTAGCTTTTAGAAAAAAAGCATCAACAATCTCCTGAGCTTCATCCATGGTAATAGTTCCAGCCTCAAGATCAGACTTAAGAAATGGCCAAGTGTACTGATCAAAACGACCAAAAGCCATAGCTGGATAACCAGCATCTACAGCCAAAAACAGCTGATACATCATAGTTCCCTGACACGCTTCCCAAAAATTTCGAGCTGGGTTTTCAGAGATCCACATGAGACCCTCACCCATTTTTAAGAGCTCATCCTTGCGCTTTTCATCTTTGCACTTCTCAGCTTTGTCTAAGCATTCCTGACCGTATCGCTTAACCATTATGGTAGCTGCATCACAGGCAATAACTGCAGATTTATAGAACATGTACTTATCCATGTCCTCACCCATTAAATTTCCTATATGGTCATCCATCCAATCCTGAGCCTGCTTGCGAATGGCTTTGTAACCTACATTAATTATCTTCTCAAAACCTGGGGTAAGATGCCCTACTGGAATCATCATCAGAGGTGAACCAGGTAAGTAGCTGCTTACATTAAGGCGACAAAGTTCTTCGTATCCATCAGGTTGCCATGCGTTTGCAGTTGTAGTAACTGTTCTATCTTTCCAGTATTCACGTATTGAATTAAGTGCCTCCAAGTCCTCGGGAGCGATGGTTAGTTTAAGTTCTTCTCCTTCAGGGTTGTGATACAGCCCGTCATCCCAAAGAGTCCAATTCCCATTCTCAACCTCGCTTGGAATCCAACCTGCCCCTCCCCACTCAGGATTTGTTCCAGAACCGAGAAAGTTTTTGGCTTTGTTTCCAACGATAATCTCAAAGTCTTCTACACGAACGGTCATCCGTGCGCAGACATCATAGGTAGCTAATGGTCTTTTTATTATTGGTACCACATGCTCGTTTTTTTTGTAAGACTGTGTTGTAATAAGTGCTCTTTCTGAATCTGTCTGAATAACTCTATCACGAATGAGCTTATGCATAAATTTAATGCGATCAGTTGCTGGTCTAAATTTGTACATATACTTTTCCCTCCTTAATATATAATGAAAATACTACTGTAAAGTATTATGTATAAGTAGTTTGTTATTTACTTAATTAATGCATTAGTAACAAGCTTATAGAAAATTACATTAACATAGGTTTTAACTTTACACTCATTACAATGTTTTCCATTTTATAATATCACTTAAGTTTACTATATTCAATGAAGCTTAAGGACGTAATTTATTGGAAACACGTCTATTTATGCACCTACTATTCCCGGATGCTCCATCTACATATTATAGGGAAATTCTAAATAATTTTGTCAGTATATATACTATCTATTCTTTATTTATATTAATTCATAATCTTTACAAATCCATTTATTTTATCTACTAATATATTAGTTGTATTAGTCGTAACTTTTGATACTTTTTTTACTATCATTTTATCTATAAAACTCATTTTATCCAGCAAAAATTCCCCACCTAACCATTCTTTGATTTCTGCTTTTTCTGTTAGTTCTAGAGGAAAATTTTCATTTAATTGCTTATCAATAATATCAGCTTCTTGCATAGCACAAATAAATAATCCTACCCGTTTTTCTAATAATTCATCTAAATATTTAGAACAAAAATCTGAGACTATCTTTTGAATTTTGCCAACATAGATTGATCCCCCAATTATTACCTTACTGTATTTTGATAAATCAATATCATTTACTTCTTTTAAGTTGATTAAATCAACTTGATCATTTAAACCTTTTTTAACTAAATTTGCACATTTTTCTGTACATCCATATTTACTTGCATAAACAATTAAAGTATTCATATCAAACGCACCCTTTCTAAAATAAATTACTTATCAATACTACTTTTTATTGGCTACTAATTTACGTATAAGTTAATACTTAACTTATCTTATTTACTTATATTTTATCATAAAACGAAATTTTATTCAGTATGGGTTTTCTTCATCACCTACGAGATCTTAGTGCCTGTTAATGCGTCAAATGTGTAACTCAAGGGTCTTAAACTGCAACTTAATAGCTATGGTATTGTATTAGATAGTACAATAGTTTATATTTAAAAAAAGATAGTATTATTTATATCTTAATAAATCACGTCCTTTTATACTCTCAAAAATATGAATTTACATGTTTATTACTTACAAATATTATTCTTGCATGGATCGGAGGTATTAGCCTATGAAAATAAGAATTGAATACATAAAGGATGGTGAAGATGAAATTGTCTTTCGATGTCATGAAATTAGCGATGAAATATTAGAAGTTATGTCCCTACTCAATCTGAGAAAACGTAAAATTTCTGGACAGAAAGATGGAAAAATTCATTTAATAGAACCTTCTCGCATTTATTATTTTGAAAGTGTTGACAATGTGGTATTTGCCTATACAGAAGATAGTGTTTATAAAGTGTCCAACACTTTAAGTGAATTGGAAACGTTATTTTATGACTTTGGATTCTTTCGTTGTAGTAAATCAATGGTTATTAATCTAAACGAGATAACTAGCCTAAAAAGTGAAATGGGAAATAGAATTGACACTACTATGAAAAATGGAGAGCATATTATTATATCTAGACATTATGCAAAACAGTTCAGAGAAGTATTACAGACTTAGATGACTATAAATTTTACATAATTAAACTTAATTAAAGGAGGTTATAATTTTGAAGAAATTCTTTCAGTTCTACAAATGGGAACTAAAAAATGAATTGTACGGATGTATATATTTTGCTGCCATGCTTTCTATGTACTGTATTCTTGTACTGATTCATGGAGGTAGAAATGTTGATATATTTATTATGTTACAAATGCTGCTTGTATGTTATGGCATTTCTACTTTTCAAATGATAATATTTTCAGATGAAAATAAGTATAGTAAAAAAGAATTATTTATAAAATTAGGACTATGGTTTATTTGTTCTATGATCTTAATTATCATTATAAGTATTATCTTTAATTGGTTTGATAGTATGGAGACATGGGCAATAGGTTCTTTTTTAATTTATATGATTATCTGTTTTATAGGAATATGGGTAGGAATATATATTACTAATAAATTAGATTCTAAAAATCTTAATCAGATGCTGAGTAATTATCAAAATAAAGATAGTAACTAGAAATATAGAGGGGGATTCTCATAATGAATAATATAATCGAAATAAATAATCTGACCAAAAAATACGGTAAGGCTAGAGGTATCAGTGATTTAAATTTTTCGGTAAAAGAAGGGGATATGTTTGGCTTTATAGGGCCAAATGGAGCAGGAAAATCTACAACAATACGTTTAATGTTAGGGTTAATATCTCCTTCATCCGGCTCTATATCAATTTTTGAAAAAGATAGTAAAGAAAATAAAATTGAAATACTACAAAGAGTTGGTTACATGCCATCGGAAGCTATGTTTTATCCAAAAATGAGAGTAGATGAGATTATAGATTTCTCTGCTAAGTTACATAATAAAAATTGCAAAAATCAATCGAGTGAGTTATGTGAAAGACTTAAGGTAAATACAAAAAAGAAAATAGAGGAACTTTCTCTAGGTAATAGGAAGAAAATTAGTATTATATGTGCAATGCAGCATGAACCAGACCTTTATATTATGGATGAACCTACCTCAGGATTAGATCCGTTAATGCAAAAAGAATTTTTCGATTTGCTTTTAGAAAGAAATAAAAGAGGTGCAACAGTATTTCTTTCCTCTCATATATTATCTGAAATTCAACGTTATTGCAAAAATGCAGCAGTAGTTAGAGAAGGTAAACTAATAACAGTTGATTCTGTTGAACAGTTGGCAAAAGCAAATGCAAAGAGAGTAAAGATTTATGGTATTTGCGAAGTTCCAAAATTAGATGGCATTAAAGACATTTTTCAAAAAGAAAATAATGTGGAATTTTTGTATCACGGCAAAATAGCTGCACTTATAAATGAACTACAACATCTTTCCATTGATGATATGGTCATAGAAGAACCCTCAATGGAAGAAATATTTATGCATTTTTACGAAAATTAAGCCTAAAAGGCGGAAGGGAGTTTGCTATGACAATTATAAAACATGAGTTAAAGGCAAATTTAAAAACTATGCTAATATGGGCTTTTTCAATTGGAGCAATAATATTGGCTGTTATGCTTATGTTTCCAATGATGGAAGAACAATTAATTGAAATGGGAGATTTATTTAGCAATATGGAGGGATTATCTGCTGCATTAGGCCTTGATCAATTGAGTATTTATTCAGCTATTGGATATTATGGAAGCCAAGTGGGTGTAGTACTATCTTTAGGTGGAGCACTTTTTACTGCAATGCTTGGGGCTGATATATTATCAAAAGAGGAGGCAGGACATACAGCTGAATTCTTACTTGCTTTTCCAATCAGCAGGGCGAATGTTGTTTTTCAAAAACTAATTGCGATGATAGTTGTTGTATTTACGTTCGAATTGATATGTTTTTCTATGGCAACACTATCATTTGTATTAATTGGAGAGTCAATACCTATGCCAGAATTTTTGCTTTATCACTTAGCACAATTCTATTTACATATACAAATTGCTTTCATATGTTTTGGTATATCTTCGTTCTCAAAAAAGGCGAACACTGGATTGGCACTTGGAATTGTCACAATACTTTATTTCACTGATATTATGATCAAAACAGTTGAAAATCTAGAGTTTTTAAAATATGTCACACCCTTTTACTATGCAGGAGCAGGCGATATATTTTCTAGCGGCAAAATAGATAGTTTTCTAGTTTTTATTGGCTTAATCGTTAGTATTTTCTTTGTTATTGTTTCATGTGTAAAATATTCAAAAAAAGATATTGCGGCTTAGAATTTTATGACTTAAACTACAAGAAACACGCTTTGCGAGTTCTCTGTTGTTACGCGGATAGTCGCCAAATGTCTGCAAGCAGACATTTACTCCTCTTCTAAGCAAGCCAAACATGCTTCGCCTGTTTCTCTTGCTTTTCACGCGGACGTCGCCAAATGTCTGCAAGCAGACATTTACTCCTCTTCTAAGCAAGCCAAACATGCTTCGCCTGTTTCTCTTGCTTTTCATCATCGTTTCGCGTCTGCTTGCAGCCGCTTGGCTCATTGTCTTCGCGATAAATAAAATATGGACTTGTAAAGATAATATCAAGTCCATATTTACTCTTATTTTGGTTTTACCCTTATCTGTATTAAATTTTCTACATCTTGTAATATTGATGGTTCAGTAACTTTCAACATCAGCCAACGTCCACCTGCAGAAAAATCTGTGTTTTGAAATAAGGATTGAGTATAATCGCTGCAAAATGGTACTAGCAATTCAGCCTCATTCATCTCCTTATTTCCAATTACTATAAGAGCAATAAAGTAGTTTTCCATAGGGTAGAGAGTGACTAAAGATCTTCCACTTTTACGATATTTTACATTCCAACCTCGTTGCATAGAGCAATTACTATATGTCAATTTTGGTTGAATGTGATAAACGTTTTGTAAGAATAAATTTAAATCTTCCCAAAGGTCACTATTTACATACTCTCTAATATTGTCTAAGGTAGGTAGGTTCTCTGGACCATAGCAATCGCTCCATTCCATATCTATTACTCCTCCTATTCTACATTAACAGGCATAACCCATATTTCCATTTCGGTAGTATCATGTTCATGACTAGCATAACGTTCTACCGCAAAGGGCTTGGTAATATACTTATGATTAGGTAGCCATGTTTCAAACAGGTATTTGTGTGCTTTATATACTGTGTCCGTAATAAGCTTTTCAAAGTTTTCTGCTTCAAAGGCACAGACAATATATTCACCCTCATGTAATTCCCAAGAAGTAAAATCTTTAGTCTGATTATCAGAAGTAGCTTCGGCACCTGCAAAGTAGCGATAATAATCTTCTTTCGTTCCAGGGTAGGCAACACCAATTTCGTCCCCCCCTGTTTTAAGTTCTTTTATATTAATTTTGTTTTCATGGAAGTCATCCCATACCTTGCTGAGGCTATCTATCCCTGTCTCTCCACTACCAGGCATCTTATCAATTGGTTCTTCTACAGTAATTCCAACAAAATACTGACACGTTGAAATCTTTCGCCGACTAATTTCAAGTACGATATCATCGGCAATCAAGGGAACATTTTCATCGACTAATGTATATTTCAGAAGTAGTTGTGGTTTAACAAAATTATTAAGTCGAACAGGGTTTCTACGATATTGCTCAGGTGTTATACCAAATGTATTTTTGAATGTTCGTGTAAAGGTTTCATGAGAGCAAAAGCCATAATCCAACGCAATATCGAGGATTCGTTTTTCATTGTTAATTAGTTCTTCAGATGCTCTTGCAAGGCGACGCAACTTTACATATTCATGTACAGGTTTTTTAACCAATCTACTAAATAACCGCTGATAATAAAATTGTGATAATGACGCTTGTTTTGCCAATGAATCTATACTTATTTCTTCAGAGATATGTTTCTCAATATAGTCTACTGTTTTCTGTATCTGTTTCCATGCGTGCATAATTAACACCTCCTTGGAAATAGGATAACATAAGATAAACAAGTACGCTTGACTGTCAATGCTCTCTAAATTATATAACTTTATTTATACGAAGTACATATTTTATCTATATTTTAGATTAATTTTGTCGTACACACCTCTACTATCTATAGCATATGATATTAATAAAACTTATGAAAGGAATTACCACTATGAATAATAATTATAAACCATATCAGTCCTCTTATTGGAGTAACCAACCAATGTATAATGACTACAATTCATACCAATATCCTTGCTGGAACAACTCACCAATTGACTATTCAAACTTTCCAAAACCGTTAATAAAAATAAAGGACTATGGACCAAAACCATATGTAGTGAATATTGAGGAAGCTACTAAACAAAACAATACTTTTCGAACAGCATTATGGACAGGAGAATATTTGCAACTAACTTTAATGAGCATCAATGTTAGAGATGACATAGGCTTAGAAGTTCACCATGATCACGATCAATTTATACGTATTGAAGAGGGCCAAGGAATAGTTAAAATGGGTGATGAAAAAAATAAGTTGGATTTTCAAGAAAACATCTACGATGATTATGCAATATTTATACCTGCAGGCAAATGGCATAATTTGATTAATACAGGATATAAGCCACTTAAATTATACTCTATTTATGCACCACCTGAACATCCACATGGTACAGTTCATAAAACAAAAGAAGATGCGGAAAACTACCATAAATTTTAAAATATACTCATATCCTTTATTAGTTAATCGATTTTTAGGATTAACTCTCTTGACATATGAAAGAGAGAGTGCTAATATATTAAATGACCATTTATTATAAATAGTCGTTTTATCAAATAGTTTTAGTCGTTAAAGGAAGGTTTTTATGACACCTAAAATTTTTACATCTTTAGAAAGAGAAGAAATGAGAATTAAGATGCTTGATGCAGGCTTCTCCCTTATCAAAGAATATGGTATGACCCACACATCTGTTGATAAAATTATGGAGGCTGTTGGATTAAAAAAGAGCACGTTTTACAACTTTTTTCATTCAAAAGAAATGTTTGTATACGAGATTATTTTACTTCAACGCGAAAAATTTTGGAAGCATTTTGATACTGTTTTAAGTGGGCGCGAAAAGGTCTCCGTTTCGGAAGGAAAGGAATTATTGAGAACTCTCTTCTGTAATCCAAATTCCATTTATCAGCATCTCACACAGGAAGATGAGAATAAATTACAAGCAGCTCTACCTAAAGAATATTTTATTGACGATAACAAAGAAAAAAACGCAGCAAACGCCCTTTTGGGACGTATTGAAGGTATTCAATCTGATATTGATTATAAGCTCATCGCCAACCTCATGAAAATACTTGCCATGGTACAGGAAGGCAAAGATGTGTTACATGAAGACGCTTTAGACCGTACCCTAGACGCTTTGTTTGATTTGATGTTTTCGTTTATCTTTAATGAAAGTAGATAATATCTACTTTTTTTCGCCCCACAGTTAGAGACTTCTAACTTGTAATTTTTATTAATTGAGGAGGTTAAACATGAGCCAAAAAAAAGAATCCGGTAAAAAATCATCCACAGGTATTAGCTATCTGTTCTCTTTAGCAGACCACAATAAAAAATCACTTAACATTGCCATCTTTTTCAGTGTTTTATCAGGATTATGCACTTTTGTCCCATACATGATGGTATTTAAGACCATATTGTTTGTGTTCAATCAGACTGGAGATATGCGCATTGCAATGAACTATGGAATTACAGCTACAATTTTCATTATTTTTCGGTTTATATTTCAAGCTATTTCACTTGCATTAACACACATAGGTGCATATAATACATTGTATTTGGTTAGACGGCGTATCAGTGAACACATTGGTGAAATCAATCTCGGTTTCTTCACCGACAACAGTTCAGGAGAAATTAAAAAAATACTAGTTGAAGACGTGGAACGCATTGAAGTATTTCTCGCCCATCAAATACCTGATATCGTGGTAGCAATAGTAGTTCCTATTACAGTTTTTATCTATCTTTTAACTGTAAGCCTTCCAATGGCTTTAATCCTTCTTATACCTATTACACTAACAGTTATTTTACAAGTAATTATGGGTATAATCGCCAAGCCACTCATGCCAGAGATGTCTAGATTATTGGGAAAATTAAATTCCGTTATTATGCAACTTGTAAATGGTATGCCAGTTATGAAAACATTCAATCTCACTGCTGATTCATATCAAAATTATTCCGATACTATCGATGACTTTAATGTATTTTGGACGAGTGTTGCTTCAAAGTTCGCACCTATCCGTGGGATTTGCAATGTCATTTTGGAATCAGGTATATTTTTCACTTTGCCTCTTGGGGGTTATTTATACTTAACTGACTCTTTAGATTTGTCATCTTATATATTCTTTGTAATTATGAGCATCGTATTCTTGTCTTCTTATAGCAATTTAATTAACTTCGTGCAAATATTTAGTCAAATAGCCTCTGGCATTGATCGTATTAAGGAAGTTATGGATATACCCGTAATTAAAAGTGGAAATCTTACACTTTGCGATACAGGTAATTATGATGTGAATTTTAATCGTGTGAGATTTTCATATGGTAAAAAGGAAGTATTACGGGATGTAAGTTGTTGCTTAAAGAAGGGGAGCCTAACAGCTTTTGTCGGAGCATCTGGAGCTGGCAAAACAACAGCTGCACAACTTATTCCACGATATTGGGATCTTGACAGTGGTACAATTACAATTGACGGTATCCCAATTTATAATATTCAAAATAAAAATCTCATGGATCTTGTATCTTTCGTATTTCAGGAAACATTTATCCTAGGTGACACAGTATATCATAATATTTCAATTGGAAAAACAAGCGCTTCAAAAGAAGATATTGAAGCCGCAGCTAAAGCAGCTCAGATACATGATTTTATTATGAGTCTCCCAAAAAAATATGACACCGATTTATCAGCTGAAGGCATTAAGATGTCTGGAGGAGAAAAACAAAGAATATGCATCGCTCGTGCTATATTAAAAAATGCACCTATAATCATATTTGATGAAGCAACTAGTTTTACTGATATTGAGAACGAGCATAAAATCCAACTTGCTTTAAACAATCTTTTAGTTGGAAAAACTACTATTATGATTGCCCATCGATTGCACACTATCGTACATGCCGACCAGATATGCGTATTTGATGAAGGAGAGATAAAAGAAATTGGAACACATCATACACTACTTGAGAAGGGCGGATTATACTCAAATATGTGGCAAACTTATACAAGCCAAAAGGAGGTACGAGCTTTATGATTTCTATTATAAAATATATAAAACAACTTGCAGGTAGTGATGTTCGAAGACTCATTTCACCTGTTATTCTATCTATGGTAGATTCATTATTAAACTCATCTATGTATGGTATTATGATTTTTGCATTCATGGGTTTAGCAGCAGGTACATTTACATTTGATGTGTTGAAAACATATTCTCTAATTATGATTTCCATATTCTTTGCTCGATTAATCATACACGGTATTGGATATACACAAGCACAATGCCGAGGACCTGAAATATCAAAAAAATTACGCCTACAAATTGGAAATCATATTCGTAGTTTAAATTTAGGCTTTTTTAATAAAAATAGTATTGGTAGGCTCAACAGTACACTCGCTACGGATATAAGCGACTTTGAAACTATTATCACACACTGCTTATGTGATTTTGTAAAAGTTGTTATTTTTACGCTTATGTCGCTTATTATATCTTTTGCCATAGATTGGAGATATGGACTTACCCTTGGAATTATTGTAGTCGTGGCTTTTCCACTCTTATCTCTTTCGGGAAAAATTGCAGCAAGAAATTCTAAAAAACTACGTACAAGTTCACAAAATGTAATTTCAATGATCGTAGAGTACATAAATGGTATTAAAACATTCCGACTTTATAATCTTACTGGCGAGGGATTTGAAAGGCTTGACAATTCACTAAGTGTTCTAAAAAAAGAATCCACTCATGCAGAACTTACTATACTACCATATACTATGAGTTTTTCCACAATAACATCTTTTATTGTGCCTATGTCATTGATTATTGGTACTTACCTACTTACACAACAGAATATGCATTCAACAAATTTTCTTGTAATTTTGTTGCTTTCCATATCCATTAGCAGTACTATGAATTCCTTAAGTTCCTTATATCCACAAGTTAGATCACTCACAAAAGCTTCCGAAAATATGATATCTATTCTTTCAGAAGAACCCTTTTCATACAAAAAAGATCATGCGGATTTTAACAGTTATAACCTTAGCTTTAATAACGTATCTTTCCAATATACTGATAAGGTAGATGTACTCAAAAACATATCATTTTCTGCCGATAATAGTACAACAACTGCATTGATTGGACCATCCGGATCAGGAAAAACGACAATAGTAAGTCTTATATCTCGCTTTTGGGATGTCTCATCAGGTAGCATAACCATAGACGGTGAAGATATCCGACAATTTGCGCCTGATGCATTAACCAAACATATGGCGGTGGTATTTCAAGACGTCTATTTACTAAACGACACAGTGTTAAATAATATAAAAGTTGGAAAAGCAAGTGCTACCAAAGATGAAGTCATTGCTGCTGCAAAAGAAGCCCATTGCCATAATTTTATTACTAAAATGGAAAATGGCTATGACACTATAATCGGTGAAGGTGGTTCTACATTATCTGGGGGAGAAAAACAACGTATTTCCATCGCCAGAGCATTACTCAAAGATGCACCAATTGTACTACTGGACGAAACAACATCTAGCCTAGATGCAGATAATGAAACTGAAATACAGCACGCCTTTGATAGACTCATGAAAAATAAAACGGTATTGGTTATAGCCCATAGACTTGGTACAATAATCAATGCCAATAATATTCTTGTACTGGATAAAGGTGAGATTATCGAATCAGGTAACCATAAAACACTCCTTGAAAAAAAAGGTTGGTATGCTCGTATGTTTGATGAACAGAAAAAAGCACAAGAATGGACAGTTCAAAATAATATTCAGTTAAAGGAGAAAAAATATGAATAAAGAAAACAAACTTGCAACAAAAGACTTTATCACTTGTGGTATTTTTAGTGCAATTTCATTAATTTTTATGCTGATTTCAACCATAGCTAACCTTACTCCACACACCATGTTGTTTTATGCGCCCTTGGCTGCGCTATTAAATGGCGTTTTATACATACTTATAGTTGTAAAAATAAAGAAAAGGGGTGTAGTACTGCTTTTTAGCATTATTCCCGCACTATTTTTGCTGATATCTGGTGTAGAAGGTATCATCACGGGCCTATCCGTTCTAATCGCTGCGCTAATTTCCGAGGCAATTCTGTGGAATGACAAAGTGCGATTTTGGCGAATTGCCTACAGCTATATTGTTTATTCAACTTTGGGTCTCGCTATTGGCGGCAGCTTTCGTATGTTCACAGATACAGCGAACTATCTAGACGGTATGCTCAAAAGTGGCCTTGATGCTAATTATGTTGAGCAATTGTATGACATTCTAACCTATTCTAACTGGATATTAAATATTCTAGGCACCATCGTATCAGCCTTGATAGGTATTTGTTTTGGCCGCTTTATTTTAAAACGGCATTTAGAGAAGGCAGGAATTTTATAAATGCACTTAGATATTAGAGCCAAACTATTGCTCCTACTTACAGTCAGTATTAGCTCGTTTATTGCCAATTCTATTACCTTTGAAATTTCAATGGTCATCCTAATTAGCATAATACAGTTATTGTCATGTAAAGATGTCTTTAACTATAAATTAGTATTGACGTATACCGCGTTAGTATTGGCTCAACTTTTTTTGCTACCGGTACTTCCCAGTACCGTAGCGATGATTACATCTATTCCTGTCGTACGACTGCGTATTGTATTCCCTTTGTTTATGGTTTTATTGCTAATCATTAGTACTACAAAAGTTAGCCAACTTATTGCCACTATGACAAAAATGAACATACCAAAATCCATTACTATTACACTTGCTGTAACGCTCCGGTATTTTCCTTCAATTGGCGAAGAATTCAGACATATACATGACGCTATGAGTATGCGTAAGATAGATGGCTTTATTCAAAAAATAGAATGTTACTGTGTTCCACTTCTTATATCAGCATCTAAGACTGCAGATGAATTAACAGCCGCAGCTATTACTCGTGGCATTGATAACCCTACTCCTGGTACTTATCGTGGCTATCAAAAACTTGCAATATCAGATTATATTGTCATGGTCTTGTCACTTTTACTTATTATGACTTCCATATCAATAAACTTAGGAATATTATAGATATTCTGTTTAGAAAGAGAGGAAATTTTACATGATTAAATTAGATAATATATCTTACACTTATGGGGACAGATCAGAATCTGGTGTACGTGATATTCAAATAGATATAAAAAATGGTGAATGTATCTTGCTCTGTGGCAGAAGCGGATGTGGAAAAACAACTATTACTAAACTGATTAACGGTCTGATTCCTCACTTTATAACTGGTAAAAAAACAAATGTAGCCTATGTGAACGGACAAAGCGTTGATGAAATGCCTATTTATGAATTATCTAAAAGTGTAGCAAGTGTATTTCAGAATCCTAAAACACAATTTTTCAACTTAGATGCAGAAAGCGAAATTGTATTTTCTTTGGAAAACCAAGGTATTGCTTTGGATCTCATAGATAAGATTCTAAGACAAACAGTAAATCAACTCCGAATCCATCATCTTCTTAAAAAAAGCATGCTCCAAATGTCAGGCGGTGAAAAGCAAATCATTGCCTTTGCTTGTGCCTACGCATCTCAAGCTGAAATAATTGTACTTGATGAACCTTCCGCTAATTTAGATTTACAAACAATGAAGATAATAGGTGATATAATTTCGAAACTAAAAAATCAAGGAAAAACTATAATCATTGCCGAACACCGTATCTCCTATTTAATAAGTGTTGTTGATCGAGTCTTGTTTATAGAAGATGGAACAATCAAAAGAGATCTATCTGGAGATGAATTTTTTGATATGGATGAAAATATGCGAAAGATTATGGGGCTTCGAAGTTTAATTGCTCTAGATTCTAATAAGATTCAACAGGAGTTATCTCAACATGATTCTAAACATACACTCAAGATAGAAAATCTTAATCTTGCTTATGGAAAACAAATTGTACTAGAAAATATCAATTTTGAACTTCACTCCGACCAAGTAACTGCTCTCGTAGGCAAAAACGGAATGGGCAAATCTACTTTAGCTAGATGTATCTGCGGTCTTGATAATCAAAAATCGGGAAAAATCTTTCTGAACGGACATCAATTAAATACAAAACGGCGCAAAAAACTAAGCTATATGGTCATGCAGGATGTTAACCATCAGCTCTTTAGCGAGAGCTTAGAAAATGAGTGTCTCCTTGGAAATGCTAATATAAATAAGGAAAGGATTTACGAAGTTTTACATGCACTGGATTTGTATAAGTATAAAAACATACATCCTCAAGTATTATCTGGTGGACAAAAACAACGTTTAGCCATAGCTACTGCTATTCTATCTGATAAAAAAGTTTTAATACTTGATGAGCCAACAAGTGGGTTAGACTATGAAAATATGATGAAAGTGAGCAACTTAATTAAACGCTTATCTAAACTCAAATTTATCATACTGCTCATCACTCATGATATGGAATTAGTTGAAAATACTTGCAATCGTCTTATCCACCTTAATAAAAACCAGATATTTGATGTTAGCCATAATACATGAATCCTACTCAATATGAACATTATACATCATATGAACCACTTGCTTTATGATGAAATATTTTAACTATTAATAATGTTTCTTAGATATTTTTTATTTATTAATAATTTCACTAATTAGTTTATATATTTCCTCATTGCTCTTACTCTTTTTTATACTTGAAACTATATCGACTGATTTTACAATTTTTAACAAAGTATTGATTAATTTAATATCATTTTCTTTTACTACGGGCATAAATATCATATCTACTTTCCGACATTCCTTATCCCAGTTAATTTTTTCTTTAAGTTTTACAATCAATAATGTTGTTTTATTTACATATGCTGGCATGCCATGAGGTATAGCTATTCCTCCTTTAACATACGTAGTATTCATATCTTCTCTCTGGATTAATGAGTTAATATATTCTTTTTTTACATAACAACCATTATATAGAAGTGAATACGTATAATCTAAAAGTTCAGCTTTTGATTTAAAGATTTTATCGACAATGATTAAGTCTTTATTCAATACATTTTTTCTTACATCAATTGAATCTTTATTAATCAACAACTCTAAATACTTGCTCTTTATTAAATCCTCGCTATATTGAATATAATTTATTCCTTCAATATTTGGATTCATTGTTCCAATAGCAGCAATTATATTGTATTTTTGTTTAATAAGCTTCATTTTCTCAGCTAATTTTTCATTCATCATACCAATTGTTATTATTTCTATACCATTGTATGCATCAAGCAAGCTTTGTTTTATCTTAACCGCTAACCCTTTTCCTGTTAAGCACAGTGTTACAATAACAGAAGGTTTGCTTTGATTTGTTGAATAGGTTTGGCATAGTGCATATCTAGAATTAACTATATTAAAATATATGTGGTCAAGAGCCCCTTCAGATATATAAACTTTCCGTACCGCTTCAATTAAAGTAACGATATCTACACGATCAATTGTCCTAGTTTTAATCCCAGTTCTTTTTGAGACAACATCGCCTATATTTAGCAGTGAACCCATATCTGAAAAGAATAGAATCCCATTTCCGTTATCAATTATTTTGGCAATTTCAATAGTTCTTTCAAATATTTTTGTAGGACTTTCATTAAGAGGCATATCTATTGCAATTGGAAAATCTACATTCATCAATTTATTTACAACTGATACCATTTCACTTGCAACCTTACCATGAGATAAAATTATTATCCCTATCCGCTCATCTGTTATTTCTGTCTTTTTTAATGCTTTCATATACATGGCTATAAACCCAACTTCATCATCGGGGATCACAATTTGATACTCTTTTTCTATTCTATCTACCAAAAGTTTCGCTATTTTGTACTCTTCATTATATTCATTTATTATCTTTTTTAAGTTAGGATTAATGATAACTTGTTTAAAATTTATTCTTTTTATTGCCTCGTTCAGATGTATGCTCAAATGATTTAATATGTTTTTATTAATTTCTATTCTTGAATTTTTGTCCTGCAAACACGATACAAACTCACTAACCAGTTTTATCAATTTTCTATCTACAAGATTGTCTATATCATCACTATCAACTTCTTTGTTGCTTACAGCATCTGATTCAATCCTATTAAATGTATTTAATACATAGGTCCATAGTATATTCTTCGTTTCTTCCTGTCCGACATTAAGTTTTTTTATTTCATAATACTTTTCCTCAATTTGCTGGTAAATATCCTTAGAAATTTCATAGTTTTCAGTAATAATTTTCTTAGTAATAACACTGTTTTCACTCATATAAGGCATGAAAACCTTATCATTTATAAGCGTCTTAATCTTAATCATACTGCTACTTTCAAAATTCAATCCTTCACTAAAAATATTATTATATAATATATCATTTAATCCTATATGTATCTCTTTTGATTTTCTACCTATATTATCGACATATGCATTAGCACACGTTACTTTAATTTCACTTTTCATTTGTCCAATATTGCCTTGATACTTTTTTAATACGAAGGCCTCTAGCACCTTAGAATCTACGAATAACTTTAAATTTGTCCTATTACATTCCTCTTGAAAGAAGTTGCATGCTAACTCTATTTTTTCCTCTAAACTACGATCTTCTAGAGGGGGAATAGAAATAATCATAGGTATTCTTCGTCTAAAGCTTATTAGAAGGGATGACTCTATATTTTCGGTAGTTGCACACAGGAAAAGCACTTTTGCACTTCTCTCATTATAAGTTTCACCAAGTCTTCTAAACTTCCCTTTGTCTAAAAGAGTAAATAATATCTCCTGGCCTTTAGGGGGTAATCTATGTATTTCATCTAAGAATAAAATACCATTATTAGCTTTTTCAACAAAGCCAGGAGTATCATCTTCTGCTCCAGTGAATGATCCTTTCTTATATCCATACAATATAGATAATAGCAACTGTGGATTATCTGCATAATCCGCACAATTAAGAGTTATATAAGGGGAACCAGACTTAATTATGTTATTCTCAAGTGCAAAATCGTACATACAATCGGCAAATAATGTTTTACCTATCCCACTTTCACCAATTATCAGGGTAGACAAGCCAAAAGGGGGATACAAAAGTGATGCTTGGGCTTGTTTAATAATTTTAGTCAAACTTCTCTCATGTCCAATCAATTTACTAAATGAATTTTCGCTATTTCCAGAGCTATTTTCTATACTATACTTTTCTTTATAAAATGATAAATTATCAAAAATCTCATCAAGAATGGATTGAGAAATTTTTGCTCCCATTACTTTTAATTCTTCTAAAATATCACTGTTAGAAGGATTTTTCTCTCTTGATATCAGATTTAAAATTTCTTTAACAATTACTTCCTTTTTTCTCTCTCTAGAATTTGGTATTCCCAGCTTTTTTCGCAGATTTGTTACAGTCTCTCTTAATACTTCCATACTATTTGCTATATCTTCATCAGTAAATGGATTGTATTTATTTTCTTCATCAATAATCTTTTGTATTCTTTCTTCATTGCTTATTTCCATTTTGTACCCCCGAATAATACCTTTTACACCCTATTATTTGATTTAACTAGTTTTATATTATGTATAAGCTTTTCTTTGTACCCATTATATAATATATTACATGCTTCAACAATTCTAATACTGCTTTTATTCTTTATATACTCTATAAACATATCCGATGCAGCTAAATCCAAATCTGTAAATAGGTTGATTTTATTTATCCCATATTCAACACATTTGGATATATTCTCATCTCCAGTTCCAGATGACCCATGTAGAACAAGAGGGACTTTAATGTTTTCATTCAATACTTTTAGTAGATTAAAGTCAATCTTAGGTTCACCACAGTATACTCCGTGAGATGTTCCAATCGCCACAGCAAGACAGTCTACTTGAGTTTCTTCTACAAATCTTAAAGCTTCTTCAACATTAGTAAGTCCACAATCCCTGGTTTTCGTATAGTCTTTACCCTGTCCAACATGGCCTAGCTCAGCTTCTACTGTAACACCAACCGAATGAGCAATTTTGACTATCTCTTTCACTTCCTTAACATTTTCATCATAAGGTAGCTGTGACCTATCAACCATAATAGAAGAATACCCGGATCTAATTGCTCTCACAGCTTCCTCAAATTGACTCCCATGATCTAGATGCACCGCTACAGGCACTTTTGAATCTTCTGCGAATTTACAAGCGATTTGTGCAAAGTCTTCTATATTCGCCATTACTGGGTATAGTGCTAAGATAAGTGGAGCTTTTTCCTGTTCTGCTGCAACTATTGACATTCTAATAGTGTCTTCATTCCAAGCATTTGGTGCTACAACTGCATAATTGTTTTTTTTAGCATCATCAAGCAATTTTTTCATGGTTACTAACAAATTGATTCATCCCTTTACCTATTTTTTTATTTTCCACTAATATTTATACACGTTTTTAAAGAACTTTCTTGAAAAAACGGCAACATTTGTTCCCTTAATATATCTGCTGAACCCTCTGAAACATCATATCTTTGTCCTGCAATATGAGGCGTCAGTATAACATTATCTAGTTTCATTAATCGACTCTCAAGTTCTAAAGGCTCTTTCCAAAATACATCTAATGCTGCTCCTGCAATTTTCTTTTCTTCTAATGCTTCAATTAATGCTAATTCATCAATAATTTCACCTCTTGAAACATTAATAAAGTATGCGGATGATTTCATTAAGTCAAAAAGTTTTTTATTTATAAGGTTTCTATTACTTTCCACTGGAGGAATATGGATAGTAATAAAGTCACTTGTAGAAAAAATCTCTTCTAAAGAACAATTTTTTCCATACACATTAACCATTTCTGCTGGAAGAAAAGGATCAAATAATTGTACAGAAAATCCTAGAGCCTTAGCCTTTTCTGCAACCTTTTTTCCGATTTTACCAAGTCCAACTATACCAAATTTCTTTCCTTTCATTACAGGTCCTCTGAATGTATAGAATTCATCCCATTCGGGCTCTTCTCTATTCATATCTCTATTCCACCTACCTGCTTTCACATACTCATTAGCCTTTAAAATATTTCTTGCCAAAGATAAAGCAAAGGTTATTGTAATATCGGAAACAGGTTCAACGGATCTACCTGGTGAGTTAAATAGGTATATACCTTTCTCTGTAGCATACTCTACATTTACATTTACTATATCTGACCTACAGCATCCAATGGCTATGAGATCCTTTCCTGCATCAATTACTTGTTTTGTTATTGGTGCAGTATGTGTCACAAGTAAATTTACTCCTTCTAATCTATCTATTATCTCCTCAGGTGTTCCACAATATTCGTTGACGGTATCGTCTCCTATATCGTCCTTTTTATCCCTGCTCATTGGTTTATCCATAATTATTGTATGAGTAATGATTTCATAATCATATCCCTTTAAAACATCTTTCATCGCTTCAGCCAGATGTTCAGTACTTACCCAGTCATCTCCGACAATTAGGGTCTTAATTTTTTTTTGTATAATCATATTCGTCCTCCAAATTTAGTTTATTGTTCGGCAATACCTGTCTTGTATAGTATATATTAGACAGGTACACCCTTATTTATTAAGTACTTATTAACATATACTCATTTATCTTATGTAGATTGCATTAGTATCTCTTCTGAAAATATCACCATTGCTTCTTTCTTACATTTTGAATTGTAAATTTTCAATACATTCTCTTCTTCCTTACAAAAATCTGCTATATTTCTGAGATAATTAATTTGATTATTCTCGCCTTTCAGTGCCATCAGAAATACTATTCCTACATCAATTTCATTTTCTCTATTACTCATATCAGAAAACTTTACTGTATTATTGAGTACCGCTAATATTACTGCAGGTTTAACTACATTTTCTGCTTCTGAGTGAGGTATGGCAGTACCAATAGGTTTCGTTGGTAACCCAGTAGGAAATATAGTTTCTCGTTCTATTGTTGCAAGATAATATTCGTCAGTAATATAACCTTTATCCAGCAAATAGTCTGACATTTTTTTTATTACTTCCTCTTTTGTTTTGATATCAGATAATAACAATACATCATGAAATACTTCTTCTATTTTTTCGTCCATAAAAATCTTCTCCTAACTTTGCATCTTATTAAAATCCAAATATCATTCCTATTACTTTATAAACTAGAACTAATGCAGGAGTACCAGCTGCGTCCCAAGCAGATACCATTCCGTTTGACGCATTGTACCCTAATGAAACTGCGAGATCTGTCATTGGACCTGCCATTATCGTCGCTCCCCAGCAGAAGAAACAAATAATTATTGATAATGTTATTATGTTATGAAATATGTTTCCTCCAGTAATAGAATTAACTGCTGCACTCTCCCAAAGAACAATAATAAGACTTATAGAAGCGATCATGTAATTCCCTGGTAAGAAAAGAGAAATCAAAAGTGCTATGGGATACATAATCAATGTGGTAGGTATTACTGCACTGTGACCAATAACAGTAGAACAGTCAAGTGCTATACGTACGTCATCTCTCTTAAGTTTCCCAACAAGTATTTTTCGTGCTGCTTTAATAATAGGAAACCAGCCTTCGACAAGTATTGCACACATTCTTGGCATAAGAAGGAATGCTGCTGCCATTTTTACGCCTAATAATAAAGATTCCATGATTCCTATTTGGCTAAATAGTCCAATTCCTATACCCAAAATTGTTCCCATAACTGTTGTTTCACCAAATATTCCAAACTTTTCTTCTATGGTTTCTGCTTGAACATTGATGTCTTTAATTACAGGTGTCTTTCTTAAAACCCAAACAATAGGCATTGCCATTACTGCCTGAAATGAGAAATGTGTCCCGTGTGGCCATGATCCACCTGGAGGAAAATTATTTATTTTTTCTATATAAGGTGCAGCAATATCAGCAGCTTTAATATCAATTATATGAAATATTACTACTGCAAAAGTTGCAATCCACAGGTTTCCTGTAGCTACACCTACCATGCCTCCAAGAAGCATCCCTCTCCACGTATTAAAAACATCTACATATAATGTCTGTGTAAACTTAATAGATACTAGAAATACATTTATTATCAGGAATACAAACACTCCAAAATATCCATAATGATTTCCAAATGCATAACCTACAGTTCCCCACCCAATATCTACTATGCTTTTATTCAAACCATAAAGAGTGATAATATTGTTAATTGGGCTTACCATTGCTGATTGTACTAAATCAACTACAATAAATATACCTTGTAGCCCAATTGATACTTTAAGGGCACCAGTTATTGCTTTTTTAATGCCTACTTTTGCCAATAATGATACTATTAGTATTATTCCAACGATTGTTACCGTTGAATTAAACGCGAAAAATGTTGAAAGTCCTTTCGTAATGATATCAATAAAATTCACTTTAGCTCCTCCTTAAGCTATCTATATCAGATAGCTGCTAATTTAGTTTTTCAACTTAACCTAATTCATTTTCTTTGTCTTAGTATTTGTACAATATTATCTAGCGCTTCTGTTGCAGCAGCATCATCGAGCATTATTCCTAGTGCTCTTACTTGGGGTATTCCATAATCCCTCTGTAATTCAACAGTCGTTGCTAATAAATCTGCTCCAACTATTGCCTCTTCAAGATCATTGACTTTGCTTATCACAACTTTAACTTTTTTAAATCCTTCTGCTTTTAGACGATCTTCAATTTCTTCTCTTAAGTAATTCGAAGTACAGATACCTGCTCCGCAGCAACATACAATTTTAATTGTATCGTTCATTATTTTCACCTCCAGGTTTTTTAGATGCGTATTCACATCTTACTATTATATACAGCAATTATCGTGCCAATTAAAAGTAATCTATTTAACATCCTTATAAATCATAGGTTTATAGTTTTAGTATACTATATTGTAATTACAGTTTTCTGAAATACTGTTTTTGTAATTACGATTCTAACGATCAATTAAAAAATAACCCTGAAAGTATTTACCTACTTCCCTGGCTATATGAATCTATTTTACTTCAATACACAATACACTACTTTTCTAATTATTTAGACATACAAAAAAAGCGTCTTCGACGCGTTTCAAGTAAGATAGTAAAATTTGGACCTCAGCGAGCTAGTCGAACTTTCCTGTCTTAAAACAAAAGTTGATATGCACCTACTTAGATATCAACATAAATGACAGCTTTTTATAATAAAAAGCTGTCATTTATTAAACTTAATATGAATAAATTAATTATTTATCTTTAGCAGCACTTTCTCCTGCAATCTTACCAAATGTTATGATGTCAGAAATAGCATTTCCACCAAGTCTGTTTCCACCATGTATTCCACCAGTAACTTCTCCAGCAGCATAAAATCCTGGTATAATTTTACCATCTTCATTTATAACCCTTGCAGACGTATCAATTGACAATCCACCCATAGTATGATGAACAGAAGGTGATCTTGGAGTCGCATAAAAAGGTCCTGTTAGTATTTTTGATCCAAAATTTGACTTTTTGAATTCAGGATCTTCTCCCTTTTCAATATAGCCATTATACTTATTGATTTCATCTACTAAAGCACTTTCGTCCATCCCAAGTTGAATAGCAAGTTCTTCTAAGGTATCTGCTTTATACACGCTTTTGTTTCCTAGCAGATCCTCTATACTATCACCCCAGACATTTTTGCCTTCTGGCGAAAGCCCTGCTGTCTTTTCATCACAGATAATATACGCTAGCTGATCTTCTTGTTTTAAAATTGCACTAGCTAGAGTATCTCGTCCTGAATACTCATTAACAAAACGTTTTCCATCTTTATTAACAAATACTTGATCTTCAGCACTTCCCCATACTCCACCAGCTAATGATCCGGTTTCTGGATGTGAGCTAGGCATCAATTGTATGAATTCCATTCCAACCAATTTTGCACCGATTTCTCTACCCATAACAATTCCGTCTCCTGTTGCATCAGGTGTATTCGTAGATTTCATAGTTAATGGCATTGTTGGCCAGTAAGTATTGTATTCTTGTCTCATCTCACCATTTTCACCAAATCCACCAGTTGCCATTACAACCCCTTTATTTGCCATTAAAGTCACAGATGTACCATCTGTTTTTGTAGCTTTAATACCAACTACCACTCCATCTTCAACGATAAGTTCTTCCCCTTTTGTTTCCAGCATAATTTCAGTACCAAGTTCTACTGCTTTCTCTGCTAAAGGATCAATAAAGGCTGTTCCTAAAGGTTTTACTCCTCCGTGAGATCTTGGCCAAAGTGCACCTAAAATAGTACCTACATCATCTCTCATTTCTACTCCATTACCTTCTAACCATTTCATTGCTGGTAATGTATTATTGGTATATGTAGTAACCAGATCATAATCTCCCACTATTTCATTACCTTCAAGGTCTGTTCTTTTACCACCAATATATGTGTGAATAGCATGTAGTTCTGGCGAGTCAAATAAATGTGTATCACCAGACTCTATATATTCCTTAATCTGATTTTGCAATACCTCTAATGTTGGTGCAAAATCTCCATAATCTTTTGGATCTGCATCTAAGTACCCTTTTAGTTCATCCAATAAAGAATCGGTTATCTCCATAGTAGATTGAAGTTCCGGATTATTAGTGTTGTATCCACCACCAGATCGCAAAGTATTCCCTCCTATAGCGATACTTTTCTCAATAAGAATGACACTTGCACCATTTTCCGCAGCAGATACAGCAGCTGCAAATCCTGCACCGCCTCCACCTACTACTACTACATCAACTGTTTTTTCAATATCATCTTTAGCAGTAACATCATCAGCTGCTTTGTTTTTTAACGCTTCTACATCTCCACCAGCTTGTTCTATACAATCTGTCACAGCTATTAGCATAGCGTCACTAGAATATGTAGCACCACTGACTGTATCTACATTCAGTGTCTGTCCTGCCAAAATATCTTTTTTAATCTTTTCTAAAGCATTATCTCCAAGTCCTGCAGTTTCAGTGTGTTCCAAAACTGTAATATCTGTGATTTGATCCTTAGTAAAAGTAACTTCCACTTTTACAGGACCAGTATGACCTTTTGCTTCAGCAGTGTATGTTCCTGCTTTAAATTCGTTAGATGTATTACCCGTACAGGCAACCATAAAAATCATAACGAAGCTTAATAATATACAAGCTAAAGCCAATTTCTTTTTGAATAACATTAAATAACCCCCCATTTTTAAAATCAATGTTCATTGTTAAATTATAAACACTTAAATACATTGTATCACATAAGCTTTTACATAACAACAATAAGCGAACCTAAATTTAGTTGTATATAATTTTACTAGATTCTGTTATCTATACTTTATTTTATTAACTTTTACCCTAGTATAATAAAGTAAAACTCTATTAAGTAGGGTTTTTCTTCATCCCTACTTAATATTAGATAAACTAATCGGGCTTTTACAAAGATTAATCTCCACCGGGATAAAAATTAATACTATACAAGGAAAAAACTATCTCCACATCGAATATATTTTAGTTTACTACCATATATGATTGTTATTATTTTTCACTAACAATAATACCCAACAGACCAATTAAATCTACTGCTTGAATTGTATTGATAATAGCGCCTTTCAGCTCTATAGGAGGGCTAGATACTATTGGTGCTACAAACTCATTAGTGGTAAAATCCACTGTCGACAACATGGTCTTGAAAAAGTTGTTCTTTATAAACCTGCAGTCCTTAGCCTCAAATCTTTTCAATTTTGATTCAGTCATAGATGCTTCAGTAAAGTCTATGTGATCAAATAGAACATCTGTAATTTTTGTTTTATCAAAATAAGAATACTGAAATTTCGACTGTTCTAAAGTAGTATTGTTTAAAACAGTTTCGCTCATGTCTACGCCGATACATTTACAGGAAATAAACTGACAACGTTGAAAATATGCTCCTGAAAATTTGCTATTTGATAAATCACATGATTTAAATATAACATCAATAAAGCACGCCTTCTCAAAATTACAATTATTAAAGGTGCAATTTTCAAATATACTTTTCTCAATTTCAATCTTATAAAATTCGGTATCTTCGATTAATTGTCTACAACTTTTTATTTCAGCAATTTGCGTCTCATCTAATAGATATTCCTGCGCATATGTAGAGAAATCATCTATCAGTACTGGTTCTATCGATAATTGGGGGCTGGTAATTTTCATGGTTCCTATCTCCTTTTAATCAAATAAATTGGTTATATTCATCATAATTGCGGTCTATTACAGCATTGGCAGACTGCTTTTCATTTAATAATATGGATGTTTATTCTGTGTTAGAAGCTCTATTACTCGTATTTTATCATTAATGAGATTTAGTTCTCTACTATTATATATAAAAACCGACCTTTTTCAAGTCGGTTTTTATATATAATCATTATCATTCTAATCTATAGCCTCATATACTGTTAGATTCGGTTTGTACTGTATTTTTGGTGTATGGAACCTATTTTTCGACACTTCAGCAATGATGATATGTACAAAGAAGAAAAATTCTTATCACAAAAAAACTTTTATAATGTTTTCCACGTACTGCTCATTCGTCTGCAAAGGGACAGCTTTATCTATAATACTTTGCACTAGTTGTTCGTTTTTTTTAAATTCTTTAACAATTTGTTTTGTCCAAGTCTCACCATTTTTATTCAATACTTTGAGAAAATCTTCTAATTTTTCATGGTCATTGAGTATTTCTTCGAAATTTGTATATCCATATTTCTTAGCATATGAACTTGCATTAATATAATCATTAGTAGCATTTGGGAATGTATAATTCTTAAAAGGTTCTATATCTGAGTTATCAAAAACCACATATCCCTTTTCACGCATTACGTCGTTTTCAACATATTTATTAATTTCAGCCAAGAATTCATTAAATTCATCTTCGTTATAAAAATAATTTTGTGCAATATACTCACAAAGTTTTAAAACAGTTTTCCTATTAATAGCACGCTCTTCAATAGTTGCATTTGGATTGTATACAGTTCCTCTGATGTTCTTAGATATTTCACTTGCAAGTAATGAAGCATTTTTTGTTTTGCCTTCAAGTTTTTCAGTAAGAAACTGTTCAAGAGTTCCTTCTTGAAATATATATTTTACACCGAGAATTTGAAATTCATTTTCCAAAGGATTAAGATCTTGTCTTTCTGAGATGCTTTTAGCAAAGTCTAATTTACTTTGTTCAAAATAGTCCTTGTCTAAAAACTGTTTATCAAATTTTAGGGGACTACTGAAATCATGCTCCTGGAGAGCTAGAAACATTTTTCTTGACTCATCACTTATGAAGACTTCATCGTTATCAACTTTTTTTGTACTGCTAACTTTGACTGTGTTGATTTCATTATAAGTAAGATTAGATATTGGATATTTAGATGTACTATTATAAAAAGTAATGGTGCTCATATAATTCCTCCTTAATGTAGCTTGTAAATTTAAAACTTTATTTATCTAAATTATCTTCTTAAATATATATCGGGTTTATTTGAAAAAAATTTATACAAAATTAAGGTAATTTAACTTCATTATATATATTTACATATATTTGTGAGAACAGCAATTTATCACCCAAACATTATCAATATTTAGTTTTTCACTTCTTTTTTAGTCATAACTCTTCATTTCTTATTGAGTATCAAAAACATATTTGTGAGTTTAACAGATAATTATTATCATTTACAACTTGACAATAAAAAAGAATACAGATAGAATATACTCAATTAGTTAGTTTCATCTAACTAACTAATTGAGTTAAATCATTTGTAATTATTATAAAAGAGAGAGAGGAAACATTATGAAATTTAGAAAAATTAGCTTCATTTTAGCTATTGGATTAATCTTATTATTTACAGGTTGCTCAAACTCAGCGACTGGATCTTCCGAAACAACAGAAACTTCTGGTACTGAAGGAAATGCTCCTACTGAGTATCCTATTTCAATACAACATGCATTGGGAGAAACTGTTATAGAAAGTAAACCAGAGAGTATTGTCGCCATTTCATGGGGCAACCAAGATGTACCCTTATCACTTGGAATCGTTCCTGCAGGTGTTTCAAAAGCAAACTACGGTGTAACAGATGGCAGTAGTCTTTTACCCTGGACTGCAGAAAAATTTAAAGAATTAGGTGTTGAAAACCCAGTAGTTTTTGACGACACAGATGGTCTCGATTATGAAGCAATCAGTGATGCCCAACCAGATGTAATTCTTGCCGCTTATTCTGGTCTAACCCAGGAAGAATACGATCTATTAAGTGAAATTGCACCTGTTGTATCATATGCTACAGCTCCATGGCAGACTTTATGGCGGGATCAGATCCTTCTAGATGCCACTGGGATGGGCATGAAAGTCGAAGGTGAACAGCTGGTTAGTGAATTAGAGAAGTTGATATCAGAAAAAACCAGTGAACTCCCACAAATCCAAGGAAAAACCGCAGCCTTTTGCTACTTTGTTCCAACTGACTTAGGTAAGTTTTACGTTTATCTTCCTACTGACCCCCGTGCAGCATATCTTTCAGATTTAGGAATGGAAGTTCCGCAGAGCGTAACAAAACTTGCTGAAGGAGCTGAAAGCTTCGCAATAGAAATAAGTGCAGAAAATGTTGATCTTTTGCTTGATATAGACATTATAATTGCATATGGCGATGATAGTTTATTGGAAGCTTTACAGTCAGACCCTCTAATAGGAACAATTCCAGCAGTTGCAAGAGGCTCGGTTGTACTTATTGAAGATGGCTCCCCACTGTCAGCATCTGCTACACCTAGCGCTCTTTCCATCCCTGCGACTATCGATGAATATTTAGGTATGATTAAAGAGGCAGCTGATAAAGTAGAATGAAATATAGTAAAATAATTACAATACTAATTGGTAGTTTAATTAGTCTTGTATTATGTATTTTAGCATCCTTAGCATTTGGCGCACGTTATGTAGGCTTTCATGAAGTAATTAATGCTTTGATACATACTGAAACGACAACTTTAAGTGAAATAGTAGTTCGTGAACGTATCCCCCGAACTGTTTTTAGCATAATCGCTGGAGCTTCTCTTGGGGTGTCTGGTGTTCTTATGCAGGCAATCACCAGAAACCCAATAGCAGATCCAAGTATTTTAGGTATAAACACTGGAGCCTCATTATTCGTAGTGAGTGGAATTGCATTTTTAAATATAAACTCACCCAGTCAATATATATGGTTTGCTTTGGCCGGTGCTACGGTGACATTCTTATTTGTATATGGCATTGGTTCCATGGGATATGGTGGTGCAACACCAATCAAGCTTGCTCTAGCTGGAGCAGCTACTAGCGCTGCTCTATCCTCTTTAGTTAGTGCGATTATATTGCCACGAACAGAGGTTATGCACGTTTTTCGGTTCTGGCGAGTAGGCAGCATAAGCGGAGCCACATGGGAAGGAATATATTCTGTGCTCCCCTTTCTTGTAGTTGGACTAATTATAGGGATTCTTTCAGCACCGGCATTAAATGCCCTTGCCTTAGGAGACGATATTGCAACAGGCCTTGGAGTACATACGGGGATTATAAGGATCGTAGGTGCTTTTGCAGGTGTAATATTATGTGGTGCAACTACAGCAATAGCAGGACCAATCGGTTTTGTAGGCCTTATGGTTCCACATACCATGCGTCTTATTTGTGGCCCTAATCTAAAATTTATAATCCCCATGTCAGCAATTAGCGGTGCAATTATATTAACGATATCAGATGTAATAGGAAGACTAATTGGTAGCCCAAGTGAACTTGAGGCGGGAATTGTCACAGCTTTTCTAGGGGCTCCAATTCTTATTATCATTGCAATGAGAGCAAAGGTACGATCATTATGACTATAAATAATCTTAATACCATCAAAATAGGTTATCGACATAGGCGGCTAAGGTGGATTATTGTAACCAGTTTTCTGGTTATCCTTACTTGTACACTTTGTATAACCCTGCTTTTACTTGGAAACACTAAATATTCCTTCGAAGTCATTATTAGAGTTCTTTTTGGCGAACAGATTCAGGGAGCTACTTTTGCAATTGGAACTATACGATTACCGAGAATGTTATCTGGACTTCTTGTTGGAATGGCATTTGGAATGTCTGGAAACACCTTTCAAACAATGCTTAGAAACCCTTTAGCTAGTCCGGATATCATAGGTGTCACTTCCGGTTCCAGTGCTGCTGCAGTTTTTTGTATACTAGTACTAAATGCAAGCGGAACTATCGTTTCAGCAGCTGCAGTAATTTCAGGACTAGTAGTAGCAGCATTGATTTACTTTCTCTCAAAAGGTGGAAGTTTCTCTGGAGGACGGTTAATACTTATTGGAATAGGTATACAAGCAATGATCAATGCTTTCATATCTTTCCTCTTACTCAAGGCATCACAACATGATGTTCCCGGTGCACTCAGATGGCTAAGTGGCAGTCTAAATGGAATGCAAATGAAAAACATTCCTGGGCTTTTCATAGTTGTATTAGTTTTTGGACTTGTTATAATTTTGCTAGGGAAACATCTAAAAATCTTAGAATTAGGTGAGCAATCAGCCGTTACACTTGGCGTAAAAACTGATCAAGCACGACTTTTATTAGTTATAAGTTCTGTCTTTTTAATTGCCTTTGCTACTGCAGTCACAGGTCCTATTGCATTTGTATCTTTTCTGGCTGGGCCTATAGGTGCAAAACTTGTAGGTACTGGAGCACCAAACGAATTATCGTCAGGCCTTGTAGGAGCATCCTTGGTACTTGGCGCAGATATCATCGGTCAGTTTGCCTTTGATATAAGGTTTCCGGTAGGCGTTGTCACAGGAATTTTAGGTGCGCCATACCTTATCTTTTTACTTATTCGTATGAATCGAATGGGAGGATCATCATGAAAAAAACACAATTATTTAAAGCAAACAATATAGTCGCAGGGTATGATAATAAAATCGTCATTAATGGAATTGATTTAGAAATTCCAAGCAATAAAATTAGTGTTATCATAGGTGCAAATGCTTGTGGAAAGTCGACTCTACTTAAAGCACTTGCCAGGTTGATTAAACCTGTTTCAGGAGAGATTGTGCTTGATGGAAAAAAAATCAGCACAATCCCTTCCAAACAGTTAGCGCGTACCTTGGGACTTCTCCCACAATCTCCTGTAGTCCCAGAAGGAATTGCTGTTGCCGACTTAGTTGGAAGGGGAAGATTTCCTTATCAAACGTTTTTCAAGGGTTGGAGAAAAAAGGATTACGAGGCTATAGGAGAGGCATTGGAAATAATGGGCATTACAGATCTTGCAAACCGAAGTGTCGACGAGCTTTCTGGTGGACAACGACAGCGGGTGTGGATTGCTATGGCTCTTGCTCAACAAACAGATATCCTTCTCCTCGATGAACCTACAACTTTTCTTGATATTTCGTATCAGGTTGAAATTCTTGATTTATTGACGGACTTGAATCAAAAACGAGGTACTACTATAGTGATGGTACTTCATGATATAAACTTATCCGCCCGTTATGCAGATTATATATTCGCACTTCATAACGGAAATCTTATTTCTGAAGGTACTCCATCAGAGGTTATAAAAGAGGAATTAATTGAGCAAGTTTTTGGACTCAATTGCACAGTTATAAAAGATCCGGTTTCTGATTCACCTTTTATTGTGCCAAAGGGAAGACATCATGTTAATATGCTAAATATTTCATGTTAACAGATTTTGTAGAGTTACTAAAAGGGCAATCACATTTATTATCTGTGTATTGCTCTTTTTCTAGTTTCAATACTTTATGATCTATTAATATATCTCGTTCTATAAATAATATTTACCTATAATTCGATCAGTCCCAGCTCCACCAAAAATAATTTTATGATTTTGAATTGCAAGTTTTACAATATTGTATTCTATATCTGACCCACCTTGTTCAATAGAGACATCTTCACCTTTCCATATACTGTTTTTCAACATATAGTAACCGAATGCGCTGTTTCCCGAACCAGTAGCAGGGTCTTCTAAGTATCCAAATTTCGGCGCAAAAACTCTCGTGTGCGCAATATTTTTATTGTCATTTACTTCTGTAGAAAAGATTAAAATAATATCGATTTCATTATCAAAGCAAAATTTTTTCAGATTTTGCTCATTTGGTAATACATTAATTAAACATGAAAGATCAACAATAGGTATTATCAATGTTGTTAACCCTGCATTAATCAAATCAATTGGGTATCTACTCAATATTTTATCCGTATCCACTTCTAAACTATCGGCAATTTCTTCAATACTTATTTTTAATTCAAAAAATGTAGGCTCTGGCGCTGTAATAAACACTGCATCCTGTTCAGGAATTTTATTATACACTGTTAATGTGCCTTTTTTATTTGTGTTTATAATTATTTCACTTTTCTCTAATAAGGTTGACGAGCTTTTAATGAGACTATACATACAAGCAATTGTTCCGTGTCCACAAAAATCGACTTCACACTCAGATGAATAGTATATTAAGTTTAATCCTGATTGTTGTGAATTACTACAATAAACAACTTCTGAAACGAATCCTTTATGTTGTTTTGCTATAGTCAACATTTCGTCATGTGATAATGTTTTGCTATTTTCCAAATAAATACAAGCTGCTGGGTTCCCTAATGACTTTCCCGAAATAAAAGCATCAATCTTTTTATAATTATATTCTCTCATCCTTTAATCACCTCTTAATTAATTTAAAACTAAAATATTCTACCATTATATTTTTTTTGCGCTTTAATTATATGAACAAAACCTAAAACAAAGCATACTACAAAGACAATCCAACCATACGAATTTTTTGTTGCATAGTCTATAATACCTGATAAAATCATACCGCTACCAATTATAGTAACACCTTTTCCCATTTGTTCTGTATATGCTTTTACATTATTCTCTTTTACCCTCGTATAGTGATAGGAGTGAATTAAAGAAATTTTTTCTTTTTTCCAAATCAAAATACCCATCCAAACAACAATAATTCCCGTAATTGTCATTACTATCAGTGCAAATAACATGTATTTATTACCTCCTTTTAATACAGTTAATCTTATGGTAGTGGATTTTTGTATATTAATTATAACAAATAAAAATCCCTATAGGGTGGACTTTTAATACTGTCTACTCTATAGGGTGCATTTTACTATAGTCAGAGATAATAACCGAATACTTACCTTAAAATTTGATTTTAATTGCTCGTTAGATACCATGAGAAACCAGTTATCTTTGTAAACTCAAATTAAAATCTACCGATGTCAATTGCAGCTTGGTATGCAGTTGATGTCGCTTCGTAAATGTCCTTAGGTATTACACAGTCGCCAACTTGATAAAACTCAGGTGCACAATCTGATAGTGCAAGAGCTTCTTCACGCAAAGGCTTCTGTCCAATGGCATAAATTATAGTATCTGCTTTGATGGTTCTCTTACCATTAACATCTTCTACTATTAAACCTTCATCAATGACTTCGACTGCTTTAGTCGATGCACATACCTTCATATTAGACAAACTTTTTAATTGTTCTTTTAATGCTACACCATGAACAAGAGGAAAGCCCAGAGGTATATCCATAATACCACTCATACGATTAGAAGTCCCTTCTACTGGAGGTGGAGTTGCAACAGTTCCAGGTGCCATTTCTACAATGGTAATGTTACACTCTTTTTCTGCAAGGAAAATACCAAGTTCAAGTCCAACAAGACCTCCACCCATAATGACAATATTTTTCCCTGCTATGTCTGGATTGTAGTTTCTAAATAGTGTTTTACCTAGTTGAATTGGTTGAAATAAATGCTTATATTTCGTTCTAGACATGGTCATTCCTCCTAGTTAATAATTACATGGTTTTCTTGATAATTTTGTCTTGTAAAGTTACCTTGTAGAAAAACAGCAATAAAGTAACTTTAATCATAATAAGAAATCAACGTAATAATTAGCTATCTGTTGCTGTTCTCTCTCCAATAATATTGATGTCTGCATTTTTAAACATTTCTCTCGTGCTAATAGGTTTCTTCCCTGTCAGCTTTTCAAAATCATCAGTACAAAAGCTCATTTGGTCAAGTCTAATCGCTGTGCCAAACGAGACCATCCCTTTGCTGCAAAACGGAAAAGCTTTAGCTGCTTCTGCCCAAATTCCGTCGGTTTCCCTTGGAACACCCAATGCATCAAAATTTTTATAAGACTGTTCATCATCTATGTATTTATATTTTACTTTTTTACCTGTTACTTCTGAACCTATAGCTGTAAACTCATCCATGTTATGAAGCTCAGGACCTGTAATGTAATAAATTTTATTGTCTTCCCCTGCACCAGCTGCCACACATGCGGCAGCTTCAGCACAATCATTTCTTGCAACATGGGCTACCCTTCCATCGCCCATATTGTTGCAAAGTACACCATCGCTAGCTGCGGCTTGTTCAAAAGCAGCAATCATCGCTTCACAATATTGTGAGTCACGAAGGAATACGTAATTGAAATCTAGTGCCATGATCAAATACTCTGTGAAACGATGGTCAACGATTTCATATCCTGCATTTTCAATTTCACCGGCACCCATAATTGATGTGTATACTATTTTCTTGACTCCAGCTTCTTTTGCAGCCATAATTGCATTGACATGCATCCTGCGTCTTTTTTCACCAACCTGTGGCATGGAAATAAACAGAAGTGTGTCGCCTCCATTAAAAGCTTCTTTTAGTTGTTTAGGATCATTAAAATTTGCGTGTCTGCATTCAATACCCATATCCTGAAAATCTTTAAGTTTCTCCACAACAGGTGCAGTAAATATCAAATATTCTTTTGCTACTTTTGTTAGAATTGTTTTTGCTGAATGTCTGCCAAAGTTCCCGTCTACTCCAGTTATAATAATTTTCCCCATACTGATCCTCCTTGATTTTAAGCTCAAATACCTAGTTATTGATATTGCGAGCTTATTAATTATAATGAAGTCAGTATAGCATAATTTTTGTTAAATAGAATCATATCAAAAAACAGAAAATATTTGTGTTTCTTTGGTTACTCAGTACGACATATAATCTGTATCTACTTGACATCATACTTTTTTAAAGTTATGATTTTAACAATAGAGGTGATGGCTTTTGAAATTTTCCACGTCCTTTCTTATAAATCAAATGCAAAGTTACAATATAACTCTTAAATATCTTAAGCTATACAATAAAGATACTCTAATCTCCAGCATACGTATTTTCGATATGAAAATTATTCAAGATGATATTTTATATGTTTCGTCTATTGATTATGCCAATACAAACAAATTACTTCCACCAGTTATTTTTATGGCGGGTATCCCAACATTAGCTTTTCAAGATAATGTTGTTTATATCGACTTGAGTTTTATAGAATTATTTAATGTACTCCAATCAATATTTGATAAATACAATTTTATTGAATCAAGGCTAATTAACGCTGTCAGTGAAAATAAGTCTTTAAAAGAAATTCTTAATATCAGTTCTGAATTTTTTAATAATCCAGTTCATATATTAGATGGGAGCATGCATTACATAGAATACAGCGATAACATGCTAATGAAAGATCATACAGATGCTGCTACTGGTAAGGTATTGACAGAAATATCTGTAAATTATACTGATGACAGCATAATGAATCTCTTGCGAGAAAAAGGTCTGCTAGTTCAATTAACACATAGTAAAAATTCTGTTTATATTCGTTTGCCCGAAGTTTCTGTGGCTTACTTTTCAATTAATTTCTTTGAAAACAATACCCGTATTGCAGTCTTGAGTATACTAGAAACTATTTCACCTCTTGACAGTTCTCAATCCATTATTGTGGATCAAGTAGCTCATATAATAGCTAATGTTGTGAAAAAATTTCGCAATCATCCTACTATTTCATCTGATTTCAAACAAACTATAATTGACTTATTGGAGTCTAGACGAGTGGATCCAGAGATATTAGACTTTTATTTGAAAAAACTTGGTTGGGGATTGAATGATGGATATCATATTCTAAAAATTAAAATGAACGAAAATAGCTTTGAAAATGGTCTGTCGGAATATACTATTGGACTGATTAAACGCTACTTTCCTAAAACAATTTTACTTGACATTGATAATTTAGTAACCGTTATGATTATTAATGCCAATAGCAAAAGCTTTGAATTAAAAGAAACAATAGAACAAATTCGACCACATCTCAAAAAACAACAAGCTATAATTTCCATCAGTCGGCACTTTATAAATTTAATAAAACTTCCTGAACATTATAAAGCTATAAATGACCTGATGGTTCTCGGAAAAAAACTATCACCTGAAAATAACATATTATTTCATACTGATTTCACTATTGCTCATATACTATCTATTTGTAATCGTGAAACTGATATACGTATATTTTGCCTACCAGAAATATTTATTCTATATGAATACGATAAAAGTCACGGTACAGATTTTTTTTATAGTGTATATATCTATCTCAAGTTGAATAAAAGCCTGGCTGCAGCATCCAAAGTTCTTCTTGTGCATAGAAATACACTTGTATATCGTATTGAAAAATCAAGCAAACTTACGGGCTTAGATTTTGACGATTGCAATTTAACATTTCATGTTATCTTTTCATATGAGATAATATATTATCAACAGCTTATGTCATGATTTCATTTCTAAATGAATTTTATTAGCAAGTGCCACCGACCTAAACAGCTTAGCAGCTAAGATCGTTGGCACTTTATAAATTATATAAAATTAATTACGCTTCTAATAAAGATGCTGCTTTTTTCAATTCATTAATAATTGGAATATTCTGTGGACATGCATCTTCACATTTCCCACATTCAATACACTTTGACGCGATTCCCCCATTTCTTGCTACAAACATATTATAATGCCCTTTTGCTCCCTTCAGATTATTGTAGATAAGATAAGTATTCATAGCTCCAAAAATTGTTGGTATAGCAATATCTTGAGGACATTCCTTCAGACAATACTGGCAATCTGTACATGGTACTCTAGGAACTTTATCTAGTTCCTCTTGAACCTTTGATATTACTGATTTTTCTTCAGAAGTTATAGGAGTAAAGTCTTCCATAGTGGATAGATTATCTTTCATCTGATCTAAATCAGACATTCCACTTAGTACAGTTATCAGACCGTCTAAAGAAGCAGCGAAACGTAAAGCCCACGAAGAAAGAGATACTCGTTCATTAGCATTTTTAAGTATTGAAGCCGCAGTATCCGGTAGGCTAGCAAGAGACCCTCCTTTAACTGGTTCCATAATAATAACAGGCTTATTATGTTTTCTTGCAACCTCATAACATTTACGAGATTCTATCTTATCATTTTCCCAATCAGTATAATTGATTTGAAGCTGAACGAATTCCATTTCAGGGTGTTTTGTAAGAATTTCATCCAAGACATCTGCCTTGTCATGAAGTGAAAATCCTAAATGTTTTATCAATCCTTTTTTCTTTTGCTGTTCCAAGAAATCCCAAATTTCAAATTCATCAAAAGCTTTTGTTCTATTCCCACCTAAATTATGCAATAGGTAAAAATCAAAATATCCTGCACCTGTTCTTTTTAATGATGTCCAAAACATATCTTTTGCCTCATCAGCTGTTTTTGCACCTGCCCATGCTGGAAGCTTTGTTGCAAGCTGAAAGCTTTCCCTAGGATAACGGTCAACCAATGTAGTCTTTATTGCCTCTTCAGATTTACCATTAATATATCCATAGGCTGTATCAAAGTAAGTAAAACCTTTCTCTAAAAATAAATCTACCATTTGCTTAGTTTGTTCGATATCTACCTCGTCTTCGATCATTGGAAGTCTCATCATACCAAAACCCAGTTTTTTAATTTTTTCTCCTAAATATGGCATTTTATTGCCTCCTTTTTTAGAGTATAAACAGATTAAATATTTACTAATTGTAATTATACCAAAAGATTAACATAACTGAAACTTTTGATTTCTATTAACCTATTCTAGCATTCCTTTGCATAAGTCATTGTATTAAGCGTATTATAACAAATAAAAATCCCTATAGGGTGGACTATTAATACTGTCTATTCTATAGGGTACATTTTACTATAGTCTAATGGAATATAATACTTACTTTAATATTATTTAAAATGTCTGCATTTTCAAACATTTGTCTCGTCTGGAAGGCTTTTTTCATGTGACTTTTACAAAAATGTAAAAACATACTATAGGCTATCCCAACCCATATTTAATAATGTAATTGTAGTTTATCTAAAATTAATTCCATACCTGATATCGGGCTAGGAATTTTCACATCAAGAACATATAATATACTCAAAACAAGTGCAATCGTATAAAAAAAACAAAAAGCACTAAGATCACGCATACATTCTCTCTTTATCAAATTTGGAACTTGATACAATGCTATGATTATATAAATAGAAACAACCAATATGATCATATGAGTTCTCTCCCCTTCCTCTTAGGTAACCTACGTAGTTTAGCTATTAAAAGTGAAACTGGTGGAATAATAAACTGGTAGGGGATAGTATAAAATACATGATAGTTTTTAGCTGAATAATTATGACTGACGATAGAATCATAAGCAATAAATGCTATAATAATGGCAATTCCACCAATAGGAATTATTAATGTCTTGTAAGATTTTAATTTAAGCAGCTGTGCTATACTTGCTAAGGTTATATAGTATAAAACACATATTTTTATAAACAAACAAATGGTAATACCCATAGCAACAACAATTTCTATTCTTGTAAAAAACTCCCCAATCTCTATTATGCGGACAGTTTGATAGGCAGCATTATTACTTATGAAAGAAGAAGTACCCAATACTGAGGTATCTCGTACTGAAATAACAAGCAGGCATAATGCTCCAAGGGCAAATCCCAATAGCATATATTTGTTGACCTCCCCAAAATTATTTAATGAAGGCATTACCATTAGAAAAACCATGACTTCACAAAATGGAATAGCCGCCACTATGTGTACACTTTGAATAAAATCTTTTATTGGTAATTCAAAAATAGGTAAGAAATTTGTAAAGTCTACTTCGCTATAAAGTAATAAAAAAGTACCTGTAATTACAAAAATAGCATAGGTTACAGTTAGGTGACTGATTCTTGCCATGGGTTCTAACCCATGGCCGACTGTATAAGCACAGACAAGGGCAAATATAATAATAAAAACCGGTTTAGGAGTTTCAGGCATAACATACCCGACATAGAAATCTCCAAGCCCTTTTAAGTTTAAAGATAGTAATAAAAAAAAATATACAATATACAGTATTGATATAATTTTTCCCAAGAATGAACCATAAATTATATCATTAATCTGTATAAGGTCTTTCCCTTGAAATCTTTTAGCAAGAGCCGAATAACATAAAACAAAGGGTATACATATAACAAAAGCTGTAAGGATAGCTAACCAAGAATCATGAAATGCAATGGTATCCATAAAATGAATAAATGTAGATGTACCCAACATAAAGCTTGCAACTAAAAACATAAGTTGCGAATTATTAATTTTACCTTCTTTAATATTCATTCTTTAATTTCCTTTATTCTAGAGATTGAGGTACAGCAGGATGTGATATCTTACCCGTTGAATCAATACTACTTTGAATTTCTATTTCAACCTCAATTGATGGGAATATTTTATCCCAGTTTGACGATATTTCTTTCCATTCCTCTTTGTATTTTTTATGGATTTCTTCTCCAAAACCAAAAATATCCGTATTTAATTCCTGAGCTTTATTTAAAGCCGATAATATTTCACTTTTAATTGCCTCATTTTGAACTTTTTTTAATTCCTCAAAATCTTGTAATGTTGCTAGATTTTCTTTGGAAGTTTGTTCTACTATCTTTCCCTCTTCCTTGATTTCTACGTGTATATATATATTATCCCCTTGAATTTTAGGAGTTATTTTTCTCTTGGCATTAATAATTTCTAGAGTAACGACCTCATTTTTATATGGAACAACAAGTGCTCCTGTTTTAATATCTCCAGTTACCCATAGGAGTCCCCTAGATTCACTTTCATCTAGTTGTCCCACCATTTGATCTCCTTTAAAAATAGCCATACCTTCAATCTTTAATGTGCTTGTCTCTTTGTCCTTTAAACTGGTAATCAATGGAGCTACAGGCGAGGTTGTTTTACTCATTAAATAGTTAGTAAAGTCTTGAAATGTTACTTTTTTTGAGTGAGATTGTATTTCTTGGGCTTCACTTAACCTTGTAATGCTTTCAGCTGGAATTCTGGTTAATTCGGGTTTAGTATCTAGAATTTCAGTTGAGGTATTGCTAGATATTACAATCAATGTATTTGGGCGTGTTTCATGGGCACGCATAAAAAAATCAAGATATTTCTGAACGCCCTCCGAAGCAATTTTATTACCTATAACAATGATCTGATTATGTGCGGTGTATAGTCGTCCACTTGATTCATGGGTCATTTCTCGAATGGCGTCAAAAATGGTTTCTCCAGTACTTGTTAAATTCCAATATGCTTCACCCCCTCCATCTGAACTTCCTAATGAACCTTGTAACTCTTGTGGTTTAATAATTTGAGCTACTACTTGAACTTCTTCATCAGAAGGTGCTTTATCAATTCCTATACCTACAACGATGGGCAGCGTATTTAATTCATTTGCATTCCAACAACCAGTAAGATTAAAAAGTATTACAGTAGATATTAAAATTTTAAAAAGGATTATCATTCTTTTTTTCATTTATCCTCCAAGTTATTCATCATTTATATTTCTATTATTTTCTGTAGGCTTCATATATGATTCAGTTTGCCGATTTAAATTATATTTTCCAATTGTTTTTGGGCGTTTCAACATAGCCCAAATGGGTGCCCGAATAAACGTATCCTTCATTCCACTCATGGATAATGGAGATATTGGTAATAAATAAGGTGTCCCAAAAGATCGTAAACTTGCTAAATATACCAAAATAAACAAAAATCCCATAATTAGTCCGAAGGCGCCAAATAATCCTGCTAGCAAAAGGAAAAAGTAACGAAGTATCGCAGCAGAGTCTGTTTGTGATGATATTACAAAGCTAGAAATAGCTGTTAGGGCAACGATAATGACCATAAATGGGCTGATAAGTCCTGCTGAAACTGCTGACTCGCCAAGAACCAATGCACCTACGATACTGACTGCTGAGCCTACTGGTTTTGGTAGTCGTATTCCTGCTTCCCTAAGAATATCAAATATAATGAGCATGATTAACGTCTCAATAGCCGATGGAAAGGGTATACCATATTGACCGGCGGCCATAGTAAATAATAGTTGTGTAGGTATTAACTCTTGATGATAAGTCGTTAACGCAACATAAATTCCTGGTGACAATATAGTAATAAAATAGGATACAAATCTCAATAATCTGGTCATACTAGAAAAATATGGCCTAGAATAATAATCTTCAGTTGACTGAAAATTTTCAATAAATAGTAATGGCACTGTAAGTACGAAGGGGGAACCATCAACAAAAATTGCTGCACGTCCTTCAAGTATTTTGCTTGCTACTTTGTCAGGTTTCTCACAATTTCCAACGGTGGCAAATATCGAATATGGTGCATCTTCGATAAAAGCTTCAATATACCCTGATTCAAGTATTGCATCAGTTTTTATTCTATCTAAACGAGTATTTATTTCTGTAATCAGCTTTGGATTGACAATATCTTTCATATATACAATACAAACATTTGTATTTGTTTGATCTCCAATAGTATAGGATTCCATACGTAAATCAGGGTTTTTAATAATTCTTCGAAGTAAAGTAATATTTGTACTGATGGTTTCTGTAAATCCCTGGTGAGGTCCTCGAACAACGCTTTCTGTAACAGGTTGTTCGATACTGCGTTTCTCCCATTTTTGTAAAGGGATCGCCAATGCTTGATTAGAACCATCAAGCAAAAGAACGGTATTACCAGTTAAAATATTATCTATTAGTAACTTTATCTTTGATACGTTATCAATATTCGTTGATGAAAGCAGTCTTTCATTGATTCTATCTAAAACAGTTAAATTTGAACAATCTTTTGAACAAGACATCTCGTTTTGCAATGGCCTCATGATGCTTTCATACAACATAGTTTTATCTACCAGGCCATCAATATATACCAATGCACCTTTATAATCATGATTATTGCCAATGTTCAATAACTTAATGATAATATCATTGCTATTACCTAGAATATTCTTTAGCATGTTGAGATTTTCATCTAAATGTGATGTTAAAGATACTCCTTGATCTTTTTCATCATCTAGGTTGTTTGTATGTTTGGTTATTGCTTTTTTGTAGTGAATAATCTTTTTCAAGTAATTGAACATATTAGATTTCTCCTAAAAAATACTTTTATCTACTATTTTAGCCCCATCTCATGTTTATATACATTTTCCAAAAATTATATATGATAATATTCCCTTGCATAAGTCATTGTAATTAAGCAAAATGAATCGTAGAAAACTAGTTTATCTGAATTTATAAATATAATCTGTATATCTTTACAAAAAAATTCTATGTCAAATTAGGCTACCCTAAATAAAATGAAACTTTATTCAGTAGGAATTTTCTTCGTACCCTACTGAATATTAGTTTTCGCGAAACAAGGAGACAAGCGAAAATATATTTATTCTTTATTCCAAATAAAGTGACAATGAGTACATATCTCTCAACGTAAATTACTTAGAGATTGATTGATTGAGGGTTCGCTAAATTCATAATAGATGTTATAATAAATAAAAAAGGGTTTTGGGTTAAACTAATGACTTCAAGTAAATCTAGTAATACTAAGAAATTAATTTTAGACACTGCGTATAACATGATCAATGAACGAGGTTACTGCAAAACAACATTTCGAGAAATAGCTAAAGAATCAAATTTATCTTTAGGCGCAATTACTCATCATTTTAAAGAAAAATCAGACCTGGCTTATAGACTATCTCTATTAAGTAGTAAGCACTTTTACAATTCAATCACTAAAATTATCAAATCTCACAAATTAGATTTGATTACTGGTGATAGTGTGTATATCTGCACCTATGTAAAAATCCACTTATCAGATGATAGGTGTATGAGTTACTATTATGATCTTGTACGCGATAACTGTCTTCATAAGATTTCTATTGAAATGTACTACATGCAATTTCTTAGAAAATTTAATCATTTAAATATTAGAGTCACGAATCAAACAGTTTACTCCTGTAGTTTAGTTTTAATCGGTATGTTAAGCGAATTTGTACGTGCAAAAAAAGAAAACCATCTACGTTTAAATGTTGAAGAGATGGTTGATATATATATGATCCAGACTTTAAGTCTCCTGCAGCTTTCAGGTGAAGAAATTGAATGTGTTATGAATGTAACAAATTCTTTATACAAAAACATTTCTTTCGATACTACAGATATTTTTAATATAAAACTATTTGATAATAATTAAATAATCTATGCTAAATTTAATTCAGAATCAAATACAATTATTTTGAAAAATGCATCATTCTCATGATATTATCTAAAATCTAAATTATTACAATTTTTTAAGTATAAGTAACTAAATATATAACGCAAAGCCTCCATATCATCAGCTTTGCGCTTTGTGACTAAAATCTATTATTATATAAGCAAATTCATGTAAGAAACGAATATATCGTGACTTGCTTTCTCAAACTTTCCTTTTGCAATATCTGGAGTATGAGGATACTTAGCCTTGTGCTCATCCCAGTTGAACAAATATTTTGATTTCACTTCTGGAATAAGTTTAAAATCTCTTATAAACCCTTCAGAGTTCAGTGGCGTCCCAAAACTTTCACCGGGATTATCATATACCATGTGCTCCCGTAGGAAGTTATTGAGAGATGCCCATGTTTCAATGTTTGCGTCTTTTGCGCCAAGAATTACTTTATCAAAACCAAACAGATAACCACCTCCTGGCATCATTATATCTAAGAGTTCTTTTGCTCTATCTACAATCTGCTGTGGCGTATCTTTGTTAAGTGCACTTACTGGGAATAATCCATTAAGTATAAATTTCTTTCCAAGTTTGTCCTTAATTATCTTTGGATCACCGTATTCAAACATTAGTTTTGTACCCGCAGGTAGTTCATCATGAATAATATCAAGGTAACGCATCCAGTCATCTTCACAAAACAAGGTTGGACGAACCCCTACTGCTGCATATTGTTCAAGTTGTTTCTTAAAAGTTGGTATATATAATTCAACGAAATCTTTTTCTCTCATGAATGTTGGCATATGAAGGGGCAGCATTGTACCTCCTTCTGGGTGTCCAACTGCAGGCAATCCCCATGCATAGACAAGTGGAAGAACTGCCTCACAAGCTTCCTTTATAAACTCTCTATTTCTTCTTAAATCAATGCTTATGCCAGAAAAACTTCTTAACTGGTCAGCAACAAAATCTAATGGAGCTTCCGCCACAGCAAAAGACCCCATAGGACTTCCAGGATAATAATTATATTTCTGCATTAATCCCATATATATTGGGATAAAGCTCATTGTATCGTTCATTAGAGCAGTCTTACCCATCTCTAAAGCAGTAGAACGTTTTATGGAGTTGTCAAGAGAAAGATTTGGATGTTGGCGCGGCACAACTGTTTCAAGTAAAAAGTCGAAACCTTTTTCAATCAGTTGTGGATATTCTTCTGGAAGCATACCTACAACTTCTGGGTGTTGAACTTGACCACCTTTACTCATAACAAAATTTCTTGAATTTAATATTTCATAAATAGAAGGGGTTCTAGTACTTACGATATTTGGTGGTGTAATAGGACATGAATCCGAATAAATCTTTTCACAAAGTTCTTCTGCAGCCGAAGCAAGCTTCGTATAATCGTACTGATAAGATATTGGGTCCAACCCACCAAATTCAGCGATTAACGAATTTGGAAATGATGCTTCAACAGGCATACGTTTTGGCAACTTGTTGTTGTAAAAATCTCTATAAATCTGGCTTCTCTCTTGAACTAAATTCATTTCATCTGACATATTAAAATTCCCCCTAAATTATTCTATCTCTATACAAGAGAGTAGAAAATATTAATATAAAAGAACATGTTCTTATTTTTTATTTAATCATCTTATCTATATAATGTCAATATTTTTTTAAAATATATACTTTATACAAAATCCTCACTTTAACGCAATTAAAATAAGTTGGCAGAAATAATTGCTTTAAAGTGAAAATCCTAACACAACTATACGACACTATATCTCATATTTAATAGTTACAAACGAGAAAATTCGCTACCCATTTTCGTTCGTAAATAATTTGGTGCAAATATCATCACAAAACATAAGAACGACGAAGATTTCCAATGTTCATACGACAAGCCTCCTTCACTGAGTAATTATCCAAACTTGTATTCACATTCGAGATAGATAATAAATATATAATCTTGACATCCGTCCGAAATCGTACTATAATTTTGAGTATGATTTCGGACTTTTTTAATCTTACGGGGTGTAATAATGACAAACACTATAGAAGAACAACTAATGCAACTAAACCAATTTTATAAAGAAAATGAAGAGATCTATCACGGTCTTGCAACATATTTTGGCTTGTCTGATAGTTCTTTATGGCTACTGTATTCTCTTCATGAAGCTACTGTTCCCTACACTCAAGCTGAGATTTGCAGCACTTGGTCTATTAGTAAACAAACGATACACTCGGCACTGAAAGGTTTGGAAACTGGCGGATACATTCAAATGGAGTATTCTATTCAAAACCGCAAATCAAAACAGATTATTCTTACATCTGCTGGGAAAATTCTGGTTCAAAAAACTGTCGGGCGCATAGTAGAAGCGGAAAAGCTAGCACTATGTGGTTTGTCTGATGATGAGCGTATTCTCTTAGTTTCATTATCACAACGACATTTGGAATGCTTGAAACGTGAGATGAAACAAATAACAGAATCTGATATATTATCTGATGATCTGTAATCTCAATCACAGTTTTAACTGGAAAATGTGGATTGTGTTCGAAAGTTGCAGTAAAGCAGGGATAACCTGATTCCGCTTAGAGTCGTGTATACTGCTGGTCTGGGGAGGCATTTTAATGAACATTCAGTTATCTAATCACTTTACATACCGCAAGTTGCTGCGGTTTACTTTGCCATCCATTATTATGATGATCATTACCTCAATTTACGGAGTAGTTGACGGTTTGTTTGTTTCCAATCTCGTTGGAAGCAATGCTTTTGCTGCCGTTAATTTGATTATACCCTTCGTAATGATTTTTGGCACAGTGGGATTTATGCTTGGTACCGGCGGCAGTGCGCTAGTTGCGAAAACTCTCGGCGAAGGGGACACGATAAAAGCTAATCAAATTTTTTCAATGTTGATTTATTTCTTGATTGCGATTGGAGTTATTTTCTCCATACTCGGCATCGTTTTTCTTAAACCAATCGCCATCCTGCTTGGAGCCACGCCTGAACTGCTAGGTGATTGCGTTTCATACGGAACAGTTTTGCTCCTTGCACTGACTGCATTTATGCTACAAACTACATTTCAAACTTTTTTTGTAGTTGCTGCAAAGCCTAATATGGGCCTGACAATTTCCATAGCTTCTGGACTGACAAACATAGTTCTCGATTTTTTATTCATTCTCGTATTTAGATGGGGTGTAGTAGGAGCTGCAGCCGCAACAGGGCTTAGTCAAGTCGTAGGTGGCATTATTCCCTTCATTTATTTCTTGAGGAAAAATGACAGTGTACTTAAGCTAATGAGACCTATTTGGAACGGAAAAGCACTGCTGATAAGCTGCACAAATGGTTCCTCAGAGATGATTACAAACCTGTCAATTTCTCTGGTATGTATGATCTACAACTTCCAGTTGATGAAGCTTGTTGGCGTAAATGGCGTAGCGGCTTTCGGTATTATCATGTATGTGTCTTTTATCTTTTTGGGAGTATTTATAGGTTATTCTTTTGGCAGTGCACCGATTATTAGCTATCATTTTGGTGCTGAAAATCATATCGAACTGAAAAATATTTTCAAAAAAAGTCTTGTCATCATAGAAGCGTCTTCTTTAATTTTGACGTTGATTGCAGAAATTCTTGCAATGCCTCTTGCGAAGATATTTGTGGGGTATGACGCAGAACTGCTGGCAATAACTAGCTACGCATTGAGGTTATTTTCACTTTCGTTTCTATTCAGTGGTGTGAATATATTCGCATCAGCGTTCTTTACTGCTCTGAACAATGGTGTGGTATCTGCTTTTATTTCTTTTTTGCGTGCGCTGGTATTCCAAGTAATAATGATTTTATGGCTACCAGTATTCTTTGGCGTAAATGGCATCTGGCTTGCAGTTGTGGTAGCAGAGCTACTGACTCTTGTAATATCCATTATGCTATTTGTTGTAAAAAAGAAGCAGTACCACTATTTATAATATACCAATACCATTTCATGTTTTCCATGTGAATATTTAGTTAATAGATCTTCTATCATCCCACGTTAAAAGCTGATTTCTGTACAATACAGAAATCAGCTTTTACTTAATCATATATTTATACAATTTTTCCTCGCACTTAAATCATACTCATTGATACACAAATTTAAGAACTCATAGCAATGCCTGTGCATATTTATCTATACCTATTTACATCATATCAGTTTTATTAATCTCAGCAATCACCTATAATAAGGATTAAAGACTTTTACCCTTATTTAAGCTAAAATCTTGAATTTCTTCATAAACAGATTCAGTCTTTTCTGCACTTTTATAATTTATAATAATAATCTCTTCATTTGTAGTAATCTTTATATATGGTCCATTGCCTGCATGCAAATAAAGTCTTGCCTTTTCGATTTCATCCATTCTAAAGTTACCTTTTTTGAGACTTAATAGAGAAAGAGCATTTATTTTTCCGCGAATATTGGGTATTTCATTCACTAATAATACTTCTTGTATCTCTCCAGCATTAATACTCATGCCATACATCCCACCTATTTCTACCGTATTACCCTGTATCGAAATTTTGCTTTCTCTAGTACCCAAAAATAATGCTCCCGCTAACCCCAGAACAATGAGTACAGACACAATTATCTTTACCTTGGATAACTTATTCTTACCACTAAAACTTTTTAGCATTTAAATCCTCTCCTTACTTTATGATTTAATAAATATTAACCTCTAGTAAGTGATTTACTTAAGGTGCTATATCAATAAATTTTTCCTCATACATTCCATATACAATATATATAGAAATGAAATAAAGAATAATAAACAACCCGCTAAATACAAGCATGACTACGCTGGCTTCCCAGCCATCTATTAGCTTATATAGCCCATAACCTATGACTCCTACTACTAACCTTAATAAAAGAGCTAATAGTATATTCAGATTATTTTTCACCGCCGCTGTTGGGTTAGACCAGTTAAGCAGTGGCCTTTCTATATTGATTACAATATCTATGCTTGAAAAGAAAAGTGTTGAAGTGATACAAAATACTGTAGCAACTAATACCGTTTGTAAATTCACAGGTATAATAAATATCGTCATTATACCCAATATTAACGAGGCAACCAGTTTAATTATTAGTGTTGTATATATTCTGTATTTAATATTATCCCTAGCACTAATAGGAAGCACCTTCGTTTCCCAGAAAGTCTTTCCTTCTCTAGTAATTACAGTTGCAGAGAGACTTCCAATAATAGCAGGTGTTGTGATAATAGCTGAAAAAATATAGACATGATATGGGAATAGGACTGTAGATTTTAATAACTCTCCTTGAATCTCACCGGTAAACAATATAATAATAAACATTAATATGGGCATAAATATGGTCAGTACCGTATTCATCAAAAATACTGGGTTACTGATAATGATATTAATGTGTCTTTTAATCATTTGTAAACCCTTATTCCTACTTTTGTAATATATCTTCCCGCCTCGAATAGAATCACCTTCTTGGTTAAATTTCATTAATGCTTTACTATATACTGTTTTGGCAAAAGTTTTTAAAATTAGCACCAATACTACATTTAGACCTATGAATAGTACTCCATTAACAATAGAACCCTGTATCATTTTAGTTAACCAAATACTTGGGGGAAAACGGCGTCCAACTACCATTAATAAGCCGTCTTCCTGTAATAAAATATTGTTAAGCTCCTCTGGCTGCAGTTGTATTTTTGAAGATAACATTTGCAGCACTATAATAGCCCCTAATAACAGCATATTTCCTACTACAACCATTAGGTTTCTTCGCTTACCACTGCCTATAACAGACATAAAAGGTAGAATAATTATTGTAGCAATAATCATAGGTATCAACGGGGAAATTATCAAGGCTATGATTCCTACAATAAGACTACTGAGATTTAGTTCCCCAATAGTACCATATATTACAACTGCGGTTCCTAAGAAAAAACTGGAAATTGCAAGAAGGTAAATGTACACCGATGCCAACTTTGAAAATACGATGGTATCTTCCTTTACAGGCAAGGTAGCAATTAACCGCAAATCCTTTGAGTAAAAGAACACTGAGATAATAAATGGTATACTGACAACAACCATCAGTATCGTATTGGCTATATACATATATGTAACCGTTAATTCTGGAAAGCCCATTGCTAAAAATGAATTATAAATTTCTAGTACCATTTGAGTGGCTGGAAAAATCAAAAGGATTGGTAGGAACATAACTAATATACCTAAATACTTATTTTTCACATTGAGCTGTTGAGTATATTTGCTAAAGAAATCTATCACCTGTATTTTTGTCAACGATAAAAATTTATTCATCCTTTGTCATCTCCAGAAAGATTTCTTCTAAGGTTGCACTGCTGTTCTTTTTAATATTTTTAGGTGTATCACAAGCAATTAGCTTTCCCCTATGAATTATTGCTACCCTGTCACATAGATTTTCGACCACTTCCAGCACGTGTGAAGAAAAAAACACCGTACCACCTTTTTCACAATGCTCCCGCATAATATCCTTCAAAATCTTCGCAGAGTGGGGGTCTAACCCGACCATTGGTTCATCAAGAATAAATAGATTGGGATCTGGTAGCAAAGCACCCGATATTAAAAGTTTTTGCTTCATACCATGGGAGTATGAATTAATGGTTTGAGTAAGGGAATCATAGATTTGAAATGCCTTGGTATATTTTTCTATTCTGTCCTTCCTATGTTGTATGGTTACCTCATGCATATCTCCAATAAAATTCAAATAATCAATTCCCTTTATAGCGTCAAAAATAGTTGGATGATCTGGTACAAACGTAAAGTTCTTTTTTGCTTCTACAGGTTCCTTCGTAATATTCTTTCCATTTATTTCAATTATTCCCTCCGTTAGTGCAATGATCCCAGTAATCATCCTAATGGTAGTTGTTTTGCCCGCTCCATTCGGTCCAATAAAACCGATGATTTCCCCTTTTTCTATCTGTAATGTCAATTGATCTACAGCTTTCTTATTATTACCATAGATTTTTGATACATTCTTTAGGATTAGCATTACCTACACCCCTTCATTTTTTCGCCCTACTTACTTACTTATCTTAAACCTTGCATCCGTTACCTCAAACTGAAGCCAATGAAATTTCCCATCAATTAAATTCCAATAAATATCTCCATGGGTAGGGATAAGAATGCCTTGGACTTCCTTGTATTGATCCATATAAACTGACCATTCTTCTAAGCTATACTCCCCTCCATTTTCCATATATCTTTGTGCCACAAAACGCTCAGGCTCGCCATTATCTTTAAAGTAAAATATTCCTGAAGCACTAACATCTCCGTAAATGATAGTAGCTTTTGCAGAATGATCATCTATAACATCCCAAGTGATATATGGTGATAATGCTACCCTAGGATACCAAACAATTTCAGCTAGATATCGAACTAACGATCCTTGTACAAGTTCAGGACCCGATCCACTTCCAATAGTAAAAATCCCAATAAGCTTGATAAGCATATCAGCTTCCTGATTCATATATAAATCCCTACCATAGATTGTAACACCTTGTATGGCTTCAATTTCCGACTTCCATATAAACGATGGACGGTCAATTCCTGAATATTGTACAGCCTCAAATGGCATCCATTTGCCATCAGGCTTAGTTCTCAACACACCTACTTGGCTAATAAACATTGAAGAAATCGGCTCTTGGTCTAAACAACGTGTTAAATTCAACCATTTCTTCACAGGAAGAGGCAACTGTTTTAGTTGATTTTGACCAATCGGAATAGACGATTGATCAGAAATTTCTTGCAAAAAATTTTTTGTCTCTTTTTTTATCTGTTTTTGAAATAGATGATTTCTAATAGTACCACCAATCGCTAACACGACGAATACAACGACGATGATGCGCCATTTACGTGTCAATTTCATCTACTTCACCTTCTTTTATCATCGATCATTTCCATTTTGAAAATATTATCCATTAACTTTTCGATAAGCATGTTAAGATTTTCTATCTCATCAGAAGTAAAGGCTAAAAATAAGTTATTTAGAAAATCCAACTCTTTATCATTTCGCTTAATAAAATAAGCTTGACATTTCTTAGTCAAATCAATCCTTTTTACTCTTTGATCTTTTGAATCCGAATAAACCTCAAGGAAACCTTTCTCCTTTAAATTCTTCACCATTTGCATTACATTTTGATGGGTAGCCCCAACAATTCGAGCAATCTCTTTTACTGAAAGTTTATCCGGTATATTTTTATGAATAATTGCAATTAACAACCACTGCTTCACAGTTAATTGTGGATCCAGACGATCACCAAGGACTTGCAATCGATTAGCCATTAAAAACAAAGAAGCAAATATGCTACCTTTATGTTCATCCATGGTTAATGCTCCTTTTCGCTAAACTTTAATTCTATCTTTACTTCTTTCGCTTTAGAAGATTGGATAATCCACTTATATTGTCCTGAAAAGAGCACCATATTAATTTCTTCCTCCAAAATTTTTCCAGAATCTACGTAACCTGTATATATTAGCTCCTCATTTAATGGACTGTACAACTCAAATAAAACGTCGCCTGATTCGACTTCTGCAGTAATCTTAAAAATTTGAGGATCTTCAACTAAAAGTTCACCTTCGTACTCTCCTTTGAAAGAATCAATCGTAATCAAATAATGATCATTATCAACAGGTGTGATAAATAACTTTGTAGCTTTATAACCTACTAATTGACAACTTGTTAGCCACAGCAAACAAAAAACAACGATTGTTACACGTTTCATACACACTCACCTCTAAAAGGTAATATATTACCTTTATATTATAGCATTCTAATTATTGTTGCGTCAATAAATACTTTTGTAAAAGATATTTGCAACTCTACTCTTTCAGAAGTTGTCATACTCTCCAGTAAAGGGTTTACCCTTATTTATACTGAACATAAATATTAGAACTTACTACCATATTTGCTATCATTATAATCAATATCGAACACACAAAAATAAGAGTTCGCATATGTTCAAGTAGTTTAATCTTTAACCCTCAAACTATCAGTCTGAGGGAGTTGACCTAGTAGTCAACTGTAGGTAATATTGGCTTTACAAATCAAATACTGGATGATATCCGTATTCAAAAGCTTCTGAGGTTGACTACGTAAGTATTATTGCAAAACTCGATGGGTATTTTGAAGAACTTAGAAAAATATTCTATAAATAGATTAAGGAAAGATATGTTAATCGAAATATTAATATCGAGGTTATCATTAGAAGTTGCGGAGGTATGAAATGAAAGAAATGTATAACATCGAATGGCAAAAAGTGTATAACGCAATCCCCACAGATAAGGACAAAATACGATTTTACGCTTAATTAGCCACTATCCAAATACGATTGGGCGATAGTTTATAGTAGTTTAACTACCAAAATTATAGGTGTGAGTCTACATTTTACTATTTTTTTAAATATAAAATAGCCAGCTGAGTTCTATCTCTTAAATTCATTTTTTCTAGAATAACCGATAGATTATTTCTAACTGTTCCCTCCGAAATAAACAAATGTTTAGAGATTTCTTTGTTCGAAAATCCTTCTCCTACTAAACGTACAATATCTTGTTCTCTTGGAGTCAAACCACCAAAGACCTCAGTTTTTGGTTTCGTCAATTCTTCCAAAGCCTTTTGATCCATGACAACTGTTCCTGTAAAAAGGGCACGAATTTTAACAGCCATATTGGAGACTTCAGTGGATTTAATTAGGTAGCCTTCAGCTCCAGCCAACAGAGATCTACGAATACTATGTTCATCTTTAAATGTTGTAAGCATCATAACTCGAGTTTCCGGAAATTCTTTCTTTATTAGTCCTGTGGCTTCAATCCCATCCATTTCAGGCATTTGAATGTCCATTAATACTACATCAGGTGAATTGACCTGGGAGCTTTTCATTTCTTTCATTGTATTAATGGCTATGAGCCCATTTTCCGAGGTTCCTATTACTGTCATATCTTCTTTTTTTGACAATAATAGTTTTAAGCTTTCCCTTACTAAGGGATCATCGTCTACAATTAGAATTTTAATTCTGTTATTCATGATATCCCTCCCTCAAATAGTGGCAACACAATAATGAGTCGAAACTTGTCTTCCCCCGCTATTATCGCCGCGGAGAAGTTCCCCCCATAAGATTTCGTTCGTTGTCTTAAGCTTCTTAGACCCATACCCTCATTTAAATCTAGATACTTATTAACATAAGTATTTGCTATATTTTTAGCTATTATAACTCCATCGTTTTCTAGGCTAAAGCGAAGTATATTTTGGGTAACATCCAGTTGAGCCTTCACATTAGTAGTATTTGCATGACGGATAATATTAGTCAATCCCTCTTTTAAAGCTGTTTTCAATAGAAACCAGTAGTGAATCGGAACTTTTTCAGTATTTCCAAAAACTTTTAGGCTGATTGGTATGTCACAAAATTCTTCAACTATTCCTCGTAGATCCTCAACACCTAGTGATACATAAGGCTTCATATTATGAACTGTCTGGCGAAGAACTGTTGCACTATTATCAACTCTTTGTTTTGCTTTTTGAAAAAGCTCTTTCTCATAGGATTCAAGTTCCAGCTCCTCTATAATCGACTCAAATGCCTGTAAACCAAGAACTGCACCAGTCAACTCATGACCTACATCATCGTGAAGTTGTTGAGCTATTCGATTTCGTTCTGCAAGCTCAACCATTTGGAATACCTCCTCACGAAGAGAAAGAAATTCTTTATTCAGATTCTCAGCCTCGTATCGCCTTCTCCGTTCTATATCTGATTCCTCTTTATAATAATCTCTTTCATTTTTAGCAACCCTTAGAATGCATCCTAAAAATCCTCCTGCTATAAAAACAAAGATGATGATAAAATTAATACTGCCTCTGAATGTGACAAAAATTAATCCAGGTATAATCCATGCTGTTTTTTTCTCTAGGTATCCTTCAAAGATTGGAATGCAATAGGCTATGGAAATGTCTGGCCATAGATAACTTAATCCACCAACGAAAAGTCCCTCTAAAAAAATTATTATGCTCTCACCTGGTAAGTACTGTCTGAGGATCGAAAAGATTAGAATACCCAGAATAAGTACCATACCTAAGGCTTCTCCGGAGGTTCTTACCCAATAGGAAAATAGTAACACAATACTAATGGCTCTGGTCAAATTAAGATATACGCTTAACGAGTCGTATTTTTGTTTTATTTTTTCCATAACATCCCTAATCCTATCGTAATTATTTTATCCCGCATTAACAAGCACTAAAACTCCCGTCATAGGTTGCAGTCTTCTAGCTCCTTGTTTTGCGAAAACTAATATTCAGTAGGAGACGAAGAAAAACCCTACTGAATAAAGTTTCACTTTATCCTAATCTTTTTCTGCTTCCAACCATAATAAATGCTACACTAAAGAGAAGTAATATCCCTATAGTCATAAAAAGATTACCATCATAACCTGTGTAAACCACTTGTCTCATTCCAAGAGCGAACCAATAAGTTGGGAGTATTTGAACGATTCTCCGGATGATTTGTGGCATAATTTCAATGGGCCAAAACATCCCTCCAAGCATAGCCATAGAAATGTATAAACCGCCTAGGATGCTATAAGCAGTTTCTGTATGTTTAAAAAGGGCATACCACGCAATAGAGAGTCCTATAGATGTGGCAGAAAATACACTAAATAGCAGAAACATATTTAAAGGAGGAATAGTGACAGACCCATAGCGTAACACACCAATTCCTACTACTATTATATTTATCGACGATAAAATCAGAGTATAAGCAAGTAGATTTTCCATTAAATATCTTAAATGTGTTATTGGTGCAGCACTTATCCTTAGTATTACTTTTTTTTCTCGATCTTCCATCATGGTTTTGCATAATTTTGATGAAAGAAACATTAATATTACACCGTACATTTGAAATCCTAAAGGGATTGGAAGCCAAGTTTCTACAGAAATAAAGGCTGTAATAATAGGAGGTAGTAGTAGCATAAATATATCAAATTTTCCTTTCAGTGTACGCTTAAATACAAAGTTAAAAATTGTCATCAGAATAATCTCCTTCCTCTAAATTCACTCAAAACCAAGAGACCTCCTGCAAGAAGTACATAAATTCCTATAGAAATCATCCCTTCATAGGTCACTTGATTTTTCATAACGTAGAGGAGCACGTTTTGAGCAAGAGAATAGGGATTTCCATATGTTCCCATAAAATTCAAAACAATATTGTCCGGTAATTGAAACCACACTCCACCGAAGAGCATAGATAAAAGTGCGATTGTAGTAGCTGAACGTTCCATACTTTTATAATTGTCTAGGGAAAGGGCTAGATTCAAGTACATGACTTGAACCACAAATGAAATAAGTATAATTCCTAATATTAATCGTCCTTGGTTTCCCCAAGTCACACCATAGATAATTCTTGTGTAATGGGTAATTACGTAGCTTTGAAGACCACCATAGATTGTCGTTACTAATATAATCGAAAACATATATCGATTGATAGCAATAGGTAGAGATTTTAACCTCCACTTTCGTGCTCCTAACAGATCATGTTTTATGAGTTCTAAAGTATAAAATCCTGCAAATAATTGAAATGCTAAAATAATTGATAAGGCAACACTATCAACCATTGGAATTCCCAAATTTTGATTGAGTGCGTCATCGCTAATCATCCCAAGAATTGTAATCAACACCAAAGGCATTATAAATAAAATTCCAAGACTAGTAATATCTCTTACAATGCGTTTAAACACAAACTTTGAAGATCTTAATATCATATTACTCTACCTCCCCATCACGAAGCTGTTTTCCCGTTAATGTGAGAAAAACATCTTCTAAAGTAGGTTGTTCTGTATTAATATTTTGCACTCCTCCATGTTTTTTTGAGATAGTAAGAATATTCTCTATGTTACCAGCCCCTACCTCCGATATTATTCGAACTTCTCGACCTTGTTGATACGCTTCTTTTACTCCTGAAAGTTTTTGGATTTCTTCTATTACTTCTTCTCCAGATTCAACTAACTGAAGAGTAATTCGTTCTTCATATTGAATTTTTTGAATTAATTCTTTTTTAGTTCCTTGTGCAATTACACGCCCTTGATCGAGAATGGCAACTCTTGAAGAAATCGCCTCTACTTCTTCGATATAATGAGTAGTATAGAGGACTGTTGTACCTTCACCATTGAGTCTTCTTACTGTTTCTAAAATATAATTACGGGATTGAGCATCAATTCCAACTGTCGGCTCATCCATAACTAGAAACTTTGGTTTATGCACCAATGCACAAGCTATATTGAGTCGTCTTTTCATCCCTCCAGAAAATTTTGCAGGTAGCTTGTTTTTATACTCTGTGAGACCTACAATTTCGAGGGTCTCTTCTATATTTTTCTTGAGCTCATCCCCTCGAATGCCATATATTCCACCAAAAAAAGCTAGGTTATCCCACGCACTAAGCTCTTCAAAGATAGTTACTTCCTGAGTAACCAAACCTATTTGCCTTTTTATTTCCAGTGCATGTTTCTTTAAATCCTTCCCAAAAATAGTAATCTCACCTGAATCCACAGATATGAGTCCAATCATTCCATGAATTAATGTGGTCTTCCCTGCTCCATTTGGTCCCAAGAGTCCTAAAATTTCTCCCTCTGAAATTTGAATGTCCACACAATCAAGAGCGAGATGGTTTCCATAACGTTTCACAATATTATCTAGCTTTGCAATCATTGCAAATCCTCCTTAGCTAAGTCCTATATAGACGTTTTTATTATTATTAACAGTTTCAATTTTAATATAGAACTCAACTTTGTGTTAGTTACAAATGTCACCTTTCATCTACTTATTTATCCAATCTATATGGAAATTCTTTTAACTGTCTTTCTTCTTCACTGGAATCCAGATTTCACTTCTATACTTCGGATTTCCAGTATCAGGACTCTCGTTCCATAAAATTTCAGGGCCTTCAACTACCTCGTATCCTGAAGATGGAAACCACTCTGAATATATCCTCCCCCACACATTTTGAAGTGTTCCGGGAAATGGTCCAATAGATTCAAATACTGCCCAGGTACTGTCATTTATTCTTAATACATCATAATCTGCAGTATCACTAATTGATGTTGCTACTCCAATGTAATGATCTAGTTCTCCTTTTTCTTTCATTCTACCTTCGGAAAAATTTGTGGAAGCACTAATGATACCTCTTGGTTCTACATTTGAAATTGCTTTTAATTGTTTAATAACTTCCGATGTTAAAAGTTCGGTCATTTTTGCGATCTCTGGATTGACACCTTCAAAAATAACTGGAACTCTCTTCTTAAATCCTACTAAGTTAAATGACTCTTTTTCAAGAATTCGATAATTCATTTCACATCCTCCTTTAATTGATAATTGAAAGGTCAGTCGAGGAAAAGCTTTTAATTGTGTAATCTCACTTCTTGATTCAGAAGGGAGAATGCCATGCATAGAATGAAAATCACGAGAAAATGAATCGGCTGAAGTATAACCATATTTGACGGCTACATCAATTATTCTTAAATCCCTATCTCTTAAATCAAGTGCAGCCAGCGTTAATCTTCTTCTCCTAATATATTCTGATAAACTTATGCCTGATAAAAAGGAAAACATCCGCTTAAAATGATACTCTGAACAGTAAGCAATTTTAGAAATTTCACTGTAATCTATCTCCTCTGTTAAGCGCTCTTCAATGTATGCCAATGCATTATTCATACTACTTAAAGAATCCATCAAATAACCTCCTCGTCATCAATAATAATATCAGATGATATATTAATCCATCCGATAATCTGTGCACAATATAGTCGTGCCATTTTTCATATGGTTTTTTATTTTATTGTCCCTTACCTTTTAAGATCATTATATATTGTTTTATTACCATATCAATATTTTTCTGGTTGAAACATATCCCAATCTTCTGCATAGTCATACTATCTCTTTTGATAATAACTGTAATTAGTATAAAAAAGATTTTACAATTTTATAGATCCTCATTGCAAATATATACGCAACAACTATTATTACTATACACCAAGGCGAAGCTGTCTAGAGCGCACTACCTACTGACTGGTTTGGTAATAAATTACGAATACTTCTACGATGGGGATTTGTTCCTTCTCATAGTGTCAGCGCAACCTTAATGGCGTCGATTCGTCGTTTAAGAAGGGTTTGTAGTGATTTGATAAATAACTTTTTCAGATAGCAATCAGAGGGAAAAGCTCATACCACCTGAAGTTTTGATCAGCCAAATGCCAATTCAAAAGAATCATACTTTACTCGATGTAGGTGCTGGCTCAGGTTTTTTTACAATTGCTATGGCAGAACGTACGCTTAACAAAGTATACGCCTTGGACCCTGATAAGCGTATGCTCTGCGTTATACAAGAAAAAGCTAAGGAAAAAAGACTCAATAATATTGAACTGATTCAAGATTCTCTTGAAAATTTAAGTATTCAAAATGAAAGTATTGATTTTGTTATGGCATCCTTAATACTTCATGAAGTAAGTTCACTCTCAGAAGCCCTCTCAAAGATATATGAGGTACTAAGTGGTTGCTGAAAATAAGAATAGAAACAAAGTACTAAAATTAGCTTTTTAATAAGAATATTTTAGAATATATGTTTAAATGCTTTGATTTAATAACAAATTGTTGTATTATAAATATATTGCTATTTACTGTTTTCCTTAAAGAATAATAGATTATGTTCATATTTATGATAATAAATAATTCTGCTCCATATATCAAGATAATAATACTTTTGCTGTTATTACATGATAAATTTAAGTTAAATAGTATATTATTATCCTATTAGAAAATCATGAGTTATTATATGATTACCACTACTTATCGTTATGCTATATTATAATTATACATACAAAATAAAATGAATACAGGAAGTGATATCATGTCAGTTCAAAATAAAGATAATAGCTCTAAATCAAGAATATTAAAAAGTGCCACAGAACTTTTTTATGAAAAAGGTTATAATGATACCTCTTTAGATGATATATCAAAATCAGCTAATGTGAATAAAGCAATGATAGCATATTATTTCAAAAATAAATCTCAATTGGCTTATGAAGTTTGTAATAATATAAACACAGATATAAAAAAAGCCCTAGCAAAACAACTAACCAAAATAGACCTTGAAGTAGTCGATAATATTATTATGACAGCAGTGGAATACAAAATTTTTGCATCGTTTAGAAAAAGAAATCCTAAATACCGTAGATTCATCAAAGAACTCTGTAAAGACAATGTGCTATTACTATCTCAAGTTAATACTGGCTTTGGAAAAGACATATATCATGACCTTAATAAAAAACATAATCTAAATTTTGATGAAATTGAAATGAAGATAAATCACTACAGTTTAACATCAAGTTTATGTGGTCTTATATTAATGCATGATTTAGGTTTTATAGATTGTGGTCATGATTATTTATCAGATAAAGAATGTACTATTATGTTTAGAACATTTGGTTTAGATCAGGCAAACATTGATAATATTCTTGAAGATTCAAAAAAAATTGCAAATAATATGGAAATAGAAATATCCAATAATTTTAAAGTAATATAACCTCATTTTCAATAGAAAGAAGTCCAATTATTATAGATCTATTATTCAAAAGCATATATACGTTTGCTATTATAATTTGTAAATTATATTAATAGAGCCTAGGATATCCTAAGCTCTACTTTTTTTATCTATTTTAGTAAAATTCTACTTTACTTTTGTTTTGCAGCACTTTCACCTGAAATTTTTCCAAAAGTCATAATATCTGATATGGCATTACCACCTAATCTGTTACCAGCATGTATACCACCAGTAACTTCACCAGCAGCATATAAACCAGATATCGGTTTATTGTTTTCATCTAAAACCCTTGCTGACGTATCTATAGCTAAACCACCCATTGTGTGATGAACAGATGGAGATCTAGGAGTAGCATAGAATGGACCAGTTTCGATTTTAGCTCCGAAATTCGATTTTCCAAATTCAGGATCGTTTTCTTTTTCACTAAAACCATTATATTTATCAATTTCTTTTACTAAAGCATCATCACTCATACCTAATTGTTTTGCTAGGTTCTCTAAAGTGTCTGCTTTGTAGATACTTTTATTTGCAATTAAATCCTCAATATTATCACCCCAAATATTCTTTCCATCTGGTGTGATTCCAGCAGTATTTTCATCACAAATAATATAAAACAATTGATCTTCCTGCAATAATGCAGCCTTCGCTAATACGTCCCTTTCAGAATACTCATTAACAAAACGTTTTCCTTCTTTATTAACAAATACTTGTGTTTCAGCACTTCCCCACACACCGCCTGAAAGTGCGCCTGTTTCTGGATGTGAACTAGGCATTAACTGGATAAATCCCATACCTACTAAATTTGCACCTACTTTTTCTCCCATAACAATTCCATCACCAGTAGCATTTGGTGTATTTGTACTCTTCATTGTTAAAGGCATTTCTGGCCAATAAACATTGTATTTTTGTCTCATTTCAGGATTTTCACCAAATCCTCCTGTTGCCATAACAACACCTTTACTTGCATTTAGAGTAACTGAAGTACCGTCTGACTTAGTTGCTTTAACGCCTACAACTTTGCCATCTTTTTCAATCAATTCTTCTCCACTTGTTTCTAACATTATTTCTGCACCAAGCTCTACTGCCTTTTTCTCTAATGGATCTAAAAACGTAGTTCCTAAATGCTTGTCGCCCATATGAGATCTTGGCCATAATGCTCCGAGGATAGTACTAACATCGTCTCTAATTCCTACACCTATATCTTCTAACCAGTTTAAAGTCGGAAGGGTATTACTAGTGTATGTCTTTACAAGCTCGTAATCTACTGTAATTTCATTACCTTCTAAGTCAGTTCTTTTTCCACCAATATAAGTGTGAATAGCATGCAATTCTGCCGAGTCAAATAAAGAAGTGTCTCCTGATTTTATATAATCCTCTATTTGACCTTGTAATACTTCAAAAGTTGGAGCAAAATCACCGTATTCTTTTGGATCTGCCTCTAGATATCCTTTAAGTTCTTTTAATAAAGTATCATTCATCTCTATAGATTCTTGACGTTCAGGATCATATGTATTATATCCCCCACCTGATCTAAGAGTATTTCCACCTAGCGCTATGCTTTTTTCAATAAGAATAACACTAGCACCGTTTTCTGCTGCTGATACAGCTGCTGCCAAACCAGCACCACCACCACCAACGACTATTACATCTGCAGTTTTTTCAATTGCCTTGCCTTTAGAAGAATCTGCTTTTTTGTTTTTTAGAGCTTCAACATCTCCTCCTGCTTGTTCAACACAATCGATAACAGCAGCTAAAAATGCAACACTTGAATATGTAGCACCTGACACTTCATCCACTCCTAGTGTTTGGCCAGATAAAATATCTTCTTTAATTTTCTCAATAGCAACATCACCTAAACCTGGTGTTTCAGCTTGAGATACAATATTAATATCTGTAATCTCAGTTTCACTAAATGTTACTTCTACCTTAATAGTGTCGCTATTACCTTTTTCTTCTGCTGTATATGTTCCTGCTTTAAATGACGCCTCTGAATTACCTCCTGAGCAAGCAACCATAAAAGTCATTGCAAAGCATAGTATTAAGCAGATAATAACCGAATTCTTCTTTCTAAACATTTGTTTCCCCCCTATTTAATATTTTGTCGGAACATTATATTGTTATTTTATATACAATGTTGACCGTTTTAATTTTATCATAATATAAAATAATGTACAATTTATTTTTTAACCATGTTTAAAATTATTTTGAATTACATAGGTAAATCTTGTTAAATCAAGGCTTTAATATTATAAATTATAATTAAATGCAGTTAACTATTTTAGAACTGACAGAGGTTGGATAAAGCTCAGCCTCTGTTTTTCAGTTTCTTGTGCCAACTTCCCAGTTAGTCGCATCTCTACTCCATTTATCATAAAATTATATTGACAAGAACAAAGACTAATGCTATTGTTTAATCATGATTAAATCATAATTAAACCGCAGTCAAAAATGCAATCTATGGTTTATGATCAAATGTTATTTCGTTTTGCTGTTGTTTATTCGCTATCTGCTCGCTATTACCACTCTTTTTTCAGCCTTATTTGAAGGAGCGATATGATTAACTTCAGATTCTGATAATGTAAATAGAAAAAGAATATATCTATAAAGGTCTCTAACCTAATTGGATACCTTAAAAAAAATAATAGAAAGAGAGGCACACATAGGATGAATGAAAATACAGGTGCGAAAGAACGAATTATGGATGTGGTGATAAAGCTATTACAAGAACAAAAAGATATTAGTAAGATAACCAACAGGCAAATCGCACAGATGGCTGGTGTGAACAGCGCCTTGATCAACTATTATTATCAATCAAAAGAAAACCTTGTAAATACTGCTGTTGGGTTCTGCATGGGTGATATTGCCAAAACGATATTAAAGAAGTCAGCAAGTGAGAATCATCCTGTACATAGGGTGAAAAATTTAGTCAAAGCCATATCTGATTTCGCTTTTAGCAACTATACCTTTGCAGAAATTGTTTTTTCATCCGAACTAAAACATGGGAGTATTAATACGATTCAAATGATAATTCCCTTATTAAAAGAGATATTTGGTGATAAAAAAACAGATATTGAATTAAAGTTAATGGCTTTTCAACTCATCATTCCAATGCAAGTAATGTTTTTAAATGCAAAAGAATATACCACCTACTTGTCTCATGATCTATGGGATATTCACTCTCGAAATAAATTGCTAGATAAATTAGTGAATAATATGTTCGATTATTATCTCGACGAATTGAATTGTTAGTATTGATTATAATGAAAGTCAATCATACGTTCAAAAAAAGCACACGATGGAATCTGAAAAAGTCCTGTGAATTTACCTAAAATAAATGCTATAACAGTATATCAACAAACTAATTTTAATTATGAAAGGTAGGAAAACAATAATGAAAATTGAAGTAAGGTATTTTACAAAAACAGGTCATACAAAGAAACTAGCAGAAGGAATTGCAAATCAATTGGGGGTATGTGCAAAGCCAATTTCTGATTTAGTAGAAGGGATTGTCGATGTTCTATTTTTGGGAGAAGGCTTATATAGCTTTGATATTGATGAAGCTATGAAAGAATTTATTAAGACTCTCCATCCAAGTAATATTAAAATGGTTATCGTCTTTAGTTCTGGAGCTTTTGGAAACGCTTATGCACCCATGAAACGAGAGTTAGAAGCACAAGGATTAAACGTGTCACTACAAGAATTTCATTGCAAAGGCAATTTAGGGTTCATGTTTAAGAATAGACCAAATGAAAAAGATGTTTATAATGCAGCGGTATTCGCTAAGACCTTCATAGCAAAAATGGGAGTTTAACCTTATGGGAAAAATTAAGATGAAAAAATGGAAAAAGGCGTGTATCATTGTAATTATTTGTATTCTTGTTATTGGTCTAGGGAGTTTAGGTGGCATGATGTATGTTACAAGTGCCCAAAGTGTAGAACATTCAAGTAATGAAATCGTGTTGCCCTCTGATGAAAATGGTAAAACTGCATTGGTTATCTATCAACCAGGGAGATCAGAATTTGCAAAAAACATATCAGATAGCATTGCAAAAGGTTTAAATGATTCAGGCTATGAAGTAACCATAGATTATCCAGGAGAGTATTTACCAACAGATATAGGGCAATACGATATTGTGGCATTTGGAACCACGGCATACTATGGTGAGTTTTCACCTATTCTGGGGAACTATATGTCTGAAATAAAAAATATAGACAATAGTACACTTTTGATTTATTCTACAGGAATGATTAAGGATAATTTCACTGAGTTGGAGGGCTTAAATAAACTTTTACACAGAGAAGCAGACTACCTAGAAAAATTCATTTCAAATGAAGAAGAGAGCGAAATAAAAAGGGCATATACATTAGGATCTGAATTGGGTAATTTCTAATGAAGTGCCTAATAATTAAAAATGCTGCAAATGCTTTTACTGCTTTAAGAGTTGCCTGCACACCTATCATACTCTTTGTCACCTATAAACTACTGGATGGGAACACCAGTATGGAACTTTATATATATTTTATTTTTTTATACCTAATTATTTGTACCAGTGATTTTATCGACGGAAAGATTGCTCGCACATACGGAATTGAAACAAGGTTTGGAGTCATATTTGATTTGATTGCAGATTTTTGTTTTGTAACATTTATGCATACTGTTATGATTATTCATCATATTATTCCAGGGTGGTTTATTTTCGTTATTTTAGATAGATTTTTTAATTTTATGATTACCTCCAAAATAGAAAACAATAGCGAAAGTCAAAATTTTCAACCTAAGTCTGATAAGATTGGTCAATACATTGCAATATCCATGTATATTACTCCTTTTATTGTTTTGGTCAATTACTTCTTTTGGAGTTCACAATTATTTCTTACTCATTTAATAGTTTACTGTATTACTGGACTATCCATAGTTACATCCTATTCTAGAATAATCAATATCAAATCTTTAATAGTAAAAAAGGTAGAATAAAAGTCAATATCATACAAGAGGTATTTATAAAATTATGCTACAATTTGATTGAATAAGGAGGTCAATATTATGACAGCACAGGAACAACGCTTAGTGAGTTACGATAATGACTTAAAAATTGAAGCACTTCAATTCAACGGGATAATGCAAAAATTCCCCAATCACTTCCATGAACACTATGTAATTGGTTTTGTTGAATCAGGAAAACGGTATATGACTTGTAAAAACAAGGACTATACCATTAACACAGGAGACTTGCTATTATTCAATCCTTTGGATAATCATGCTTGTCATCAGATTGATAACAAGCCGTTAGACTGGAGAAGTATCAATATCAAGCAGGATATAATGCGCGAAACGGTTAAACAGATTACTGGTATAGATTATATTCCTAACTTTACCACTACAGTAGCGTACCAAAGTGAGGCTCTACTTCCTATGCGTGAACTTCATGGATTAATTATGGATCATAGGAAAGATTTTAAAAAAGAAGAAAATTTCCTTTTTCTCATAGAGCAGCTAATTTCACAATACACTGAACCAACACAAGATAGTCTTTCAGAAGTTAGTGGAGAAATTCAAAAAGCCTGCACTTACATAGAAACTCATTTCACAGAATTAATTTCATTGGATGATTTAAGCAAGCTTTCAAACCTAAACAAGTATACTTTGTTAAGAAACTTTACAAAGCAAAGAGGCATTACACCCTATCAGTATCTTGAAACAATACGAATTGGAGAAGCAAAAAAACTATTGGAAAAAGGTATATATCCCTTAGATGCTGCTATACAAACAGGTTTTGCGGATCAAAGCCATTTTACTAAATTTTTTAAAAATATAATCGGACTTACCCCAAAACAATATGGGGATATATTTAAGGAAAATAAAGATTAGTCCCTATGATAAGGAGTGTATCAGAAATATATGAGAATAAACAAAGAAATTGCCGGTCATTTGTCAGCTGTAATTACGATTTTAATATGGGGAACAACTTTTATATCAACAAAACTACTACTCGTTAATTTTACACCTATTGAGATATTGTTTTATCGTTTTGGTATAGGTCTGCTTGTTTTAATAGTGGCATTTCCCCATAGGCTGAAAGAAACCAATATAAAACAAGAAATGATGTTTGCCGGTGCTGGATTGTGTGGGGTTACACTTTATTTTCTCTTAGAGAATATAGCTCTAACCTATACACTTGCGTCTAATGTTGGGGTTATAATTTCTATTGCGCCGTTTTTCGTAGCATTATTCTCTTATTGGTTTTTGGATAATGAAAAAATAAAATTTAATTTTTTTATCGGTTTTTTTATCGCTATAATCGGAATTGCCCTTATCAATTTTAATGGAAGTATGGTTTTGAAATTAAATCCAATAGGTGATCTGTTGGCAGTATTAGCTGCCATCGTATGGGCGGTTTACTCAATACTTACAAGAAAAATCAGCCAATTCGGATTTAACACAATACAGACTACCCGGAAGACTTTTTTTTATGGAATACTTTTTATGATACCTGTATTATTCATATTACCCTTTGAATTTGGAATTGAAAGGTTCTCACAGCCAATTAATATATTTAATATCCTTTTTCTTGGATTAGGCGCATCGGCACTCTGTTTCGTTACATGGAATACGGCTGTCAAATTATTAGGTGCAGTAAAAACGAGCATTTACATTTACATGGTTCCAGCTATTACCGTTATAACATCAATTCTTGTATTAAGCGAAACAATCACGTGGATTGCAGTTTGCGGTATGGTGCTTACATTGGTGGGACTATTTATATCTGAGCGAAAAACGATTAATTATAAAAAGGAGCAGTAACATGGAAACACAAAATTTAACGCGCGTAAAGATTATTGACGATACTTTGTTCGCGGTTTCCTACTCCCTTTGTTACTTACTTGAAACTTACATCTATAAATACATCCAACTCATCCATAAGACTTTTTTTAGACTGCGCATTTAGATATCTAGTTGGTATTATTTGAGCCGAAATTCCGCTTAAATAAAGAAGTATCATATCGTCATAAACTTTTACAGACTTTATACTTTCCCTTGATATTGTCTCTGTAGTATGTTCACCTTTTACTGTTATATTATACTCATCTATTAGCAAAGTCTTTTCACCAAAAATAGATGAATTATCACCTTCTTGCAACAGCTTTTTAGTTGTTCTTTTTATAAGTTTTATATATTGTTTTGGATATGAAATCATCCATATTATTACAAATAATATGGCAATAGCTAACCAGTATATTTGTGGCTGTCTAAATAAACTTGTGCCTATGGCATATATAGGTACTGAAAACAATAAAGGTACTGCATACCGTAACAAATTATATACTTTTTTCTGTGATAGTGAATTTTCAACATGGTATAGATTAAAACTAATATAATCTTCTTCTGTTATTTCAAACTTAATCTCTATACTAATCCCTCCTCTTGATACTCTTTAAATGTAACATTTTCAACTTCTTAAGTAAAGCCTAACAACTTTTACTTCATTGTCACAAAGTCAAATTTATTTTCATACTTTGCTATTCTTCTATGCCAATACTTCTTGATTTTCGTTTCTTGTATTTCCTACGAACCCATTTAATCATACACCTATTACTGTATTCTAGAACATCATAAATTTCCGACTTGTAAAAATGAGTGTAGTAGTTAACCTATCTTGTATCTACTTGTTGAACATGTTAGCAATGTCATTTAAACTTTTATCAGATTTTAATATCAATTACTCAACTTATTTCAAAATAAAGCTTGGAAAATCCAATTTATAAGGGATTCCAAGCTTAAATCATTCAATTTCATTTCATACACCTATCCTTATTATAAATTAGGTAAGTTAGCTTATACTGTTAACATATTTCTCTACAGATTCTCTGCATAATTCAAGAAATGTTTCTTCGCCTATCGTATTAAGCTTAAAAAAAACTGCTTGACTACCACCAGATGTAATAGCAGAAATAAATATTTTAGGTCCATCTCCTAAAAGAGTGACATTAAGGCTTACACGATTACCACCCATCATACTGTAACGTTCATAGACTCGAACAGCCATTTTTATCTGTCCCATTGCAATATCGCTTCCATCCTCGTAACTAGCTGAAACGCTACCGTTAGTGATTTCATTATGTAGCCATTCTAATAATTCATTAAAATTACCCTCAAGATTTTTTTCATACTTTGCCATAATTCGCTCTCCTATTCCTCAATTTTACCTACTCTAAAATATAATTATAATATAAAGATATTCAATTAATTTGTCTACTTAATTCTGATAACGGTAATCTAGTGCCTGTTAATGCGAGATCAATGGAGAGAGAGACAGATTCTTATTTTTATTAATGTACACAATATGGTTGTATCATTTGAACGAATTGTTACAACATATAAGAGCAGCCTAAGCAACTCTTATTAACAACTTTCACTTGCTTTTCAGACCATTAATAAATGGTTTTATTACTATGCTATATATATTTTTTTTACACAAGCTATCAATTTAGTTAGTCTTATTTTTTTTGTTCTAACCCTCAGTAATTTTAAAGAATTGATAAATTATAGATGAATAAATACAAATGGTTAAAACATATCCCAATTCATTTTTGAAAAAATAAACGAAGAAAACATTCCACCCATTTTGTCATAAGAACATTGTTTTGCATGTTTTTTTCTTCATCGTATTTCCACATTTTTTATTTTTCAATAAATTTCTTTCTTCTTATAAAATAGAATACTCCTACTCCACTTATCATAGTAAGTACAATAAGTCCCCCAATCGGTGTATGATCTCCCGTTTTTGGCACATCATCTTTACCTGAAGATCCTGTATCAGTATCGGATGCTTTTGAGTCTGTTGTGTCAGAGTCGGCTGCTGCTATTTCAAAGCTCGTCTCCACTGAATTTTCACCATATTGAAATCTTACCGTGTGCTTTCCTGTGCCTAAACCATTCAGGTAATCTGCATGGAATGTCAGAATCGTACTTCCAGATTTCAAAGTATAATTAGAAGAATCCACTAAATTACCATCAACATAAATACCTGTCAAATCATTCAGTGCTCCCGAACAGGTTATGGTAAGGGTTCCATCACTGCCGATTTGATGTGTTCCATTCGCTCCTGATTTTATTACATAAGTCTCTGTCTGTGTTGTCACATTTTCATAGGTTGCCGTTATAACAAGCTCTCCTGCCGGCATTGTAAAGGTAGTGGTCTCACTTGTACTACTTGCAAGATTTGCACTGCCACTTTCAACCGTCCAGTTCTTGAACTGTTTACCGCTTGCTGGCGAACCTGCCGTAATGGTAACTGTTGCACCCTTTACATAGGTACCATCCCCACTTCCGTTATTTACAGTTACCTGATACAGTGTTGGTGGATTTGGTGCCGTAGTTACTGTGACTAACCTAGTTGCACCTGCTTTCTGTGTGTCTGTCTCCTTGTATCTAACATACCAGGTTCCTGCAACTACAGTGGTATTACTATCCGTACACGTATTCCACGTTGTTGCAGTTGGTGAAGCAGCGTATTCCATCACTGTAGTTGTTCCAGCTATCTTATCCACACCATCACTTAACCCTGCTGGGGCATTCTGTGTGGCTTTTTCTGTGGCTGGGGCAAGGGTAACACTGGTATTGGCTGCTGGAGTTCCTGATACAGTGATCTGGGTATAGCTATCTCTTGTAACTGTAATTCCATTGGTATTCAAAGAGTTATCACTATTATAATCCGTTGGAAAATAATATCCATCATTTGCTGTGTACACAATGTCTGTCATGGCTCCTGTAAGTCCTGTCTGGGTCGCTTCTCCTGAGTTAGCCGTCTTAGTCGTATAGCTGCCCGCTGTAATTGTTACATCATAGGTACTTAGTGGTGCACTAACTGTAATGGGTATTGCTGTTCCAAATGCAGATGCATAATCGGTTAGATCTCCAGTATTTACATCCTCTGCAAATACATATAAACTATAACTTCCTACAGAAAGTCCTGCTGGAATGGTTACGTTGGAGCTAGTTGCAGCGGTATTACTATTAATAGAACCATAATATAATACGGTTCCATTGCTATCCGTTAACATAGCGGATACCTGACTTGCACCTGTAAGTGTAGTTGCTGTACTATGATTTATTGTAAGATTTTCTGCACTATATCCAGTCTGTAAACTTGTAGCTCCACCTGTCGTTTGGGCTGAAAGTGTAGCATCCGCTCCCTTTAGTGTTAGCTTCCATTGATTAGCTGAAACGTTACTATCTCCCACACTTCCAAAAGAGGATTTACTCGCTCCCCTGGCAAATGTGAAGAGCACAGATGACAGATTCAAATGAAAAGCGGGGCGAACACCCTGAGAATTGTCTACTAGGAGCCCTTCCACGTTGACAAAACCCGAATGGGACACTTCGGCCCCATACATACCATTAAAGCCGGGTGAACGAAGCCACCACCAATACAGTGCAGATTTTGTGAAATGACTTCCAAATCCATAGGTTGCATTGTTAACTTCTGCAAGTGAAAGCAAAAATAATTTATCTGTAGTATCGTTTCCACCTAATGTGCCATAAACCGGATTATTCTCATTTGTGACAGTAGATAGATTAATTGCACCCTGTTCAGCTGTTGTAAAGGTATTTCCAAGCAGGGTCCCTGCTCCACCTGCATTATTAGTTCCATTCAGATATGCTCTTAATGTACATCCTTCCCATGTAATACTGTTATACGTATTATTATAAGCTCTCATTCCTAGGAACTCCTCTGAAAACAAGAACCCAGATTTATCTAATACTCTCCATAAGTGACTTCCATAGTATACCTTGCTGCCTGCCCACGCTGTGGCATCAGTTCCTGTACTAGTAGGATTTTTAATTCCCCCAAAGCCTAAGTTTACATCCTTAACTGTCGGTGCATCCGCCTTCACCTCTATTACACTTCCTGGCACAAAGTTCACTGCACAAATAATCATCACTGTACTCAGCGCGATTGCTAATGCTTTATTCAATCGTTTCTTTCTCATAATTTCACCTCTCCTTTGTTATACTTATAAGCTTACTTCGATCCCTTTGGCTCCTTGTCAGTACAAATTTTTGATAGACGTTTTCTTACCTGTAGGTATTGCCGTACTCTAAGTGTCCATGTTAGCTTTTCATATTGCGTGGAGCAATAAAAATACTACTAGCTAGACGGTTAGCTGCTTATATAGAAAAAACACAATTCCAAATGCAAAGATGTCTCCCATGAATTGTGTCTCTCTTATTGACGTGGAAAGGTCTTGAAACAATCATCGCTTTAACTGCTGTGCTATTAACCTCTAAATTGTTTCATACTAACTAGTAACTTCTTATTGGTTTAATTCAATTCATAATATTTTACCATATTATAGTAATGTTTCAAAGTTTTTTGTAATATTCTTCTATAAAAGCATCCAAAAGTGCCTTTCGCTTCCACAACAGCTTTTTCTTTCTATTCCAGACACTATGGAGGGAATATAGAAGTGAGTTTGTGTACTACTTGGATCAGGCCATAACTGTGGTTTACTTTATTTCCCCCAAGACATCTATTTTATAAATTCATTTCTTTCTTCAGACTGTGCAAAGCCCATGAAAAGCTGATACAACACAGAACTGCAAGTAAAATAATGACGAAAATGATATCACTTTGAGCTATATTTCCGTCTAAAATCAAGGCTCTTAAAGCGTTAATTACATGAGTAAAAGGGTTAAGATTAACAGCAATTTTCAATCCTCCAGTTAAAGTATCTACCGGGAATAAAGCTGTACTTAGGAAGAACACTGGCAGAATAATAGCGCTCATCACGGTTTCATAAACAACTTCATTTGGCAGACTTAAACTGATTGCATAAGCCAGCCCTGAAATAAAAAACGCCGTCATAAATATTAGAAAAACAATAAGTACTAGCCCCATAAAACCAGAGGCAATCTTTACAGAGAAAAAAAGACTTACTACAAACATAATTACAACTTCAATGAATGTACACAAAACAGCTTCTAATATTTGCCCGATGACAATGGAACTCCTTTGTACAGGAGCAATTAATACTCTGAAAAAACTACCGTCTGCTTTCATAAGATAATTCATTATGCCACCACTGCAGCAAGCACTAAAGCATACCAATACAATAAGCCCAGGTAAAATGAATGCAGTATAGTTTTCAATCCCGACACCCTTCATAGACTGACCCGCTACTGCGCTATATAATAGTAACCAAAGCATAGGTTGTAGGATTGTAATCACAATCGTAAAAGCGTTATGATAGCGCCATTTTACATTACGCCATAAGATTGGAAAAATGCTCATTAAGACACCCCTCTGCTTGTCAGTCTTATAAAAACATCTTCTAAAGATGGCTGCAAGATTTCTATTCCCATAAATGCAATATTTTGCTCAAATAATAAGTGTCCGGCTTGTTTTAAATCTACTTGGCTATTTTCACAACAGACACTTAGATGCTCCTCATGCAACACAACTTTTCTACCAGAGAAAAATTTGGCAATTTGTTTCAAACCGATTTTTGCAGCTCCTTTATCAGCAAATGTGATTTTTAATATGTTTTGCTGCAGATATTGGCGCAAGGTATGAGGTGTGCCTTGTAAAACTTCCTTACCATCTTTCATAATACAAATTGTATCGCTTAAACTCTCTGCTTCTTCCAAATAATGAGTAGTTAGAAAAATAGTAGTTCCGAAGTCGCTTCGAATTTTTTTCATCATTTCCCACATAGCCATACGGGACTGAACGTCCATGCCGACAGTAGGTTCATCTAAAAATAAGATCTTTGGATTTGACATCATATTAAGAGCAATATCAAGCCTCCTTTTTACTCCCCCGGAATAAGAAGAAACAGGATACTTCAAATACCTTTCTAAACCAAAACATGAAATCAAGATTTCCATCCGGTCTTTTGCTTCTGTTTTGGGAATTTTATAGAGTTTGCTTTGAAACATCATGTTCTCGGTAAGAGATAAGTGAGTATCAATTGAGGTACGCTGTGCCACACAAGCGATTCCCGAACGGATTACAGCAGCTTCATTATGAATATCTTTGCCAAACACACTGATAGTGCCGGAAGTTGGACGCAGATAAGTTGTAAGTATATTGATTAGTGTTGATTTTCCAGCTCCATTTTCTCCAAGCAAAGAGAATATTTCACCCTCTTTCACTGTCAGACTAACTCCATTTAACGCCTGCATACCATTCTGATATTTTTTAACTAAATTTTCAACATAAATTGCATCCACATTAATCCTCCTTTATTGGAAACAGAATTTCAGTAATATATTTTTCTGGATTACCTTTTATAAGCATACCCGGTCCTTTAATAAATACTTCTCGGAATGGTGGTACTAATTGCAACCTATTTTCAGTCGAAAATTTATCAATAGCCGCATAGGCTTTGTGCATGGTTTCATAAGAACCGATGTGAGTAACACAAACAGCCTTTATTCGTGGTATTTCCTTGATCTCAATCCCATTTCGGGCAGGCATTTCCGCAGTTGGCACGCATAATTCCATCTCACCAATTTTTGTTTCTAAGTTCATGGCAAGGTAGCTAAAAAATGGCGCTCCGTTTGTTTTGCCACGAATGGACTTAAATACATTCGGGAAAACTTTGTTAGCTTCTGTTGCAACTCCCTTGTAGGGAATGTAAGCAACTCGGATAGGTTCAATATCTCTGATTTCAATTTGGTATTCCATGTTTTAATTCTCCTCTTCTTTTTTAATTGCAATCCACACCTCAGAGTGGCCGCTACGTAAATCCCCATTGCTAAATGGATACTCTTCAATATCCGGCAATTCTGCATAAGCATACCCTGAGAACGGAAGCCACTCGGTCACAAAGCGTCTAAACACGCTTTGTATAGATTCTTTGAAATAGCCATCACTTTCAAAGACTACCCATGTAGCAGCTGGAATTTCATATTCAAACATTTCTACCCGAGCTGTTTCATTCGTTGCAACCGCGATATAGTAAAAAATATCATTAGAACTTTGATATGCAGTAACGCCTAAAACACTATTTGGAGCTTGATTTGATAGACAACATAATTCAGACAACGTATTGGTTTTTAATATTTCACTCCAGAAAGTCGGAACGAACTTTTGGTTTTCTTCCATGTCCTCAGATAATTTTGTGCGAACGCCGACAATCCGCATGGCGTCTTTTTCTTCAATTCGATATGGCATAGCACTACCTCCTGTAACTTGTACTGAAAATTTGATAGGGGGATAAGCATTAAGTACACTCCCTTGATTTTTTGCGGCATTCGGAGAAATCCCATGAACATTCTGAAATGCTCGATTAAAAGCTGTTGGAGAATTATATCCATATTTTAATGCAACATCTAAAACTTTTATGTTACTAGACTTCAATTTAAATGCGGCCTGTGTCATTCTTCGGCGTCGTATATAATCTGACAAGGTGATGCCAGCAACATATGTAAACATACGTTTAAAATAATAGGTAGAACAACACGCAATATTTGCCGCTTCCTCATAAGAAATTTCATTATCCAGATTATTCTCTATATAGTTTATAGCACTACTTAATTTCTCCAACCATTTCATTTCATCACCTCCTGAGAAAATCATATACCATAAGGCAATTTAATTTCTCGCTTTTCATGTCCTCTTTTGTAAACCAACCTTACCTTAATAAAAATTTTATATCAAGAATTTTAGTAAATAATGTAATCAGCACAACAATAGGAACACAAATACTCATTTTTTATATAAAAAGAATACCACCAATAAATACATTGGTGGTAAAGTTGACAGTATACAAAAACCTGATTTTCATTTATAATCGCAACCAATATGGAAATGATGCTTTTGGTTACTTAATAAACATGAATCCAACTATTATAAAGTAACTTCCTTTGGATAATAGCTGTAATTAGTATAAAAATAGTTTACAATTTCTTATAAATCCTCATTGCAAATATATACGCAACGACTATTATTACTATACACCAAGCCAAAGCAGTCCATATCTCACTACCTACTGGCTGGTTTGATAATAAATTACGAATAGCTTCTACAATGGGAGTTACAGGTTGTTTTTCCGCAAAAACACGTACTGCTGAAGGCATAGTATCTGTTGGTACAAAAGCAGAACTGACAAATGGTAAGAAAATGATTGGGTAGGCGAATGCTCCTGCACCATCTGGTGTTTTGGCAGCAAGTCCTGCGATTACAGCAACCCAAGTCAAAGCAAGTGTAAAGACCCCAAGAATTCCAAATACCGCGAGCCATTCTAAGATTCCTGCTGAAGAACGAAAACCCATTAATAATGCAACAAGTATAATCACTACTATAGAAATCCCATTAGAAATTAACGAGGTTAATACATGACCCCACAATACTGTAGAACGAGCGATTGGCATCGAGTGAAAACGTTCAAGGATCCCACGTTGTTTATCCATAAACAAACGGTAAGCTACATATGCAATCCCGCTTCCAATTGTCATTAACATTATACCTGGTAATAGATAATCAATATAATTTTCTGTACCTGTTTCAATTGCACCACCAAATACATAAACGAATAATAACATAAACGCAATTGGCGTGATACTAACTGTAATAATTGTATCCATACTTCTGAAAATATGACGCATAGACCGTCCAAACATAACACTCATATCTTTGAAAAAATATTTATTTGTAGATTCCATTTATTTCTCCCCCTTTTTTACCAATGATTGTTAGGAATATTTCTTCTAATGTAGGTTGTTTTTCTACATATTCAATTTTTGCCGGTGGGAATAATTTTTTCAATCTTTCTAGAGTATCTAGAGCAATGATTTTTCCACCATGAAGAATAGCAATTTTATTTGCAAGTTGTTCTGCTTCCTCTAAATGTTGAGTCGTTAAGAATACAGTAGTTCCTGCAGATGACAACTCTTTTACAATCTTCCAAACCTCTAAACGTGCTTCTGGATCAAGACCTGTCGTTGGCTCATCTAGGAAAATAATCTTTGGATTTCCCACAAGACTCATTGCGATGTCAATTCTCCTTTTCATCCCTCCAGAGTAAGTACCAACTCTACGGTCTGCAGCCTCTGACATACCAAAACGATTAATTAATTCCTCTGCTACAGCATTAGGATTTTCAAGATGTCTAAGTTTTGCTATCATTTGAATATTCTCACGTCCAGTCAAAATTTCGTCAATAGCAGCAAACTGACCCGTAAGACTGATCGAACCTCTAATCCCTCCATGATTTTTTTCAATATCAAAACCATTGATCACAATACTCCCAGCATCTGCTTTAAGTAAAGTAGCCATGATTTTAATCATCGTTGTTTTTCCTGCTCCATTAGAACCTAGTAATGCAAATATACCCCCTTGCTCTACTTCAAAATCTACTCCTTTAAGTACTTCTACATCTTTGTAAGACTTCTTTACACCTTTAATTTGTATGATATTTTTATTCATTTTCTTATCCTCCTCAATAAATAAAGAGCCGACAATCGTGATTTCAATCACATATTATCGGCTCTGCGTCTTAGCGTCTGGCTCTTTCATAACTGCTATATTCAGTTGTTTTACAGTGATGATGGTTTCTTGTTTACACTTGGGACAAAATAGCGGGAAATTTTCAAGCACAGTATCACCACGTATCTTGACTCTTGTTTTGTTGCCACAAACCGGGCATAATATCCAATCGTATTTACACACTCTACCATCCCTTTCGTTGTTTTTTTTGTTGATTACTATCATTTTAATATCTAAAACATTAAGTTCAATATCCATCCTTTACTTTGTTTTGTCTATAGTCTTTTATATGACTTAGTTTTGAACCTACTGTGTTAGCCATTTTTGATACCTATCGATTCGATTATGGCAAAATCAATCATTTGGGGTCGTTATCCTTTCCTAATTTTTTCATTATGTCTTGATTAAGCTTCTCGTGCCAATTTTCCGTATATGTTTTGGCGTTGCGCAGAAGTTCGTCGCAGAATTCTGCTACATCCTCACCCGTGATTTCTAAAATCTGTTTGCTTTCTGCCGCACCGGCTTCGAACAAATCTATCAATTCATATTGAATCTTCATCATGTCATAGCCGTCTCCTGCCGCAAAATTCCACATGTATTTTTGAATTTTTTCGAATACGAACTGATAGTCTTCAGGTAACGTTTTTACCCTTGCCATTTGTTGCTTATACTCTTTTTTATCGCCGACCACTTTTTTGAAAAATTCCAGCATAGTTACTATTCCTCCTTTAATTGGTTGATTTTTGACGCGACAAATTCCCATCTTTCCCAGAACCTTCTTAGTTCCTGCCTCCCTGAATCGTTGAGCTTGTAAAATTTTCGCGGCGGTCCCATATCAGATGGTTTTTTTTCTATGTCCACAAGTTTATTCTTCTCAAGCCGAACCAAAATGGTGTAAACAGTTCCATCCACAACGTCCGAAAATCCCAGGGAATTCAGCCTCCGCGTGATCTCGTAACCGTAGATTTCCTCGTGATTAATGATTTCAAGGACGCATCCTTCCAGTACACCCTTTAACATTTCTGTGATGTTTTTCATTTCATCGCCTCTTCACTATTTAGTATCACCAATATTCAGTATTACTTAGTACTGTTATATAGTATCACATAGTAGTGATAGAGTCAATAATAAATCCTGCAGCCAAAGCAATTAGTACAATTAATGGTGCTGGAATCCTTTTTGTGAATAAAAGTAAAGCAGTGAGAAACGTAATTAAAATATTATCGAGTTCGAATCCACTCTTTTGCATCAATATTATCGCCGCCACAGTGATTAAACCACCAGCAACAGCTGTAATCCCTTTCAGAGATACTTTTATTCCTTTAATCTCCTTTAAGTTTTCCCATATTGGGTATATGAAGTAAATTAAAAGTAGTCCAGGTAAAAATATTGCTATACCCCCTGCCACCGCACCTATAACTTGGGTTAGTATACTCCCGCCTCGAGCTGCCATACCACCTGCATATGCACTAAAGCTAAACATTGGACCTGGCAACCCTTGTACAAGACCAAATCCGGTCAAGAATTCTTGATTTGTCATATAGTGATTTGCTTCTACTAGTTCACTATGCATAAGGGGTACTACCACCTGCCCGCCTCCAATAACCAAATAACCATAGCGATAAAAACTTTCAAATAAATGAATGATTTTATTGTCCCAAAAACTTTAGGGACATGTCTCAACTATTTACATTAACACGCATTCTCTTCTCTTAGCACATGGAATAGGCGCAAATTCCATATTCTTACGTTCTGAAACTTTTGAATGTTTACGTACTTCCTTTGATATGGTACTAGAATCCTTTCTTGTCATTTTTGCAATAGTAGCAAAAGAATTCCCTGCCAAAAGTCCTTTTTCAATCTCAATTCGTTGAGATAATGTTAAGTGTTTGTGATTACCTTTATGGTTACTCATTGAAACCTCACTTTCTGCACAGGCAGGTAATCAACTATACCTGTATTATACATAAAGTGTCGTGTGAGAGTAACCTCTAGGATGTAGAATTTACTCTTGCATTATGGAATTTAGTTTTTCATTCAAGGCTATTGCAAATCAGTCTAAAAGATGTCATAATATAACCAAACATACGTTTGGCGGTGATTGTTGTGCCTAGAGTGGCAAGAAGAAGAAATCCCGAAATCCCACACCATGTTATGTGCAGAAGTATTACCGAAGTGACTCTTTTTAAAAATGATAGTGACAAAATTAAATATCTACAGCTTATGGCTCTATATTGCAAAAAATTAAAATGTAGCATATTAGCCTACTGTCTTATGGACAATCATGTCCATATACAACTTGATCCTCAAGGTTGTGATATCTCTAAATATATGCATGGCTTAAACCTTTGTTATGCCCAGTATTACAACCGTAAATACCAAAGGCATGGCCCCGTCTTTCAAGGTCGCTTTATTAGTAAAGTGATTGACGAGGATGAGTACAACTTAATTGTATCTGCTTATATACACAACAATCCAAAAAACCTACCTGATTATAGTGACTGTGTTGATACTTATCGTTTTTCTTCTTATGGGATATACTTAGGTATTCATCATGATTACTATGGTATGCTAAATACTGACTTTATTTTATCTCAGTTTAGCAACAATTATGATACTGCTAAAACTGTTTATACCGATTTTGTGAGTAGTTGCAACAATGTCACTCAAAAGCAGAAACAGTTTGAAATTATTGATGCATACGTCTCAAAAGATCCTTATGAATATAGAAGTGAACGATATATTTATTATAGGGATCTAACTCCTAGGACAGTAATTGAAACAGTTGCTGAAGTATTTGGCATTGGTAGTCCTGACTTTATAAAGATCAAATACAGTCACAGTGTTTCTAGTTTTAAGGCTATTTCTATATTTCTAATGAGGTGCCTTTGTGATTACTCTTATAAGGACATCTGTAAAGAGATTGGTAATCTCACTCTCTCAGAAGTTGCCAAACTCTCTGGTAAAGGTTTTACTCTTATTAATACTGATCCTAAATATCAGAAATTATTAGCACAATTATTTGAACGAATAAGAGCTGCCTAATCAACGCTTATTAATAACTATCCCTCTTTTCAGACCATTAATAAATGGTTTTATTACCATGCCAATATCTTTCTTTCACACCTTCTAAACTTAATTAGTTTTATTTTTTTTTTCCTTTTTTCAATGATTTTAAGAAATTATGTTTTGAATAAATGCTTATGGTTGCCATGTCCCTATTAGTTTTCTTAGTTTTCTGGTTGAGCCATGTCCCTATTAGTTTTCTTAGCACAATTATTTGAACGAATAAGAGCTGCCTAATCAACGCTTATTAATAACTATCCCTCTTTTCAGACCATTAATAAATGGTTTTATTACCATGCC
>NZ_WHNX01000088.1 GCF_009362815.1 Alkalibaculum sporogenes | reverse complement strand
GATTGTGTTGATACACCTAATAGACCATACCCTCTTGCTCGATGCAGTCCATGAAATCTTTTGAGTTCAGCATTTTTACCTTCAATAGAAGCTCTTTTTTTATATTTCTCCTTGAACTCTTCTGTCTTTTGATATTGGTTAATCTCATAAAATAATGTAGCATTTAAACTTACTATCAATGTTCTTCCAACTGTTTTTTTAGCACATTCATCATGCATAGGACACGCTTTACATTGTTTCTTCTCAAAGAAATATTTGTATCCTTCTCTTACGCCAGATCTAGTTTCTTTTGATTTTGCCTTATAGTATTTTTTGTTCATGGTTGTATTTCCTTGACTACAATGCCACTGATCAGCATCTTTGTTATATGAGAATTGACTTTCGTCAATTTTGTATACAGATGCACTAACAGGTATGTAAGCTTTTGCATTTATGGCTTCAATGTTATCTAGAATTGGTCTTCTAAAGTATGCTTTATCACCATAAAATTCTTCAATCTTTATACCGCTTGTTATTGTTTGTTCTATCATTTCTTTTGCATATGTTCCATCTACATAGGCACCATCAACTGCCCTTACAGATGTAATTATTCTTTCATCTGTCGTCATAATAAATTCTGTTTTATATCCATAAAAATTTTGTGTTTTGCTTTTACGGCCAACTCTCGCATCTTCATCAATTATTGAACGTATTCCCTTCTGATTTATAAATTTTGGATCATCTAATATTTCTTTTGCTTTGTTAATGGCCTCTTCTGTTTTAACCGTACTATCTATTGTATTATTTTCAACTTTATTAATAACAGTTTCAAATACTCTTTCATTACAGCTTTTGCTTCTTTATGATCTTCAATCTCTTTATATTCAGGTACTTCAGGCAATTCATCAATGGTTTGACCAGTCTCTTCTTCATAAGCACTAATTATCTTTCTAGCCAGATGTTTCATTAATCGTTCTGGTGTTTTCTTAATGGTATTCGCTTCTATATGAGTAGCATCAATACTTACGCT
>NZ_WHNX01000087.1 GCF_009362815.1 Alkalibaculum sporogenes | reverse complement strand
TCATTACAAGGTTAGAGAAGATGGTAGAATCCTCAATAGAGCTGCTTATATTGTTTTAGGAATTACGCTAGATGGAACAAAAGATATCTTAAGTATTACGATCGGAGCCAATGAATCTTCAAAATTTTGGCTAGGTATACTAAATAATCTAAAAAACAGAGGAGTAAATGATGTATTATTCTTCTGTGTAGATGGACTATCAGGGTTTAAAGAAGCCATTAATGCTGTATATCCAAAGGCACAGGTGCAAAGATGTATTATTCATATGCTACGTAATTCGTTTAAATATGTATCCTATAAAGATCTGAAGAAATTCTCATCTGACTTTAAATCTGTATACAGAGCCCCCAATGAACAAGTAGCATTGACGGAGCTTGAAATTATGAAAGATACCTGGGGAAAGAAATATCCCTATGCTATTAGTAGTTGGGAAGCTAATTGGGATATGGTAAGCCCATTCTTTGCATTTAGTGAAGAAATCCGAAAGATCATGTATACCACTAATATCATTGAAGGGCTTAACCGTCAGTATAGAAAAGTAACTAAAACAAAGAGTGTATTTCCTACTGATATATCCCTAGAAAAAATGCTATATCTAGCGTCCATAAATGTTATGAAAAAATGGACTCAGCGATATAGGAACTGGGATATGGTAATAAACCAACTCAATATCATATATGGTGATATCTTAGCCCAGTATTTGTAGGATGATGGAAAAAGAATCGGCGCTAAAAGAAATAATGCAGTTTCTTTGCGCCGAACCTTATTCCGTCGGCAATAATATTATTGCCAGACTATTAAATTTTATTCCAGAGGTCGGGTATGGGCAGAGCCCATGATAAATCTTTAAATAGACCTTTATTTCTTACACCCATTTTTATTGAATTATGCGTATATTTCATTATAAGATGGACATAATTTTAGCTATTGAGAAGTTTGTTTTTTCGGCTTCTCAGTACATATCTATTTTTGCTTAAGAAAGATACATTCTTTCCTAGGACACAGAAATAATTACATTCTC
>NZ_WHNX01000086.1 GCF_009362815.1 Alkalibaculum sporogenes | reverse complement strand
AAATGGAGTATTATATCAGTTTTGGGTAAAAGATGTAAGCACAAACAAATGGAAGATGATACAAGACTATAGTAAGAGTAGTGCTCGGTGGACGCCGACGAAGCCAGGAAAGTATCTATATGGAGTACATATAAAAGACGAAAAAAGCAATCAAAGTTTAGATGCACATTTGTATAAGGAAATAACAGTAAAGGGTTCTTTATTTGGTAAAACTATTATGCTAGACCCTGGTCATGGAGGTTCAGATCCTGGTGCAGTAAATGGAAGTATCTATGAAAAGAATTTAAACAATAGTTTAACGAAGTTAATAGCTCAAAAACTTACATCCCTAGGTGCCAATGTAATATATACAAGGAATCCAGATAGTAATATAAGAATGGAGTTAGATCAAAGAGCAGCTATTGCAAATCAAAAGATGCCTGATTTATTTATAAGTATTCACCATGATGCATCTTATGTTAAAGGATATAGCATGCATTATAGTAGTTATAGACCGTACTTAGAAGTGTCTGGAGCATATTTTAAAGATAGCAAAGGAAAAACACATTATATTATTCGCGAAGTAAATCGTAGAGCATACTATATTGAAAATGGCGTTGAAAAGTACATAACAATAGATAATACAGCACCTGCAACAATATATGATAGTACACCAAGTAGTGCTGCTAAAAACAGCAAGATATTTGCGAATTTATTACTCGATTCAATGAAAGAGTTGAAGTTTATTAGTCCAAGGAATAATCCGGTATCTGATCACAACCTTGCAATCACTAGGTGGACAAATATGCCATCCGTACTAATTGAAGCAGGACCTACAAATTCTACCTTAGCAAATAAAAGTAATCAAAATGCAATTGCAGATAAAATGGTAGATGCGATAAAGAAATATTTTAATTAATAAGGCTTAGGTAGATATTTCTATTGGATAGCTACCTAACCAACTGTGTATTTTTTATAAGAGACTGTAAATAATTTTGTGTCCTAGAATAAAAAAATAACTTTCTATCAGGCTCATTAGATATGTAAAAATTCAAGAAAACATCTTTAAAATATGA
>NZ_WHNX01000085.1 GCF_009362815.1 Alkalibaculum sporogenes | reverse complement strand
TTGATAAGGCTTATTTTTTTGTCAAATTTTACGTTTTATTATTGCGTGATATAGCGTGATATGATATAATGTAAGGAGGTAAAGGGGGTTCCACTATGCGTCTTAAAGTATCTCGTTCCAAGAATTCTGCTTCTTTTTACGTCACTAAAACGGTTTACATCGATAAAAGAGAAAAAACTATAACTGTTGAAAAATTAGGAACTGAGGCTTCTCTTCGCGAAAAACTTGGTGGGCAAGATCCTTACGAGTGGGCAAAATCATATGTTGAAGATCTTAATCTCAAAGAAAAAGAACAAAATCGTCAAGTTATTATTAAGAGAAATCAATCCACACTGATACCTAAAAATGAACAGCACTCATTCAATGGTGGCTACCTTTTCCTTCAGCAACTTTATCACCAGCTTAAAATCAATAAAATTTGTGATGATATCTCTTCAAGACATAAGTTCACTTACAATCTTGATGCTATACTTTCTAGACTGATTTATGGAAGAATTCTTTTTCCTTCTTCCAAGCTGAACACTTTTCAACTTTCCAATAATCTTTTGGAACAACCGGATTTCGAGCTGCATCAGATCTATCGTTCTTTAGAAGTTGTTTCGCAAGAAATGGATACAATCCAATCAGAACTGTACAAGAACAGCCTCGCAGTCTCTAAACGTAATGATAAAATCCTTTACTATGACTGTACCAATTATTTCTTTGAAATCGAACAGGAGGACGGTCTTAGACAATATGGACCTTCCAAAGAACACAGACCTAATCCGATTGTAGAAATGGGCTTGTTCATGGATGGAGATGGCATTCCTCTCGCTTTTAGTATACATAGTGGTAATACCAATGAACAGCAAACGCTTCAACCTCTTGAAAAGAAAATACTCAAAGATTTTTCTCTTGCCAAATTTATTGTATGTACGGATGCTGGGCTTTCTTCTACAGATAACCGGAAATTCAACAATATTAATGAGCGCGCATTTATCACCACTCAATCAGTTAAGAAACTCAAAAAGCATCTGAAGGAATGGGCACTTGATGCTAACGGATGGTCCTTAAATGGTTCTTCTACAAGTTTTAATCTTAATCAAGTGGAAACTTCTCAAGACTTGATTGAAAAGTATAGAAAT
>NZ_WHNX01000084.1 GCF_009362815.1 Alkalibaculum sporogenes | reverse complement strand
CTGCCGAAGGTGGGGTTAATAATTGGGGTGAAGTCGTAACAAGGTAGCCGTATCGGAAGGTGCGGCTGGATCACCTCCTTTCTAGGGAGTTTAGGTAAAATTAGAAGTGAGAAGTATGAAGTTGGAAGTGGGAGAAGTTGAAACTTGTGGCGTAGCCAAAAGTCTTAAAAAAGTTTTCGCTAAAGCGAAAACAACAACAATCTAACATCCAACATCTAACATCTTGCATCAATGAGTGGTGCACTATTTTATTTTGAAATACCTTAATATTTGGACAGTTAGTTAGTTGGTCAGTTGGAAACAACACCAAGTAATAGCTTAAGACAAAGATATTTCAAAATTTAATAACAGTAAGAAGTCGGAAGTAAGAAGTAAGAGAAGATGATGCTTTAGGCGCAGCCAAAAGTATTAATAAAGTTTTCGTACAAGCGAAAACAAACAATTCTAACATCTAACATCCTACATCTTGCATCCCATCAGTGGGGGTGTAGCTCAGTTGGGAGAGCACCTGCCTTGCAAGCAGGGGGTCAGGAGTTCGAATCTCCTCATCTCCACCATTTTTTTAGCATAAAACTAAACAAATCCCATCAAGAACAATTACTTATAACAATGAATATACAACCAATTTAAGGGCTTGTAGCTCAGGTGGTTAGAGCGCACGCCTGATAAGCGTGAGGTCGGAGGTTCGAGTCCTCCCAAGCCCACCAATTGAGAAGTAAGAAATTAGAAGATTCAATATCTAAGTTTTTGCATCTAAGTTAAGTGATATTTGAAAACTGCATAAGAACAAATAATAGTAGATCATCGAAAAGAATCATCATTATAAAGCGAAGGTTAGTTTAACTAATCCTGAGTTAACTAAAATGATTTGACAAAGAGAAATGATTTATAACAAGGCACGACTGGAGTCGACCGAGGGCACGTACAGGAACGTACGTAACCGAGAGAGATGAAGGAAGTAACGCAGTTATAGAGCATAAATCGAAGTCAAAAGTTTTAAGCAAGAGAATCATTCAAAATCGAGGAACTTCTGAGGTGAGTGAGTGAGCGTATATGAACATACGTGAGCGAGCGAAGCGAAGAAAAGTGACGAAGATGTTGGAGGATTATCGCCGCTTAAAAAGGTCAAGTTAATAAGGGCATAGGGAGAATGCCTTGGCACTGAGAGCCGAAGAAGGACGTGACAAGCTGCGAAAAGCTGCGTGTAGGTGCAAATA
>NZ_WHNX01000083.1 GCF_009362815.1 Alkalibaculum sporogenes | reverse complement strand
AAAGTTCAAACGGAAGCAGGAGCAACTTATATTGATGTATGTGCATCAGTAGAAGATAGCATTGAACTTGAAACGATGAAATGGCTCATCGACTTAGTACAGGAGGTTACAGATACACCTATAGCTGTTGATAGCCCTAATGTTGCAACATGTGCAGAAGCTATAAAGTTTTGCAATAAGCCTGGCCTATTAAACTCAGTTTCATTAGAAGGGGACAAGATTGATCAAATTTTCCCATTGATCGCTGATACAAAATGGGAGTGTTTCGCTCTTCTTTGCGACGACACTGGTATTCCCAAAAGTGCCGAAAAACGACTAGAAGTATTTGCAGGTATTATGGAAAAAGCAAAAGAATATAATATCGACCCATCACGTTTCCATATTGACCCATTAGTTGAGATGCTTTGTACCTCAGAAGATGGAATTAAAACTGTTACTGACGTAATTTCTGAAATAAAATCACAATACCCAACTATTCACGTTTCAGGAGCTGTAAGTAATATTTCATTTAACTTACCAGTTCGTAAATTAGTTAACCAAGGATTTGTTGTTCTTGCAATGAATGCAGGTATGGACAGTGCTATTCTTGATCCGTTAAACAGAGATTTAATGGGCATGATATTTGCTACTGAAGCCTTACTTGGTGAAGACGATTACTGTATGGAATATATAGGTGCATATAGAGAAGGTATATTCGGTCCTAAAAAGTAATTTATAATATAAGTGTTAAAATTAAAGGAGGAGTTATTAATGTCAAAGATTGCAGAAGTAAAAGCTAAGGTAGAAGCAGGTAAAACTAAACTAGTTCCAGGTTTAGTACAGGAAGCATTAGATCAAGGAAATGCTGCAGAAGATATACTACAAGCTATGGTTGACTCAATGGGTGTCGTAGGAGACAAATTCTCAACAGGGGAAATTTTCGTACCAGAAATGCTTATAGCAGCAAAAGCAATGTCAAAAGGTGTTGAAGTTCTTAAGCCTCTTATGGCTAGTGATGGCGCGTCTTCATTAGGTACATGCATTATAGGTACAGTTGCAGGAGACTTACACGATATCGGTAAAAATCTTGTATCAATGATGATTGAAAGTGCTGGATTTAACATGGTTGACCTTGGAGTTGACGTACCAGCAACTGGATTTGTCGATGCAATAAAAGCAAATGACAATGTAACTTTAGTTGCATGCTCTGGTCTTCTTACAACTACAATGCCGGCACTTAAAGAAGCAGTAGAAACTATTAAAGCTAGTGGATTAACTGGATTTAAAGTTATCGTTGGTGGTGCACCTGTAACTCCTGAATATGCA
>NZ_WHNX01000082.1 GCF_009362815.1 Alkalibaculum sporogenes | reverse complement strand
GGTAGATGACGCAAATCTAATCATCCAAGACGGCTACGCCCAGTTCACCATCACCCACTGCTCAGACTATGTACTAACTGACACCATAGTAGCAGGAGTCAGCACAGAAGATAACACAACAGAAACTGCAACACCAATGGAAAAAGCAAAAAAAGAAGGAAGTAATACAACTATGATCCTAATAATAGGAGGAGCACTACTTGCCTTAGGTGCATTAGTGTTTGTATTATACAACAAAAAGAAAAAGCAAGTTTAGAAAATAAACAAATTTACTAAACCGAAACGGCGTCTTATATAGACGCTGTTTTTGGTTCATTCCAAAGCACTGGTCTCGGACGGTTCCTGATGCTTTGACATTACAAGCAGAGGTGTTACAATGGTACGTCAAGCGAGAAAAGAAAGTCCTACTGGATACTATCATATTATGATGAGGGGCAATAATAGAGAAGAAATTTTTAGATTGCCAGAACAAAAGAAATATTTTCTTAAATTATTATTGGAACAAACAGAGGAACAAATTGAAATAGCTGCATATTGCATGATGGATAATCATGTACACATTGTCGTATATGCTCCAATAAAGATATTATCAGAAGGATTAAAAAAGTTAAATATTAAATACGCTATGAAATATAACTATTTAAATGATAGGGTAGGTCATGTGTTCCAAGATAGATATAAAAGTGAAATAATACACGATGAAATCTATTTAAATCAAGTAATTCGTTATGTCCATAATAATCCTGTAAAAGCAAGAATGGTTGAATTTATTGATGAGTATCAATGGTCTAGTTATCATGAATATACTGACAAAATTAGATTGGTAAGCAAAGCTCAAAAAGAATTTATTATGGACTTATTTTCTAAAGATCTAGAGTTATTTATAAAATTTCATGAAGAAATAGATTATTTTGAATATATAGATACAAAGGAAGAAATACAACGAAATCGCATCACTCACGCACAAGAGATTATTGAGCAGTACTGTGATGCAAAAGGGATAACAGAAGAAAAGCAGATAAAGAACAACCCTCATTTTCTTCAAGAAATGATCTTCGAGTTGTTATACAAAACAAAATTAAGTCACAGAGAGATTGCAAGGCTGTTAGAAGTAAGTAGTAACCTTATACATAAACTTAATATAGAGGGAAAATAATAAAAAAATTTATAAATAAAAGCAATAAGAACCGTCCCCATTGCTTTGTTACAATAGGCATTTGCAGAAAGCGCAAAGCCAGTCATACGAGGCCTTGCGCTTTCATATTTCAGTTGCCCGTCCCCACAAAATCGTGTAAAATTAAGTTACCAC
>NZ_WHNX01000081.1 GCF_009362815.1 Alkalibaculum sporogenes | reverse complement strand
AATGGAACACCTAGCGGCTGTAAACAATACTCTTCTAGCAAAGCGAGACCCACGTTTAGACATAGAAATTTTTGTACCTTTAAAATTACCAGATTCTTTAACCGCAGGATCAAGGCCGAAGTAAGCATATAATTGTTTAGGTTTAACAAAAGCAGAAAAATCACCGATCTCGCACATCAGTGTAACAGCAGAAACAAATCCAATACCAGGGATGGTATCAATCATATGTATTTGTTTAATTAACTGATTGTCTTGATGAATCACAGTGTAATCTTTAATACTAGCAAGAATGTGATCGATCTTTTGATTGTAAAAATCAATTATATCGACATGCATTTGTATAATGTTAAAAGAAGATTCTAAGTATTTACCAAAAGATTTAGATTGAGTTGCTGCTTTAATTAATAACTCGTATTTCTTACAAGCAAATTTTGAGCCGCTTCGAGAAGATTTAGTGATAAGAGAAATCACTTCATCTTTAGGAGCAGCAAGAATATTATCAGGAGTCTTGTAAGTCTTTAAAATCAACAGAGAGGTTTTCCCTGTAATATCAGAAAAAACTTTACGGTAGCCTGGAAAACAGATACGAAGTTCTTTATGAAGCTTGTTAATATAGGCAGTTTTATCATCAACCAAGAAATAGTATTCTCTAACTAAGGCTCTTAAGTTAAGAACTAGATCAGAAGGCATTAATGATACTTTAAGATTGTAAGTATAAGCAGTTCTGGCAATACGAATTGAATCAGATTTATCACTTTTTACTTTTCTTATACCTGAATTTTTGTTAGAATCAGTAATAAGAGGGTTGAGGACAAAAACCTCAAATCCTGATTCTTTCAGGTAGTAGAAGAGTGGGAGATGGTAGATTCCCGTAGATTCTAGGAAGGTGCGAGCTTCCATAGAATAAGACTCTTCTGCTTTTTTAATTGTAGAAACAGCGTTGTTAAGGGAATCTATATTATCATGATGAATTACAAAAGGTTTAACCACAGGCTTGTGATCAGGAGTAAGTATAGAAATCCAACTAAAATCAGCACCAACGTCTATACCTACACTAATAAAGTTAAAGGTGGACATAGAAAAGCTCCTTTCAATGTAATTGTTTTTGATATAAGAGTATCCATTTTTAATCAGTGATACACAACCTAGCGTGTTACACAGGTATACCGAAATCGGTCCCAGCCAGCCAATTCATAAATCACACTGAATGGAGTAACTGTCTACGATACGGGTATAGGAAACCTTTAAGGGGTTTCTCCCTAGGGGCGAAACGTTTATCCTCTTATTCAGTAAAATAATAGCATATAAACTGATTGGTGACTATACCGGTATTTAT
>NZ_WHNX01000080.1 GCF_009362815.1 Alkalibaculum sporogenes | reverse complement strand
CTGAATACTTTCTCCAAACACTACATTTCGTAGTAGTTTGACAACAATCCAACCTCATATTTACATAAATCGATTAATCCTAATTCTTCAAAGTATTTGTTAGGCAATAACCTATGAATAATATAGACATTTGAATTCTTCCATCTCTTCACATCCATCTTCTCTGTTATCTTAATGCCTTTCTTTTTCATCAATTTATGCATTGGCTTATACGTCTTCCATTGTACCATCTTTATCATCCTTAATCGTCGTCGTATCCATCCCATTTGTTGTTTTACAAAGGATTTTATGTTGGCTACTCGATAATAATTTATCCATCCTCTTAGATATCGATTTAGTTCTTCTATGATAAGCTCTAGTTTCTTTCCTGCATTTCTCTTAGTTATTTCTCGGATTCTATCCTTAAATCGATTCACTCTTTTAGGATTTATCTCTACATACTTCGTGCATATGTCAAATCCAAGATAACTTACTCCTCTGTGAACATTTGTTATTATAGTCTTCTCTTTGTTCACTCTAAGCTTGAGTTCTTCTTCTAGAATCTTCGTCGCCAAGGTCTTGTAATTGCCTGCTGTTTGTTTATCTTTCGCAAATATTAATATATCATCAGCATAACGTACAATTCTTATTCCTTTGCTCATCATTTTCTGGTCAAATTTGTTCAGATAAATATTGCTAAGCAGAGGTGATATCACACCACCTTGTGGACTTCCCACATCTGTGACATAGTGGTTATCACTGTGCATTACTCCTGACTTAAGAAAGCTCTTAATCAGATTTAATACTCGTCCATCACTTATCTGTTCACCTACTGCTTTCATCATTACCTCGTGGTCTAATGTATCGAAGCATTTGCTTAAATCCATATCAACTACATGTTCTAGTTTGTGTTTAACCATAAATCTCTCTGCTTTTGCTACGGCTTGGTGTTGTGACCGTTTTGGTCTGTATCCGTAACTTGATGGATGGAATGTTTCATCAAAGATTGCTCCAATTATATTGACGATTGCCTGCTGTACCACCCTGTCTTTTACCGTAGGTATTCCTAGTAACCTTATTCCCCCGTCGGGTTTTTCGATTTCTCTTCTTCTTACGGCACTGGGTTCATATGTGTTGGTTTTCAGTCTCTCATGAAGAAACTTAATATTTACTTCTAGCTTTTCAGCAAACATTTGAACTGTTTCTCCATCTATTCCGGGAGCCCCTTTGTTCTTCTTGACTCGCTTAAATGCCTCTTGTAAATTTTCTATTCGATATATTTTATCGATTAGGCTGTACCATTTCTTCATTACTTACCTCCATTGTCGCGGTATCTCTTGTTTCATTTACTCTAGCTATAAGTTCTTCTCCAAGGTTGTTTGACGTCTCTAGCTCTCTGGCAATCTTATCTTCACATACCATGGTTACTTCTTATTTGCGTCGTCGTTATCAATAGCAAGTTTCTTTTGCACTAGGTAACGTTCC
>NZ_WHNX01000079.1 GCF_009362815.1 Alkalibaculum sporogenes | reverse complement strand
AGCACCAGTCTGCTCTGTCGCATAGTCTCCTTCGCAGGTCGTCTCTTCAAATTATACATTTAGTATATTTTGATGTCTTCGACAACTTTCCTCTTCCCTCTCAGGGTTCGAGTCCCTCGGTTACATCAAAGAAAGCCACCTCTTTACATGAGGTAGCTTTCTTTGGCGCGCCCTGAGGGACTCGAACCCCCAACATTTTGGTTCGAAGCCAAACGCTCTATCCAATTGAACTAAAGGCGCGAATTACATCAACAAAATATATTTTAGCATTTTTAAGATTTATTAGCAATTTATTTTTTTTTAGCAGACTCCTGGTTCATTGTATTCGCATTAAAAAAATCTCCTAAGAGATTGAGAGTTTGAAATTGGAGCGAAAGACGAGATTTGAACTCGCGACCCTCGCCTTGGCAAGGCGATGCTCTACCACTGAGCCACTTTCGCATAAATGTATTAAGTTATAATTGTGTTCGACAAGTATTGTGTAATACTTTAGTTTGCCGTACTAAGTGATTCACGAAAAAATCTTCGATTTTTGGTTCTCTACTAGCTTGTACAAATATTATCAACGTTTATTATTATAGCATATACTCAAAATAAATCAAGTAAAAATTATTGTTTTTCTTTAAAATAATCGTATACTAATACACGTCTATTCTTAGTACTTTTGCTATATGAGCTTAGATATAGCTTCCCATTTTTTGTAGTCCCTTTATAAATTACCTCAACAGTATCTCCATGCGGTTTTTCCTGAACTGTGGTAAATGTGATTGTCTTATTATTAATTTCATATTCTCCCTTTGGAGCATCTTCTAATCTATTGTCGATCCAACTCAAAGCTTCTTCTGGCGGTATATTAGTAGACACAGTAATTACCGAATAATCTTCGTAAAGCTTTATGTATTTAAAATATGTATCGAATTTAACATAATAAATTCCATGTATGTCTTTAATATCATCAGATCTTAACGAGATTTTAGTACTTTCTGACTCAACTTTAACGCTTATAATATTTACTTTCACGAATCCATTATAAGCATCGTGATATATCTTATGATGTTCCTGATACTTTTCTAAAGATTTTACTATAGCTTCTTGATCATATTTATAACTACCAGTAAATATTATTAATATAAGACTACAACATAGGATTACAGTGAGTATATTCATTTCTTTATTCATGTTAACCTCCTAAGAATAATGTAAATTGATTTATATATTCTTATGAGATTTATTAACTTTTTAACACTGTTAATTAGTACAAACTTAAATTAGTTTTTAGTCATATTAAAGTAATGATATGATATGCATTTAGCATATTTGAATGGCTTGCCACCATTCCTCTTCCTTCTCAAGCTTCGATTCCTGCCATCCTTATGCACCAATAAAAGCACCCTCACGTAAAACGCAAGGGTGCTTTTTGCGGATGACAGGAAGAATGCTCCGCATTCATTGCTCGGTCGCTAGTCTCCCTCACAGGTCGTCATTTT
>NZ_WHNX01000007.1 GCF_009362815.1 Alkalibaculum sporogenes | reverse complement strand
AATAAATCGAATGACTTTCCTCTTCAAAACTGGAAATTTTACCTTTAATATAAGGTATCTGGGTTAGGTAGTTTTCTTCGTTTACGTCTATTAATAATTTTACGATGTTTGTTAGATCATCAATGTCTGATTTATAAGTAATTCGAAATATGTCATTACTAATAGAATATAACGTATCCTGATATTCTTGAAGTGATTCTTTGTTCTGGTTTTGGCACCCCAATGTAAATATAATAGTCATCAATATACTAAATGTTAAAAAAATATTTTTTTTATTCACGTGTATACCCTCTCTTTTACTGTTGTTATGGTTTCCAATAACCTGTATCAGCAATTGACCATTTTGATTCTGCTGACGAAATTTTAACATTTACTCCTACACTTCCTCCTATTGTACCTGTTCCGCCAAATGATACGTTTGCACTTCCAGAGGTTGATGTGCTAGTAGTATTGTAAGTATGAACAAAATCCGCTCCATAATTAACTCTAGTAACCCCTTGGTTTTTACGTTGAATTCTTATGGTGCAATAACCATTTTTTCTATAATTGGTATCAAAAAAATTAAAAACGCCCGTACCTTTAGTTATATTTGCTGCTGTTTTGAGAGATGTAACTCCAGATTGCGTCCCATAACTATGATAATCAGCCTTTGTTGAATCGTAGTATATTATTATAACATCATACGTTGCGGGCCTTGATTCTCCATATTTAAGAGTGAAATCACAATGTATCGTTTCATAATTAGCACCTGGTTGTCTTGAATTGTAAGTATTTATAGTAGATCCAGAAGCTGGTACTGCAAGTATGCCTATTTGATCTTCAGTTATAATTTTATTTTTTGATAATTCAACTCCTACTTTTGATAGATTTTTTTGTAATAGTGTAAAGTCATCTGTTGCAATTACATTGTTATGTATAAATTCATCATATTCATCAGATGACATGTTTATAACTTCATTCTCCAAAACTTTTAATTGTTTGCTTGGTAGATTACTGTAATCCATGTTGCTAATATCTTGTAATTGTGCAGTTGATGCATATACAGGTAAATTACATATTAATAAAATTAATAAAGTAACAGCAACAGTTTTAATTGATATATTCTTAAATTTCATTTTATCACACCTCTTCTTTTTATTTAATTAATTCCTTATTTGTTATATCTATCCTTTATTTTATTTTAATTTATGATATAACAAATTGATTATTTGTTATGTCGAATTTTGGATTATAAGTAAAAAAAAGATTCTATAGACTCTAGATTGCAATATAAGTGTTCAATTCATTTTCTACAAGTTACTAAAAACAATAGGAGTTGGATTAATAACTAGAACAGAAAGATAACAAAATTACGTACTTTCAGGCACTTAAAAAAAGCTTGAAACCTAGTATTATAAGGTTCTCAAGCTTTATGAACTTCTCACTGTTAATTTGTGTCAAATCAAATTTCATACTATTGATTTTAGACTTTTTTTAAAGTATTGCCATACCAAATACACTACTTAAAATGATCATAGCTATACCTGCAATGGAAGAGCCTATAAATGCAGCTAATAAGCCTTTTTTAAATTTTACTCTCATTAATGATGCAGCCAAGCATCCTGTCCAAACTCCAGTACCTGGTAATGGTATTGCAATAAACATTACTAAACTCCAGAAACTGTACTTATCTATAACCTCTGATTTTTTCATTCCTAAGTCATAAATCCAATTTCCTAATTTACCGAATATTTTAGTTCCCTTCATCCATTCTAATATTGAAGGTATAAGCCATAAAATAAATGGAGCTGGTATTATACTGCCTATTACTGCTAAAACATATGTATTTATGTATGGCATTTCTAATAGTAATATTCCAAAAGGTATAGAAAACCTTAGTTCAAAAATAGGAACTGCTGATGAAATTAATATCTTTAGCCAATCAGGAAAGTTGCTTAAGAACTCAATCAATTTGAACCCTCATCTCTTATAGAAGTTTGATTGTCATATGCATTCATCCAATCATTAGTAAATTGTTCTACACTAGTATCAGTAAGGGAATGATGTACTAGACTGTCTAGTAAATCAGCACTGATTGTAACTCCATGAACACCATTTAAAGTACAATTGTGAATTTGTTGTATGTTTTTAAAGCTTGCTGCAATTACTTCGCTATTGTAATTGTAATTAATCATCATCTGCATCATCTCACTTACTAAATTGGTTCCATCACCTAGTATATTATCTACCCTGTTTACGTATGGGATTAAGTACTTTGCTCCGCATTTTGCAGCCATTAATCCTTGTTGTGAAGTAACGATAGCGGTTGCTGCTATATTAAATCCATTTTTACTCAAAGATTTCATCGCCTTTAATCCTTCTTTTGTTACTGGAATTTTTACTGAAATATTACTGTCAATCTCATTTAGTATTTTTTTAGCATCTTCTATAATCCCTTCATAATCGGTAGCTACTACTTGGACAAACAAAGTTCTTTTATCGTCAATAAGCTTTGCGATACTCTTCATATGTGGAATAAATGCTTTACCTTCTTTGGCAATAATACTTGGGTTGGTAGTTACACCGTCTATCTCGTAATAATCAATACATCTTTTAATCTCATTGATATTAGCAGTATCTAATAATATCTTCATGAACACACTCCTCTAATGGAAATTTATCTAATCATTATACCTATTTATGAACCTAGTATCAATAAGATACTCCCCGTTATAAATTAATTTTTTAATTTTGTAATAGATTAACTCTTATATCCTTCTCATTTATCATAGCTTGATTACCATTAACAATATCAATTTGAAATTTAATCGTGCATACAGTAATAATAATTACCAAAATTGTTAATACTAGTCTTTTAAGCTTCAATTCTATCACCTCATATAGATTGTTGACATAAAACCCCTTTATATATTCAACCATTAAAATTTTTCGTGTTATTAAACAGCTTATACATAAAAATAATTTTAATGAATACAAAATTATTTTTATATTTTTTGTAATCTTATGATTGCTTATTTTATATACATAGATAGAGGTGATGAGATGTTGGGTATAAAACGAAATAATTCCGACTCAATAGTATATGATGTAAAAGAACCCAATGCTAGCGTATCTTTAAGTCTAGTACTACGAGACTATCTAAGCTCTCCTTTTGTGATAGTGTGTATAGGTACCGACCGCTGTATCGGTGATAGTTTAGGACCTTTAGTTGGGTATAATTTAAAGAATTTAAATGTAAAATATCCTGTATATGGCACTATTTTTGAGCCTATCCATGCAGTTAACTTAAAAGATAATCTTAAATACTTAAATGCTAAATACCCTAATCATAATATCATCGCTATTGATGCTTCGCTGGGTAATTCAAAATCTGTAGGAACTATTCAATTTAGAGAAGGCCCTTTATATCCTGGAAAAGGTGTAGGTAAAAAACTCCCTCCTGTAGGTAATTTTTCATTAATTGGCATTGTAGATTCAGTAGATAAATTTAATAGTTCTAGTATACATCAAGTTAGACTTAGTTTGATAATTGAGATGGCTGAGGTTATAACTCAATCAATATATTTAGCAACTCATAAAGCAGTCCCAATATAAGACTGCTTTATGAGTCAATTTCTAATAATTTGTTATAGATTATGAATTCATTACACTAATCATTAATAATGCTTTTCCCATCCTTGTAAAACAATTCGTCGTCAGCGTATATTTCTCCTCCATCTCTCATGTCACAGAGCATATCCCAATGTATAGCAGATTTATTCTTCCCTCCACAAAGAGCATATGATTTTCCTAATGCTAAGTGTACTGTACCACCAATCTTTTCGTCAAACAGCATATTCTTAGTAAATTGTGTAATATTGTAATTAGTACCTATAGCTACTTCTCCTACCCTACTAGCTCCTTCGTCTGTGGCAAGGAGCGCCTCTAATAACTTTTGCCCCTTTGTTGCTTTTGCTTCTACAACTTTCCCGTCAGTAAATGTTAAACGTATATCCTCTATTTCTTGTCCTGAATAAATGCCAGGAAATGAAAAACGTATGGTTCCATTGACACTATCTTCTACTGGTGCTGAAAATACTTCTCCACTAGGAAAATTATTATGACCATCTGAGTTAATCCAAATTCTATTTTTTATCTTCATTTCTATATCAGTTCCATCTGCTACTATTCTAAGATGATTCTTTTTATTTAAATAATCAACTATATTCTGCTGACTATCTCTTACTTTTTTCCAGGAAACTACAGGATCTTCATCATTTATAAGACAGGCTTCAAAAATAAAATCTTCATATTCCCGTATAGACATACCTGCTTCCTGTGCAGAAGATTGTGTTGGATACATACATATAGTCCATTTCATTTTACCTTTGTCTGCTCTATCCATTTGAATTTTACTTATGTTTCCGCGAGCTTTATTATAGGCAGATATTTTCTTAGGATCTATATTGCTCATATACTTTGTATTATTACCACCTCCTATATTTAACAACCTATCTGCTTTTGATGCAATCTCTTCAGATATAGGAGATATATAACTTAATTGATTCTCATTTCCTTCTTTAAATAGTATTTCGTTTAAATCGTGTTTTAAGATTACGTAAGGATGTGCTCCTAATTTCACTACTTCTCGATAACACTCCTCAATCAATGGATAAGACAAGTCATAACCTTGTATTACTACTAAATTATCCTTTTTGACTTCTAAAGAATAATTGATTAACGTATGTGCATATTTCTTTAATCTTATATCTGACATTTTATTATTTCTCCTATCTTCAATTTAGTAATTTTATAATTCATTTAGTTTGACCATGTTTAATTAGTCTATTCATATACATAAATACAAGAAGATAATTTGTAATATTATGTATAGAAAGAAAACCTTGATAATTTATTTATCAAGGTTTTCTTTAGCAACTGTTTCTTTTGGTTCTTGCGCTTCTACTACTTTTAACATAACCTCTATCTTTAAAGCCTCTAATTTTTCTTTTGACTTTTGTATTGAATTAGCTACCACCGAAAAATAAATTTTTATTTTCGGTTCAGTTCCAGAAGGTCGTATACAGAACCAGCTTCCGTCTTCTAAATAAATTTTCATGACATTAGACTTTGGTAAATTTATACTCTCTATACCTTCACCTATTACATTTCTTTTGCTTTGAAGATAATCTTCAATATGAGTGACTTTTATATCTGCCCATTTCATAGGCAAACTCTTTCTAAAGAAACTTGCAATCCTCTGCAACTTAACAATTCCTTCTTTTCCCTCTAGTTGTATAGACTCAATATGATCGGTATAATATCCATGTTCTATATATATATCTTCTAAGATGTCACCTAAATTCTTACCTATATTTTTATAATATAATGCCATTTCACATAAGATAACGGACGTTACAATTGCATCTTTGTCTCTTGCATGTTCACCTACTAAATAACCATAGCTTTCTTCAAACCCTAATATAAACGTTTTAACTTTTGTATTAGCGTACTCTTCTATTTTTTCCCCTATAAACTTAAATCCTGTTAAAGTATTTTCCACATTTATATTAAACTTATTAGCGATACGATCAGCTAAATCTGTAGTGACAATACTCTTTATCACTACTCCGGTAGTTGGTAATTTACCTTGCAGCTGCAATTGGCTAAGAATATAATATTCAAGTAAACAACCTATCTGATTACCAGTTAAGTTAATATATTCTCCCTCTTTATTTTTATACGCTACTCCTACTCTATCTCCATCAGGATCAGTAGCAATAATAATATCTCCATCCTTTTCACATGCTAATTCTTTAGATAAATCAAATACTTGAATTTCTTCGGGATTTGGAATTTTTACAGTAGGGAAATTTCCATCAGGGTGTTCTTGACTCTTTACTACATATACATTTGAAAACCCTATACTGTCAAGTGCTTTTCTTACAGGTATATTACCTGCACCATGTAAAGGTGAATATACGATATTGATATTTCGTCCTTCTTCTTTAATCATATTTTTATTTAAACATTGAGCGATTACTGCACAATTATATTTTGAATCAATTTCACTAGAAATATAAGATAATACTCCTTTCTCTATCGCCTCTACTTCATCCATTACATTAATATACTTAAAGTCTATTATCTTATTGATTTCTTCACTTATATCCTTTGCTAATGTAGGAGTTAGCTGATAGCCTTCTTTCCAGTATACTTTATAGCCATTGTATTCTGGCGGATTGTGGCTAGCTGTAATAACGATTCCACTTAAACACTCTAATTGTCTGATGGCATATGATAAAACAGGCACCGGCCTTAACGATTCAAATAAATACGTTTTTATGCCTTGTGCACATAGTATCAGGGCTGTATGTTTAGCAAATTCTGCAGACATATTTCTCGAATCGTATGCTATTACCACACCTTTTTCTTTCCCTTTTTGTCCCCATCTTGAAATATAGTTAGCTAATCCTTGTGTAGTAAACCCAATAGTATATTTATTCATTCGATTATTTCCAGCTCCCATTATTCCACGAAGCCCTGCAGTGCCAAATTCTAAATCCTTATAAAACCTATCTTCTATTTCGTTTTGATTATTTTCAATACTTTTAAGTTCTTCTTTTGTTTTTTCATCAACGTGTTCGCTATTGATCCAATTATCATATCTATTAATATAACTCATAATATCCCCCTGGTATAATCATTTATTGCAAAAGATGTAAGAAATAAGAAAGTACGATTATAATATTGGGAAACCTTTCCCTTTTAAATAATTAATACTATAGATTGTATATCATCTTTTTATAATCAATTATATATCTATATTATTAGCGTAAATCATCTAATATATATACCCTAATTATAACACAATATTAACTCATTACTATTTTTTTTCATCAGATAACCAACACTATTGGTATAATTTGCATGATAATTTTCATTATATAAATTATAAGAAAGAATCATTTAAGAAATAGTTAAGTGATAATTAACCACGGCTATTTCGTCAATTGACTAATTTATGTATAAAATAGTCCAAATAAATACATAATTATTGTATATGTTAGGAGTGATGATATTGATAGTTGGCTTGCCAAAAGGTCTTTACTATTATAAATACCATAAATTTATAGAGAAATTTCTAGACAACCTACACATCTCATATTTAACCTCACCAAATACCAATAAGAATATTTTAAATGAAGGCATTCGCACTTGCGTCGATGAAGCATGTTTACCTATAAAAATTTTTCATGGACATGTATCTTATTTACGAGATAAGTGTGATCTTATTTTAACGCCAAGAATAATGAAAGCTTCTGATGGAGAATATATTTGCCCAAAATTTTGTGGTTTGCCTGAGATGATTATAAACAGTATACCTGAGCTTACTACAATAACTAGTTCCCCTCTATATTTAAATGATAAGAAAAAAATATATAAGTGGTGTGAAAAAGTCGGTAAATTGGCGGGTAAAACTCCTTCTTTAATTAAAGAATCATTTGAAGATGCATTAAAATATCATGCTAATGAAAAGCAAGGTTTAGATGATGAAAAAGGGTTCTCACTAAAGATAGCACTATTAGGACATCTGTATACAGTTTATGATAATCACCTAAATATGGATGTTATAAATAAACTACATGCACTAGATGCAGGTGTTATTACAGAAGAGTGTGTGAAAATGATTCATATAAAATCCGCCATTGAAAATCTCGTTAAAAAACCTTTTTGGTCAAATATGATAGGAACTCTTGGCTCTGGAGTACATTTAGCACAAAACAACCTAGTAGATGGAATTGTGTTCTTGTCTTCGTTTCAATGTGGTATTGACTCTGTCTCTATCGACATCATGAAGGATATGATTGAAGATTTTCCAATGCTTGTACTTAAATTAGATGAACACTCTGGACAAGCAGGTATGGACACAAGACTAGAAGCATTTATCGATATGCTAAAAAGGAGGAAATTAATTGATCTTGACATTTCCACACATGGGTAATTTATATCTTGCTGGCAAAATATTATTAGATGCATTAAAAATCGAGTACATTATCCCTCCTCTCTCTAATAAAAAATCATTAGAAATAGGGTCTAGCATTTCTCCAGAGGAAATGTGCCTTCCCTTTAAAATCATGATGGGCAATTATATTCAGAGTATCCAGCAAGGAGCAGATACTATATTATTAGTAAGTAGCTGTGGACCTTGTAGGTTTGGTGAATATAGTGAACTTCAAATGAGACTACTTAAAAAGGCTGGGTACTCAGTTAAGTTTATCTTAGCTGACTTACCTGATCAACTAAAGTCAAATGATCATATTTGTGGATTAGATGCTTTATTTAATGAAACCTCCTTAAGTAAACCACAAATTACGAAAGCCGTATTAAGGGGAATTCGTGCTATGAATATTATAGATCATTTAGAAAGTAAAGCTCATCTATATGCTGGTTATGAAATAAATCGTGGTGAATCAAAAAAACTTTTAAAAAATGCATTATCAACAGCATATTCCATTGATGATCCTCATGGTGCACTAGCTATACTAAATGAATATAAAACAAAAATGAATCACATTCAAATTGATAATAATAAATCACCACTTAAAATAGCAATTATTGGCGAAATATACACTGTCATTGACTCCTTCTCAAATTTAAATATCGAAGAAAAACTAATGGATTATGGAGTAAGTTCTTCTCGAAAACTAACTCCTAGTTGGTGGATAAAAGATAGCCTACTCAAACTAATAAAATTAAATGGCATCGATGTCAAACGGTTCTCAAAAGATTATCTTTCATACTGGGTAGGAGGTCATGGTAGAGAGTGTGTAGCTGAAGCTGTAATGGCACATGAAGAAAAATATCATGGTGCAATTCAGATTTTCCCAGTCGGTTGCATGCCAGAAGTAGTTTCTAAATCTATACTTCCTAGTATCTCAAGGGACAAAGATTTTCCAATTATGTCTTTAGTTGTTGATGAAATGACTGGTGAAGCTGGGTATACTACAAGAATAGAAGCTTTTTTAGATTTACTTGAGAGGAGAAATGCTTCATGTACTATCTAGGGGTAGACGTTGGATCAGTAAGTACTGATTTTGTGTTACTAAATAAAAATTATCATGTAATTGAACACTTATACTTAAAAACTAATGGTAAACCAATAGATGCCATCAAAAATGGTTTAAGTATCTTAGGACAAACATATAATGACAAACAGATTTTATCAGTTGGTATCACCGGTAGTGGTAGAAGTGTGGGAGGGTACATTTTAGGGGCTGACTTAGTAAAAAACGAAATTACTGCCCATGCTGTAGCAGCCCTAAATATTGATAAAAATGTAAAGACCATTATAGAAATTGGAGGACAAGATTCTAAAATTATTGTATTAAATAACGGTATTGTCGTTGACTTTGCAATGAATACCGTTTGTGCTGCTGGTACTGGGTCGTTTCTAGATAGACAAGCAGAGAGAATGCAAATTCCAATTCAAGAGTTTGGAGATTACGCTTTGAAAGCTACTTTACCTTTACGCATTGCCGGTAGATGTAGTGTTTTTGCTGAATCAGATATGATACACAAACAAGCAATGGGATATAATACTCCTGACATCGTCGCTGGATTATGTGATGCATTAGTAAGAAATTACCTTACTAATGTAGCTAAAGGGAAAGATATACAAGAATCTATATTTTTTCAAGGTGGAGTAGCTGCAAACATAGGAATTAAGGCTTCATTCGAAAGATCATTAGGTAAAAAATTGTACGTTCCGGCACACTATGGCGTCATGGGAGCAATAGGAGCCGCCATTTTATCAGCGGAAACTAAAAAAACAAATACTAGTTTTAGAGGATTTAATACATGCTTAAGTAGTTTCAATTCGACTAGCTTAGAATGCCAAGATTGTCCTAACTGCTGCGAAGTCGTTACAATAATGCAAGACAATAATACTCTGGTCGGACGTTTTGGAGACAAGTGCGGCAAATGGAGTGAAAACAATATCTCTGCTTCTGGAGATAAATAGATAAACTTAATACTACTGACACATATTATAGTTTAGTAGTATTAAGATACCTTTAATATTTGTTTAGCTTAACTACTTTCTTATTTATAAATAAGAACCGTTTTAAATAGTCATATTTCCAGTAATCATATTAAATCTCCCATATTATTGCCAATCTGTATGAAAAACTCCTTCTTTATCAACTCTTTCATAGCCATGAGCACCAAAACAATCTCGTAGTCCTTGTATTAAATTAACTGACATCAATTTTGCACGACAGCTATCATAATAGTAAAGTGTAGATATTAAAGTTGGTATAGCTAATGCTGCTTGTTGTGCTTTGACAATTACTTCACGCCATGAGCTTTCTAAATCAGTGATGAATAACATCTTTTTTGTAATTAAGATATTTTGCTTATTCTCTTCTAATGAATCTAGTATATCTATAAGTAAGTCACCGCTAATAATACATCCCTCTCTCCATACTGAAACAACCTCTTTTAAATCTATGTTCCAGTCTTCTTCTCGAGATGCTACTGATATTAATTCTAACCCTTGCGCGTAACTACAGATAATTCCTGATAATAAAGCATCTTTTAATTGTTCTTGTATATTATCTAGCTCCATAGGTCTTACAGTAGCGCTTAAAGTGTTACTTCCCTCTATCCTTAATTCTCTATTTGCAGAAAAATATCTAGCAAATACAGATTCGCAAATTGTTGGAACATATACTCCTCTTTTCATAGCCTCTTGTAATGTCCAACTTCCTGTTCCTTTTTGCTTTGCTACATCTAAAATCTTACTTATTAATATCTTTCCATCCTCATCTTTTTTGGACAATACATCAATGGTTATATCTAACAAATATGAATTCAATTTGCTAGTTTTCCACTTCATAAAAGTATTGATAATATTATTATGTGACAAGCCCAGTCCTTGATTCATAATAGTATAAATATCTGCTATAAGTTGTAATATAGCGTACTCGATTCCATTATGAACCATTTTCACAAAATGTCCTGCTCCCTTTGGTCCGAGATAATTACAACAAGATTGACCTCGATAAATGGCACTAATTTTCTGTAGCAATTCTTTACTTACTTCCCATGCTTCTCTACTGCCTCCAACCATCATACTTGGACCTATCAGCGCTCCTTTTTCACCGCCAGATACTCCAATCCCTAAATAGTTAATTTGCCAGTTTTTTAAATACTCTACTCTTTTCGATGTATCAGTATAATGAGAATTTCCACCATCGATAATTATATCTCCACTATTTAAACTAGGGATTAAAGATTCTATTACTTCATCTACTGGCGAGCCACTAGTAATCATCAGAAAAATAATACGTGGACTCACAAGACTAGATACTAGTTTTTTCTCATCTGAAAACACTTTCCAATCCTTATTTATGCCATCGTAGCAAAACCTTTTACCTTCTTCATCGCTTTTACTAAAAAGGGCTGTAGAGTATCCTTTGCTTAATAGATTTTTAGCTAAACTGCTCCCCATCACACCTAGACCATAAATTGCAATTGAGTACATTACCTTACCTCCTCTAAACTATTAATGTGGGATAAAAAAATTACCTCGTATATTTAAGCTATTTTATGAACCTACGAGGCATGTAATTGAAAATAATTGAATTATTTTACTAATTTTACTGCTTCAGAAGTTAAGCGTTGAATTTCATCGAATTTCTGCTCATTAATTAAGGTGTCCTTTACCATCCAACTTCCACCACAGGCTATAATTTTAGGATTTGCCAAATATTCAAGTATGTTTTTTTCATTAATTCCACCTGTTGGCATAAATCGGATATTTGGAAATGGACCACTTAGTGCTTTTATAGTATTTAACCCTCCAAATTGTTCGGCTGGAAAAAATTTTGCTACAGGTAATTTGTACTCCAACAAGTACATTAATTCAGTGGGAGTGCATACACCTGGAAATATTGGAATATTATTTTCAACTGCAAACTCAGTAACTAAACGGTTAAAACCTGCAGTAACTATGAATACAGCTCCTGCATCACAAGCTTTTTGAGCCTGTTCTACACATGTTATTGTCCCTGCTCCTACTACCATTTCAGAAAATTTAGACATTTCTTTGATAGCTTCTTCAGCAGCATCTGTACGGAAAGTTACCTCTGCAACAGGTAATCCACCTGCAATTAACGCTTTAGCAAGTGGCGCTGCATCAGTTGCATTATCAATTTTTACAACTGGTATTACTTTAAATTCTGCGATTTTATCTAATAAATGGCTCATTCATTTTCCTCCTTTAAAATAATCAAACAATATAATTAGGTGTTTCACCTTTTAACATTTTCGCTACATTTTCTGCGCAAACTATGCTAACTGCACTGATAGCTTCAAGTGAATACATACCCATATGTGGAGTAATTACTACGTTTTCTAGTTTTAATAGTGGATTGTCAGCATTAATAGGCTCAACTTCTACTACGTCTAAAGCCGCGCCACTTAAATGACCAGCCACCATACATTCGTACAATTCCATCTCATTAATAATACCACCACGTCCTGTATTAATTAAATAAGCTTCTTCTTTCATACTAAGAATTGTTTCTTTATTAAACAGATCTTTTGTTTCATCTGTTAGAGGAACGTGAATAGAAATAAAGTCACTATCTTTTACTATTGTATTGAAATCCACAAGTGTTACATAATCTTTAAATTCATCCGGTACTTCTTTTAGAAATGGATCGTAAGCTAATACCTTCATATCAAAGCCATTTGCTCGCCGAGCTACATTTTTTGCTATTGCACCAAATCCTACCAACCCAAGAGTTTTCTTATACACGTCTCTACCTGTATAAGTTTTCCATTCACCATTACGCACTTTTTCACTAGAAATTGATATTCCTCTACTAATATTTAATATATGTCCAAATGCTAAGTCTGCAACTGCATTAGAATTCATGGCAGGTACATTAGTAACTACTATACCTAACTCTTTGGCATCATCTAAATAAATATTATCTAAACCTGCACCATGTTTGCAGATAATTTTCAACTTTGAACATCTCTTCATATCTTCTACATCAAATTTGTGTGCACCAATTATCAGTGCATCGTAATCTTGAATTATTTCCTTAAACTTTTCTTCACTAAAGTCACTACCTAAAAGCGTAATATCTAGACCTGCCTCTTCAAGTATCTGAATAGGTTTTTCACTTGTCTTACCAAAAGAACGAGAAGTAATTAGTACTTTTTTCATATTTTATCTCCTAACTATAGTTTGTATTCTTGAGCTAATTTTTTGATTGCTTCAAAATCTCCTGCATCTATTAATTTCTTATTCACTAAATTTCCACCAACACTTACACCTATGCAGCCTGCTCTTATAAAATCATTGGCATTACCAGCATGTATACCACCAACAGCAGTTAAAGGAATATGTGTGATTGGCCCTGTTATTGCTTTAATATACTCTACACCTAAAACTGCTGCAGGAAATAATTTAACTATATCCGCACCCATATTATAGGCATTTATAACTTCAGTTGGTGTAAAAGCACCTGGTATTGATACCAAACCTAATCTCTTTGTTTCCTTTATTACCTCTTCGTTAATATTAGGTGAAATCATATACTGAGCACCAGCATCCGCAGCTTGTCTCACGTTGTCTACTGTAAGTACCGTACCTGCTCCAACGGCAATATCGTCACCAAAGTACTCTTTGATCATTGATATGGCTTTTAAGGTATCTCTGGATATTTCTTCGCTCTTGGCACTAAATGTCACCTCGATACAAACTATACCACCGTCTTTTAAAGCTTGTACTGTATTAATCATCTTATCAGATGAAATACCTCTTGATATTGCCACTAACTTATTTTCAACAATCATATCTATAGTGCTCTTCATTTGCATTCTCCTTCGTATAGTATTTTTATTTTAGTTTATGTTTGATTTCTTAATCGTAAGATTTCTAAAAACCCACATAGCGCAAAACTCTTTCCTTCATATCCGTATACTACTTCAACTGAAACATCAGGAATAATTTCCTCACACAAAATACGATATGACTCTACGTATAACTTACTTCCAATGATGATAATCTTTTCTACATCTTTCCAATCTTCAGATATTTTAACTCCCAATAGATCCACAACACTGCCAGTGATAATTCCAGCCATAATTTGACTCCTGACATCATCAGAGCACACATTAAAAACCTTTGTTCCATGCACAATATATAAGGCTCTGCAAATTCCATATTGTTTAAGGTATTGGTATCCTTTATTTACATATTCACAATTCATTTTAATATCTTTTTCACTTAATTCTCCGCCTAGAATAGTGCTTTTCACAATTGCATAATTTAACTCTCCTGTAAAATTAGATGCTATATCAATAATCGCACCATCTTTTACATAACACATATGTGTATGAGATCCAGGAGAGATCATTACGCACTTCTTGTCCCTTGGTAATATTTTAGTAGCTACCATACCAACTACTTCTATTTCTTCGCCACGAACATTATTCATTCTTTCAACATTTTCTATATCAATAATGTCTCCCGGTTGAGCCGTCTTGGCACCACAAATAAGTTTCAATTCTCTTCTAAAGATTTTTTCTTCATTATGAAGGTATATTTTATCTAATAGTTTCTGCCCAGTTATTGGGATGCTAATATGTTCCACTTCAGTAATACCAAATGTATTTGTCACCATTCCTGAAGACCAAATATCTACAATATCAATCTCTTGTAATTTATTATTTAACAATAATTTATCGTAACACTCTTTCATTGCAGTTAATAGGACATTATTATTTCCTGCAATAGCAGAATCTTTTGTGCCAACATTAATAGCTTCTGTATCAATCAACTCAAATTTTTTTACTAAGTATGCTCTTGTATTAGATGTTCCTGAATCTATATAAACATTGTACATTATTATGATCCTCTCGCTTTACTAAAAACTTATAGTACGTATCTCACTTACTATCTCATTAATAAGTTTGGTAAGAACATTGATATTGGAGCAAAGTATGTAACTAATAGTAAGCATACAATCATAACAGTTATGAATGGAATTATGCCTCTAGTGACCGTTTCTAAAGGTTCTGACCCAATCCTTGCGGCAACAAATAAGTTTATACCTAAAGGAGGTGTTATAAACCCTATTGATAAGTTAACTACCATTATTATCCCAAAATGAACAGGGCTTAAGCCTATTGATAGGGCAACTGGAAGTAATATTGGTGAAAGTACCATAATTGCTGGAGTTGTATCCATAAAACATCCTACTACCAATAATAATATATTTATTAACAATAATATCACAATGGTATTATCTGTTGCATTAATGATAGCATTTGTAATCATAGCTGGAATTTGTTCAATGGTCAAGATTTTTGTAAATGCTGTAGCACATCCTAGAATTACCATAGTTGTTCCTGTAGTCGAACACGCACCTCCTATAGTACTAATTAGGCTACGTAGCTTTAACTCTTTGTGAATAAATACGCCACATATAAAAGCATATACTGCTGCAACTGCAGCGGCTTCAGTTGGTGTAAATATTCCACCATAAATACCGCCTAAAATGATTATTGGATTAATTAGAGCCCATTTCGCATCCCATATAGCCTCTAGTGATCTCTTCCACGAGAAAGGTTCTTCATCACCTTCCCAACCTTGTTTTTTACAATAAATATAACACCACAAAATTAAAGCAAGACCTATTAGTATTCCTGGCATAAAACCTGCAATAAATAAAGAACTAATAGAAGTACCTGTTGAAACACCGTAAATAACCATTGGTATACTAGGCGGTATAATTACACCAATACTCCCTGCACAAGCGATTAAAGCTAATGTAAAACTTTTACTGTATCCCTTTGCAAGCATAGTTGGTATAACCATAGATCCTACTGCAGCTACAGTTGCAGGACCGGAACCAGATACAGCTGCAAAAAACATACAAACAACTACTGTAACTATTGCAAGCCCTCCAGTAATTCTACCAAAAAAAACATTAGCAACATTCAAAATACGCTTTGAAACTCCTCCTGCACCCATTAACTCACCAGCTAGAATAAATAGTGGTATTGCCATGATTGGAAAAGAGTCTGTACCTGTAACTAATGCCTGTGCTAAATAGCCTGGCGATAAAGTTCCACCCACGAGAATTGCTACTAAAGAAGAAAGACCGATGGCAATACCTACAGGCAAATTAAATATAAGAAAAACTAGTAGACTAATAAATAAAGCTGCACTAACCATTGTTTTCTCCTCCACTTCTCAATATGTTTATTCTATATATAATCGTCTGTACTTGTCTAATAGATGTGAATGCAAACCCAACCATAGGAGCGGCATAAATAATCCACATCGGTATTTGCATAGCTGGAGAAGACTGTCCTAAGCCTATTTGACGTTGTACTATAGTATATGAGGAATGCGTTATAAACAGCGCAAATCCTAAAAATAATAGATCTCCTACTATTACAATTATTGGTTGTACTTTCCTGGGAAATAAACCTAGTGCAGCATCGATTTTTATATGTTTCATTATTTTTGCACCATAGCTGATTCCCATATATATTAACCAAATAAAAATATATCTAGCTAATTCTTCAGACCAAACAAGAGAATTTTGCATAACATATCTCATAAATACTTGAACAAAAATTATACAAGTCATAAGTGTCATAAGAATTATACACACAAAGAGTTCAAATTTATCGTCAAGTGCTTTTAAAATCTTCATTAATCTCACCCTTTCTATAATGAAAATAGATATGGATTCCGATGCTATTCCAGATGAAATATTATCGAAATCCATTTTAAAATAACTAATTACATTTTGCTGACGATTATTTCAAAATACCGTCAACATAATCTGGATTATCCATCTTTTCTTTAACTAATTCAAATATATTAGCATCAGTAATAACCTTTTGGAATTCAGCTTTTTCGTCAGCTGTCAATTCGATAACGGTTACACCTTTTGACTCAAATCCATCCATAATTTCTTTTTCATATTTTTGTGACTGTTCTCTTTGATATTTTGTTGATTCTTCAGAAGCTTTTAATATTGCAGCTTTTTGATTATCTGATAATGAATTATACTTATCTAAGTTCATAGTAACTATATACGGTGTATAAACATGTTGAGTTATAGAAACGTATTTTTGAACTTCTTCAAATTTATTAGCATCGATAATCCCTAAAGGATTTTCTTGTCCATTTACAGTACCTTGTTGTAACGCTGTAAATAATTCTGTAAACGCCATAGGAGTTGGATTAGCACCTAATGCTGTCCATGCAGCTATATGGATTTCATTTTCCATAGTACGTATCTTTAACCTATTAACATCAGCTGGTTTACTTACAGGAACATCGTTGTTAGTAAAGTTACGGAAACCATTTTCCCAGAATGCAAGACCTTTTAATCCTATACTCTCCATTCCATCTAAAACTTTTTGACCTACTTCACCATCTAGTGCAGCATACGCATCTTCACTACTTAAAAATAAGTATGGCGCATCAAACAGATAAAAATCTGCATACATAGTTGCTAATGGACTAGTTGAACTAACTCCAACATCAATGTCACCGAACTGAGTTGTTTCGATTACAACACGATCATCACCAAGTTGGTTGTCAGGAAATAGATTCACTGTTACTGATCCATCTGTCTCAGCTTCTACGATTTCCTTAAACATCTCGCCTGCATCCTTACCTGATTTAGAAGTTACATTTGAGAAAACTAATGTTACTTGTTCTTCGCCTGAATCATTTGTTTCTGTGTCAGTAGAACCACAACCTGTAGCTGTTAGAGCTACTAATAAGCCAACTGATAATAATACTAAACTTTTTTTCAACTTCAACATAATTTACTCCCCCTGTTTTTTATTGTTTTATATAAAAAATATTAAGCTATTAGTAGCTGAATATTTAGTATAACTAAATTACTTTATCGTACCAGTATTTATATCTCTCATACTTTTTCTTATATAGTTGATTCATTTTAGGATTATGATGAATGACCTTGGCACTTTCTGCAGTAAACTCAGTCACATCCTTTATTATTCCAAGATGTTCCATGCCTAGTGCTACACCTCCTAATAATGAACTATGCTCTAGATTATCAATTTCCATATCGGTTTCAAATATATCTACACACATTTGAGTCCAATACGGGGAATTTAGAATTCCTCCAGATAGTTTGATTTTCTTTGGAATACCATTAATATTTGTCAGTACTTGATAGCACTGATACAAGTTAAACAGCGTACCTTCCATAATTGCGTGATACATGTCATGAGCTGTATGAAATGGCTTAATATCAAAGAATGCTGCATTCCTGTCATCTTGCCAACCGGGACATCTCTCTCCAAACAAGAAGGGCAGGAATACTGGTGTTGTTTCTATATCTCCAAAACCTTTTTCTATGTCCTCATAACTTGTATCTGGGCTAAACATCTTTTCCTTAAACCAATCAATACAGTTGCAACATCCTGATGTTGCTGCTCCACTAAGCCATTTCTTTGGAGACATATAACACCACGTGCTTGGCTCTTCTGGTATAATTGGACTATCTGTGGTCAAACGCATTGCTCCACTTGTGCCAATTGAAAAAGTCATAACTCCATCACCTAAAGCTCCTGCACCAACTTGGTTTAAACCACCATCAGGTCCTGTTGGAATTACTGGAGTACCTTCATCAATTCCTAAGTGATACGATCCTTCTTTAGATAATAGAATAGTATCTTTATAAGTTACTAACCTACTTAGTTGAGACTCCTTAATACCTATCTCATCGAGGATTTCTATATCAAACTCTTTTGTATGAGTATTTAACAATCCAGTCCCTGAAGCCATACTATCCGTTATTACGCGCTCTCCAGTTAAACGAAACATATTATATGTACCTTGTCCTGCAATTAAATAGTCATTTAAGTCATATCCTTTTTCTTTTAAAAGCATTAATTTAAATGCTGGATATATTCCATTTACCATACAACCCGTTTTCTGATAAAACGATTTCACATAATCCTTATCTTCTCTAAGCTCTTTACATAAGTCTGACGCTCCAGTGTATGACCATAAGTATACTGGTGTTTTAGGTTTCATAGCCATATCACAAAGCATAACACTATGCCATGCTCCCCCTAATGACACAATATCAATTTTCTTACCCTTACAAAGTTTTCTTCCTAATGCTACTGTTTCATTAAAAATATTCTCAGCATCATGTATTGTAGTATCATTATTACAGAGTGTATATGTATTTATCTTTACTTCATATGTTCCTGTTACAGTATCATATAACATTGCCTTGGCAGACGTCGTACTAGATTCTAATACTAATATGTTCAATGGCTTGCCCACCTTTACGTTTTTTTACCATTCCGCTATTGTACCATCTGAATTTCTCCAAACAGGATTTTTCCAGTTATGTCCTATTTTACTTTGTTTAATTACATACTCTTCATCAATTTCAATTCCCAAACCTGGTTTTGTAGGCAACTTTACTACACCATTACTATAGTTGAATACCGACTTGTCTTTTAAATAATCTAACAAATCACTTCCTTGATTATAGTGAATTCCTAGACTTTGTTCTTGAATAAAGGCATTAGGTGTACATGCATCTAATTGCAAGCATGCAGCCAATGCAATAGGGCCTAATGGACAATGTGGTGCAACTGCCATATCGTAAACTTCTGCCATTGCAGCAATTTTCCTACATTCTAAGATGCCTCCTGCGTGAGAAAGGTCTGGTTGAATAATATCCACGATTCCTTGTTCAAAGATTTTCTTAAAATCCCAGCGGGTATACAACCTCTCCCCAGTTGCAATTGGTGTAGATGTATACTTTGCAATTTCAGCAAAAGCTTCGTAGTTTTCACATAATACTGGTTCTTCTATAAACATCAGATGATATTTATCTAATTCTTTAGCCAATATTTTTGCCATGCTTTTATGAAGTCTTCCATGGAAATCTACAGCAATGCCGAAATCTGATCCACAAGTTTTACGAATTGCTTCTACTCGTTCACATACTCCTTGTACTTTTGAATAATTATCTATGTAATGCACTTCCTCTGTGGCATTCATTTTTATAGCCTTGAATCCAAGTTCTTTCTGAGCTAATGCTGCAGCACCAACATCTGAGGGTCTATCTCCTCCGATCCAGCAGTAAACATCAATATTATCTCTACATGCACCACCTAACAATTCATATACGGGTGCATTATAATATTTGCCTTTAATATCCCATAACGCTTGCTCAATTCCAGATATTGCACTAGTTATAATTGGTCCACCTCTATAAAAGGCTGATCTATAAAGCATTTGCCATATATCTTCAATTCTTAAAGGGTCTTTTCCAATAATATAATCAGACATTTCTTTTACACAAGCTTCTACGGAACTAGCCTTACCCTCAACAACAGGTTCACCCCATCCATATAAACCTTCATCTGTGCTTATTTTCAGGAACAACCACCGTGGTGGTACTTTATATAATTTAACTTCTGTTATCTTCATAAAATCCCTATACCCTACGTAAGCTAAGCTTATGCACGCCTTTCAATTCTTTAAATAGTTTATATTTTCGTACAGTCGACAAGAACCTTAACTGTACCGTACTGCGGATCTGCAATCATATCAAACACATTTTCACTATCTTTTAAAGGTACGATATGAGAGACGATCTTCTCTAAATCTCCATTTATCTGAGCTGCATACTCTACTGCTTGTCTAAACTCTTCCTTAGTGTATACTCTTGTACCTACCATATGTTGCTCTTTGAAATTAATATCTCTTAAATTCACATTATGTGGAGCTTTATGTACAGATACCATACAAATACTACCTCCAACTCTGGTAATATTAGTCATCTCCATTGCTGCAATTTCAGCACCACTACATTCAAACAATACATCTACGCCTTCACCATCTGTGTCTAATTTTGATATGGTTTCCATACTCTCTGTTTTTGCATTTACAGGTATCAGTCCGAATTGTTTAGCCATTTCGAGTCTTTTCTCATCTACATCTGAGATAAAAATCTTTGAAGCTCCCATATGTTTCAACATCATTCCCGTAATCATTCCTATTGGCCCAGCACCTATTACTGCAACTACATCTAATGATTTAAAATTACTTTGGTGAATTGCCCTAACTATAACAGCAAGTGGTTCTATAACAGTAGCTGCTATGTCTGAAACTTTATCAGGAACCTTAAATAATACATCTTCATCTACATAGCCGTACTGTGCTATGCCACCATCAACATCTATCCCTATCAATCCTAATGTATTACATACATGGGCGTTACCAGTTCGACAAGGTAAACAGTTACCACATGAAAGTAATGGATAAGCAACTACCCGATCACCTTTTTTAAACTTTTTTCCTTCTTCAACTACTTCTCCTAAAAATTCATGTCCTAATACTAATGGCGCTTTAGCTCTTGGGTGTGTACCAAGAAAAATACCTATATCTGAGCCACATATTCCACAATATTTCATTTTTAACTTTACACTACCTGCCCGAAATGTAGGTTCTGGTATGTCCCTAACTTCAACCTTTTTAGGATTTGTATAAATTAACGCTTTCAAAATCATCTCTCCTTCTGCTCATGATCTTATCATTACGATAGCTGTTACATAAAAGAAACTGCTTCCTCTTTGTTGTAAATCATCTAAAGTCAAAGGCTTAGCTCTTTGTCTTAGACGTATTAAACGTTTTCATAAATTGGATCATAACAACTTAATAAATAATTTCTCGTCTAAACAATATTTTTTAAATAAGTGAATATATTTTTAATTTACCCTAATTATATTTATTTAACTCTTATTTGTCAATATAGACTTGAATAATAAATTTATTTGTCGTAAAATTAAATTTATATTAACTGTAATAAAATTTACTTTATCATTTATTCTCTTTGCTGTATAATAGTCATCATTAATATCTTTATGGAATGGAGGTGCAATAAGTGTCTAATAACACAAATAAATCAACACTTGTTGACATAATTTACGATAATATAAGAAGAGATATAACTGAGCACGTGTTACTTCCTGGTCAAAAAATTAATATTAAAGATCTTTCTGATCGTTATGGTGCTAGCGTTACTCCTATTAAACTTGCATTAAATAGGTTAATTTCAGAAAAAATTATAGAAAATTTCCCTCGTCATGGTATGAAAGTTAAATCAGTTAAGGCCGATGAAATTGACGAAATCTTTGATATGAGATTAATGCTAGATTTACAGTATGTCCATGAAATAATTACATCTGTAAATTTTAACGAAAAATTGAGAGAGCAACTTAAAGACAATGTTCGAGTGCATAAGCAGATTGTAACCGATTTAAATTCGGATTTTTCTGTTGATTCCTACCTAAAAATTTATCATATCGATTATATGTTTCACGAACTTTATCTAAAATGCTCAGGAAACACAAAGATAGTAGATTTATTCCAGTACATAAATCCTTTTTTATATTCAAATTATTTATTTCAACGACAATCTAGAGAAAAAGACATTGCAGGAGTTAAAGAACATGAGATAATTTTAAACGCAATATTATCAGAAGATGAACAGGCTCTTAGAGATGCTCTTCACTTACATATTGATAATGCAAAGCAAGCTGTTAGCCTTATACTAAAAGTTGATAAAATGCTTTAAGTTTTATTACGCACTATAGGTATTCACATTCCCGCTTAAGCTATTAAGATAACAATAAAAGATAAGCAGGCTTAACAGGGATGAAGCAACCTTACTTAATAAAGTATCACTTTATTTATTTAAAATTCGGGAGGCGTTATAATATGGATTTATTCGATTTACAAGGTAAAAAGGCAATTGTAACAGGTGGTAGTCGTGGACTAGGATATGGGATGGTACAAGGTTTACTAGAAGCTGGCTGTGAAGTTGTTATTATTGGAAGTTCTGATAAGGCATTAACTGTTTCACAAGATTTTATAAAGCAAGGTTATAAGTGTCACGGTATAAAAGCTGATTTAAAAATTGAAGATGAAAACAATAGATCGTTCAATGAAGCAGTTGAATATTTTAAAGGAGACCTGGATATCTTAGTTACTGCAGCAGGTATACAGCGCAGACATAATGCTGAAAACTTTCCACTAAAAGATTGGGAAGAAGTCTTAAATGTAAATCTAAATTCAGTATTTCTCATGTGTCAGTTAGCAGGAAATTTAATGTTAAAGAAAGGTCACGGTAAAATTATTAACGTTGCCTCTATGCTTAGCTTCTTTGGTGGAAATACTGTCTGTGCTTATGCAGCAAGTAAAGGTGGAGTCGCTCAGTTTACTAAAGCACTTTCAAATGAATGGGCTAGTAAAGGTATAAATGTAAATGCTATTGCTCCAGGTTACATGGCTACAGAAATGAATATAGCTTTAATTGAAGATGAAACAAGGAATACAGAAATTCTTAGTCGAATTCCAGCTAAACGATGGGGGAAACCAGAAGATATGAAAGGTCTTGTAATCTTCTTAGCCTCTCAGGCCTCAGATTATTTAAACGGCGCAATTATCCCAGTTGATGGAGGATACTTATCTAGATAAAAATTTATATATTGCTTCGTAAATAGACGGTAAAACGTCTATTTTTTCTTTATTCTTAATATTTTTGTTAAAATTTGTTTACACTTTATTCTTTTAAAATATATTAATTCATATTATAATGTATAAGATATTTGCATTGAGGAGTGGTAACTTGAAAAAAATTACATTAATGTTTTTATGTTTTATTATATTATTAATTGGTACAAGCTGTTCAAACAAAGATGTTATTGAAGAAAATGATCTTAATACTAAAAAAATAAATGATCTTGAGAGAAAAATAGACGACTTACAAACACAGATCGAAGGTTACAAATCGTCAGAAGAAGATACTAAATTAGAAAAGCAATTCTATTTAGATTTTATTATTAGTATTATACCTTATATCAGCGATGAAGATATGATCGAAATTGCTCAACAACAATGGACTTATTCAATCTTAGTAGATGACATTCCAATACCCGAAGATGGAATTATTGAAATAAGTTCCGATAGTTTTAAACTTAGTGTTTCAGAAGAACAATCTCCATATACTACACTACCTCTAGATATACATAATAAAGGTAAAATTAGTGGCAATTTATTTTCAAACCATATACAATTCTTAGATGTAAAACCTAGTGATATTTCTGGTTCTGATGGAACGATTGTCTCATTGACAACTTACACTTTTACTAGATTAGATGATAATAGTATAGTAAACTTAGAGCTTTCCACTGAACTACAAGATCGCCTAGGATTAAACACTAATGCTTTGACAATAAAACCAATAGAATTAAATACTTTTGAAGATTCTCAAGATACTAGTACAGTTCCAGATGAAGATGAAAAAACAAAAGAGTAATACTTCCACTTGTCTTTTACTTTTGTGCAACTATATTAACATACACTTTAAAAGCGCTATTCAGATATTTCTGCATAGCGCTTTATACTTATATTAACTATTGTTCATTTAATAATTCATTCTTAAGATTCCAAAGCTTTGGTGACAAATCTACGTGATACTCGTGAGGATTAGTAAACCTAGTAATAGCAGGCCATATTGATTTGTACTCTTCTTTTAGGCGACTTTGAATCTCTCTAATTGTAGGTAAATCGTATACTAATTTACCATCCACAATAATAGGCACTAGTAAATTTTGTGCTCGATAGTTAAATAATATTCTCTTCTTCCACGTATAAACAGGATGAAATATCGTTAGAGGTTTTGATTCGTCTATAACTTCATCATCTATCATAATTACATCTGCTAAAGCTTTATTTGATGATTTATCATATATTCTTACAGCTTTTTTATATCCTGGATTAGTAATTTTACCAGGATCATTTGAAACTTTAATCTTATTTATTCTTTGCCCTAGATGTTCTATTTGAGATAGTTTATAAACAGCCCCTAATGCGGGTTGATCATAGGCCGTAATTAATTTAGTGCCTACTCCCCATAAAGTAATCTTAGCTCCTTGAAGCTTTAAATCTCTAATTAGATATTCATCTAAGTCTGAAGATGCAGATATAATCGCGTTGGGAAATCCTGCCCCATCGAGCATTTTTCTACATTCTTTGCTTAAGTAGGCTAAATCTCCCGAATCTAATCTTATACCATAAATGTCAGGTAATTTATTTTCTTCTTTCAGTTTTAAAAATACTTTTATAGCATTAGGGATACCTGATTTTAGAGTATTGTAGGTATCTACTAATAGCATTAAATTATCAGGGTTATAATAGGAAAACTTTTCAAAAGCTTCATATTCGTTATCATAGCTGAGAATATAACTGTGGGACATAGTCCCTTTTGCAGGTATATTTACAATGGATTCAACTTCTACATTACTAGTGCCTACACACCCACCTATGATAGCTGCTCTTGCACCATATAAACCTGCTTGGGAACCATGGGCACGCCTAAGCCCAAATTCTAGAACAGAATCACCTTCAGCTGATTGTACTATCCTAGCAGCTTTAGTAGCTATTAAAGTTTGGTGATTTATAATAGTAAGAAGTGAAGTCTCTATAATTTGTGCTTGTATTAACGGTGCTTTCACACGTAGTATTGGTTCATGAGGAAATATAATTGTACCTTCAGGGATGGCATGTAATTCTCCTGTAAATTTAAAAGTACTAAGATAATCTAAGAATTCATTTGATAACTCAGGGTGATTTTCTCTTAACATAGTGATATCATCTTGCGAAAAGTGAACATTCATAAGATAGTTTATTACTTGTTCTAGTCCTGCACATACAGTATAACCACCGTTAAAAGGATTATTTCTAATAAATAAATCAAATACAGCTATATCGTCTTTTTTATTGTCATTAACAAACACATTACTCATGCTTAGTTGATAGTAATCTGTAGAAAGTTGCGGTATCCTTTTGTGATACATTTCATATTTCCTCCATTTTTCATGTAATGTTTTAATTTTACACTTGTGTTTATAATATTGCAACACATTACATACTGGCAAGTTCATGTATTAGCAATTTACTAAAAGTCAGTGCCTTAATTTAACTCATATTATAAATTGAAACTTTATTCATTAGGGGTTTTCTTAATCCCCCACTTAGCTTTTTTTATCATCTTGAAGAAGTGGGAGCAATACCCGATTTCTCTAGACTGAAAGGTTAGAGAAATTGAATGGTATTTCCCCGGTCAGGGTTGGCGAGGCTTGTAACAACTGAAAGGAGCTAGAAGCCCGCAACCTACGACTGGAGTCTTATGCCTGTTAATGCGGGATAAATTTAATTATACATCAAATAGATATTATAACTCTAGTAGTTTAAATAGTATTTTGCTTTCCTAACAATTACTTCACGTGTACCCTTATGTGACCTGTAATTTATTAAATCTATATAATATAAAAAGGGCTTACGCCCTTAATATATAAATTTATAATCCTAACTTATGTCTTCTTATTTGATCTATCTTTGTATGGTTAAACCTTACTTTATGTCCTTCTAGCGGAACAATCTTTTCATGTATCGCATCTATTATTGTGTCAGCTTGTGGGAAAAAATACTCTTCTAATTCATCTACTGGAGTAATCCAGTTTCTTGAACCTACTACTACTGGTGGAGCATCTAGGTAATCAAATGCTAATTCTGAAATATTCTGTGCAAAATCATTTAACACTGAATTTCTTTGAGTTGCATCACTTGTTAAGAGTATTCTTCCTGTCTTCTTTACGGACTCTATAACTGGCTCAAAGTTAAATGGCACAATACTCCTTGCATCAATTACTTCTACAGACATACTAAATTCTTTTTCTAATTTCTCTGCTGCTTCTATAGCCTTATATAATGTAGCGCCTATACTTAATATGGTTAAATCTGAACCTACCCTTTTAACATCTGGTTCTCCTATTGGAATTTCATAATACCCTTCTGGCACACCTTCTGGATTAAACATTTCGCCAATGCCATACAATCTTTGACTTTCAAAGAATACCACTGGGTCACTGCCATTTAATGCTGCGTTCATAAGACCTTTTGCATCGTAAGGAGTAGCTGGAAATACTACTTTTAGACCTGGTATATGTGCACATAAAGATGACCAATCTTGTGAATGTTGTGCACCGTATTTTGCCCCTACTGACGTCCTAAGTACTACTGGCATTTTTAATTGTCCTGCAGTCATAGATTGCCATTTTGCCAATTGATTAAATATTTCGTCTCCAGCCCTGCCCATAAAATCGCAATACATTAATTCTGGTACACTTCTTCCACCTAGCATTGCGTATCCAACAGCTGCACCTACGATAGCAGATTCTGATATTGGTGAGTTAAATAATCTATGGTATGGAATCGATTCTTCCATATTTTTATATACTCCATAAGCTCCACCCCAATCTCTAAGGTCTTCCCCAAAGCTTATTAAAGTTGGATCTTCATAAAATTTGTCCATTAAAGCCTCAAATACTGCATCTCTAAACTGATATGCTTTTACTGATGGTACAGTTTTACCGTCTTTAATCCCTACTCTTTCTTTTTTTTCTATTCTTTTAATACGAGTATTATCACTCTTAGGCCCTAATACATCTGGTGTTCTGTCATCCATTTTAGGAATTTTTTCATTAGAGAACATATATTTTTCGATAGAATCTACTTCATTAACTAAATCCATTCTTGGCGACACACTATCATCTATAGATAATTTAAATACTTCTTGAATTAAAATTTCAGATGTTTGCTTTACGTCATTTATTTCTTTTTCAGTCGCCATTTCTGCTTCTAAAATATCGTTTCTAAAGCTGAGGATAGCATCCATGTCCTTCCAAGCTTCCAATTCTTCTTTTGTTCTATATGGTCCAGCATCTGAGGTAGAATGCCCACCAATTCTATAAGTGACGAGATCTAGTAAAGCTGGCCCTTCTCCGCTTATAAGTATTTCTTTTTTTCTCTTCATTGCATCTATAACCGCTAATGGATTGTATCCATCTACTCGCTCTGCGTGCAATTGAGTCGGACTAATTCCCGCACCAACTCTAGCAAGTATATTATATGCCATTGTCTCTCCTACTGTCTGTCCACCCATTCCATAACCATTGTTATTGAAGTTAAATAAAACTGGTAGCCCACCTTTATGAGCTTCATCCCACAATGTAGTTAATTGATCCATAGCTGCCATATTCATAGATTCCCATACTGGCCCACAGCCTAATGATCCATCTCCTGCATTGGCGATTATAATACCATCTTTTTTATTTACTCTTTTATAAAGAGCTGCACCCAGTGCTACTGGCGCAGATCCACCAACAATAGCGTTATTTGGATAAACTCCAAATGGAATAAAGAAAGCATGCATTGAATTTCCTAATCCTTGAGCAAATCCATTTTTTCTACCAAATATTTCAGTTGCAATTCCGTAAATATAAAATCTCATGGCTAATTCTTTTACACTACCTTTAAACCCTTGTTCTACAACTTTTAATTGAGCTCCACCGTGAGATTTTTCCATGATTTCTATCAATTCTTTTTCATCTAATTTTTCTAATGCTGACATTCCTTTTGCAATTAACTCACCATGACTTCTATGTGTTCCAAATACTAAGTCTTCTTTATCTAATATAAATGATTGTCCAACTGCTGTCGCCTCTTGTCCTAAATACAAATGAGCAGGTCCTGTATAGCTATATTTTACCCCTCTATATTCACCTGTAGTTCTTAAATCCTGCAACATCATTTCAAATTCACGTATGAGAATCATATCTCTATACATATTTAATAATTCTTTTTTAGTATATTCTTCTTTTACATCTTTAACTCTTTTTTGATATTGATTAAGTGGGATCGGTTTGAATGTGAGTTCCCCTGGTTTTCTTCTTTCAATAGGATCGATATTTATACTTTTTGGCATTTTTGTACCTCCATTTTTATTAACTATTCGCTAATAGTCACTTCTTCTATATTACTGTTACGCTTTATTAACTAAATATAGCTTCCCTAATTATTTCACTGACAGTAGGGTGCGGAAAAACTATTTCCTGTAGGTCTTTTACTAACATTTCTGTTTCTACCATAATACCTGCACCATAAATAATCTCTGATGCGTAGCTTCCAATAATTTGAACTCCTATTATCTTTTTGTACTTTTTGTCAATGAGAACTTTTGCAATACCGTCCCCACCTTCATTTTCTGCCATATATCTACCACTATAGTTCATAGATATTTTCTTTATCTCAAATGAAATTCCTTTATTCTTTGCTGTTTCTTCTGTTTCACCAACAGACGCTACTTCTGGATTTGTATAGATTACTGAAGGTATCGCACTATATCTCATGATGTCTCTGTTTCCTAAAATATTATTTACAGCTACTTCTGCTTCTCTATAAGCTGTATGTGCTAACATAGATGTACCATTTATATCTCCTATTGCGTAGACACTTGGAATGTTTGTTTTACATGTTTCATCTACTTTTATAGCTCCTTTTTCAACTGCTATACTAAGTTTTTCTAGCCCTATATTAGATATATTTGCTCTTCTACCAATACTGAGTAATATTTTATCACTATCTATACTCGTTTCTTTTCCTTCTATTTCATAATAAACGCGACTATCCATTACTTTAGTCACTTTCGATTCAAGTAAAAATGTAATACCCTTTTTTTCCAAATTACCTTTTAATATAGTGCCTATCTCTCGATCTGTATAACCACCAATTCTATCCATCATTTCAATAACTGTAACTTTACTCCCAACTGTAGCAAAATACGATGCCATTTCTAAACCAATAACACCACCACCAATAACCGTTAATCTCTCCGGTATAGTGGTAAGATCTAAAATCTCTCTATTAGTTACAATAATACTTTTTTCAAAAGCTTCTTTCACTCCTGGTATAGGTGGTATTAATGCCTCAGATCCAGTTGCAATAATAAGATTCTTGCAAGTATGTTGTTCTCCATTAACACTTATTTCAAAACCTTCCGAAGTCTTTCCTACTATTACGCCCTTACCACTAACTACTTCTACTTTATTCTTTGCCAGAACTGCCTGTATGCCACTTACTAATTTTTTCACTACTATATTCTTTCTTTTAATTACTTTTTTTTGATCATATATTACATTCTCACATGTTACACCATATTTATTTCCATTCTTAGCATACTCATATATTTTGGATGAATTTAGTATTGTTTTTGATGGTACACAACCTTCATTTAAGCATACTCCACCTATATTTTTTTTCTCTATTACCATAGTTTTAAGTCCTGCGCCCCCCGCTCTTTCAGCAGCTAAGTATCCTCCTGGTCCTGCTCCAATAACAATTAAATCATACACTATTCAATCACTCCTTTATTTTGCTAATAATAAATAGAAATTCTCTAGATTATTTTTTAGTTCTTGAATAAATCTAGCGGCTGGTGCCCCATCAATAGCTCTATGATCAAATGTTAATGAAATCATCATTGCTGGATACTCTACAAATTCACTTCCAACTTTTTTTACTCTATATTCTATAGATCCGACTCCTAAAATCCCTGTTTGTGGAGGATTTAAAACAGGTGTGAAGTTTTCTATCCCAAAGTTTCCTAGATTTGAGACCGTAAACGTTGCGTTTTGTAATTTTGATGGGTCAATATTTCCTTTTTGACAAGCAGTAGCAAGTTCTTTAGATGTTTGTGAAATTTCGTTAAGTGTCATATTGTTTGAATTAAATATTGTAGGCACCATTAAGCCTTTATCTGTATCACATGCAAAGCCTAAATGTACATTAGTAAATATTTTTATTTCTTCCTCATTTATCATATGAGCGTTTAAGTTTTCAAAATTATTTACCGTTCTAGATATGGCGTACATAACCATATCGTTTAATGTAATATTAGCTAGACTAAAATTATCAGTGCTACTTTTTATTATTTTTCTATATTCCATAATACTTGTTGCATCAAATGATGCACTTAAGGTTAACTGTGCTGTACTCTGTAGTGACTGCATCATGTTTTTTGCAATTAATTTTCTAATATTAGTAAGTTTCACTACTTTATACTCATCTTTATTAACTGATGTCTCCTGTTGCACAGTATTACCTATATCTTTAGTTAAAATTTTACCACCTAGTCCTGTAGCATTAATTAAAGAAGCATCTACATCTCCTGCTTCTAATCCAGCAGCCTTAGTCATAACTGGTCCATTCTCTAGTAATGAATAGATATCTCTTTCAATTATTCTACCTTCAGGACCAGTACCTACTGCATATTCTAAGTTTAAACCTTTTTTGCTTCCTAGGTTTTTTGCCCTAGGTGAAATTCTAGACACTCCATCTCTATTTGTTTGAACTAGCGTTACACTCTTTTGTGTATTTTCTGTTACAGTATCTTCTTGTTGCATTTCATTTTCATTCACTGATTTTTCTTCAAATATAATATTCTTAATATCTTCTCCTTTTTGTCCTATTATTCCTACAGGAGTAAGTACGTCACAAGCATCTCCTTCTTCGTACAATTTTTTTAATAGAATTCCTTCAAACTCAGACTCTACTTCCATAGAAGACTTATCCGTTTCTATAGAAAAAAGTATATCTCCAATCTTAACTTCTTCTCCAACTTCCACGTTCCAAGTACTAATTAAATTACTAGTTTCATTTAAACCAATTTGCGGCATTATAACTACATTTGCCATGTTATTCCCTCCTAATTAAAGTTATAATAATCTTCTTGCAGTATTTTCGTCAGTTACTAATACATTTATAGCTCCTGTATTTAAAACAGCTTGTATAGGCTTAACCTTTTCATCCCCTGTAGCAACAGCTACTACACAGGGAATTTCAGCTAAATCCTTTATATCTATGCCTAATACCCTATCGTTAACTGGGGTCTCACATACATTTCCATGCTTATCAATAAATCTTCCACATACTTCTCCTACAGCCCCATCTTGTTTTAGTAAACTAAGATCATTTTGATTCAAATAATCAGATAATGCTAAAGTTGATTTTTCACTTACTACACCAACCCCAACGATAGCTAGCGAACATTGTTTTTGTATTGCAAATATATTTGAAACATTCCCATCACTCATAATTGCTTGTTTAATCTCTACATTATCTACTATAGCCGGTGTAGGTAGTAGATGAATACTACCATGAAAAGAATTTGCAATAGTTCTTACAATAATATCTCCACTTACATCACTAGATCCTATATTACCTAATAACTGCACAATTCTTACCTCTTTATTAACTTCACGGATCCTGTTAGCTACCTTTTTTAAAGTTCTTCCCCAAGCGATTCCTATAATATCGTTCTTATTAACCTTTTCTTCAAGAAATTGTGCTACAGCACTAGTAACTTCAGAATAGACTACATCTTTTGATTTATCACGTGCTGAAATTATTACAGCTTCTTCTAAGTTATATCTTTCCTCTAATTCTCTTTCTAATTCCAGACAATTATCCTTAGGATATATAATATCTATTTTGACAATGCCTTTGTTTTTCGCCTCAGTTAAAAGTCTAGATACTTTCACTCTTGATATTTTAAGTTTATCTCCAATCTGTTGTTGGTTCATATTTTGGTTATAGTATAACTCTGCAACCTTTAATAATAGACTCTTAGAATAATCCATAGATATCCTCCTTCTATTCTTTATCCCGCATTAACAGGCACTAAAATTCCCTCTTCAAAATTAAAATTTAAAATGGAAAAAATCGCCTACTGAATAAAGTTTCACTTTATATTATTATAAATTATCTTGAACAAATGTACAAGTGCGAAATAATGTTTGTCGTATTCTAATTAAATCTTTGCTATAAAATAAGAAAGATGCATCTAAGCATCTTTCTTATGATTATTAATCTCATCACTGTCTACGGTTGATTAAAATATCTATTCACTGCTTGTACAACTCGTCTTGCAAATTCCTCTTGGTTTTCTTTATTGCTAATCTGCTTTGCTTCTTCTACGTTGCTCATAAAACCAGCCTCTATAAGTATACTTGGTACATTTGTACTACGCGTAATCCTTAAATCGTTATCTATTATTGCTCTTTCTCTACTACCGTGTAGCGGTTGCATATATCCTATATCCTCTAACTCAGTGAATAAAATTTCAGCAAATTCTTGACTTCTAATGGAAATCTCATGTGGTGATTTGTCTATCACTTTATAATTATCTTGACCGCTAATTACTTTCCTTGTTTCACTATTGTCTTGAAAAAAAACATTACTTCTCCCTCCTATTATTTCTTCTTTCAAGAATTTATACTCTTTATTTTTATATAATACATACACATCATCCATATCTAAATTAGGCCTATAACTACTGTAATATAGGCTAAATCCTGTAACTGATTTATCTGATATAGAATCATGATGTACACTCATTAACAGATCAGGCATTAATTCATTAGCAATTTCGCATCTTTGTCCTAATGATACGTGCTCGTCTTCAATATTTAAATCTCTAGTTACAGCTACTGTGTATCCCTCCTCCTCTAAATACTTCGAAATTAATAGAGATAAACTATTGTTTAATGTCACTTCTCTTCCACCTGTTGATATTTTAGCGCCTTTTAGATTATCTTCAGCTCCACCGTGACCGGAATCAATCATAATTGTAATATTTTTAGTTTGACCACCATTGATTAATTCTAATATAAATATAAAAAATATAATGCTAATTATAATACTCACTACTATTTTCAGATTTCTTTTTCTCTTTTTAGTTTTTCTTTTCATATGTCGACATTCACCTTCTTATGAGACGTTTTACTCTCTTTTTAATAATAATAGCACATATATTTCTACATATTCTTAATATATTCTTAATATATTCTTATATTTAACCTTAGATTTAGTTGTCTTTAAATCATAAAAACATTATTATATTTAATAATCACAATGGTACAATGTATATAAAGGAAGTGATCGATATGAATAAAATGTTTTTTATTAAAAATAGAGCGAGCATTTATTCTATGCTAAAAAATAATAGCATAATTATTTTATTTTCTGGCAAAGCACCTCATAAATCTAATGATGCCTATTATAATTTTGAAGTTAATAAGAATTTTTATTATCTTACTGGTATTCAAAAAGAAAATATAACTTTTATGGCTATAAACTTTGAAGGCAAAGTAGAAGAGTTTTTATTTGTCGAAAAGCCTGATCCTATTTTAGCAAAATGGGTGGGAGAATCCATTTCTGTAGACGAAGCTACAGAAATTTCTGGAATAGAAATGATACTATATCAAAATGACTTCAAATCTAAACTTGTTCGATGTTTGAGTTCTAGTAACAAACCCATAACATATGTATACTTCGATCTAAGTAAATACGCTTGGGATGATCCTGATACTATGCCCATCGCTTTTTCTAGAGAGATTATAAATAAATATCCCCAATTAGATATTGCTGATATTTCTAAGGAATTTGTAAAATTACGTAGTATTAAAAGTACAGAAGAAGTGGCTCGAATTATAAAGGCTATAAATATTACTAATGAAGGTATAGAAAACTTAATGAAAAATAGTAAGCCTGGTATGCGAGAGTGTGAATTAGAAGCGTATTTTGATTTTACTCTAAAATCAAAAGGTGTTCAACATGCTTTTCAAACAATTGCTGCTTCTGGAATTAATGGTACCATACTTCACTATATAGATAATAAAAGAGTCTTAAAGGAACATGATTTGATCTTATTTGATCTCGGGGCTAGTGTTGATAATTATTGTTCTGATATCTCAAGAACATTTCCAGTAAACGGTAAGTTTACTAATAGGCAAAAAGAAGTATACAATGTGGTATTATCTTGTATGAAAGAAGTCATTAACCATATGCAACCAGGAGCATCTATGACAGCTATTAATAAATTAGCAAGAAACCTTTTAGCTCAAGGTTGTATCAGTATAGGTCTTATCAAATCTTTAGAAGAAATAGACAATTACTATTATCACAGCATCGGGCACTCTCTTGGTCTAGATACTCATGATATTGGAGATAGAGACGTGATATTACAACCTGGTATGGTTTATACCTGCGAACCTGGTTTGTATATTCAAGAAGAGTCAATTGGAATTAGGATAGAAGATGATATTTTAATTACTGAAGAAGGAAACATCAACCTTTCTAATCATATTATAAAAGAAGTAGATGCCATTGAATCATTTATGTCGAGTATTAGTAATTAACTGAGTAGAACATAGATAATATGCGAGAATATTATCTATGTTCTATTTCAAATTTCCTACAACTACTCTATCATGTCTCCCTAAGTCTTTAATAATTTGAATATTATCATATCCACCAGCTCTTAATAATTTAGAGACTTCTTGCCCTTGATTATATCCTATTTCAAAACCAATTAACCCGTCTTTCACAAGGAAGTTTTTAGCATCTCTAATTATTCTTCTATAAAACAATAGTCCGTCTTTCCCTCCATCAAGGGCACCTCGTGGTTCATACGTTTTAACTTCTGTTTGTAAACATTCAATATCATGTGACGGTATATATGGTGGATTAGAAACAATAATATCAAATTTTTGATTCTCGATTTCTTTGAAGCAGTCACTAAGCACGAACTTAACTTTACTTGAAATTTTTAATTTCTCTGCGTTAATTTTTGCAACCCTTAGCGCATTTTCTGATATATCAACTAAAGTCAAAGTACAGTCATGTATATTTTTTCCAATTGAAAGTGCTATGGCACCACTTCCAGTTCCAATGTCTAGTATATTTAAAATTTTGTCGCTCATATTTTTACAATAATCTATCACGTATTCTACTAATTTCTCTGTATCTGGCCTTGGAATAAGGACATGATTATTTATCAAGAAATTTAAACCCATAAATTCTTGATGCCCAATAATGTATGCTATGGGCTCTCCTTGTAGCCTTCTAAACATCATTTCTTTATACTTTAATACTTCTTTATCTTCAAGTAGTACGTCGCTATGGATAATAAAATAAGAGCGTTCTACATTCAATAGGTGTCCTAACATGACTTCAGCATCTAATCTTGGTGAAGCATTATTGTTCTCTCTTAATAGTTTCGTGCTATTAATTAATAATTCAGATATTGTAATCATTATAACTCCTTATATAGTAGTAAAGATCAGCTGCTAGGCAGCTGATCTACTATTGTTCGTCTTTGATTCCATATTTCTTTTTAAATCTATCTACTCTACCGCCTGTATCAATTAATTTTTGTTTTCCAGTAAAGAAAGGATGACAAGCAGAACATATCTCAACTTTTAATTCTTCTTTAATAGAACCAGTTTCAAAAGTATTTCCACAAGCACATTTTACTATAGATTTTTTGTAATTTGGATGAATACCTTCCTTCATTACAATCACCTCTTTTCCTAACGAAATTATATAAATAATATACATAGTTTACACTCATGATATTTTATCATGATATTTCTTATATAGCAAATATTTTTAGAAATTATATTTTGAAATAAAGAAGTTAATAAAATCCTTATTACTCTTTGTTCTTGATAATATATCGATTATTTTCTCTGTTACATCTGCATTTGATGAGTTGCTATACATCTTTCTAATTCCAAAAACAAGTTTTAATTCCATTTCAGTTAATAGTTTATCTTCTCTTCTAGTTCCTGATTTATATATATCTATTGCAGGAAATATCCTCTTTTCTGCTAAACTACGATCTAAGTGTAATTCCATATTTCCTGTACCTTTAAATTCTTCAAAGATAACATCGTCCATACGACTCCCAGTATCTATTAGTGCTGTAGCTAATATAGTTAAACTACCACCTTCTTCAATGTTTCGTGCTGCTCCAAAGAATTTTTTAGGTAAATATAATGCTTCTGGATCTAACCCACCTGAAAGAGTTCTACCTGAAGGAGGAACTACTAGATTATTTCCTCTTGTGAACCTAGTTATACTATCTACTAGGATAACTACATCCTTACCTTGTTCTACAAGTCTTTTACCTCTTTCTAAAACAACTTCTGCTACTTTAATATGATTTGATGGTAATTGATCAAATGTAGAATATACAACGTCACCTTTAATCGATCGTATCATATCAGTAACTTCTTCTGGTCTTTCATCAACTAACAAAACAATAAGCTCTATTTCTGGATGGTTCTTTGTAATAGAGTCAGCAATCTGTTTTAATAGTATAGTCTTCCCAGCCTTAGGTGCTGCGACTATTATACCCCTTTGTCCCTTTCCAACAGGTGCAAATAAATCAATGATTCTAGTCGAATATATCTTTCCACTTGTCTCCAATCTAATCTTTTCCTCTGGAAATATTGGTGTAAGCTTTTCAAAATTTGGTCTGTTTACTACTTTTTCTGGTGCGTCACCATTTACTGTTTCTACGTATAGCAATGCATCAAATTTTTCGCCCTCGTTTGGTATTCTTATTTTACCGTAGATTTTGTCTCCTCTACGCAATTTAAATCTCCTTATTTGTGATGGAGATACATATATGTCATTCTCACCTGTTAAATAATTATTCGTTCTAAGAAATCCAAATCCGTCAGGGTTTATATCTAGTATTCCCCCTTGAGATTTACTATACTTTGTCATATCCTTTTTGTCTGGATTACTCATTAAATTTTCTTCTTCTTTAAGTATTTGGCTTGTTTTTTTCCCATTTACATTTTCTACAAAAAGCATGGCAAAATATTTTTCGCCTTCTTTAGGACTACGTACTTTTCCTTTTATTTCATTGCCCGATTCAAGCTTAAATTTTTGGATTTGAGAAGCAGAAACATATACATATTCTTCTGGGGTTGCCATTTCATCATTTTTGACAAAACCAAACCCTTCAGGAAGTATCTGAAGCGTACCTTGTAAATCGAAAGCATCTTGAATATTGTCTTTTAGTTTAGAGTATTTTATATTCTCTTTAGTAGTAGTCTTAACGGGAATTGAGATTTTACTGTCGGTTTCATTTTGATCTTTATTACTAATATTACTTAGTTCTTCTTTTGTTGCCATTTGTATCTGCACAATTAATTCGTGCTTTTTATATTTTGTAATACTATGGATGCCTAACTCCTTAGCTTTTTCTCTTAATTGCAGTATAGTTAATTTTTCTAGATTATCTTTGTTCAATTAAACACCTCCGGTATTATGTACGACAGATTATTAGTAGATATTTAGAAGAAAATTAGGATTTGAAAATATAATGAATAGCGACTTCGATCGTTTTTCAATATGATAGAAATGCATTGAAGTGTACTAAATCAAATTATCTTATCATAAAATAATATATACAAATATAATGTCCAAAATTAATGAATATTAAACAGAATCGTTCGAGATTACAAACATATTTTAATTAGCTTGTCTATATAATAATATATCAAATAAATTTCTGTTGTCAATGATTGTTTGAAAATATTATTATTTCTGTTTCTCTTAATATCTTATCCACAAGCATATTATCTAGGTAATCAACACATTGTTAGCAACTTTAGTATATAGTATCTATTATATACACAATATAATGTTTTTTTCATCACTATATCTATTTTTACGGACTTTTATCCACATTGTCCACAGTAAATCGTCCACTTATCCACATTATCCCCCGTTTAATAGTGTATAACGTTGATAACTTAAAGAAAAATATCTCAGAAATAGAGATATTTTTTCATTATTTAAACTATTATTAAGCTTTATTGCTGATTTTCTTAATGTTTTTTATGAAATCTCTAAACAAGGGATGGGCCTTATTAGGTCGTGATTTAAATTCTGGATGAGCTTGTGTAGCTACAAACCAAGGGTGATTCTTTATCTCTATCATTTCTACTAGCATCCTATCTGGAGAAATACCACTTATAATCATACCCTTTTCTTCTAAGGCTTCTCTGTATGCATTGTTTACTTCATAACGATGACGATGCCGCTCATCTACTAATTCACTTCCATAAGCTTCCATAGCCTTTGTTTTTTCTTTAATTTTACAAGGATATAAGCCTAATCTCATAGTCCCACCTTTATCGTCAATATCCTTTTGCTCTTGCATAATATCAATTACAGGGTATGGTGTATTTGCATCTAATTCTGAACTATGCGCACCTTTTAAACCAACTACATTCCTTGCAAACTCAATTACAGCAATTTGTAATCCCAAACACAATCCAAAATAAGGTATATTATTAACTCTTGCATATTTAGCTGCTAGTATTTTACCTTCTACGCCTCTATGTCCAAATCCGCCAGGCACAATAATACCGCTTACATCTTCAAATGTTGATTTTACATTTTCTTCTGTTATATCTTCAGAATGCACCCATTTTATCTCTACTTCACAGTCATTTTCAATTCCACCGTGTTTTAGTGCTTCGACAACAGATAAGTATGCATCGTGTAGCTCAACGTACTTTCCTACTAATGCTACTCTTACTTTAGAGTTTAAATTTTTACATTTTTTCACCATAGAAATCCAGTCAGATGAATCAACTTTATTACATTGAATAGATAGCTTTTCACATACTAAGTTTGCTAATCCTTCTTTTTCTAATAATAAGGGTACCTCATAGAGTTCAGAAGCATCTGTATTTTGAATAACGGCATTTGACTCTATATTGCAAAACAAACTAATTTTCTCTTTAATATCATCATTAACTTCTTTTTCTGATCTTAAAATAATAATATCTGGTTGTATTCCTAAACCTGTTAACTCTTTTACACTATGTTGTGTTGGTTTAGTCTTTAACTCTCCAGCCATATTCAAAAACGGTAGTAATGTTACATGAATAAACAATACACGCTTATGTCCTAAATCATTTTGTAATTGCCTAATGGCCTCTAAGAAAGGTAAACTTTCTATATCGCCAACTGTTCCACCAATTTCGGTTATTACAACATCTGGAGATGACTCTTGTCCAACTTTTAATATATTTTCTTTAATTTCATTAGTAATGTGCGGTATAACTTGGACCGTTCCTCCTAAGTAGTCACCTTTTCTCTCTTTAGAAATTACTGACCAGTATACCTTACCTGTAGTTACGTTACTCCACTTTGATAAATTTACGTCTATAAATCTTTCGTAATGCCCCAGATCTAAATCGGTTTCGGCTCCGTCGTCAGTTACAAAAACCTCTCCATGTTGGTAAGGACTCATTGTTCCTGGATCATAATTTATATAGGGATCAAATTTTTGAATAGATACTTTTAATCCTCTATCTTTTAACAGTCTTCCTAATGATGCTGCTGTAATTCCTTTTCCTAAAGATGATACAACTCCACCAGTTACAAATATATATTTAGTACTCATAAAAAACCTCCATACGTAGTTGACCTTAACTTATTCATTTTAAAGATTAATAATAATAATGTCAATTAATTATATAGTTAAATGAGTCATCAATCAATGATTTCATGCTATTTCTTTATTATAACTAAGGATGAGATAACCATCCTTAGTTATAATAAAAGTTTGCATGACTAAACTCTAACTTATTAAGTTAGAGTTTAGTGGTATTACACATTAAATTTTTGATCTCATGTATGATACAGTTATTTTTACTTTCTTGCTATAGCTTTCTTTGAAGCTTCTATAATCTCTTTGTACGTTAAACCGTATTTCTCTAATAATTCATCTGGCTTTCCAGATTCACCAAAAGTATCTTGTACACCAACTTTTTCTAGTGGCGCAAATGTATCCTTCACTAAAACATCAGCTACTGCACTTCCTAGACCACCTATAATGCTATGTTCTTCTGCTGTTACTATTGCACCGGTCTCTTTTGCAGCTTTAATCACTGCTTGTTCATCTATTGGTTTAATAGTACTCATATTGATAACTCTTGCACTAATTCCTTCACTTTTCAGCTCTTCACTTGCTTTAAGCGCTTGTGCTACCATAATACCCATAGCTATAATAGTCACATCTTTACCATCTTGTAGTTCTACAGATTTACCTATCTCAAATTCATAATCTTCACTTAATATAATTGGCAAGTTTGGTCTACCTAGTCTTATATAGACTGGTCCATTATATTCAACAATAGTATTAATCATTTTTTCAGTTTCAACAGCATCTGCAGGACATAATACTATCATATTTGGAAGAGAACGCATTATAGCAACATCTTCAATAGATTGATGAGTCGCACCATCTTCTCCAACTGTTAATCCAGCATGTGTTACTGCAACTTTTACATTTAATTTAGGGTAACAAATTGAGTTTCTTATTATTTCAAAAGCTCTACCTGCCCCAAATACTGCAAAAGTTGATGCAAATGCTATTTTGCCAGAAGCAGCAAGTCCTGCTGCTATACCAAGCATATTTTGTTCTGCTATACCACAATTAAAATGTCTCTCAGGTTCAGCTTTGCAGAACGTTGCAGTATTTGTAGATTTAGATAAATCTGCATCTAATACAACGATATTTTTATTTGTCTTTCCTAGTTTTGCAAGTGCATTTCCATAGGCTACTCTAGTAGCTACTTGATTACTCATAGTGTACCTCCTAACTCAGCTAATGCCTGTTTTGTTTGTTCTTCATTTGGCGCTGATCCATGCCAACCCACTTGATCTTCCATAAATGATACACCTTTACCTTTAATCGTCTTACAAATTAAAACATTTGGTTTTCCTTTTACTATATTACTTAAACCTTCTCTTATTTCATCAAAATCATGTCCATTAGAAATACTAATTACATTCCAGTTAAATGCCTCAAATTTTGCATCTATAGGATCAGATCCCATAACATCACAACATCTACCATCTATCTGTAGTCCATTATAATCCACAAATGCTACTAAGTTATCTAAATTATAATGACTTGCCGACATTGCTGCTTCCCAAATTATACCTTCCTGTAATTCTCCATCACCTAATAAGGCATAAACTTTTGAGTCTTTTTTATCTAATTTTCCTGCCATCGCCATTCCAACTGCTGCTGATAGCCCTTGTCCTAATGAGCCTGTGGACATATCTACACCAGGAGTATGTTTCATATCAGGATGACCTTGTAGCTTGCTATTAATCATTCTAAAGGTAAGTAGCTCTGATTTATCGAAATATCCTCTTTCTGCTAAAGTTGCATATAATAATGGTGAGGCATGTCCTTTTGATAATACAAACCTATCACTTTTTGGATCTTTAGGGTTCTTAGGATCAACCTTCATTACCTCAAAATATAATAATGTTAGAATCTCCACACCTGATAATGAACCTCCTGGGTGCCCTGAAGCAGCATTTGATATTTGCTTAATAATGCCTTGTCTAATGTTAGTAGCTATAACTTTTAAATCTACCATTCATTTACCTCCTTATTTTTTATCTATATTTTTAAAACCTTCGCCCAAAACTTCATGGACATCGGCTAATATAACAAATGCATTTGGATCTACTGATCTAACCATCTCTTTAAGATCATAAACTTGTGATCTATTAACCACGCATAATAGTACATCTTTATTGTTCTTAGTATACATACCTTTCCCACTTAGTGTAGTAACACCTCTGTCTAGCTCATTTATTATTTTATCAGCCATTTGGGATGAATAATCAGAGATGATATAGAATGCTTTTGCGTAGCTAATGCCCTCTAGTATCAGATCTATTAATCTCATAGTAATGTATATTGTAAGTATAGAATAAAGAGTTACCTCTATATTCCTAAATGAGATACCTGCTATCAATACTACGATTGAATCCAAAATTAGCAGCCAAGTAGACACAGGGATTCCTCTAAAGTAATGGTGTAAAATAGCTGCTAATAAATCTGTTCCACCAGTGGTACCACCAAATCTGAAAATAAACCCAATACCAATACCCAATAAGATACCTCCAAAAACTGACGCTAAGAAATAATCATTCGTTAATGGTGGAGTTCGTATAATAAAATCAATACAGATAGAAAAAAATATTGTCCCATAGAAACTTTTTAATCCAAATTTTGCTCCTAACAATTTAATTGATACAGAAAATAATGGTATGGTCAAAATTAATGTCACTATACCTATAGGAAAACCTGTAAAATGGTACAAAACCGTAGCTAGACCACTAAAACCACCAGGCGCAATTTTGCTGGGCACAAAAAATGAATTAAAGCTAAGAGCCATAATCATACATCCAATTGATATTCCCAGATAATCTAAAAGTAACTTGCTTTTTTTAATATCAGTATTCTTCATTAATTGCTCCTATCTTCAATCCGCCGCTATTTAAACATAAACAAAAATGCTAGATGTTTATAGCTTTTGTTTTGGATAAGTCCTTCTTTGCTTTTGGCTGTAAACTAAAGCTCCAATCCTGCATCTAGCTTCTCGCTTCTCGCATCCTAATTGCATTCAATCTGCTGCAGATCTCACCTCAACAGCTTCGCTGTCTCGGTCGTTGGCACTTGCTCCCTTGAGAAGTGAGAAGTGAGAAGTGAGAAGTGAGATGTTGGAGGCAGAAGGCTTGCTGTTTTTCGCTTACGAAAAACTTTTCTTCTTTTGGCGAAAGCCAAAAAGTTCTAATCCTGCGTCCAGTTTCCTACCTCTTGCTCCCTAATTGCATCCAATCTGCTGCAGATCTCACCTCAACAGCTTTGCTGTCTCGGTCGTTGGCACTTGCTCATAGAATTCACTTCCTTTTCTCGTGCAAGCACGGAAAATGATTTGAATTCTGCGAGCCAATCTGCTGATGCGAATATTATACCACATCATTTATAGTGGTAAATAGCTTTACATTATGTAAACGTGCTCAATATTTGAATTCTTTTAATATAATAATATATTTGAGGGTCTTTTAAGTTTGCTATTTATGAAATTAGCACCCCTACGAATTGGGGTGCTAATTTCATATTTAAAAATTTGCCATTCCAAAGCTAATTTGAAGTGCTTCATTTACTTGATTCATTACGTCTTCATTCAAATGGCCTATTTTTTCTCTTAATCTTTTCTTGTCAATGGTCCTTATCTGTTCTAATAATACAACTGAATCTTTACTCAAGCCGAAATCTGTAGCATTTATTTCAATATGCGTTGGCAATTTTGATTTATTTATCTGTGATGTTATAGCAGATATTATTATCGTCGGACTATACTTATTGCCTACATTATTCTGAAGAACGAGGACGGGTCTAATGCCTCCTTGTTCAGAACCAACTACTGGGCTTAAATCTGCATAATACACGTCTCCACGCTTGACATTCACCCTATTCACTCTCCGATTTAATATTATAAAGTCCTAATTTTCATTAGCTCATTAAAACTAAATATGCATTGGAGGTAATTATAAACTATTTCATCTATTTTTCTTGTATTGTGAGAGATTTCATCTTATAATTTAGCTTATAATCCAAAACACTTAGTACTCATAATATTTTATAATTATTTTTATGATTTCGTTACCAAAAATAACAAGAAAAATGAAGGGAATGAATATGTAATTTTCTCTCATTTGTATTATTGTCACTCTATAAGAAAATTATCCAATTTAATTAAAATATTTTTCCAATAATATAATTTAAGTACTCTTTCTTTCGTCATACATGTTACTTCATAATTTATAGTCCCCATTTTTTGGGCAATTTCTTCAATGGGAAGATTTTCTCCATAAAGTAAAACCTCGTCGCCGATTTTGACATCTTTAATATGCGTTACATCGATCATACATTGATCCATGCATATTGTGCCTACAACATTTGCTCTTTGGCCTCTTAATATAACTTCACCTTTATTAGATAATAGTCTACTGTATCCGTCCGCATATCCAACAGCTAATGTAGCGATAACCCTTTCATTGTTAGCTACATATTTTCTCCCATATCCTACGCTTTCATTTGTATGAATTGTATTTAGATTAGATATTCTAGTTTTAAAGTTTTTTACCGGTTTTAGGTCTATATTATTTTTTTGTACCTCTTGAGAAGGATATAGTCCATATAGTATAATTCCTGGGCGAACACAGTTATAGTGGCTAGTTGGTAAATCTATAATCCCCGCACTATTTGAAAAATGCTTTAATGGAATCTCTATTCCTCTTTTTTTCAACTCCCTAATTACTTCTTCGAAAACTTCTATTTGCCCATAACTATAACTCTTATCTAATGCATCCGATATAGCGAAATGACTATATATACCCTCAATGTTTATATTATCTAACTTGTTTATAGTTTCTACAGCACTGATTGTTTCTTTAAATCCTCTAAATCCAAGTCTACCCATACCCGTATCTAATTTAATGTGAATCTTTTGGTTTTTATTTGTTTTATCGGATAATTTTTTTGCAAATTCTATAGTATAAACAGTAGGTGTTAAATCCCATTTTATTAAGTTTGATATTTCCTCTAATGGTATATATCCTAAAACAAGAATAGGGCAGGTTATTCCTGCCTTACGTAATTGAATCCCTTCGTCTACTATAGCAACTGCAAATCTATTTGCACCTATATCCATAAGTGCTCTCGCACATTGTATTGCTCCATGTCCATATGCATCAGCCTTAACTACAGGCATTAATTCAACTTGCTGTCCAACATGATTCTTTATAGCAGTATAGTTATCTATCAATTTATCTAAATCTATCTCACACCATGTAGGTCTCACTTAACGTTCCTCCAACAATATATTATAATTTCCTCATACTACCTATTTCTATGTTTGATAGTATACTCTCAACAATAAAACTTGAGTTCTTTGCGGCTAACTCTAAAAATTCATTATAATTTACTTCTACTTCCTCATCTGCTTTATCAGATATAGCTCTAATAATTAGGAACGGGATATTATTCAAGTGACAAACGTGGGCTATTGCTCCACCTTCCATTTCTACACAAAAACCTTCAAATTGTTCATACAACAAAGTTTTAGTATCGCCACATCCTATAGCCTGATCTCCAGTTACTATTCTTCCTTTCAATATTTTCTGATCAGACAGTGTAATATCATCGATAAACCCTAACAACTTCTCATCACCTAAAAAAACACTTTTGTCCATGCCTGGAATTATTCCTCTTGGATCTCCAAAAACTGATGCATCAATATCGTGTTGCAATGTATCTGTAGATACCACTATATCCCCAACGTTTAAATCTGGGTGCAATGCGCCTGCTACTCCTGTATTAATTATTAACTCTACATTGTAAATATCAACTAAAATTTGTGTGCACATTGCTGCATTAACTTTCCCTATTCCTGATCTAACCAACACCACTTCTTTGTCATTAAGTTTTCCAACATAAAACTCAAGGCTAGATTGATTTACGGTTTTCTCTATAATCATTTTTTCTTTTAGTAAAACAATCTCTTTTTCCATGGCACCTATAATTCCAATAATCATATATAACTCTCCTTTTCACTTTTATTTCTATACTGATAAAATTGATAAAATAAAAACTAAAAACGGAATTGTAAACATTGATAACAATGTAGTCATAAAAATTCCTTGCGACGCTATATCAGAATCGCATCCGTATTGACTTGAGATAATAGCACAATTTGCTGCTACAGGCATCCCACATATTATTACTGGTATTCCCAACAATAATGGATCCTGAACGAAGTTTCTTAAAACTAATAGAATAATCATTGGTATTATGATTAACCTTATTAAAGATATACCATATAATCTCCATTCTGTAAAAATCTTTTTTATATCTACATTTGTTAAAGATGCTCCTATAAAAATCATAGCCAGTGGCGTTGTCAAATTCCCTATCATTTCTACTGGTTGCAATATCATATTAGGAATTTTAATAGAAAATAAGAAAAAAATAAAACCTGTAAACACTGAAATTAAACTAGGGTTTATTAAAATTTTAAAGTTGAATTTTTTGAATTTACTTTGCATAAAATAAATTCCCACAGTAAAAACTAAAAAGTTGAATGGCAAATTAAATACTGATGCATAAAATATCGCTTCACTAGAGTAAATAGATAATAGCACAGGATACCCCATAAAAGCGACATTAGAAAATACTGACATGAATTTATATACTCCTTGATCTTCTTCCTTTTCTATCCTTAAGATCTTTGGTATTAGTAATGCAAATAGTAATGAAAATATGTACACACCTATTGATATTAAAAACATTGCTTTTAGATCATCTAACTTATTTGTAGAATATGGAATTTGCATTGAACTAATAATCATACAAGGAAATGTAATATCTAATAAAAACCTAGGTAAATTTTGTACTGTTTGTTCTCCTAATATTTCTTTTTTCCTACAATAATAACCAACTATTCCTACAATAAATAATGTAAGTATAGATGTAAATACTATTAATAAATCCATATATCGCTCCTCTTACTACTTTACGCTCTGATTACTCTATTATACAGTTTAAGTAATTTGATTACAATCCAACAAAGGATTAGTTTTTATACTTTCTCAGCACTTTTATTTATAAATTAAAGAAAATGACTTCTCTATTAATATTAGAAAAGTCATTTTCAAGAGTATATATCTATTGTTATTCTTACGTGTTGTCACAGTTGCAATTTAAAAAAACCTTTAGGTCTTGAGCATATAGGACATGCATCTGGAGCCTCTATACCTTCGTGGACATGACCACATTCCAAGCACACCCATTTCACTTTACCAGTTTGTCTAAAAATTTCATTATTCAACACTCTTTGAGCGTATTGGTTGAATCGTTCTTCATGTTTCTTCTCTACCTTTGATACTAATTCAAAGACAGTCGCTATCTGACTAAAACCTTCCTCTTCAGCTTCTTTAGCCCAAGCAGGATATAAAATAGCATGTTCTTCATGTTCTCCTCTTGCAGCAGCTTCAAGGTTTTCTAAAGTTGTACCTAGATCTACTGGAAATCCTACATCTGTTATTGCTACTTGTTCTCCTTTAAACTCTGTATTTAAGAATCTAAAAAATCTTTCTGCATGATATTTTTCATTGTGAGCTGTCTCATTAAAAACATTAGAAATCTGTATTTGTTTTTCTTGTTGTGCTTTTTCTGCGTAAAAAGTATACCTATTTCTAGCTTGAGATTCACCTGCAAAAGCTTTCATCAAGTTTTCTGCTGTTTTAGATCCTTTTAATCTATTTTCCATTGACATCACCTCTTTAGGATATTATGTCCTTGAAAAAAAAAAAATAACATAATACTTTTTTTATTTCACGATTTGATATAGAATATGAGTATAATGATTTTTTCTAATTTTTAGATTTATGTTTGTTCTTTTTTCTTTTTTATAATTATACTGCAGTGAAAATTAAATAATGAATACTATATATAGGAGATAACAGATGGATAAATATCATTTATACATATTATTAGTACGCACAAATACAGTCTTATCAAATTTAATACATTATATTAAAAAAGATCCCTATACTCATGCTGCTATAGCTTTAGATAGAAATTTGGATCAAATGTATAGTTTTGGTAGGAAGAAAGTCTATAATCCTTTTGTAGGATGCTTTAGAAAAGAAAGTATACATACTGGATTGTACAAAATCTACGATACATCACCATGTAAAATAATAGAAATTGAAGTCACTAAAGAACAGTACGAAAAAGCCTGTGCCCTTGTTGATCATTTTATAACTAACGACAAAATATATAAATACAATTACATGGGATTAATTTTTAACCTCTTAAACAAAGCTACCTTTAACAATCGTTTTTTATGTTCAGAATTTGTATACCATATATTAAAAGAAAGTGATATCATCGATTTTAATGTGCCTAAAAATCTTGTACGACCTATGAATTTTGCATCAATGCAAGGTAAGGTTATTTATAGAGGCGAAATTAATAATCTTGGTTATATTAATGTACCTACACCAGATACACAACAATTAAGTACTAATTAAAATTATATATACCCAAGATACCTGCTAATAAGCAGGTATACTGGGTGCACTTGAATAGACAGTAACGAATTTAATTGAGTATAAGTCTCCAATAAGTATATTACCTGTTTGCACCTCTTCCATCTGTACAAAATCTATTCCAACTTCTCTTAAAATTCCATCTCTATCGATAAACATACCTGTTCCAACAATGAAATCAATCCTAACATATTGACCAATAAATCTTCTTAAATATCCTTGTATATAGTTTGGTCCTAGAACTGGTGGTCCTGGCACTCTTGGTTCCATACCCATTGGTGGCATCGCTGGTTGCATTCCTGGTTGCATACCCATTGGCGGCATAGCTGGTTGCATACCTGGCTGCATCCCTGTTGGCGGCATAGCTGGTTGCATACTAAATGGTGGCATTCCACCTCCTCCTCCTGGAACAACTGCGTAATTATTCTCATAAGTTGAAAGTATCTTTGAACTATCTGGAATTATATTCTTTTTCATTTCTAAGCTCCTTCTAAATTATGTTTGCGCATATCTGGGAGTAGGGTCATAGAAACAATGAAGCCTAATCCTAGAGTTATGCACACCACTTTGATTATATGGGAAATAAATTGGACAATCTGGTATAAATGGGTTCATATACCATAGTGACTCACCTATATTATAGAGTTTGTTTCCTGCTAATGCCCAATCAGCGATATCATAGTGTATCTGATCTGGATGTGCATTATATATTACTTGGTGGTTCGGCATTCCACCGATTGTTTCCATTACACAATCAAATTGTCCTGGTTGGAATACTACTTTTCTTAGATCACCCTGATTAACCCTTTGGTATTCTCCATAAGCTACATGTACTCTATTCATTACTACCGTAGCTACAGCTTTCATACCAGTTTCTCCTTCTCCTTCAGCCTCACATTTAATGAGTCTTGCTAATAACTCTCTAGCTGGGTATGCCATGGTTTCCTCCTAAAATTTAATCTTTATTTATTATATTTTAAAGAGACTTTTTTGCTACAATTATTATAATGTTTTTATATATTATTACATATCTAAAATGTACATCATAATGAGTATATCCCGCATCAACAGGCACTAAGACTACCGAAGATAAAGAAAACCCCTACTGAATAAAGTTTCAACTTTATAATTGAATATTTAGTAATTATTATTTAGGGTATAATAATTACTAAATATTTTATTTACAAGAGATATTATTATTGATAAAATTTAAAGTAAGAGGTGAATGTATATATGACAGTTCATATTGATGCAAGTAAAGGAGATATCGCTAAAACAGTTCTAATGCCAGGTGATCCCCTTAGGGCTAAATTTATAGCACAAAAGTATTTAGATAATCCAACTTGTTTTAATAAAGTACGTGGGATGTTAGGGTATAGTGGCACTTATAAAGGTAGAAAAGTCTCTGTTATGGGTTCAGGTATGGGAATGGCCTCTATAGGGATATACTCTTATGAATTATTTACAGTATTTGATTGCGATAATATTATAAGAATAGGGTCATGTGGATCTTTTCAAGAAAATGTAAATATTAGAGATATAATATTAGCTCTAGGTACATGTACTAATTCTAGTTATGCTAGCCAGTATAATTTACCAGGTAATTTCGCTCCTATTGCAAATTTTGAATTATTGAGTAAAGCACATTCTATAGCTTCTAATAAAAAACTTGATGTAAAAGTAGGTAACGTCCTCTCTAGCGATATATTTTATGATGATCAAGAAGATTCATGGAAGTCTTGGGCTAAAATGGGTGTTCTAGCAGTAGAAATGGAAGCTGCAGCACTATATATGAATGCAGCGAGACTAGGTAAAAATGCATTAGCCATATTAACTGTAAGTGATAGCCTAGTAACCTTGGAAGCTACCACCTCTGAAGAGAGAGAAAAAACACTAACAGATATGATAGAAATAGCTCTTGAAGTTTCATAGATATATATAAACTAATGCATTTCTAATTATTTAATAACTTTAATTTAATTATATTACATTATAATATATTATATAAAATACTAACTAAATGGAGGAACAATTCATGAAGAAATTATATAAAAACAGAGCAAAAGCAAAGATTAGTGGAGTATGTCAAGGCATAGCTGAATATTTTGATATAGATCCATCACTAGTTCGAATTGTCTGGGCTGTTGTTTCAATACCCTCTTTCGGCATAGGTTTCTTTCTTTATATTATATGCGCTATAATTTTACCCGACAAAAGCGAATTAGAATTTAATGATTATTCAGTATCAGATGAATAATCGTTAAGAATAGCGTAATTGCAATAATTAATAAGGCAGCCTATGGTTGTCTTATTAATATTTACTAAGAATAGAGGTATATTGATGAAAATTTATTATATTGCAAATACTGGATTTTTATTAGAGCATAATGATAAAAAGGTATTGATTGATGCAATACATACAAAACAAGTAGATCCATATCATAGTGTAGATCCAGATACTATTAATAAAATAATTGCAGGAGCTCCTCCATTTAACGATTTAGACCTTCTTTTATTTACTCATTACCACTGGGATCATTTTGATGGTGAAACTTCTCTAGAAGTTCTAATAAATCAACCTAAATTAAAGTTATTTTCTAGTAAACAAACTGTACAGTACTTAAAAACACTATCTAACTACAATACTTCATTAGATAATCAAATAGAATACGGAGATGTTGATATTAAAGATATTAAAGAGTTTAATGTCAATGGAATTAACTTCTCCGTTGCCTCAATGATTCATGATGGTGCAAAGTTTTCAAATGTAGTTAATTTTTCTTACATAGTAAAAATGGATGGCATTACTGTTTTCCATTGTGGCGATGCAAAACCTGACCAAAGTAATTATGAAAGTTTTTCTTTATATAAACAAAATATTAGTATCGCCTTACTAGATTTTCCCTATGTATCTTTAATCCCTGGTAGAAAAGTGATAAACACCTTTATAACCCCTCAAAAGATATTGTTAATGCATCTACCGAATGAAAAGAAAGATATCTATAATTGGATTAGCACAACTAATAAGATTATAGATAGATATGGACATGAGCTTCCTGAAATAATCCTATGTGAAGATCTAAATACTACAGTAGTTGATTTTCCACAATAATTCTAATATCCATATATGCCGTAAGTAACGTGTCTCAAATCAAAAAAGAACTTCTCATAAATGAGAAGTTCTTTTTTGATCAATGCTATGAGAAAGCTAAGCCTTCGTATTTGTTTAAGAAGCTCATTAATAGTTTTTCTATTTTCTCACAACCTCCTGGTATATCTGATTCCATATTGATTGCTAGTACCGGGTCATGTAGTGACATTCGTACTAGGCACCATCCAGATTGATCTGCGCAATTTACTCTAACTCCTTCAAAGTTTGGTTCTTCCAAGCACCATCCTGGCACTGTGTTTATATATGATCCAAATTCATCTAGGAGTTGTAGTCCATACTGTTTAAATTCCGAATTCGTTATTTTAGCCCTGAACTCCCTTACTTCAAATGGTTCTTGTAATTTATTAATTAAATCTCCTAAATCTTTTCCAGATTTTCTTAAGTTAGCAAATGTAATTAATACTTTAGTTACTAAATACGCACCATCGTCCAAAAAATAGTTTTCTTTAAAAGCACAGTGTCCACTTGTTTCTATTGCAAGGTGTGACTGTATTCCTTCTTCATTTAAACGTATTGCTTCGTTTATTACATTTTTGTAACCTCTTTTAAATCGATGTTGTTTTCCACCTTTACCTTCAATGAATGTCTTTAAACCAACTGATGTTACAGAATCTGTAACTATTGTGGTATTAGGATAATCATTTAAAACGATAGCAGACATTAACGCAACTAATGGGTTTCTATTAATAGCGTTTCCTTTTCCATCTACAACGGCAGCTCTGTCAACATCTGTATCAAATATTATACCTAACTCTGCCTTGCTATCTATAACGGCTTGCTGTATAGATTCCATTGCTTCTTTATTTTCGGGATTTGGTTCATGATTTGGAAAATACCCATCTGGCTCTAGATATAAACTTCCTTCTATATTTGCACCTAGAGGTTTTAAAACCTTAGCTGCAAAAAATCCACCTGCTCCATTCCCTGCATCTACAATAATTTTGCAATTATTAAAAGGTTTTTCTTCATTTGTAGTTTCCCTAATGATATTTACTAAACCTTTAGAGTATTTACTTATAAAGTCAATATTTTCTACTCTACCATTTACAGTATAATTATTATCTTCTAAGTTATCTGCTATATCTAATATTTCTTTAATATCTTTACTGTCTGCTCCACCTTTTTTGGTGAATAATTTTAATCCATTCCTATTAAATGGCAAATGACTTGCAGTTACCATAATAGCAGCATCAGCATCTATTTCATCGTCTATTGTAGTCATAAACATTGCAGGTGTAGAAGCCATTCCACAATCGTAGATTGTAACATTTTTACTACTCATCCCTTTAATTGCGGCATCTATTAACATTTCTCCAGATATTCTGCTATCTCTCCCAATTGCAATTTTCAGGTCTTTACTTGGCATTTTATTTTCTAACCATTGTTTAAAGGCAAAAGTTATCTTACTAACTGCATCAACTGTAAGATTAACTTCTTCGCCCTGTACCCCTTCAACAGCAACACCTCTAATATCAGACCCATTTTGTAATTTTAACAAACTCACAATATCACCCTTTCAAACTCTTTTTATGTCTATTCCCGTATTATGACCATTAATATTTTGTTTTTCAAGATCTTGTTCAGTAGTATCTAAAATTACCCCTAATGTTTCATCTTTAATATATTGTCCGTAGTCTATAATTGCTTTCTTTATCTCTTCATCACCATTAATTAATATATTGATATTATCCATCATTTCAAAACCTTTTGTTTTTCTCATCTGCTGTACTTTTGAGATAATTTCACGAGCATAACCCTCTGTTTTTAATGTATCATTAATAGTAGTATCTAAAATAACAAACACATTATTCTCCATTTGTACGTTGAATCCTTCTTTAGAAGATATTCTTATATCTACAAATTCATTTGTCACTTCAAGCTCTTCACCATCTATTGATAGAATCACTTTTTCCCCTGACTCTAATTTAGGTACAATACTTTCTGGATTTGCTTGTGATAACGCCTTCCCTAGAAGTTTTACCTTTGCTCCTAGTATTGGTCCAGCTGTTTTGAAATCTGGTTTTAATGAAAAATTTAAGAACGCACTTAAATCTTCTTCAAACTCGACATTTTTAAGGTTTAACTCTTCCATAATTAGAGGCACTAAATAGTTCATTGTATCTTTATATTTGCCATCTACTATTATTTTCTGTAGTGGTTGTCTTACCTTTATTTGCGCTTCTTCTCTAGCACCTCTCCCTAAACTTACTAAATTTCTTACTAAATCCATCCTTTCCTCTAAATCAATATCTATTAGATCTTCATTTGATTGAGGATAATCAGCTAAATGTACTGATTCTTTATTTGTGAGATTTTTATATATTTCCTCGGAAATAAATGGTGCAAATGGTGCTACTAGTTTACATACACCTATGAGAATCTCATAGGTAGTATTATAGACAGCTTTTTTATCTTCAGTTAATTCCTTTGTCCAGAATCTTCTTCTATTGCGTCTGATGTACCAGTTAGATAAATCTTCATTTACAAAGTCTTGTATCTTTCTAACTGCCTTCGTTAAATCGAAGATCGCTAATTCTTTATTTACCTCTCTTACTAAGCTATTATATCTTGATAACATCCAATTATCTATTTCAGGTCTATCCTTGTATTCTACAAAAAATGTCTTTGGATCTACATCATCTGTATTGGCATATAGGGTAAAGAAGTTGTATACGTTCTTAATCGTATTAAAGAATTTACTTTGTACTTCCTTTAAACCCTCTACATCAAACTTAGTGGGAGTCCATGCAGGTGATACATATAATAAATACCATCTAAGTGCATCTGCACCATACTCATCGAACAGCTCAAACGGATCTACAGTATTACCCCTGGTTTTTGACATCTTTCTTCCTTCTGAGTCAAGTATCAAATCGTTAACTAATACTTTTTTGTACGGTGATTTGCCCATTACGAATGAAGATATGGCTAATAATGAATAAAACCACCCTCTTGTCTGATCTATTCCCTCGCATATAAAATCTGCTGGAAATTGTTCTTCAAATTTTTCTTTATTCTCAAATGGATAATGGTATTGTGCAAAAGGCATAGAACCTGAATCAAACCAGCAATCTATAACATCTTTTACTCGAGTCATTAATTTTCCGCATTTAGAACAATTAATATGGACATCATCTACATATGGTCGGTGTAGTTCTATGGTTTCATCTATATCTTCAACTGACCTCTGTACTAACTCTTGTCTTGACCCAATTGATTCAAGATTATTACATTCACATTTCCATATATTTAACGGTGTACCCCAATACCTAGAACGAGAAACTGCCCAGTCATTTAAGTTTTCAAGCCAATTTCCAAATCGCTTTTCGCCTACATAATCTGGATACCACTCTACACACTTGTTATTTTCAATTAATCTATCTTTAATTTTAGTCATTTCGATATACCAACTTGGCTTTGCATAGTATATTAAAGGAGTCTTACACCTCCAGCAATGAGGATAATTATGTGCTACTTTTTCCTTTTTGAATAATTTTCCTTCTGCTTTTAGCCATTTGATAATATCAATATCCGCGTCCATTACAAATGTGCCTTTCCAAGGTGTATCAGTGTATTTACCTTCTTCATCTACAGGGTTTAATACAGGCAATTGATATCTTCTTCCTATTTGATAATCGTCCTCTCCAAAGGCAGGGGCAATATGGACAATGCCTGTACCATCATCAGTAGTAACATAATCTGCTAATGTAATGTAAAATCCTTTCTTATCTACTTCTAGAAAAGGCATTAATTGCTCGTACTCTATAAACTCTAGTTCTTTTCCTTTAAATTCATCCACTACTGTATAATCTCCATCAAAAACCTTGTCTGCTAAGGCTTTTGCAACTATAAAAGTATTTCCTTGACTTTTCACTCTATAATAATCAGCCTTTGGCTGTACAGCAAGAGCTACATTAGATGCTAATGTCCAAGGTGTAGTTGTCCAAACAAGAAAATATTCATCTATGTCTTTTCTCTTCATAGGCACTATAACTGTATTACTTTTTATTTCCTGATATCCTTGAGCTACTTCGTGGGATGCTAGGCCCGTCCCACACCGTGGACAATAAGGAAGAATTTTATGTCCTTCGTAAATATATCCTTCATCAAAAAACTTCTTTAGTATCCACCACTCACTTTCAATATAATTATTATCTAAAGTAATATACGGATTTTCTAGGTCGATAAAGTAAGCCATTCTTTTGCTCATTTCGCGCCATTGAGCCTCATAAGTAAAAACCGATTCCTTACATTTCTTGTTAAATTTGTCTATTCCATAGTCTTCAATATCGTTTTTACTAGATAGGTTTAACAATTTTTCTACTTCAATTTCTACAGGCAAACCATGTGTATCCCACCCTGCTTTCCTTTCAACTTTATATCCACTCATTGCTTTGTATTTACATACTGAATCTTTTAACGTTCTAGCCAAGACATGATGAATGCCTGGTTTACCATTTGCAGTAGGTGGTCCCTCATAAAATACGTAATTCTCACAATCAGCTCTATTTTGAATAGATAATTTCAATATATCTATTTCACTCCACCTATCTGAAATGTTCTTTTCATTATCAGAAATAGATAAATGCGTTAATTCTTTGAATATTGACATTGTTTTTCCTCCTCTTAAATAATCCCTTTTTGATCTATATAAGAACTCTAATGGTATCTACGATAACTCTCAAAGCGATGCTCTTTACCCGGTCATTGGTCAAATGAAAAATTGTTTTCATTTGTTATTTTGTTAAACCAGACAAATCGGCAAGCCGTTTGTCTGCTTCCTCAAAAGAACTATAAGCGAAAAGTTCCTTTTCGCTTGGCTCATTGTCTTCACGATAACAAAAAAGCTTTCGTTCTTATATAAGAACGAAAGCATCATCTTCGTGGTACCATCTTACTTTACATTATATTAATGTCTTATAATTTAACGGAATAACCGTGATTTTGCGACAGTAGCTAAATAAAAATTAATTTTCTCTTAGCATATTATTTGCGCTTAAATCAAAACTCAAAGGTGATATTCGTAATCGTCTCACTTTTAACCTTTCAACCTAGGGTTAATTCTCTGTTAAGTTACAACTATTACTACTGTTCTCATCATCGTTCTTTCAATATAGATTTGTACGTATAAATTTTAACCATAAACCGCTTAACTGTCAAGGATTTAATTAATACTCATTTGGAATATAGCCTACTTACTGCCAGCTATTGTCGATTACCATTTCCTCAATCGTCTTAGCCTTTGCTATTAATTCCATTTTTGCTTCTTCATTATTTATAAGACTTACTCGATCTGAATTGTTATACTTAATAAAGTCTAACACCTTTCCATTAATATTAGTAAGAAAATGTTCTGTCTCTACTATTATTCCTTGGAATTGATTTTTATAACTTCTTGACCCTCCAACAGAAAGGAATACAACTGGCTTTTTAGATTTGAACAAAGGCTCTTTAAGGTGATACCACGCGTTGTATAATGTCTGTGTCCTATCAATCATAATTTTATACAAGCTAGTTACACTATTAAAGTATAGTGGTGATGCTATCACTATTAGATCACTACCTAACATATCTTGAATAATCTCATTCATATCATCATCGTGAATGCACTTGCCTAGATTTTTTTTACAATACTCACAAGCTATACACACTTTTATGTTTTGATCTACTAATCTCTTCTTTACAATTTGATGTTCTCCACTAAAACCATCCAAAAAATAATCTAATACGTGTTCAGTATTTTTCTTCTTTCTATGACTGCACATTAAAGCAAAAATTTTCATAATTACCCCCCTGAATTCGTCTGTATTATAAACATTAGTATTTATTTATAAAATTTAAATATTTGTTAATTGATTATACCCTTTGTTTTCTTGTTCTACTCTAAATTTATATAATATATAGCATCACTTCCTATACTAATATCAATAAAGTGCCTGTTAATGCGGATAAAATATATTCTTTATTAATAGTTGCAAAATTCCTTCTATATCTTCTTCCTCTAATCCGCTGTAGGTAAACACCACTACTAATTTACCTTCGTGATAACCTTCTACAACTTCTAAATAGATATTAAGTTTTTCAGCTTCCGCTATAATCTCTTTACTTATCTTGTTAGTTTTTAGTTCAAACATCATATGAAGACCTGAATCATGGCCTAGTATATTTATCTTCTCTTTAGCGTATTTGTTAATATAATTTACTATAATCTCATTTTTACGGTGATACACTTTTCTAATTTTCCTTAGATGTTTCTCTAAATATCCTTCTTTCATAAATTGAGCTAATGTTAACTGTTCAATTTTTGATGATGTTTGGGAATAACGACCTATTTTACTTTTATATCTGTCTAATATTTTTTGAGGTAGTATCATATAACTAATTCTTATTGATGGCAATAAAATTTTAGAAAATGAACCTAAATATATAACGTGCCCGCCCTTATCCAAACCTTGTAGTGCTGGTATGGGTCTAGATTCATACCTTATTAAGCAATCGTAATCATCTTCAATAATTATTGAATCGTTATTACTTGCCCAGTTCAAGATATCTAGTCTTTTATCTATGGGCATTACTGAACCTGTAGGATATTGATGTGAAGGACTTAGGTAAACCATTTTTGCTTGTGATTGTTTTAGTTCTTCTATATCTATTCCTTCATCATATACAGGCACTGGTATAATCTTCATATGGTAATCTTCAAAAACATTCTTCGCTTGATTAAAACCAGGATATTCTACTGCTACACTATACTGATCCTCTAGTGTTAGCGAACACAAAATACCTAGTAAATATTGTATCCCTGCACCTACTACTATCTGATCGCTAGAGCATTTTACACCACGAGTTTTCTGAACGAATTCACAGATTTTTTGGCGCAGAACTTCTTCTCCTTGATAATCTCCTACAGTATATAGCTTGTTATCCTTTTCACTTAATATATTTCCGTACAATTTTCTCCATATTTTCATGTCAAAACTCGCCTTATCAACTCCATTATTTATATAATCTAGAAATTTATCTTTGGCTGGATTTAATATCTTTTTTTTGTCTGTAGTAAATTCATAATCTTTCAAAGCTACTACAAAATAACCTTTCTTAGGAATATTATTTACATATCCTTCAACTACTAATTGATTGTATGCTGACTCAATCGTTGTCTTACTTACTTTAATATCCATGGAAAGCCCTCTAATAGAAGGCAACTTTGCTCCTTTTATTAAATTACCTATAATTATTTCTGTTTTGAAGTGGTTATAAATTTGTATATAAAATGGTTCATCAATATTATAATCTAAAATTATTTGTTCCATCTTACCATCTGTCCTTATAGTTTTATTTTATTCTGTATATTTTCACAAGGTTATTTACAGTGTATTATAATAAAAAATATAATAAAAGGAAAGATAATATGAAAACAAATACAAAAAAAATAACATATACCTCACTTATGATTGCCCTTGTTTTTCTTAGCACTGTTTTAATTCCCATCCCTAGTCCTTTAGGTGGGTATATTAATTTAGGAGATGCAGCAATATATATTTCTTCTTTCATACTCGGTCCAACTCTAGGTTTCTTAGCTGGTGGCTTGGGTTCTATGTTAGGAGATTTCTCATTAAGTTATTTTATTTATATGATTCCAACATTATTGATAAAAGGGTCTATGGGAGCCGTATCTGGTTATTTCTTTAAAAAGCATAAATACTTACTAGGTGTACTATCCGGACTATTTATTATGGTATTTGGATATTATGGAGCTGAAGTTATTATATTTTACAATTTTTTATCTCCTCTCGCAAATGTCCCTTTCAACCTTATTCAAGGATCTATTGGATCTATGGTAGCTTATCTAATAATTCGTGGATTAAATAGAAGTAAGATTACAAATAATATGTAATTTGATACTTTTTATTTACTTTTTGGACACTAAAAGGTAGCTCTATAAAGTAGAGCTACCTTTTAGTTGTTACTTTCTTCTTATGGTTTTATAATACAATTATATTTTCTGTTTATATCATCACCACATATAAGCGACCTAGAACAATAAATAATACACCAAGAAAGCTGTGAATAATAAGTCTATTTCTATGCTTATCGCTATTATATGGTTCTTGTTTTTGTACATCTTTGTCTTTCTTTCTACAATATACTATACTATTAAAAAATATTTTTATAAAAAAAGCTAAACCTATAAGAGTTAACAAATCAACTATCATAATTTCACTCCTAAATTATTTATAAAACTAATGCTAATATATGTATATAATTGGTATCACATCTTTTTTAAATATTATGTGTACCCTGACCATAATAAGCGTTAGAACCATGTTTCCGTAAGAAATGCTTATCTAAAAGATTTTTGGGTAGATCTATTGAGTTAGCATTGAGCATCTTTGTATACAAATTCATTTTACACACTTCTTCCAATACAACAGCATTCATTACAGCTGATGATGCAGATTTACCCCATGTGAACGGACCATGGCTATGGACGAGAACTCCTGTAATCTCATTAGGATTAATATTCCTATCAATGAAGGTATCTACAATTACGTTACCTGTTTCTTCTTCATAGGATTTATTAATTTCTGCTTGTGTTAATAAGCGTGTACAAGGCACTGTTCCATAGAATGTATCAGCATGAGTAGTTCCCATAGCGTGAACATCTTGACCAGCTTGAGCCCAAACAGTAGCCCATGGTGAATGTGTATGAACTATTCCTCTTACCTCAGATAACTTACGATATAACACTGCATGGGTTGGGGTATCTGAAGACGGATTTAAACTCCCCTCTATAATTTTACCATTAAGATCAACAACTATCATATCTGATGGTTTTAGGCTATCATAATTAACTCCACTAGGTTTTATTACAAACAATTCTTTATTAGAATCAAGTCCACTAACATTTCCCCACGTATATTTAATCAAACCATGCTTAGGTAATTCTAAATTTGCTAAGTATACTTCTTCTTTTAATTCGTCTAGCAATGTCATCACTCCTTTATTTTTGTCTGTTTACTTCAACAATTACCTTGTTAAATTCAATATTATGATTGTACATATCTTTTAGATATTGACCAATTTCACTTAATTGAATTCGATGAGAAATCATTGGCTTAAACACAATATGTCCGGTCTTCATAAAATTCATAGTCGCTTCCCAATCTCTACCTGGATAAGGTGCAGTATAAGAATTCCATGACCCCTTAATAGTAAGCTCTGCCCTCAATATTCGTTCTACTGTTTTTTCTGATAAAGATAACTCATTGTGGGATATTCCTATATATACTATCTTTCCATGTTTTCGTGTAATCATTAATGCTTGCTCTTGTGTAATACTACTACCTGCAGTTTCAAGTACTACGTGTACTCCTAATTCTGTCTCTTCAAGAATCTTTTCCATCAGATTTTCACTTTTACTATTTATTGTTACATCTGCCCCTAACTCTTTAGCAAGTTTCAACTTATCATCAAAAATATCTACAGCTATTATCTTACTAGCTCCGAATATTTTTGCACACTGTATTGTCAGTTGCCCAATAGATCCACACCCTAAAACTGCTACAGTGTCTCCAACTTCAATTTCAGAACGCCTTAATCCATGAAATGCAATTGCTGCAGCCTCAATTCCAGCTGCTGTCTCTAAATCTAATGAATCCGGAACCAAAACTACATGTTCCTCTGGCACCTTGACATACTGTGCAAACGCTCCATTACTTCCTGTTCCGATAATATTGTAATTATCACTTAATCCATATTCTCCAGCCTTGCTATATTCTGACTTTGGATCAGGTATAAGCGGTGCTACAGCAACTTTATCTCCTATTTTCACTTTAGTCACATCTTTACCAATTTCAGCAATATTCCCGCTAAACTCATGCCCTAAGATCAACGGATACCGTCTGGCACCATTTTCATTTTGACTTCTAGGTAGATCCGAACCACATATTGCTGCATACGCCACTTTAATTAGCACATCTGTACTCCCTATTTCGGGGATACATGTTTCTTCACATCTAATATCTCCTGGCCCATATAAAATACTAGCCAGCATTTTTTTATCGTTCATATTTTCACCTCTTGATCCCTAAGTTGTTGTCTTTTATGCTTCTTGAAATACTTCATTTTTCTCAGCTGCTCTATCAAGATAATCTCTAATACTCTCTTTATTTTTCCTAAATACAAAATATGCTATTAGATATACCCCAATTGTTAGCCCAATCCATAATGGATTTTTCGTTAAAAAAGCAAAAAACACAAGACCTACTAATGGTTTTCCCAGTATATTGAAACTTGTTATCATTAAAGCACCTGCTGGCAGGGTTACTCCAACAGTTCCCGCAATTTCAGTAAATAATGGAGCTGTCCAAGAACACATATATAGGCCTAAACTAAACCATATTACTCCATTTAATACTGTTTTAACTATATTGCCGTTAGAAGTTGCAATTAATCCTTGTACCATATAAGGTAATGCCAATAAATCAATTATTGGTAATGTTTTATTTCCAGGTAGAATCATTGCCATAGCAACCATAATAGGGATGAGTATGATTCCAGAAATTAATGTGGCAGGTTCTCCATAACCAGTTGCATCATTTACACCAAGATACCATTCTCTGCCTTCAGTATCACTTTTACGTGCAGATTTACTAGCTGCTTGAGATATTGGAGCAAATGCTTGAGCAAAAATACCTGCAATTTTTGGAAAAATAGCCATAACAGCACTAGTTGCAATTGCTACACTAGTAATCTCTCCCCATGCTTCAAGTGTACCTAATTGAGATAAATTTCCAAGAACGCCTAAGAATAGTCCTAAGAATAAACCTAATGATATAGGTTCCCCTAAGAAACCGAATTTTCCTTGCAATGTTTGTGGATTTAATTTAATTTTATGTAAGCCTAACTTATTCCATAATGGATCAATGATAACCCCAAAAATTGTTGGTTCTATATTGTGCATGGCTATAATTGTACTTCTAGGATATTTATAATAAGTTGACCACCTTCTTGCTAATAAATCTGATAGCAATAAACTATAAAGATTTAATAGAATCATAATTCCTATACCTAATATAATGCTACTAGTTGCTAAATATACCATTGACCCCCAAACCATATACGAGTAATTATTCCATAAATCTGAAGGTTGGAAAACATCTGTCCATTTAAGAAAAAACAGAACAGTTTGCAGTACTAAGGCAATAACTATATACATCATACCAATATCAGTTGCATATGCAACTATTGACGATGATTGCCAACCCATATCAAACACAGGTAAGTTTATCCCTGTTTGATCAATCATTTTTTGCACGACATTTGAAATAATTGGTGTATATGAATTAAGTAATAGGGTAAATCCAGTTAAACCAACACCTGCATACAGCGCAGATGAAAATGCCTTTTGTGTTTTTATCTTAAGCGCTTTAGCAACTATAAATATCATTACAGGCACAAAAATTGCAGAACCAAATGTATCAAATATACTTTTAAAAATACTTAACATTAAGATCACCGCTTTCTTAAATTATTTTTTTATTTTAGATATAGTTTCTAATACTTCTTCCATAAATTCTTCCTCACCAATACCTGTTAAGAGACCTGTTGCATTTATAACAGGAATACTATAATCTCCTGCGGGAAGAGGACTGGTGAAAATAATAAAGTCAAAATTTCCTCCTTCTACTAGCTGTAGGGCTTCCATTGGTCTTGCCTCTGTAGTAGAAATTCTGATGTTTTTCTCTTCCAGGTTTTCTTTTAAACTTGCGGCCACCATGGAAGATGTAACAGTTCCTGAACCACAAACAGACAATACATTAAATGATGCTGCCATTATAATAACCACCTTTTCTCTTTATTTTATATCTTAACTTTAATATTTATTTACCTACATATCCTCATCTCCTCCCTCTATTGCTCTATAAACCCGTTGATTTAATAAGGGTATACATTTCATCTTTGGTATTTGTCATTTCGATCTTTTTTAATAAACTCGTATCTTGAATTATTGACATAAGCTTTTGTAAAATTTTCACTTGACCGTCAGGATCTTCAATAGCCATTAAGAACATTAGATTTATGTCAATTTTTTTTTGAGGTTCAATCATTGAATAAACTTTTAATGGTTTATCTAATTTTGCTATAGCGACGGCAGATATATTTACATGCTGTCGATCAGTATGAGGAATCGCAATACCAAATGTACCTACTTCTAAACCTGTTGGAAAGGTTTTTTCTCTCTCAATGACAGCATCTATATAACTTTTTCTTATTTTTCCTTTCTTCTCCATTATATTTCCCATTTTTATTATAGCTTCAGAGAAATTTGATGCACTTAAATTACAAAATAACAGGTCTTTTTCTATCACCTTTTTCCCTCACTTCTATTGAGTTTTTTAAAACTTCATAAATTTGTTGACTGTTTTTTGCTGCATTTAACTTGCTCAATACTTCTTTATTTGTAGCAATTTTTAATAACTGATACATAGCACCTGTGTGATTTTTATAGTCTAGTGTAGAGACTACCGCAATATAATTAATTATCCCTTTTTTATATTTGATACCATTTGATAATTTTAGCAAGCTTACTCCAAGCTTTTTACTACCGTCTTCAGGTCTAGCATGAGGTATAATCATACTAGTTCCTAAAATTATATTGGGTACAATATCTTTGTACAAATCATGTAGTACTTTTATATAATTTTCAGAGATATATCCTTGACTAAGTAATGGTTCACATGCCTTTTCTAATGCAGCACTCCATGGTAAGTTGTCTTCTGTAATCTGTATTAGTTCACAATTAATAATGCCTAATAAGTTTTTTTCTCTTTGAATATGTTTCTTTATTGATTGCTGTGGTGATCGAAGTGCATATTCAATTTCTTTGACAATTTTACACTCTACTTGAGTATCTAAATCTATATATTTTTTTATGATCTGCATTACTTTGTTTTGTAAAACACTGCTATTATTAAAGTTATGTACTCTTTTGAATACTTCATTTTCAATTCTTTTTTTCTCAGTTTCATCAATAGTATCTTCCACAACTATGACATAATGTCTCGAATTAATGGGTACTGATGAAAATACAATATCCACATCTAGTTCCATTTCTCGTTGTTGATACTCCCTAATTGATATGGGTTTTGAAAAGTATATAAAAGGAAACATCTCATTTAATTGATTTTTTAGTAAATTAGAGAAAATTACACCATTGGGGCATACTAATGTCGCCTTTATATCTTGGGTTACATTTTCTTTGTCTAAAATATAGCTTCCTATAAAGATAGAAATAAATAAAATTTCTTGTTTAGGAAATTTACTGCCCACAAATTCTTCCAAAGGACTTAAAGAATTTTCTATTAAATTGTATAACGCCACATATTCATTTTCTAATGAATTTATAAAGGGATAATCAATAGTTAATTTATATTTAATTCTATAAACTGCAGATTTTAAGTGTAAATACAGCTTTTGATGAAGCTCTTGTTTATTAGATAAGGCGATTGCAGATTTTTTTTCTAACAATTCTAAAAACTGATAAACCTTATCGTTTAATAGATCAACATTTATTTCTTGACTCTCTTCTGCAACATTCATCGTAAGTATACGTAGAGTCATATACAGTCTCTCATCGCTTGGTAATTCAATATAAAAATCTTTATCAAATAATAAATTTATAACTGTATACTCTCTTGTATCTGATAAATCATTAAATAGAATTCCAAATTCGTTTTCTATACGCTTTCCATTTTTTATTCTGTTTATTACAATGGCAAACTCATAGGGTGCTGTCCAAATTCTCTTATCGCTATACTTAATATTTAATTTACCTTCAACTAGCTCTAATACCTTTTTATACCATTCAATTTCATGCCTAGTTATTTTTCCATACTTCATAAGAGCCTCTTCTCCCTGGAAAAGGTCATGTATTTTTTCTACAACACTATAAATTACTTTTCTAATGTCCCATTCTTTTCCTTTAATTGAGTAACCATTGACTCTGGAATAGTGAATAGTAAGATTATATTGAGTGATATACTCTCTCACATTTGAGAAATCTCTCAGAATAGTATTTTTACTGACATCTAATAAATCTGTAAAGTGGTACAAAGATAGATCTTCCCTATTTGTAAGTAGCATTAATAGTATTAACTGAACTCTATCTTGAGGAGAAGAAATATAATCTACTCTTACACATTGATCTCTTCTATCTTGTAAAAATAATCTTTTTATTCTTTCATCTATAATAAAATATCCCTTTTGTGATCTAGTAACCTTTGTATAACTTTCTACTTCTAAAAAATCGTTAATCTTTCGAAGACCATAATCAATTTGATTTCTACTTAAATTGAGCTTTTTAGATAATTCTTTAGATGTAATATCTGATTGATTAATTATGGTAGTAATAATTTCTATACTCCGTTCATCTAGGTTCAACTTTAACTCCTCCCTTATATATATTATAGGTCTAAAACTTTTTCAAACAAAGTCTATTTAGGTTTCAAAATAAATCACTTTTTTAAGGAACATGGTGATTAATGATTATAAAAAAACCCTATCAAATTTAGAATTGATAGAGTTTCATTGTACTAATATTGATAATTCTATTCCTTTATCTTTTACCAATGTAATCAAATTAAAATTCTGCTGACCCTGTAGTTCTTGGAAATGGTATTACATCTCTAATGTTTCCCATACCTGTAAGATACATAATAACCCTTTCAAAGCCTAGTCCAAAGCCTGCATGTTTTACTCCTCCATATTTTCTAAGTTCTAGATACCACCAGTAATCCTCTGGATCTAAACCTAAATCTTTTATCCTTTCTACTAACACATCATATCTTTCTTCTCTTTGGCTGCCACCTATAATCTCTCCTACTCCAGGAACTAGTAAATCCATAGCTGCAACTGTTCTTTTATCATCATTTAACCTCATATAAAAAGCTTTTATCTCTTTGGGATAATCTGTTACGAATACAGGCTTTTTATAGACTTCTTCAGTAATATAACGTTCATGTTCGGTCTGAAGATCTGCTCCCCATTTTATTGGATATTGAAATTCCTTTTTAGATTTTAATAATATATCTATTGCTTCGGTGTAAGATATTCTTGAAAAATCAGCATTTAGAATATTATTTAATCGCTCTAATAACTCTTTGTCTATAAACGAATTAAAAAAATTAATTTCTTCTGGAGCATGCTCTAATACATATTTTATTATGTATTTAATCATATCTTCAGCTAGTTTCATGTCATCATTTAAATCTGAAAATGCAATTTCTGGTTCTATCATCCAGAATTCAGCTGCATGGCGTGCCGTGTTAGAATTTTCTGCTCTAAACGTCGGCCCAAAGGTATATATATTTTTAAAAGCTAAAGCAAAGGCTTCTCCTTCTAATTGTCCACTTACTGTTAGATTAGTATCTTTTGCGAAGAAATCTTTACTGTAATTAATTTTACCATCTTCCGTTTTAGGAAGGTGTAGTAAATCTAATGTAGTAACTTTAAACATTTCTCCAGCACCTTCAGCGTCGCTTCCTGTAATGATTGGTGTGTGTGTGTATATAAAAGCCCTTTCTTGAAAAAACTTATGCACTGCATAGGCAACTAGACTTCTTACTCTGAAAACTGCTGAAAACGTGTTACTTCTTGGTCTTAGATGAGCTATTGTTCTAAGATACTCTAGAGTATGTCTCTTTTTTTGAAGCGGATAATCTGAATTAGAAGTCGCTTCCACAACAATTTTAGCAGATTTGATTTCAAATGGTTGTTTACTATCTGGAGTAAGTATAAGTACACCTATCACTGTTATTGCCGAAGCTATACTGAGTTTATTAATCTCTTGGAAGTTTGATAAACTATCATCATAAACAATTTGAACTCCTTTAAAATAGGTACCATCATTTAATTCAATAAATCCGAAGTGTTTTGAACCACGAATAGTCCTAACCCAACCATTTACTGAAATAGTTTTTTCTGTATACAGATTTTTATCTTCAAATAACTTTTTTATTATAACATTCATAATCTTGCCTCCTATTTCCTTTTAATCATAATATTTAAGGCAAATGGTGTCAATCTATAGAATTGTATTTTTATAACTACTCTTTCTTTAAACACCCTCGTGGTTTTATCGCTACTTTTACAGTATTTGCTACTATCCCTTATTCTATTTAAATTATTAATTGTAAATACGATATAAAGTCTAACCACTGATCTTACTTCTCAAGGTAGCCGACAGCACGCCCCAAAAGGATTGACGATAATCTATAGAGGATAAAGTAGACTCTACGTACGATTACTCAAGTTTATGATATACTAATGTTATACTTTAAAAGAGGAGTTGATATATTGAAATTCGCAAATATTTCTACAGATAATCCATATGAAGAAGATTGCTTGGCAATTGTCAATACTGCAGAGAATAATGTAATAAAATTAAAAGATGTATATAGTTTTTTAGACCTATCATGTCCTTCTAATATGATAACCTTTATTGAAGGCTTTAATAAAGGTCTTTTGGACTCTATAACAGAAACAATAAACAACAATAAATTTAACTTGATCCCTTTTGAATCAATCAAATTTCTTTCTCCTATACCTTATCCAAGACGTAATGTTTTTTGTTTGGGTAAAAACTATATAGATCATGCAAATGAAATTCAATCTATTCCAGGTGGTGGGAATAGCATTCCCAAAAACCCAATATATTTTTCTAAAGTAGCTTATCCATGTATGGGTACTGAGGATATCATATTAAATCATATTGAAATTACGAATGAAATGGATTATGAAGTAGAACTAGCTATTATTATTGGAAAGAAAGGAAAAAATATTCCACAAGAAAATGCTCGAGATTATATTTTTGGATACACTATAGGAAATGATATTTCTGTGCGAAATATCCAATTAAAACACATACAGTGGTTTAAAGGTAAAAGTTTAGATTCTTGTTGCTCTATCGGCCCTTATATCGTAACTGACGAGGAAATTTCATTCCCACCAAATTTAGATATAAAATGCATAATAAATGGTGAGATACGTCAAAATTCTAATACGTCAAAATTAATATTTGATATACCCACTATTTTACATGATTTATCTCAAGGTATGACCTTATATCCAGGAGACATTATATTAACGGGAACCCCTTCTGGCGTTGGTTTTGGTTTTAATCCTCCTAAAACACTAAATTCAGGAGATATAATAGAATGTGAAATAGAAGGTATAGGCACCCTTATAAATTATTTAGAATAATCCAACAAGAGGCTGAAGTTGTATGAGCACAAGCTATTTACATTCCTTGAAGCTATACGTATTGCTTGAGCCTTTTAATACCCAATTATAACTGTTCACAATATTCTATAAGTAAAGATTGAATGAAATTGTACTTGTTTTAGTACTGACGTATCTTAATTAAATTTTAGACTTAAAACTTATATAGTTATTTGCTACAGTAGCAAACTCTTCTAATGACAGAGTTTCTCCTCTTCTCACAGGATCTACATGGCTTTTTTGAAGGATCTCTGTAACTTGTTCTTTATCCAACTCTAGACCAGAAGATAAACAATTTAGTAAAGTCTTTCTCCTCATAGAAAAAGATGCCTTTACAACTTTGAAAAATTCGTCTTTGTCTGATTTCACAGGTGGATTGTCCAATACATTAAGTTTAATTACGCATGACTCAACCTTAGGTTGTGGAATAAATACTGTTTTAGGTACAATAGTAATAATTTCTGGTCTTGAATAGTATTGTACGGCTACTGAAAGTGAACCATAATCTTTTGTTCCGGGTGTAGCAACCATCCTGTGAGCAACTTCTTTTTGAACCATAACTGTTATACTTTCAATCGGCAATTTATTCTCTAATAAAGTCATTACAATTTCTGATGTTATATAATACGGTAAGTTCGCAATTACCTTAAACTGTTTGCCAGAGATCTTTGATAATTCCTCACTAATATCGATCCGCAGTACATCTGCATTTATAATTGTCTTATTTGAAAAATCTGCAAGAGTCTCACCTAGGATAGGCATCAAATTTTTATCAATCTCTATAGCTAACACATGAGCTGAACGTTCACATAAAAATTGAGTAAGGGTTCCAATACCTGGACCAATTTCTAAGATATAATCTTCCTTCGTGATATTTGACCCTTCTAATATCTTTTCAATTATATTTACATCTGTAAGGAAATTTTGCCCATATCTTTTATTAAAATAAAAATTATAGCGTTTTTTTATTGCATTAATTGTACTTGGTGATGTTAATCTATCCATTTCTAAACTCCTTGCTTATATTCATCTATAGCTATTAACAATTCATCTATAGTAATCCCATAGTTATTTAATCGATTTATAAATTGTTTACTATTACTATACCCTATCCCAAGCTTTTCTCCTACAAAACGCCTTTTCTCGGAGCTAAGTGGCCCTGATATAAGCCCTAATTTAAACATATCAAATAACTCAAATGTATTATTGAATTCTACTATTGTCTTTACTTTTGATAAAGCTTCTATAATATCTTCTGGCTTGGCATTTTCTATCCCAATATTGTTATTTTTTTTACCTAGATGCTTTGGTAAGTAGGCATGTTTACAATTAGGTACTCTCTTAACAATATATCTCCTTATTTTATCTCCAGCAAAATCAGGGTCTGTAAATACAATAACTCCTCTTGTTTTAGCAGCTTTTTGTATTACTGATATCACTTCTTTTGTTATACCATACCCATGTGTACAGACTAAATCTGCTTCGACAGCTCTTTTTACAGCCGATATATCATCTTTACCTTCTACTACGATTAATTCTTTTATCATTTGTTTCCCCTAAATATATAATTTGTTTACGGTTCATTACTTATTTAAAATACTTTGACTAATGGAAAATGAATAAATGTTCTAAAAGTATCTTTGTACCAATTGCGATTAATATGACACCGCCTAGCACCTCTGCTCCTTTTTGGAATGAACATCCCAATTTTTGACCAAATTTTGCACCTAAAAATGATACAACAAATGTGATTAGCGCTATTATTAACGATGTAATTAATATATTAATGTGCAAAATAGCAAAACTTATACCTGCCGCTAAAGCATCTATACTAGTAGCTATTGCTAGTGTTATAATATGCTTTGTAGTCAAATTTCCAACATCGTCACAACTTTTTTCTCTAGATTCTTTAATCATTTTAATTCCAATGAATGAAAGTAGTACAAAGGCTATCCAGTGATCATACTTTTGAATATACACTGCAAATCTTGATGCTAAAAGCCATCCTATTATAGGCATTATTCCTTGAAATAACCCAAAAAATATACCTATCTTTAACTGCATATATGTCGTATTTGCTCTTTTAGAAACTCCACATGAAACTGCCACTGCAAATGCATCCATTGACAATGCTATAGCAGTAGTAATTATAATGTAAATCATAATAAAACTCCTTACTTTCTATTTATTAGATTTAAGGATTTCAAGAATATCACTAAAATTATCTACAGTAAAATCAGGATTTTCCTTTTCCAATGCTTCGAGATAGTTATAGCCCCAAGTTACAGCAATGCACTCTATTTCTGCACATCTACAGGCAATTATGTCCCTTGTCTCATCGCCTATGTAAATAACTTCATGTTTTTCTAGCCCATATTTCTTACGTATATAATTAATTTTTTTTTCTTTACCTAGTAATGGAGAGGATTCTACAAAGTCGAAGAAATCTATATTTTGGTTTTTTACAAACTTATTTACATTTTTTTTAGTATTTGAAGTAATAATACCCATGTAGTTTACTTGATCTCTTATTTTTAGTAAACTTTCTTTTATATCAGTCTGAAATGGCATTATAGTTTCCATACTTGCTTTTAATAAACGTTGTCCCTCTTTAACCAACTTAGGTATTTTAGTATATGGTACTTCAATTAATTTTATTATTTCTAAAAAATTTAAATGCTTAATACTATGTAAATCTTCTCTCGTAATTTTTTTATATTTATATTTATCTGCCAAATCGTTATATATAGTAAAAGCTTGATTTTCAGTATCTGCTAATGTACCATCAAAATCGAATATTATACATTTATAATGCATTTTGTCTCCTTTGTTTTTTTTTATGATAATAGTATATCATATATTGAAGTAGCGGTATTTATTGTCTACTTTATCCTCCGCAGATTTCACCTCAACTGCTTTGTTGTGTTGTGACCGTCGTTGGCACTTGCTCATAGAAGTCATTTGTTTTTCTCGTGCAAGCACGGAAAATCATATGACTTCTGCGAACCAATCTGCTAGTTCGAATATTATATCATATATTGGGGTGAAATTTTGAATAACCTGCTAAACAGAGCAGATTTAACTCACTCATTGTACTAGTATACTTACTATCTTATAAAAAATAATGTTTTACCTAAATTTTATTGACTTTTTTTAAATAAAACACTATAATTACTTTACTACACTAAAGTGATAAAGCGAGGTTTTAATTATGAATAATTATAACATAGAGGGATTTAATGATATACACTTTGAAGAATTGCAGGGGTATGATGCTGTAACAAAAATTATAGAAGAACTTATGCATACCTATGGATATACACAAGTTCTGACTCCAACCTTTGAATCATACGATATGTATGATATTGATGGTGCCTTTCCTCGCCAAAAAATGTTTAAATTAGTAGACAATGATGGGAAGGTATTAGTTCTTAGGCCAGATGCAACTATCCCTATTGCAAGAATGGCTGCAACTGGTTATAAATGTAAGGAAGATTGTTTAAAGTTTGGATATATTACAACTATTTTTAAACATATTTCTTCTACCACTAGTTTTAGAAAAGAATTTATGCAAGCAGGTGTAGAATATTTAGGTAATGAATCAGCTGATTGTGATGCTGAAATTATTTCACTTGCAAGTAATATACTGGTAAACCTTGGGCTAGAAAAACTTCATATCGATATAGGTGAAGTATCCTATCTAAATTCACTCTTTAACGATACAAGTATTAATCCTACTGAAAAAGTAAAAATACTTAATTATATAGAAAATAAAAACATTGGCGAACTTAGAAATTATCTCATTTCAATCGATTTGCCTTTAAATATAAAAGAAATATTATGTGAAATACCTATGCTTTTTGGTCAATTTGAAGATACTATTTATAGAGCTAAGGGATTGTGTATAAATGAAAGTATGAAAAATGCTATTGATAATATGGAACAGACCTACGAAATAATAAAAAACTATGGATATGAAAAATATGTTTTTGCCGATCTTGGGTTTACAAATCAATTTAATTATTACTCAGGTCTTATTTTTAAAGGTTATGTCAATGGAATAGGTGAATCAATCCTTTCCGGTGGCAGATATGATACATTATCCTCAACATTCGGAGTAGATAGGCCTGCTAGTGGATTTGGAATTAACATAAGCCTTTTAATAGATGTACTCCATAATTCTTTTGAAACAAAACACTATTTTGATATGTTATTGATGTATGATGATCCTTCAACATCCGTAGCTATAAGCACATCTCAAGTATTTCGATCTAAGAGATATACTGTTAATTGTATTAATGAAAAATACTCTAATTGTATTAAAAAAGAAAACTATAAATATGTAGTTAAGGTGATAAATAAAAATTTCTTTATATTAACTAAAGAAGGTCTAAGCTCTGTCACTCAAGATGAGTTGCATGGATTATATGAGGAGAGATGTATATGAATTACTTGAATATAGCATTAGCTAAAGGTAGATTAGCAAGCAAGGCTATTGAATTATTAATTTCATGTGGGTATTCTTTTAAGGATTATTGCAAAGAAAGCAGAAAATTAATATTCGAAGATGAAATAAACAATATTAAGATTACCTTAGTAAAATCTCCAGATGTTCCCGTTTATGTTGAAAATGGTGCTGCAGATATTGGTATCGTAGGTAAGGATATTTTACTAGAGAATAAATACAATGTATATGAATTATTAAATCTAAATGTAGGTAAATGCAATATGTGTATAGCGGGTTTTAAGGATAAAATCCCTGACTACTCAAAAAAAGTTGTAGTTGGAACAAAGTACCCTAATATTACTAAAAACCATTTTAGCCAACTTAATATTTTAACCGATATTGTTAAATTGAATGGGTCTGTCGAACTAGCACCTATTGTTGGTTTATCTGATATTATCGTAGATATTGTTGAGAGTGGCAATACATTAAAAGAAAATGGCTTAGTTGTACATGAAAACATATTGGAAATCAGCGCTAGGCTTATTGCCAATAAAGTAACTCTAAAAACTAAGTATCATAAAATCCAAAATATAATACAATCATTAGAATCTATTGTAGAAAGAGGTGGACCTGATGAGAAAGTATTATCTTAGAGATTCAGATATAACTGAATCCTCTGTAGCTATATTATTAAATAGAATAGACGATAACAACCAAGATGTAGTTAGTACTGTAAAACAAATTATAGAAGATGTTAAAGTCCGTGGAGACTATGCTTTAAGAGATTATACTGAAAAATTTGATAATGTATCTCTCTCAGATTTTAAAGTAACTGAATCGGAAATTAAAAGCGCTTATAATCAAATGGATTCTGATTTTATTGATGTCTTACTAGAAGCTAAGAAAAATATTACTGAATTCCATAAACATCAAATCCAAAATACTTGGACTAAGGAATTTTCTCCAGGTGTTGTATTAGGTCAAAAAGTAACTCCTATACCTCGTGTAGGATTATATGTACCTGGTGGTAAGGGCGGATATCCGTCTACAGTACTAATGGATGCTATTCCAGCTTTAGTTGCTGGTGTAAACTCTATAGCCTTAATAACACCACCTGCTGCTGATGGTAGTATTAATCCCTATATACTTGCTGCTGCCTATATTGCAGGAATATCTGAAATTTATAAAGTTGGTGGAGCCCAAGGTATTGCTGCTTTAGCATATGGAACTGACAGTATAAAAGCTGTAAATAAAATTGTCGGTCCAGGTAATGTTTACGTGGCTACCGCTAAAAAACTCGTCTTCGGCAAAGTTGATATTGATATGATTGCTGGACCTAGTGAAATTTGTATTATTGCTGATAAGTCTAGTAATGCTTCATTTATCGCATCTGATATGCTGTCTCAAGCCGAACACGATGAAATGGCAACATCCATATTAATATCTACAGATGAATCTTTAGTAGAACGAGTAACTAAACAGTTGCAATCTCAAATGCAGTCTCTTTCTCGTAAAGATTTAATATCTAAGTCATTAGAATCTAATGCTTTATTATGTATTGTAGATACTTTAGAGAATGCAATAGATCTTAGTAATTTAATTGCACCAGAACATTTAGAAATTATGGTTGAAAAACCATTTGATCAATTAGATAAAATAATTAATGCGGGTGCCATCTTTTTAGGTAATTATAGCCCTGAACCCGTAGGAGATTACTTTGCAGGACCTAATCATACTTTACCTACATCAGGTACTGCTAAATTCTCTTCACCTCTTGGTGTTTATGATTTTGTTAAGAAGTCTAGCATTATATCCTACCAAAAGGAAAGCTTAGAAATTATTAAAGATAAAGTAATGCATTTCGCAGAAATAGAAGGTTTCGATGCACACGCAAACGCTATAAGGAGGCGGTTCAATCATGAGAGTTAGTACAATTAATAGAAAAACTACTGAAACAGAAATATCTATTACATTAAATTTAGATGGCCATGGAATATGTAATGTAGATTCAGGAATAGGTTTTTTTGATCATATGCTAGTTTTATTCTGTAAACATGGTAATTTTGATATAAACCTTACTTGTAGCGGTGATCTACAAGTTGACAATCATCATACAATAGAAGACATCGGTATAGTCATGGGTACTGCATTTAACAAGGCCTTAGGAACAAAAATCGGAATAAAACGCTATGGTACATTCTATTGTCCAATGGATGAAGCTTTATCTAGGATATGCGTGGATTTAAGCGGTAGAAACTATCTCGTATATGATGTAACTCTTTTAAGAGATATGGTTGGTGAACTAGAGACAGATTCACTAAGAGAATTTTTTTATGCTTTTGCAAGTAATTCTCAAATAAATTTACACATTAATAATTTGTACGGAGAAAATACCCACCATATTGTAGAATCAATATTCAAGGGTCTCGGAAGAGCATTAAGAGAAGCTACTGAAATAATAGACATTAATGGTGAAATCCCTTCTACAAAAGGTATCTTATGAGGAGGACAAAATGATAGCTATTGTCGATTATGGAGTTGGAAATCTTAAAAATGTATATACAGCATTAAAAAGATTAGATTTAGATGTAATTATAACATCTAATCTAAATAAAATAAACGATGCAAAAGCCATAGTACTCCCTGGAGTTGGTGCATTTAAAGATGCAATGGAAAACTTAGAGTCACATAATTTAATTTCGTGTCTTAGTGCTAATGTAAAAAAAGGCAAACCACTACTAGGCATTTGCCTTGGTATGCAACTTCTTTTTGATAAGAGTTATGAGGATGGATTATGTGGTGGACTAGAATTTATTGAAGGTGACATTGTTAGATTCTCTAATGAACTAAAAGTACCTCATATGGGCTGGAATAGCCTTCACAGGAATAAAAATCACAATTTAATAAAAAATGTTGCAGATGGTGAATACGTATATTTTGTACACTCATATTATCTCAAAACTAAAAACTATGACGATGTACTACTTTATGCTGACTATGGTGTAAAAGTACCAGCTGTCATCGCAAAAGATAATGTATTTGGTATGCAATTTCATCCAGAAAAAAGTAGCGATACAGGTATAAAACTACTACAGAATTTTAAGGAGCTGATAATATGATTGTATTTCCTGCTATTGATATTAAAGGAGGAAAATGTGTGCGGTTAAAACAAGGACTTATGGATCAAGTAACTTCATATTATGATGATCCTGTTTTTGTTGCAAAGATGTGGCAAGATAAAGGTGCAAAGTACCTACATGTTGTAGATTTAGATGGTGCCTTTAACGGTAGTGAAATGAATTTTACTATTGTAAAAGCTATCGTAGATAGTGTTGATATTCCCGTCCAAATTGGAGGAGGAATTAGAACAAAAGAGACTATTGGAAAGTATTTATCTCTAGGCGTAAATAGAGTCATACTTGGCACAAAAGCAGTTGAGAATATTGATTTTATTAAGGAAGTATGTGAACTATATCCTAACAAAATCTGTGTTTCTGTAGATGCAAAAGGTGACTACGTAGCTATTAAAGGATGGGTGGAAACTAGTAATACGCAAGTTATTCCATTCTGTAAAACAATAATTGAATGTGGAGTTTCAACTATTGTATATACTGATATCTCACGAGATGGCATGTTAAGTGGTCCTAATCTAGAGATGCTAAGTACATTACACACAACATTAGGCATAGATATAATTGCATCTGGTGGTATAGCTAATATTGATAATATTCGAGATTTAATTTCATTAAATTTATATGGAGCTATAACAGGTAAGGCATTATATGAAGAAACACTTACTATGGAAGAAGTTAACCGACTAGAAGAGAAAGGCAGGATTTAATATGCTTACAAAGAGAATAATTCCCTGCTTAGATGTAGACAAAGGCAGAGTCGTTAAAGGAAAAAAGTTTGAAAATATACAAGATGTAGCAGATCCTGTTGCATTAGGCAAGTATTACTCGGATCAATGTGCAGATGAACTGGTTTTTTATGATATAACCGCGTCCCATGAGGAGCGAAATATCTTCTTAAATATTATAGAGAGAGTAGCAGAGACTATTTGTATCCCTTTTACGATTGGAGGCGGTATTCGCAGTGTAGAAGACTTTAGGAAGGTTCTACTTGCAGGAGCTGATAAAGTGTCTATTAATTCCGCCGCTGTATCTAATCCAGATTTAATAAAAGAAGCTGCGTTAAAATTTGGAAGCCAATGTGTAGTTTTATCAATAGATGCCAAAAAAAATACTAAAGGCTCTTGGGACGTCTATATTAAGGGTGGCAGAGAAAATACAGGCATTGACGCTATTGCATGGGCTAAACAAGGCGAAAGTTTAGGTGCAGGAGAAATTTGTATCAATTCAATAGATACCGATGGTGTAAAAGGTGGATATGATACTGTTTTAAATGAAAAGCTATCTAAGCTTCTAAACATACCAATAATTGCATCAGGTGGAGCTGGTAAATTAAGTCACTTCGAAGATGTATTAAAATGTGGAGCAGATGCTGCATTAGCTGCTTCAGTTTTTCATTATAAAGAAATTATCATATCGGATTTAAAAAATTATTTACACACTAAAAATATACCTGTTAGGAGATGTAACTATTGATAGAACTTTCAAAATTAAAATATAATGAAAATGGATTATTGCCTGCTATAATACAAGATGATTTCACTAATGAGGTCCTAATGTTGGCATATATGAACGAAGAGTCCTTACAAAAAACTATTAGTACAAAGAAAACTTGGTTTTATAGTAGAAGTAGAAAAAAATTATGGAATAAAGGTGAAACATCAGGCAATTTTCAACAAGTTAAATCTATTAAATACGATTGTGATGCAGATACTTTATTGATTAAAGTGAAGCCTACTGGGCCTAGTTGCCATACTGGAGAAAATTCATGCTTTTATACAAGTATTCTCGAATCATCTGATGGTATCACTACAAATTCCAGTCAAATTTTAGACGACCTCTATAAAATCATAGTCCAGAGAAAAGAAGAACCACAGGAAGGATCTTATACAAATTATCTATTTAATAGCGGAATTGATAAAATACTTAAAAAAGTTGGAGAAGAAAATGCAGAAACTATAATAGCTGCAAAAAATAACTCAAAAGAAGAACTAATTTACGAAACATCAGACTTGTTTTATCATTTACTAGTACTACTCGTAAACCAAGGTGTCACTTTAGAAGATATCTACTTAGAATTGCAAAAAAGACATAAATAAAGTGGTATTTTTTATTAAATTGTAATCCCTGTTTTACTCATAGCTAAGACAATAATCCACTTGAATACTTACCAAAAATTTGACCACTATCAGCGTAACCACATAGAAAATAAGCCAAGGGTGTTTCTTGTGGTTTTTCGCTTATATAACGAGCCACAGGAATGCTTTGCAGGCAATTGGCGATTGTCACGAGTAATCATAGAGAAATAGGCTTCTTTGAATTATAATATATATCTTTTAATTCATCTGTATAATCTCCATTTTCGTTGTATATCACTATAGGTTTTTCTACAGTAAGTTGCGCTTTCCCATTTTTATGCCCTTCAATTAAAACTAAATTCGGATCTTTACTTAATTTTGGTGTAACTAAACGCATCACTTTAGGTTCTATGCCATTTGCTCTCATATTATAAATAATATCTACCAAGCGAGATGCTCTATGAATAAAAATAAGTTTCCCTCTGTCTTTTAATATCTTTCTTGCAGTTACCATTAGTGCTTCCATTGACCATGTTATTTCGTGTCTTGCTATAGCATGAGGCAGCTTTTCATTATGAATGCTACCTTTCATGTATGGTGGATTTGATACGACTATATCGTATTTTGGGTTTATAGATACCTCACTTAAATTTCTTATATCTCCTTGAGTAACATTTATATAATTTTGTAAATTGTTTAGCTTTATATTTCTACTAGCTAAATCTGCATAATAATCTTGAATTTCTATCGCATCTACGTGTATACATTTTTCATTTGCTACTAAAAGTATCGGTATTATTCCTGTACCTGTCCCAAGGTCTATTATTTTAGCATTCTTAAATACTCTTTGTCCTGCAAACCATGATAGTAAAACTGCATCAACACCATATCTAAAATGTTGCGTATTTTGAATTATTTTATATCCGTCTAGATGTAAGTTATCCACTCTTTCATGTTCATTAATTAGTAAGTTCTCCACAATTATTGTCCTGTCCTTTGTATAATTATATGTATTTAGTATATAACGTATGTTCTATACCAAATATGGTGATCTATCCACATTTACAAGTGTATTGTTAACATTATGTGGATAAGTCTATGTATATTTTGTAGAATTTCGCAGATTACATCTTATGTTATCCACAAAACTGTTCATAAACTGTTTGTAATATAAAAAATGACCTCTTGTTAGAAGTCATTTTTACGCAAATCTTATTGAGCTACACAAGCATCAACTGGACATACATCTGCACAAGCACCACAGTCTGTACATGTTTCAGCATCAATTATGTATATTGAATCACCTTCTGTAATTGCACTTACTGGACATTCAGCTTCACAAGATCCACAAGAAATACAATCACTATTTATTGCATACGCCATATTTTTCACCCCCTAGTCCTTAAGGTCAAACTTCTTCACCTAACTACAAATACATTATATAATAAATAATATTATAATTAAATGATTATCCTTCTAATTTTTTTAATTCTTGCTTTTCTTCATTTGTTAAATCATTGGATTGTTTATTTTTAAGTTGATTTTTTTTACAACAAGATCCTTTACAACTTTTTTCTACTTTGATCTGTTCAAGTTTATATTCCTTAACTATTGTGTCTTCGCCGTCTAATTTAACGACAATTGATTCTGCTAATATATTTATTTTTATTATTATACCTTTACCCTCTGGCGTAGTTACTCTTTGACCTTCTGAAGGTAGTCTTTTACCTACTTCTTCATAAAAATCCTGTTCATATTTTAAACAACACAATAACCTACCACATATACCAGATATTTTTGTTGGATTTAAAGATAGATTTTGCTCTTTTGCCATTTTAATGGATACAGGTTCGAAATCTCCAAGCCATTTTGAACAGCATAATGGTATTCCACATGGTCCAAGTCCACCAAGCATTTTAGCTTCGTCTCTAACCCCAATCTGCCTTAACTCTATTCTAATTTTAAAAATAGAAGCTAAATCTTTCACTAATTCTCTAAAGTCAACTCTTCCTTCTGCTGTAAAATAGAATATTACTTTATTATTGTCAAAGGTATATTCAACATCAATAAGTTTCATATCTAACTTATGCTTTTCTACCTTTTGTTTACAAATTTCTATAGCTTTTAATTCTTTTTCTTTATTTTTTTCATAAGTTTTTTCATCCTTACTAGTAGCTATTCTTAGGACAGGCTTAATTGGAGATACTACTTCTTCCTCTGGTATAAATTTGATTGGAGTCACAGTTTTTCCGTATTCTAGTCCTCGGGCTGTTTCTACAATCACGCTATCACCCACACTAATTTCAACTTCTCGTGGATCAAAATAATATATCTTACCGGCCTTTTTGAACCGTATTCCTACAACTTTTATCATTTAGTTATTTTTCCTCCTGTATCTTCAGTAACAGTCTTTCAATTTGCAATTGAAAATTTATATTATACTTTAGTGAAGACTGCAGATCTATAATATCTTGTATTATATCATGAATTGATTCATAAGTTAAATAATCTGATACTTCCTTGCCTTCATTTATATCAACTTGTATTCTTGCATAAAGAATGTTCTTAAATATAATCAACATATTATTTAAAACATCTTCATTAGGTATACTATTATCTTTAATCCATTTTGAGAATTGAAATACTTTATTATAATCTCTTTTTATAATGTTATATATATAATCTCTAAATTTATCAAACTTGAGTATTTCTTCTGGATTATCTAAAATATATTTTGCTTTAGCTATACATCCTTGGCTAAGATTATATAAATCTTCAATTCCCTTAGTATTGAGATTATAATTACTTACTTCCTCTTCAAACTTAATTCTACCTAAAGGATTAAAATGTAATATCTGTCCTCTAGATAATATCGTAGGCAACAAACTTTGACTACTTTTGCTTATTAAAATCATTACCACCCTACTATTTGGCTCTTCTAATGACTTTAGGAGTGAGTTTTGAGCAGGTATTCCCATTGTTTCACTATTATTTATTAGAAACACCTTATAATTACTTTCATAAGGTTTTATATTCATTTTTCTTTGCATTTCTCGCAGTTGAGATATTTTAATAGAATTTTCTGTAGGTAATATATCAATAAAATCTGGATGATTATTATTATTAATTTTAACACAAGAAATACATTTGTTACACGGTTTTTCTTCCTCCGTACAAAGTATAGCCTTAATAAATTCAATAGCACTCTCCCTTTTGTTAGTCCCTGTTGGTCCTACAAAAATGTAGCAATGATTGATTCTATCTTTGCTAATAGCTTTTATTAATATGTCCTTATTTTTTTCATCAATAGTAATATTTTTAAACAATAATTTTCCTCTTCAATTCAAATATTTATAAGTAATTTGTTGATAGTTAACATTATATTGCTTCTACTAAAATAAATCAATTCTGTTATATAACATATTATCAAATTACTATATAAAGCTTAACATATCTTTCTTTATTTCTGTAATCGTTTCATTTAAACTATAATTTCTATAATGTCTAATAATATTATTATCTTTTAAGTTCTCAATACTAAAATCTACGTTATCTGCTAAAAACCTTCTACATAACTCGTTATAATTGGGATTTGTTTCTTGCCGCTCTCTAATAATTGCTCTCTCTAATCTTATATCATCTTTGATATCTATATATATTGGAATGACATTTTCAGATCCAAAGTAACTTTGTATCTTCTTATAAGCTTCTAATGTTGAAATTAAAACGTAATTTCCTAAAGATAGATCTATCTGACCATCATCGATAGTAGCATAATACCAAGTACCTTGAGTAGTATCGTACTTTCTCTTTTCTATTATTTTTCCTTTACTTTCATACTCTATAAGTTTTTCATATTTAATAAAGAAGTACTGATCTCCATCGGTTTCATCGTTCCTTATTGGTCTAGTTGTAGTAGTAATAATTGGTATTAGGTTCAAATCTGAATCCTCTTTTAGTACTTTAAATATACTATCTTTACCAGTGCTGCTTTTTCCCATTAACACAAAAATCTTACCCATATTATCTCCCTCTATATTGTGACATATACTTCTCTATCTCTTGTTAATCCTACAATTTCTTCTACAGACCAGTCACTTATCCGTTCTATAATTTTCCAACTGATAATTTCACCTGGTACAATTATCGGTATACCAGGAGGATAAGGTATTATAAAATCAGATGATATTCTACCTACACTCCTCTTTAGTGATACCAGTTCTTTATCTTTTCTTATTACCTCACCAAAATTCATACTCTTATCAACTTTTGGATATATATAATTCTTAGGTAATCGTACTTGCTCTTTATATTCTTCAAGTAATGCAATTTCTTTTAACGCAATTACGAGGCGTTTAATATCAATCTCTTGAGTTCCTATACCCATCATAGCTAATATACTATATTGGTCCCACATTTCGATTTGTATATTATATTTTTCTCTAAGCAATTTACTAAGTAAGTGGCCAGATATGCTATTAGACTCGATCCATATCTTACTTCTATCATAATCAAATACTTTACAGCAACTCGTTAAGCCTGTTCCTTTAATTATAAATTCACTATTTAGTAATTCTTTTTCTATATAATTGTGATAGCCAATAATCTTATCAAATATCAACTGCCCATTCTTAAAGGCATATTTTACAGCGCTTTCAATGGACATCATTATTGGGTAAGAAGGGCTACTAGTTTGCAACATATTCAAATACTGTCTAATAATATTTAAATTTACTTTGTCACTACATACATGTAATAGTGCTCCTTGATTAAATGAACTTAATGTCTTATGTGTGCTTTGCACGACTATATCAGCACCTAAATCTACACTAGATAAAGGCAGACTCTTATTAAATTTTAAATGAGCACCATGAGCTTCATCAACTATTAATATTTTACCATATTTCTTAGAAACTTCACTTATTTTGCTAATATTACTACAAACTCCATGATAACTAGGGGAAGTAATAATGATACCTTTACAATTAGGGTTTTCTTTAAATGCTATTTCTACTTCATCTGCTTGAATACAACCAAATATTTTATCTAAATATATTGACGGGTATATATATATTGGTTCAATATCTTGGAGCATAAAAGCAGAATAAACGGATCTATGAGAATTCCTCGGTATTATAAATGAATCACCTGATCTACATATCGCTAGTATAGAAGCTATTATCCCAACTGTGCTTCCATTTACTAACATAAATGACTTTTTAGTCTCAAAGATATGCGATATTTGATCCATAACATGAAGTAATAAATCGTTAGGGTTACTTAAGTTGTCACATCCAGGTACCTCTGTAATATCGAATTTATGCCAATCTATTGCTATCTCTGATATCCCTTTATGCCCAGGCATGTGTAATCTTGTGTATCCATCTTTATTAATTATCTTCTCTACTGTATTATATATAGTGCTCCTCATTAAATACCTCTCTTCAACTAATGTTGATTTACTGATTTTTAGTTTTTATGTTATAAAATAATTTATTTAGTTTTAAATTATTCTAATTAAGTTTAGTTATTTTTATTGATGTTTTTGAAAATAATAATTATAATAATCTTTTAATAAAAGTACTCATATGATATATTATACCTTACCTATGCTTACCATTGTACTCTAATATTACTTATAGGTATATTTTGTATTGGTTAACGCCCATACTCATTGGGTAGATATAAACTATTATTATGAAGGGAGTTTGTTTGATGTCAAATTCAAATGTAATTATCTTAGATGAAAGTAATTTTGAGGATGAAGTAATTAATTCCAGTGTTCCTGTTTTAGTAGATTTCTGGGCTGAATGGTGTGGTCCATGTCAAATGGTATTACCTATAGTAGATGAACTTTCTACTGATTTCAAAGGAAAAGCAAAAATAGGAAAAGTAAATGTAGATGAAAATAGAACTATTGCAATGAAATATCGAGTTATGAGTATCCCAACTGTATTATTCTTTAATAATGGTGAAGAAGTACGACGTGAAGTTGGTGCAAAAACGAAGCCTGATTATACCACAATCATTAATTCACTCTTATAGTTCCGCTATTATAATCATTACTTAAAAATAGGTTCTTAATTCATATGAATTAAGAACCTATTTTTAAGTCTGTAACCTTTTATTAATAGTTTTTTCTAGCTTTTCTATAAATTTTTTTGATGCGTGAAAGTGAACATTATGTTTTTTTTCATCCTTTACGAATGTAATAATATATATCAGCCTATCTTTAACTCCCCAAAGTGTAAAATTGTGTTTCTTACCTTCTATTCTTTTATTTACATATTTTTTATTAATACTAGTTATCTCCACTAATGGTACAGCAAAGACTAACTTATTTTTTAATATAAATGATTTATAAATTGCAAAATCTTTTTCTAGAACCATAAGCTCGTATCGAGGTAGCACTTTAACAATAAGCATCGTTAAAAGCGCTATAACTATAATCGTACTAGAAATATTTATTATAAATTGCATGTCTTCTGATATCCTATCTCTCACATAACGAAAAAACAACTCTAATCCTATTAAAATAGCAAATATAATCAATAGTTGTTTATATGTAAAAGACTTAATTTTAATTGTCTCTCGTGCCTTAACTGACATGTGATCCCTCCAGATGATGTAAATTTGAAATAACGCAAAGTAAAGGATGGCTCCTAGAAACCACCTTTAAGCAATTCACATATTTTTTTCTTTATTACTCTACTGGAATAAAATCAGATTTTGCAGCTCCACAAAGTGGGCATACCCAATCTTCTGGGATATCCTCAAAAGCTGTTCCAGGATTTATGCCACCATCAGGATCTCCTTCAGTTGGGTCATAAATGTAACCACATAATACACATTCATATTTTTGCATATAACTTACCTCCTTAAATAATTTCTTGCTTCATTATATCATTAATTCAACAGTAATATGATACCCTATCGAAATATTCTTAATCAAGTTCTATAGGTATTATTAAAAATAAGTGAATAGTTAATCCATTATATTTTTAAGACTAGTACAATTGCTCACTTATGAATTAACAATTAATTAATAATAGTATACAACATTAATAGATTAACATTTTAATGATATACTATAATTGTAGAAAATTAATAGATTAGTAGGAGGAAACCATCAATGAAAATTATGTTAGTTGGCGGTATTAATGATAGCAAAGCGGCAAAAATCGTTAAATTAATCAAAATAAGCTGTGGACAAGATATAGACATCATAAATGTAAATATATTCAGCCAAAAACCATTAGAAGTAGAGAAAGAAGAGAATCCAGATGTAATAGTTATGCTTAATAAACAAAGCATTGATTTTAAAGCACCAAATGTCATAGATGGATTAGGTCTCATTTACCCTCAAATGGGGCAAAAAAAAGTACTTGACTCTATTTTAAAGTTAAAATAATAATACGGTATCTAATAGGGATCCTTCACTAGGATTCCTATTGTATGTAAATTTAATGAAATCGTTTAACTTAAGCGGGTCATTATTTATAGTCTACAATATCTTTAGCTGTAATATTATCTGTTATTAATGTGGTCATTAAACCACCTTTAAGCGCCGCTACTATAGCTGGTACTTTTCTTTTATGTCCTGCTACGCAAATAACATCTGGTATTTTTTTTATTGTATCTATATCAATACCCATTACTTTTTCATTTATTTTTGAATCTAAAAAATTTCCGTTTTTATCAAAAAATCTTAAACCAATATTTCCAACGCCACCACTTCTAATAATCTCATCGTAGTTTTCAATTTTTATAACCCTACTTATTGCACTATAATATGCATTCACTTCGCCTACACTATAAAGCATGACATCGCAATGACTCATTTTTTGAAAAACATTATTTATACTTTCTTCCTTCATTAACTCCATCTTTACATTTATATTATCTACATAGGTAGGTGCAAATAAAAAATATGGCGTTGCATTGAGTTTATTAGAAGTTATTCTAGTAATTTCATCTGACTGTCTAAGCCCGTCATCTTCGTTTAAGCTACCTACTACTTGAATTACTGAAATATTTTTGAAGTGATTTGTGTTATCTGCTAGACTGTTAGCAATATTAAAAAGTGTATTGCCCCAGGCCATTCCAATATTTAAGTTATCATGTAATAGTGATGTTATATAATCTGCTCCTGCTATTCCTAGTGCCAGATTAACTTCATGAAAATCTCTTATGGCAGGTACAATTATAGCTCGGTTAAGATTGTACTTTTCCTCAATTTTACTTTCTAAATCTACGTAGTTCTCATTAAACCCGTTTATATTGATAGTTACTATACCTTCATCTCGAACTCTTTTTAATAGTCTATTTACTCTTTGTCTAGACATTTTTAGTCTTTCTGCGATTTCGCCTTGAGTCAAGCCCATCTTGTAATAATAATACGAAACTTTCACTAATATTTTTTTAATATCGTCCATACTACATCTTACCCCTTATATTTAAATTATATTAATTTAACGGATTGTTCTCCCACCATCAACTACGATTTTTTGCCCAGTTATATAATCCGCCATTGATGAAGAAAGAAATAATGTTGCTTTTGCAATATCTTCTGGTTTCGCCATTCTACGAAGTGGTATTTCATTTTCAACTTGTTTCTTTCTCTCTAATGTAAAGAATTGATTGAGCATCTCAGTTTCCGTTGGTCCCGGTGCTACGATATTTAAATTAATTCCACTTGGACCGAATTCTTGAGCCAGTGAGTTCATAATCAATTCAATACCTGCTTTTGAAGCTGTATATGCCACAGTACCACCTCTAGGCTGATTAACAGCTGAAGTTGAGATACTAATAATCTTGCCTGATCCTTGTTTTACCATGTGTTTAATTACTTCCATTGAACAGTTAAATGTCGCCTTTAAATTCACATCTATTACCCTACAAAAATCAACATCTTTAACATCAAATGCAGAAGGTAATGATAAACCAGCACCAGCATTATTTATAAGGATGTCGATTTTCCCAAAGTGTTTTATAGTAGTTTCTACTAAATCTATTGATTCTTGTGGTATTGATATATCTCCTTGTTTTATACATATTTCGACATGATATTTTAATTCAAGTTTTTCTTTTAAATCTATTGCCTCCTTATGACTTGTATTATAATTTATCATTATGTTTGCTCCATTACTAGCAAACTCCTCAACAATAGCTTTTCCTATTCCCTTTGCACCACCGGTAACAATCGCAACCTTATTTAATAATAACATATTCTCCTCCTAAATCATCCTTGTTTGATTAATTATTACTTACACTTAACAATAAAAATTTTTAACTTTACCATCACAATAAAAATTTTATGTATAATAGCAAAGTTCTCAACTCTAATTATTAAGTGTTTGCTTTATTTAAATCCTAAAACAAACCCTCAATGCTCTAGCATTGAGGGTTTAGTAAAAAGTAATTAATTGCTACTAAATAAACAATTGTGCTATCCAGTATGGAATCCAAGTATACCATTGTGCTCCAACTGCTAAGCTAGTAACTTGTGATCCTTCTAATACCATGCCTGGATCAACTACTGATAATAATTCAGTCATGATAGGAGCTGCAAAAGTAGCTATATAAAGTATTATTATACTATTAATTGTTCCTAAAATTATACCTCTAAATAAGTTACCTCTATTTGGAAGTACTGAACAAATATTAAAGAATGTTAACACTGATAAATCAGCTAATGGTAATACTGTAACTCCTGGTAATATAAATGCTAAAATTAAAGTTATTGGAATCATAATAAGTGCAATAGATACTACGAAAGGATGTCCTATAGCAACTGCAGCATCCAAACCAATATATAGTTCTCTTCCTGGAAATCTTTTTTCCATAAATTCATGTGCACCTTCGGAAATAACCATTAGTCCTTCCATTAATAATGCAATCATTCTTGGAAGTAATACTAGTACTGCAGCTACACCCATACCTGTATTAAGTATAGTAGCAACGTCCATTCTTGCAGCAATTGCTAAAATAAATCCAATACCTAATCCTAAGATCATAGGTTCACCTAGTAATCCTAACTTTTCAGTCATCGTATCAGATGTCCATACTATTTTATTAAATCCTGGTATTTTGTCCATTAATGCATTTAACGGGTATGCTATAATTGCAAAAGCTACTGCTTGTGTATGTGGTAAAGAAATACCTTCTAATCCTAAAATCTCAGCACAATCTGGTTGAACCCAGTCAGCAATTTTAAATACAATTGCCATATTAATTGCAGCAGATACAGCAGCTAAAATATAACTTAATGTAGTTCCGCCACCTACTAATACAATTGAGCTACCAATAAATAATGCATGCCAGTAATTCCAAATATCTATATCCATAGTTTTAGTCCAACCAAGCATCAACATAATAACATTTGTGGCTATAATGGTTATAAATATAATAGGTACTACTCCCGTACCCCAAGCTACTGCGGCACCTGCTGGCCATCCGATATCTACAGCATTGTTTCTAAGTCCATACACTTCAACTAATGTGTTGATTACAGGAGTTATCGTACTAACCATAAGTCCAATAACTAAATTCAGACCAATAAATGCAATACCAAACGTAATTGCAGCTCTGAATACTTCGCTAAATTTTTGTCCAAGAGCCAGTCCTAAAATTAAAAGAATAATTGGCATCATTACAGAGGCTCCTGCATTAATAATCCATGTAAATCCAGCTAAAATAAAATCCATTTGTGTTTCCCCCTATTCATTTTTTTATTATCATCTCACTAAATTCTAGAAATATTAAACTATTTCTTTAATACTTCCATTAATTCATCAATTGTGGCTTGGAGGTTTACTCCTGTTAGGAACGATCTTCCGTTGATTACTGGTACTCCAGTATCACCAGATATTTGACACGTACCAACGATTACATCAGGTTTCAATGTTTTTGCCTTTGATACAGCTTCAGAAGCTTTACACTGTACTGTCATACACGCTATACCTTGTTCTTTACAAACTTTTTCAATTTTTTTTGCTACTACTGTTGATGTAGCAATAGCAGTTCCACATGCAACTAAAATTTTCTTAGCCATTCTCTTCACCTCCTTAATGAACCTATAATTTAGTGAGTAATAAACATATTCACTAATCGCCCTTCATGTAACGATTACATTTTGTTACCTAGTAAATTATCTCACGTTACAAATGTAATTGCAAGCGTTTTGTGTAACAGTAGCTTGTTTTTCATGTATAACATATTTTTCAACATTGTATATATTTTATACATTATACATTATAATTATTAAGGAAATAATTGCAAGTACCAAGGCAGTCATGCTTATCAATAATATTTTTGAAAGCTTTTCTTCTAATTTTTTTATTTTATATTCTAAATAAATCTCATCGATATTTTTATTATCTTTGTCGTTACTTGATTTTTGTTCATTGCTTTTAGAAGGATTACCTACATTTAAAGCATACTTTGTCAATGGAGCAAACTTAGCCCTCTTGATACTTTCCTTATAGTTGTTAAAAATCTCCTGTCTTTTTTCTTTGTTTTCATTCATATATTATTACCTATACTTTCTACTCTTTAATCATTAGTTTATAGTAATTTTAATTATTCTTAGATATATTAAGTTTAATTCAGCACATAAAACTCTTTAATATCAGTAAAATATTTGTTTATGTGCTGGATTATATTAAATAAATTCAATTATGTTATTTTTCTAAATCAAATAACACTTTAAATCCTGATACATTAGCCGCTTTTTCAAATGCATCTTCATACTCTTCAATCGGCATAACATCAGATACTAATGGATCTACTTTAACTTTACCATCTACAATTAAATCTTTCGCTATATGCCAAGCTGTAGGTTTCTGGCTAAGGGATCCTATAACATTTAATTCCTTGTGTAATATTAATGACCAATCTACTTCCACTAGAGAGTGATGTACTCCCATTTGACATAGTGTTCCTCGTTTTGCAACTAAATCTAAAGCTGTTCGTACTGCAGGAATTGAACCTGAAGCTTCTACTACAAAGTCAGCACCATATCCATCTGTCATGTCTAAAATAATCTTTTTCAAATCTTCTTCTTGTAAATTTACAACTACATCAACACCTAGTTCCTTTGCTAATTCTAATCTTGGCTTATCTTGTGTTAGTCCTGCAATTACAACTTTTGAACCTGCAGCTTTTGCTACTTGAGCCGCCAACACTCCTATAGGTCCTGGCCCTAATATTAGTGTAACGCTATTTAGAGTCACTGGTGTTTGTTCGGCTACAGCATGAACTCCACACGCTAGTACCTCAACCATTGCACCTTCGTCATAAGTCATTGTATCTGGCATAGCTATTAAGCTTTTTTCAGGAACTACAATGTATTCAGCGAATGCACCATTTTCTTTTGAACCAATTCCTCTACGGCTTATACAAAGGTTTGTTGCTTCAATACGACAAAATCTACATTCTCCACAAACTTCGTAGGTAGTCATTACAATTACCCTATCACCTTCTTTAAATTTCGAGGTACCCTCTCCAAGCTTTTCAACTACTCCTGATGCTTCATGACCTAATATTACTGGTAATTTTAGCCTGTCGCTTCCGTGTTTCCAGTACCCAATATCTGTTGCACATATTCCTGCTCGCTTAACTTTTACTCTTACAAAACCTTTTTTAGGCTCTGGTATAGGAAATTGTTTTAATTCTAGTTTTTGCTCTTCATTAAGACATAAACCTTTCATAGTATCTTTCAAGTCACTTACCTCCATTAATAGAATTTTTCATTTCTTTTACTAGCTCTTTATAATTTGCATTATCACCTTTAAATATAGATGATGTTCCTGCAACTAATACATTCGCACCATTTTTAACACAGTCTGGAATAGTATCTTTATTAATATTTCCATCTACCGAAATTAATAAATCTTTATTATATTTTTGCGCCATTTCTTTTACTTCTCTAATTTTTTTCAGCTGTGATTTTATAAACTTTTGTCCAGCAAAACCTGGATCTACTGTCATTATCGTAACCATCTTTATATCTTCAATAATGTATTGTAATGCATTTACGGTAGTCGCAGGATTTAAAACTACACCAGCAGATATTCCTAATTCATTTATCTTTTGAATATCTCTATGAATATGCTTAACTGCTTCTGTATGAATGCTTAAATATTCAACGCCAGCAGCAGCAATTCTTTCATAATACTGTGAAGGCTCCCATGCAGCTAAGTGTACATCAAATGGTATTTTTGTATTCTTTTTCATATCTTCAAGTAAATACAATCCCATTGCTATATTAGGAACGAAAGATCCATCCATCATATCAAAATGTATCATCTCAACATTTGCATCTTCTAACCTTCTGAGTTCTTCTCCAAATTTCATAGGATTTCCACACATAATTGATGCCGATACTTTAATCATTATTTTCCACCTTTAGTAAAATATTTAGATTCCATTTCATGTAGTTGAGCAATTCTAGGTATAAATCTCCCACCAGTAAAATTAGTATCTACCCATTTTTTGGTAATCTCCATTATTATTCTCTCACTTATTACTCGTGCACCCATACAAAGTACATTTAGATTAACGTCTGATTTTGCGTATTGAGCAGAAAATAAGTCATTTACTACAGCAGCTCTTATTCCAGGAATTTTATTCGCTGCAATAGACATACCTACTCCTGTACCACAAATAAGTATTCCGCCGTCCACTTCATTTTCAGCTACTTTCACAGATACTAATTCAGCAATAGGTACGTATTCTACCGGTTTTTCATCTGAAGATGGACCTACATCTACTACTTCTATCCCCCAAGATTTCAATTCTTTTATTAAGTTTTGCTTTGCTAAAAAGCCTGCATGATCTGAACCGATTGCTATTCTTTTCATTATTTCTCTACCCCTTCAGGGAAAAAAATAATTTTTCCAAATAAGGTATCTCTTTTATGAACTTTAGTAAATACATCAGGTGCTTCTCCTAAATCATATCTATGAGTAATAATAGGAGTAAAATCAACTTGTCCAGTCTTCATAAAATGTATAGTTGTATCCCATGCAGGTCCTGGAAATGGCCCCTGTATTGAGTTCCATGAGCCAACTAAATGAAGTTCATTCCTCATAATTTTTTCAAACCACTCTCTTTTAATATTAACATCTCCATAAGGAATACCTAAATAAGTAATAGTTCCACCTTTTCTTGCTAATGCAAGAACTTGTCCACAAGTAAAAGCTGATCCTGCTGCTTCGAATACCATATCAGTACCCCTGCCATTAGTAAGTCTTTTAACTGCGTCTTCAGCATCTTCTTCTTTACCATTGACGATTTCATCAGCACCCATACTCTTCGCCCATTCAAGTTTTTCTGGCATTACGTCAATTGCAATAACTTTTGTAGCACCGAATACTTTAGCCCATTGAATAGTCATAAGACCTATAGGTCCGCATCCCATTACCGTAACAGTGTCTCCAGCTTTGATACCTGATTGATATAAACCATGTACACAAACTGCTGAAGGTTCTATCATAGCTGCTTGATCATATTCTATTTCGTTTGGGATGTGGATCACATTATCTTCAGGCATTATAATATAATCAGCAAATGCACCATCAGCTACTGCACCTATTACTTCTAGTTCATCACATTTTGAATAGTCAGATTTTTTACAGTATTCGCATTTCATACAAGGAAATCCTGGACTTACGGTTACTCGATCCCCTACATTAAATTTTGTTACACTTTTTCCTATTTCTTCAATAACACCTGAAAATTCATGCCCAAAAGTTAAACCTACTTCTTTTTTAGGACCAAATTTTCCATATCTTGATAAATCTGAACCGCATATACCAACAGCCTTAACTTTTATTAATACTTCATCTTCTTTTTTTATTTCAGGTTGTAATACTTCTTCTAATCTTAAATCTTGGATGCCATATAATTTAATTGCTCTCATTATTTAAATTCCTCCTATTTAAAATTAACTGCACTAATTAAAGCAGATATATTTTTAGCTATATCACCTTTAAACGTAAATGAGCCTGCTACTAATACATTTGCACCTGCTTCTACTACCTTAGGCGCTGTTTCTAAATTAATTCCACCATCAATCTGAATATCTATATTGTAACCTTTTATCATTTCTGATAAATCTTTTATCTTATTTATGCTACTCTCTATAAATGATTGACCCCCATATCCAGGGTTTACTGTCATTAATAAAACCATATCTATATCATCTAAAACGTATTCTAATGTTTTAATTGATGTACCAGGTGAAAGTACTACACCTGCTTTTATACCAAATGATTTAATTAATTGCAGTGTTCTATGCAAATGTGTTGTAGCTTCTTGATGAACTGTAATCATATCAGCTCCTGCTTCAACAAAACGTGGAATAAATCTATCCGGTTCTACTACCATCATATGAACATCAAAAAATAAGTCTGTTTTGCCTCTTAACATTTTTACTTGATCTGGTCCAAATGCTATATTTGGTACAAAATTTCCATCCATAACATCAATATGAAGCATTTCTACTTTACAATCTTCTACTGCTTTAATTTGATTTTCTAAATTTCCTAAATCAGCTCCAAATAATGATGGTGCAATTTTTACTGTCATATATATACCTCCTTTTATTTATTAAACTCTTCTTTAAGTGCTTTTCCCCAAGCACCACCTTGATGTAAAAAATACGTTTTTTCACGGGTTGTTCCTCTTAGTTCCATAGCAGTTAAAGCTAACGCATCTCCCATTGCTAAAGTAGTAGTAGTGCTAGCAGATGCATTAATATTTAAATAACAAGCTTCTTTTTCTACTCCTATATATATAGCGATATCACTCTCTTTTGCTAACCATGATTGTAAATTTCCTGTTAAAGCAATCACTTTACACCCAAGTGTCTTACATGAAGGAACCACAAGATGTTTTAAAACACCTGTTTCTCCACTATTAGAAATTGTTATTAAGAGATCGTTTTCCCTAACCACACCTAAATCACCATTTTCACATTCATATGCATTTAGGTATATCGAAGGAATATTGCAACAACTCATAGTTGCAGAAATTTTCCTACCTATAAGGCCTGACTTACCTGTTCCTGTAACAATAACTTTTCCTTTACAACTATTTATCATCTCAACAGCTCTTATAAAGTTTTCATCTACACTTTGTTCCAATTTTTTTAGTGCATCTATCTCAATTGATATTATATTCTTACCTATTTCAATAATATTTTTATTAGATATTTCACTCACCTATTATCACTCCATTTTTAACTAAGATTTCACTTGCTTTATCTTTGTCTATAAACAATCTTTGTTCAATGGCCTCTAGGTTAGGTTTTTCTATCCAATAATCTCTTTTAGATTGTATGAAGACATAAGATGGAAAATTATCAATCTCTTTTTTCCAATCTTCATATATTTTATCTACTAATTCACTAGACTCTATATTATTATTGTCTTTCAAATAATCTCTCGATTTAGTAATTACAAATTCGTCAAATCTATTTCTAATATATTTAAGACCTCCATACCTCCCAACAAATATTACTATTACATATGAAAATAGTATTAGACCTAACATACTAGCATTTCTACCTACAAAATCTGTTAAGAATTTTAAATATTTACCAAAAGTTAACTGTTGCCATAAATCAAACATTATACTCCTCCAGTTTACTCTTCTATATTTTCAAACTCGTATTTTACTATGTCAAAAATTGTTTGAGTATCTTTTTCTGTGCAAATCTTTTCTAAAATGTCTGGTTTTTGAACAATTCCTATTACTGCCTGTAACATTTCAAGTTGTGAATGTGGCTCTTTTAAAGCTAACATAAATAATACTTTCACATCAACCATTTCATCTATACTACCCATTACTTTAAATGGTACTGGATTTTTTAGTGTAGCTATACAAATTGCTTGCTCTATTACATGCTCTACATCAGTATGAGGTACTGCTACTCCATAACCTTCTGTTGGTAAACCTGTTGGAAAAACTTTTTCTCTTTCCATAATTGCCTTTATATAACTTTCTTTTACTAAACCTTTATTAAGTAGATGTGTTGCAACTTTTTCTATAGCTTCTCCATCACTACTTGCATCTACATCAATTAAAACAAGATCTTTATCAAATTCTAAACCTAAATCTTTCATCTAATATCTTCCTTTCTTTTGATCATCTTAACAGTAATATACCCTATAAATTCATTTTTAAAGAGTCTATTTAAAATTCAGTTAAAATATCATTTTTTATTATTTACTAAATTAGTATTCCAAAATTATAAACAAGCATAACATCTACTGTACTTTTTTGGGTATACTATTTTAGATAATACAATTATAATTTATATTTTAATAAAGTTAAAGTCTTAATTGAACATTTGTACACAAATGTTACAAATGTAATCGGTTTATACAGATTAATTATTTTTATACAATATAATAATTAAATATATGTAAATAATTACTATAATATTAAAATGGAGTGTACAAATATGGCAAAAAATATTTATTTTGAGTTTAAAGATTATATATGGAATGGTATTACTAAAATAGACTATAAACCCACTGTTGATGGTCCTGTAACCTTTAACGAGACTACACGACAAAATCTAGTAGAACATGGTTATGGAACTAATTTTCACTTACGTTATTTTGAATGTGAAATGGGTGGGTTCTCAACCTTAGAAAAACATGAGCATGTCCATGTAGTTGTTATTGCAAGAGGAAAAGGGAAAGTTATCGTTGATGATACCATTCATAATGTAAAACCTATGGATCTTATTATAATCCCAAATAATTCGCCTCATCAACTTATAAATATTGGCGAAGAACCTTTTGGATTTTTCTGTATAGTCGATGCTCAAAGGGATAAGTTTTCTTTGCTTACTCAAACAGAAATTCAAAATATATCCGAAAACACTGAGATTAAAAAATTTATTCAAGTTCCGGACAAATATTTTAACTAATCTAATTAACTATTATATACTAGTATCTTACTAAACAAATAATCTCGTTAATTTGTTAATCAGTTATTAGAAAAATAGTAGTAAAAAAAACACAAGGTATGTATCGATACATACCTTGTGTTTTTTTTATATTATTCTAATATCTCTTCTATATCCTCTTCTTTAATCATCATTGCAATAGTGACAATCTTCTCAGATTTATCTAATTTCATTAATCTTACGCCTTGAGTACTTCTTCCCATTATAGATATACCACTTATCTCTAATCTTATTATTATTCCTTGATTATTAATAAGAATGATTTGTTCTTCTTTGCTACACACTGTAATTCCACTAAGGTCACCAGTTTTAGTTGTAATTTTATAAGTTTGAATTCCCTTACCACCTCTATTTTGAACTCTGTATTCATTTATGTCAGTCAACTTACCATATCCATTCTCACTAACTGATAAAATAAACATATCATCCTGTGGTAGATCCATACTCACAACTTCGTCATCGTCTCTCAGACTTATACCTCTTACACCTATAGCTGTTCTTCCAACAGAGCGAACATCAGATTCTAAGAATCTTATTGCATAACCTTTTTTTGTTCCCATGATGATATCACTAGTTCCATTAGTCATCTCCACTGAAATTAATTCATCATTGTCATTTAAAGAAATTGCGATAAGGCCATTTTTTCTAGAAGAATCGTATTGAGATAGACTTGTCTTTTTTATAATTCCTTTCTTAGTTGCCATAACTAAAAAGTTATTATCTGTAAATTCTTTTATAGGTATAATAGTAGTCACTTTTTCATCAGGTTCTAATTGAAGTATATTTACTATCGCTGTTCCCCTTGCAGTTCTAGATGCTTCAGGGATTTCATAAGTTTTTAATCTATACACTTTTCCTTTATTGGTAAAGAATAAGATGTAATGGTGGGTAGTAGTAGTGAATAATTTACTTACAAAATCATTATCTCTAGTACTTAATGCACTAATTCCTTTGCCACCTCGTTTTTGAGCAGTATATGTGTCAGCAGCTAACCGTTTGATATACCCAACATGTGTCATAGTAATAACTACATCATGTTCTTCTATTAGGTCTTCCATACTAATATCTTCATAATCTACTTCAAAAGCAGTTCTTCTATTATCTCCATATTTTTCTTTAATCTCTGTCAATTCTTCTTTAATAACTTGCATGATTAAATTCTCATCGGCTAGTAATCTCTTGAATTCCTCAATTTTTATCATAAGCTCATTAAACTCTATGTCTATCTTTTCTCTTTCTAGTCCAGTAAGCCTTTGTAAACGCATATCCAATATAGCTTGGGCTTGTTTTTCAGAAAGACCAAACTCTTCAATAAGACTGTTTTTTGCTATTTCTCCATTTTTTGATCCTCTAATAATGACAATAACCCTATCAATATTATCTAATGCTATTTTTAAACCTTCTAAAATATGTGCTCTATCTTCAGCCTTTTTTAAATCAAACTGAGTTCTACGAATTATAACCTCTTTTTGATGATTTAGATAGTGAAATAATATCTCTTGTAAGTTCATTACCTTAGGCTGATTGTCAACTAAAGCTAACATAATTACTCCAAATGTTTCTTGAAGCTGGGTATGTTTATATAATTGATTTAATATAATTTCTGCATTAAAATCTCTTTTTAAATCTATTACAACACGTATCCCTTTTCTATCTGACTCGTCTCTTAAATCAGAAATACCATCTATCTTTTTATCTTTAACCAGATCAGCAATTTTTTCAACTAATCTAGCCTTATTTACCATATAAGGTATTTCAGTTATAACTATTCTCTGTCTCGTATTTGTTATTTCTTCAATATGGGTTTTAGCTCTTACTTTAATTCTTCCTCGACCTGTAGTATAAGCACTATGGATACCCTCTTTCCCTAAAATAGTAGCACCAGTAGGAAAGTCTGGACCTTTTATGTGATTAAGTAAATCATAAACGCTACAATCGGGATTATCAATCATATGAACTGTTGCATCAACAACTTCTCTTAAATTATGTGGAGGAATATTTGTCGCCATGCCCACTGCTATACCCGATGAACCATTTACTAAAAGATTTGGGTATTTAGAAGGTAATACTATAGGCTCCTTCAGAGTTTCATCAAAGTTAGGCATATAGTCAACAGTATCTTTATTAATATCTCTAAGTAATTCAACTGTTATTCTCGCCATTTTTGCTTCTGTATATCTCATTGCAGCAGCACTATCACCATCAATTGATCCAAAGTTACCATGACCATTAACAAGTAGATATCTAGTAGAGAACTCTTGTGCTAGTCTAACTAATGCGTCGTAAACGGAAGTATCTCCATGAGGATGATACTTACCTAGTACGTCCCCGACGATCCTAGCACATTTTCTAAATGATTTTTCTGGATTTAATCCTAGTTCACTCATAGCATATATAATTCTTCTATGAACTGGTTTTAATCCATCTCTAACATCGGGAAGTGCCCTTCCCACTATTACACTCATAGCATAATCTATATATGATTTTTTCATTTCATATGCAATATCAATCGGTAATACGTGATCTTTCTTTTCAGTGTCCATTCAAGCACCCCCTATATATCTAAATTTTTAACTTTTTTTGCATTTTTTTCAATAAATTCTTTTCTAGGTTGAACCTTATCACCCATAAGTATATTAAAGATTTCATCAGCCTTTATTGCATCGTCAATCGTTACTTTAAGAAGTGTTCTAGTATTAGGATCCATTGTTGTTTCCCATAATTGTTCTGGATTCATTTCTCCTAAACCTTTATACCTTTGAAGGTTAATAGTATTATCTTTTCCCATATCTTCCATAATTTCATTCAATTCTTTATCGCTATAACAGTATTCTATTCGTTTTCCTTTTTGAACTTTGTATAAAGGTGGTTGTGCTATATAAACATAACCTGCATCAATGAGTCCTCTCATATACCTAAAGAAGAAGGTAAGTAAGAGAGTTCTTATATGAGCACCATCTACATCTGCATCGGTCATGATTACTACTTTATGATATCTTGCAGATTCTAAATTAAATTCTTCACTAATATTTGTTCCAAATGCCGTAATCATAGAACGTATAGTATCAGTATTTAAAATTCTATCTAGTCTTGCCTTTTCCACATTAAGAATCTTACCTCTTAAGGGAAGAATTGCCTGTGTTTTTGAGTCCCTACCTTGCTTTGCTGAACCGCCGGCAGAATCGCCCTCTACTATATATATTTCAGATAGAGCTGGATCCTTTTCTCTGCAATCTGCTAATTTTCCTGGCAATGCAGTGCTATCTAAAACACTTTTTCTTCTGGTTAATTCTCTAGCTTTTTTAGCAGCTTGTCTTGCTCTAGCAGCTGTTAAGCCTTTTTCTACAATAATTTTAGATACACTAGGGTTTTCTTCCAGAAATGCAGATACGGTATCATTTGTTATTGTTTCTACAATACCTTTAATCTCAGTGTTACCTAATTTAGTCTTAGTTTGACCTTCAAATTGAGGATCAGTTAGTTTAACACTAATGATTGCAGTTAACCCTTCACGAACATCTTCACCAGATAAATTTTTATCACTATCTTTTATAAAATTATATTTTCTTACATAATTATTTATACACCTTGTAAGCGCAGATTTAAAACCATTGAGATGGGTTCCTCCCTCAATAGTATTGATGTTATTTGCAAAGGCATGAATACTCTCTGTATAGTTATCTGTATACTGCATAGCAACATCTATAATTACATCCTCTTTGCTTTTCTCAAAACCAATTACTTTTTCATGTAAAGCATCTTTGTTTTTATTTAAATATTCAACAAAAGAAGTAATACCACCTTCGTAATAATACTTTACAGTTTGCTTTTCTTCACGTTGATCCTCTAGTACAATCGTTAATCCCTTATTTAAAAATGCAAGTTCCCTTAATCTATTCTCTAAAATATCAAATTCAAATTCTAATTCTTCAAATATCTCATGATCAGGTTTAAAAGTAATTTTTGTACCACTTCTATTTGTATTTCCAACTACTTCTAGCTCTGTTTTGGCTTTACCTCTTGAGTAAGTCTGATTATAGATTTGTCCATTTTGTTTAACTTCAACTATTAGCAATTCAGATAAAGCATTAACTACAGAAACCCCTACTCCGTGAAGACCACCAGATACCTTATAACCGCCACCGCCAAATTTACCTCCAGCATGTAGGATAGTTAAAGCTACTTCAACAGCAGATTTTTTTAATTTAGGGTGTATTCCTGTAGGAATTCCTCTACCATTATCCACTACTGTTATTGAATTATCCTCATGAATAAAAACATTGATTTTGTCACAGTGACCTTGTAATGCTTCATCAATACTATTATCTACAATTTCATAAACTAAATGATGAAGACCACTACTTCCTGTGCTACCAATGTACATTCCAGGCCTTTTTCTAACAGCTTCTAAACCTTCAAGTACTTGTATTTGCTCTGCACCATATATATTTTGTGGCATTTATAATCCTCCTGTTCATCTATCAAACATATATTATAATATAGTTTTTATATTAAAACAATTATCTTTTCATATCTGTAATAGTTCCTCGTTCTATATTATATATTTTTTTATTAAAATTTTGTAAGAAATTTTCAAAATTTATTTCTGTACATGTTATAAATACCTGTGAATCATGGAAAAACTCTATAATTTTTTCCTGTCTTTTACTATCGAGTTCTGACATTACATCATCTAATAAAATGATTGGATTTTCTTCAATATGAGATTTTATAATTTCAATTTCTGAAAGTTTCAGTGAAAGTGCAGCTGTTCTTTGTTGACCTTGAGATCCGTACAATTTTGCATCAAAATCGTTTATGATTACTCTGATATCATCGATATGAGGTCCTATACTAGTATAACCTTTCTGTATATCTTCTTTGATATTTATGTTTAATAAATTTCTATAAATAGATTCTATTTTTTCTAGATCATCATTATTTTTAACAATATTAGATATGTAAAATAGTTTAATCTCTTCTTGATCATTTGTTAATTTACTGTGAATTATTTTTGTAATACTATTAACTTTTTTTAAAAAATTAATTCTTGATATTATAATTTTCTTACCTAATGCAATTAATTGTTCATCCCATATTTCAAGAGTATTTATATTTTTATTATCATATCTTAATACCTTTAAAAGATTATTTCTTTGATATAATACCCTTGTATAGTCTTTTAGAAGTTTACCATAACTAGGTCTTATATTATTTAATTCATTATCAATAAATCTTCTCCTTAGATCTGGACCCTCTTTTATCATTTTTAGGTCTTCTGGACTAAAAAGAACAATATGGATTTTTTCCAATAATGTGCTTTTTTTATTAGTTTTTTTGTTATTTATATAAATATTAGTCTTATTGGGTTTATTTAAAGTGATCTTTATATTGTCATCAATATTTTTCTTGTGAAAAGTACCCTCTATTGCACTAGTTTCTTTACCCCATAAAATAAGTTCGCTATTGCTATTTTTGTATGAATTTCCCCGTGCTAATACGTATACTGATTCTAGTAAACTAGTCTTACCTTGTGCATTATCTCCTACCAGTATATTTATATTTTTATTTAAATTCAGTTCTAAATCATTGTAATTTCTAAAGTTACTTAACTTTATATTCGATACGAACATTAATTCACCTTTTTCATGCATATTAATATAGTTACTATATAATTAGATATTTAAAGACGAACCTCTACTAAAAGCACAAGGCATTTTGAATATATAAATTTAAGAACTCAATTAATATTGATTGCATACTGTCTACCTTTTAATTTTTGATGAGGATGAAGTATTTCTTCAATTACTAAAATTAAACCTGTATTTTAGCTATACAAGTTATTCTTTTTTAACTATAAAAGAACCATAATCTTTTAAAAATACCGTATCATCTGGGTATACTTTCTTTCCTCTTTGTAAACATAATTCGTCATTTACTTTAACAAGTCCCTCTAGTATCGTATGTTTTGCTACAGCACCACTTTCAACAACTCCTGCAAATTTTAGAAGTTGATCAAGTTTAATATAATCCGTATTAATTATTATTATCTCCAATTTTTTTCCTCCAATTTTAGTACTAAAACATTATTTATTAATGATCAATATAACGTACTGGAAGTATTAAGTAGGTATAATTACTTCCTTGATTTGGTTTTATTACACAAGGACTAACTGAAGTAGTAAATTCAAGTAGTATTTCTTCATCACTTATAATTTTAAGTACATCAATAAAGTAGGTAGAGTTAAAAGCTATTTTTATAGATTCTCCTTCAATCTCCACATCTATTTGTTCATTTACTGTACCCATTTCTGAGTTAGATTTTATTTCTAATATATTATTAATAAAGTTCATCTTAATTAAATTACTTTTACCGTCTCTAACCATCAACGATGCTCTTTCACAACTAGACAATAGTTCTGCTACGTTGACTTTTACTTTTGTAGTACTATTTTGAGGAATTATCTGATTATAATTCATAAATTCACCCTCTAATAGCCTAGATACTATATGTGTTTGACCTAATCTAAAAAGAATTTGGTTTTTAGTATGAGAAATTTGTACACTATCTAAAGTACTTAAAGATGCAATTCTGTATAATTCTGATAATGTTCTCTCTGGTACAACTTCACTTAATTCAATATTGTCATTAATTTTGCCTTGTCTTAATGCTAATCTATATCCATCTAATGCAACAAACTTTATTATACCATCATTAATTTCAATCAATTCTCCTGTAAGTATTGGTATATTTTCATTTTTCGCTACAGAAAATATAGTTTCTTTAATCATGCTCTTAAATAATTCTTTATTAATTGATATTTCTTTATCTGAGTGTACTTCAGGTAGTTGAGGAAACTCGTTGCCATTTTGACCTTGGATATTAAATTCTGAATTAAGACACTTAATGTTAAGAATATAGTTTTCATTTAGTTCTAGAAAGACATCATCATCTGGTAATTTTCTTACAAGTTCCGATATAAGTTTTGCAGATATTACGACACTGCCTTGACTATTTATTTTACCTGGTAGTTCTGTTTTAATTCCAATTTCTAAATCAGTGCCCATTAGATATATAGTATTATCCATAACTTTGAAAAGAATTCCTTCAAGTATAGGCAAAGTAGTTTTGTTTGATACTGCTTTTTGAACAATATTTACTGAGTGAAGCAGATCATCTTTAGTAGTTATAAAATTCATAATTAGGGCCTCCCTATAATATATATATATTGTTATTTATATAGTAATAATAGTAGTAGGTGCTGTGGATTTGTTGATAAGTTAAAGTAATACTTTAAGTGCAAAAAGATTCTATGGTAACAACCTGTGGATAAATAGAGATGATTAAGTGAAGTTATTAGTATTTATCAACAGGTTTAAATAAGTGAAGTGCTAAAGTAAAGATAAAAAATATGTAGTTAATTACTTATTTCCTTGAATTTCTTTGCTAATTCTTTGAATAAGGTTTTTGAAATCAAAATTATTATCAATATCTTTAGCAATTTTATCATATCCATGGATCACAGTTGAATGGTCTCTTCCACCAAATTCTTCTCCAATCTTAGGCAATGACAAGTCAGTGAGCTCTCTACTCAGATACATTGCTACTTGCCGAGGATATGAAATAGATTTTGTCCTTTTTTTAAGATTAAAATCTTCAATTTCAATATTATAGTATTTTGCAGTAATTTCTTTAATAAGATCTACAGTAATAATTTCTGGTTTATTATTAGAGAGAATATCTTTTAATGCCTCATTTGCTAAATCAAGTGACATTGTTTGATTAGTCAATCTTGAAAAAGCATTTACACGGATTAAAGCACCTTCTAATTCTCTAATATTTGAGTGAATTTTACTTGCAATAAATTCTAAGACATCATTTGGTATATCAATTCCTTCTGTATTTGCTTTCTTTTTCAGAATTGCAATTCTAGTTTCTAAATTTGGCGCCTGAATGTCTGTGATTAAGCCCCATTCAAATCGAGAACGCAGTCGATCTTCAAGAGTTGGTATTTCTTTTGGTGGACGATCACTAGAAATAATTATTTGCTTATTTGCCTCATGTAAGGCATTAAATGTGTGAAAAAACTCTTCTTGTGTACCTTCTTTGCCTGCAATAAATTGGATATCATCTATTAATAAAACATCTACACTTCTATATTTATTTCTAAATGAAACATTGTTTCGATTTTGAATAGCATCTATAAATTCATTAGTAAATGTCTCACAAGATACATACACAACTTTCTTATTTGGAGATTGTTCTAAAGTATAATGTCCAATAGAATGCATTAAGTGTGTTTTACCAAGCCCTACACCTCCATATATGAAAAGTGGATTATATCTTTGTGCAGGAGCTTCAGCAACAGCTACTGATGCTGCGTGGGCAAAGCGATTACTTTCTCCAATAACAAAAGTGTCAAATGTATATTTGGGATTTAAATTAGAGTGGTTTATTAGTTCTGATAAAGTTTGATTGTTACTAACTTGTCCCTTTGTATTGTCTACTGGAGAAGATGATGGAATTGCAAACTCCACCATAATATTTCTCCCTGTAATATGTTTTAGAGAGTTTACAATTAGAACAGAATATCGATTTTCTAAGATACCCTTAGTAAAATCATTTTCTATGCCTAAAACAATAGTATTGTCCTGGTAAGAAATAGGTTCTATACGTTTAACCCAAGTCTCAAAACTTACTTGTGTTAATTCTTCTTTAATAATTTGTAGGGCATCATTCCATAATTTATCGAGATTTCTATCCATTATTCTTCCTCCTGAAGCTATATGGTGTTGATACTTATGTGGATAAATAAAAAAATATACAATTATAAAAAAATTATAAACATCTATTGATAAAATGTTATCAACATCATTACTGAGGAAAACAAATAAGAATATTTATATTTATCTAAAAACACTAAAACATATCCACAAGTTATCAATATATTGTGGATATGTTACTAATAGTTATCAACATCTGTTTATATGATACCAAAAAAAATTCATCGAATCAATAACAATGTTAATAACTAAAATTTTTTATTAGTTTTTATTTTTTAAAACTTATCCACAAATGAAAGGAGTCTTTTATTTTTGAGAAATTTAACATATAATAATAAATAAGTTATAAAGAAAATCGATAAAAAAGCTAAAAAGTTTGAGGAGGCATATTTATGAAAAATTCTATGAAAGTACTAATAGGTATTGTAGTAATAGTACTACTAATAATAATGAGTGGGGTAGGTGGCTATAATTCGTTGATTAATCGCAGTGAAGAGGTAGATGCATCTCTTAGTGAAATATCAGTACAATTGCAAAGAAGAAATGATTTAATTCCTAATTTAGTTGAAACTGTACAAAGGTATGCACAACATGAGGAACAGATATTTACTGATATTGCTGAAGCTAGAAGTAGATTAATGGGAGCAAATACTGTTGCTGAACAAGCAGAAGGAGATGCTGCTATGACTGGTGCATTATCGCGATTATTAGCTATTTCAGAAAATTATCCAGACCTAAAGGCTAATGAAAATTTTATAAATTTGCAAGATGAATTAGCAGGAACGGAGAATAGAATAGCTACAGCTAGAAGAACCTATAATAATTCTGCAAAAAAATATAATGCATCTATAAGAAGATTTCCAACTAATATTTTTGCGACATCATTAGGATTTGAAAGTGTAGTGTATTTTGAGGCGGAGGAAGGCGCTAGCGATAATCCTAATATAGGAGATTTATTTGGTGAATAATATGAGAAGAATATTAAAGGCACTTTCTATAGCCTTTTTTATACTAATAATATTTTTTCAATTAGCTCACGCAAGTAATATCCCATCACATACTTCTGTTTTTTATGTTAACGATTATGCAAATGTAATTGATGATCAGACTGAGCAATATATAATAAATATTGCTACTGAGTTAGAGGATAAAACTAAAGCACAAGTAGTAATCGTAACAATCGATGACATTGGTGATAACTCTATAGAAGAATTTGCTACAGATTTATTCAGAAAATGGGGAATTGGAGATAGGATAGAAGATAATGGTGTTTTACTAATTCTTGATTTAGGAGGAGGTAGATCCCGTATAGAAGTAGGATATGGGCTAGAAGGAGCATTGCCAGATGGTAAGACAGGGAGAATCCAAGACCAGTATATTCTTCCTCATTATCAAGTTGGGGATTATAGTAGAGGTGTATTAGAAGGATTTAATGTAATTGTCAATGAGATTTACAACGAATATGGATATGATGAATACTTAGTTGGCGATAAAAATTTAATAGAAAATACTGAAGAATCAAATGAAGAAGAAAGTATTCCACCAATTTTTATATTCATAGGTATTGCCATAATGATTCCTCTTATTATTTTAGATTTTAAGTTTACAGGTGGTCTTATCACCTTTAGTATAATAAGGATGTTAAGTAGAGGATCAGGAGGAGGCAGAGGTGGAGGCAGATCCGGTGGGGGAGGAAGCTCTGGCGGTGGTGGAAGCTCTAGAGGATTTTAAGAATATATACTATTATTAAAATATTAATTTGACTATAAGAATATGGTGATGATATGAATCAAGTTAAAGCAAATTTAATATATAAACATTTTAAAGGTGGTAAATATCAAGTCTTATATATAGCACGTCATTCTGAGACTATGGAAGAATTAGTTGTATACCAAGCATTATATGGAGAAAGAGGGATATGGGTAAGGCCCTTGAATATGTGGAATGAAAAGGTAGAAGTAAATGGTCTTTTGGTAGAAAGATTTGCTATAGATTTATAACTAGAGAATTCCTAAGAAATACAATTGTATTAATATACTTGCCATAAAAAAGAAACGAATATCATGATATTCGTTTCTTTTGTTTAATCTCTATTCCACCCATAATAGCTCTACAGTAAAATTTAACTACTTTATTTGAATCTTTAGTATCATTTTGTGAAGAGGAGGTGCTTGCAAATATACCACCAGTTGATTTGTCAAGCAACTCTACTCCTCCTAAAATAGCAGTTCCATGACATTCAATAGATATATCATCAGGAACAATAATATCTATACCACCCATAATAGCAGAAAGGTCAACAATGGTTTCTCCATTAGGGATTTCTGCTAATGTTAAATCTAAATCTATACCACCCCAAAAGGCAATAAAAGAGCTGCTTTTTAAAATCCATGGTTGTGTTTTTCTTTCAATAGCACCCATTATAGCAAAATTTGTTTTTCCATTTCCTTTATGACCAAAAATAAATGTGAAACCTATAATAATAATAATAATAGGCCAAAATAAATTTACAAATCTTAGATAATCAATATTTAATAACCCAGTACGATTGCCTAGCAACAATGCTCCTATTAAAATAAAAACTAATCCAGAGATTGTTTCACCAGTACTTCCTCTATTCAACAGAAAATTTATACCTAATAAAATAAATACTACTGGCCAGTATGTAGAAAATAAATTACTTAAATCAATATCTGTAAACCCTAAATTGTTAAAAAACAAAAGTACACCTAAAAAAATGATTAATAATCCGAAAATCCAATTTCCTTTTGAACGAGACATTATAGAAACCTCCTTAAATAACCTACTAGAATTATACAATTTGTAACATGTTTGTGTAAAGGGTATTGTGTATTATAATTACTCTTAGGTTTATTTTTGGATGATTTATTAATAGACTATATTAGATATCTAATATAGTCTATGGTTTATATATTGGATGAGGTTATTACTTCTCGCTTCTTAAGGGAGGTAAGTGCTGACGATGTATAACTATATTTTTCTTAATTCTATATCTATTTGTTCTAAAAGGGCATCAGGAACATTTTTTTTTCCTGCCTTTTGAGCTAACTCCTCAATAGTATATCCTAAAGCCATCTTTAATAAAGGGCTCTTTAAAGCTTCAGAAAAATAATTTTCTAATATTAATTTCCCTTCTGGATTGTTTAGAACTGTTCTTAGTTTTGATTTCTTACTTAACGACATTCAATCATCACCTCTTAAATAATACTATTCAGTTATTATTTTTTTATTACAATAGATAGTAAGATAAAAAATGACTATTTTTTTGTAGGTATCTTATGATATTACTAGTAGAAAGTTATTAATAATTGTCAAATTTTTAGATTTGTTTTATTTAGTGATATAATGATATGAGTGATTATCTATTATTATAGTTTAAAGATACTTATTATAGATAAGTTATATTATTTCAAATAAAACTATTATCAAGATATAAGAGTGTTTTTGAAGATTTAAGGGGTTTAAATATGAAAGTGATTATTGCTGAAAAACCTTCTGTAGCTAAAAATATTGCAGAAGCTGTAAAATCAAATAAGAAAAATAATGGTTTCTATGAAGGATCTCATTATATTGTTACTTGGGCTTTTGGTCATTTGTTAGAACTATTAGATGCTAAAGAATACGATTCAAAAATGTCTAGTTGGAGATTAGAAAACTATCCTTTTATTCCTATAGAATTTGAGTACAAAGTTAAATCAAATAGTCAAGATAGGTCTCAAACTGATGAAGGTGCTTTAAGACAGATTGAAATTATTAAATCATTGATTAATAGAGAAGATGTATCAGGAGTTATATCTGCTTGTGACTATGATCGTGAAGGGCAAATCATTGGTGATATTATTTTAGATTATCTTAAAGTAGATAAAGATGTTGATAGATTACTTTTAAATGAGTGGACACCTACAGAGGTAGAGAATGGGCTAAAAAATTTGATATCAAATGTAAAAATGAGGCCTCTACGTGATGCAGGAATAAGTAGGCAGTGGGCTGATTGGATTATAGGTATTAATCTCACATCTGTTGCAACACTTAAATATCAAAGAGGATCTAGTGCACCATTAAATATTGGGAGAGTATTATTACCTACTTTAAAAATAATATACGATAGAGATAAGGAAATAGAGAATTTTGTACCAGAAGCATTTTATAAGCTCATTGCAGTATTTAAGACAAAACAAGGAGAAGAATACGAAGGCATTTATACATTGGAAAACAACGAAAAATTTCCAGAAGAAGCACATGTCAAACTTGTTTCAGAAGCAATACAAGGCACTATTGGAAAGATAATAGATAAGCAAGTAGAACAAAAAAAGGAATATCCACCAAATTTATTTAACCTCTCAAACTTACAAGGTCATATAAGTAGCAAGTATAAAGGTTGGACTTCGGATCAGGTATTGAAAGTAGCCCAAAGTTTGTATGAAAAGAAGTATATCACATATCCGAGAACTTCTAGTATAGCATTAGAAGAATCTCTAACTGGTAAGGCAGAGAAAGTATTAAATATTTTAAAAAAAGGATTACCTTATGAAAATGAAATTTTATTTATTAACTCAAAAAGGGTTTTTGATAATAGCAAAGTAGAAAGTCATAGTGCAATTATACCTACATATTTAATTCCCAAGAGTTTAAATGATAATGAAAAAACAGTATACGAGGCTATTAAAAACCGATTTATTATGCAGTTTATGCCTGTAGCACAACACGAGGAAGCAACTATTACTACGAGAGTAGATGTGGAAATTTCTACAGGAAATTTCATTTCAAAAGGGCGTATACAATTAGTAAAAGGATGGAAAAAAGTAGAAAATATACAATCTAAAGATAAAAACTTACCTACTCTAGATATCAGTGATGAAGTAACAACAATAAATTCTAAAGTGGATTCTAAAAAAACATTGCCTCCAAAAAGGCATACAGAAAAAACATTGCTACGTATTATGGAAACATGTGGTAAGAAGTACAAAGAAGACGAAATTGAAAATAATATTGAAATTATGAGGGCAATATTAAATGGTTTTAGCATAGGAACCGCTGCTACAAGAGCAGAAACTATTAAAAAATTAAAATCTGTAGGGTATATTGAAACACAAGGTAAAAATTTAATTACTACTAATATAGGAAAAAAACTAGTGGAAAAATTTCCAGTAAAAGAGTTGTTTGACCTAGAATATACTGGTAGATTAGAAAAAACATTATCGGAAATAGGAAAAGGCAATATTAAAAAAGAGCAATTTATGGATGAAATATGTGATTTTACTAAAAATGCTATTACGACAATTAAAGAAGATAAGTTTCATATAATTAATAATATTGAAACAGATAATAATAGAGATATAGAGATTTTGGGACAATGTCCTATATGCAAAGGTGACATCTTAGAGGGCTCAAAAGGATATGGTTGTAGTAACTGGAAAGCTGGATGTAAATACGTTATATGGAAAAAAGATAAATTTTTAGCATCGTTAAAAGTAAGACCAACAAAAGAAGTAGTGAAAAAGCTATTAAAAGATGGGAAAGTATATGGCAATCAATTTGTGAGTAAGAAAGGAAAAAGATTTGAAGCTTATCTATCTTATGAGAAAAATGAAGAAAATGATTATTTTTCTTGGATAATGAAGTTTCCATAAAAAGTTATAAATCCAATAATAGCACATCATTTATTATTTGCAAGTGATGTTCATCCAAAAGGAGATGTTTACTATTAGTATAATAACAGCTGAGAACATATCAAAAGGTTATGGAGATAAGGTTCTATTTAATAATTTGTCATTAAGCATTAATGACGAAAAAGTAGGATTAATCGGGATAAATGGGATTGGGAAATCTACACTTTTAAAGATTATTGCTGGTCATGAGATCAGTGAAACAGGAACAATTAAGAAAACAAATGGTATGAGAATAGAATACCTTCCACAGAATCCAAATTTTAATGGAGACGCTACAGTTTTAGAGCAAGTTTACAAAAGTGAATCTCCAATAATTAAGACAATTAATAGGTATCATAAAGTTTTACTACAAATGGATGAAAGTCCTCAAGATGTGAAGGTTCAAAATGAATTTTATAAACTTACTGATGAAATGAATTCATTATGTGCTTGGGATATGGAAAGTCAAATAAAAACAATACTTACTAAACTTGGTATATCTGATTTTTATGCTAAGATAAATACATTATCAGGTGGTCAAAAAAAAAGGACAGCCTTAGCTGGTGCATTAGTCTCACCTTGTGATTTGTTAATTCTTGATGAACCTACAAACCATTTAGATAGTAAAATGATTGATTGGTTAGAAAGTCATATAAAAAGTAGAAAAGGTTCCCTTCTCATGATTACACATGATAGATACTTTTTAGATAGAGCAGTAAATAGAATAATCGAATTAGATAATGGTAATTTGTATAGCTATGAGGGAAATTATACATACTATATTGAGAAAAAAATAGAGAGACAAGATATAGAATCTTCTTTAGAACGCAAGAAGAATAATCTTTTTAAAAAAGAATTAGACTGGATACGAAAAGGTGCAAAAGCGAGAACTACAAAGCAAAAGGCAAGAATTCAAAGGTTTGAAGAACTACGAGACACCAAAGTAAGTACTGATGAGGCTAATTTAGAAATGACTACTGCTCACACTCGTCTAGGTAATAAGATAATTGAGATAAGTAATGTAACTAAAGTTTATGACGATAAGATAATTATACAAGATTATTCATATATGTTACAAAGAACTGACAGGATTGGAATTATTGGAGATAATGGTGCAGGTAAAAGTACGTTAATAAATTTAATCACAGGAAAAATAGCTCCAGATAAAGGCTTTATTACAATAGGTGAAACAGTTAAATTAGGATATTTTGATCAGCATTCAGAAGATATGGATATATCATTAAGAGCAATTGACTATATTAAACAAAACTCAGGCATAGTGACTACTGCTGACGGAACTCAAATTAGTGCAGCTAAAATGATGGAAAAGTTTTTGTTTTCGCCATCATTACAGTATTCAATTATTTCTAAACTATCTGGTGGAGAAAGAAGAAGATTATACCTAATGAGAATTCTTATGGGGGCGCCTAATGTACTAATCCTTGATGAACCTACAAATGATTTAGATATTGACACCTTAAAAGTTTTAGAAAATTATTTAGACGATTTTTCAGGACCTATTATTGCTGTGTCTCATGATAGATATTTTTTGGATAGAATCTGCAATAAGATTTTAGATTGTGAAGGTAATGGTAAAGTAGTACAGTATACAGGTAATTACTTTGAATACCGAGAGAGTCAAGGACTATATGAAGTATCAGATAATAATAAACTCATAAATAATATTAAAAATGATAAAAAAACTAGCCCATTAGAAAGTACGGATAGAGAAAAAAGAATTAAACGTAAGTTTACCTATAACGAACAAAAAGAGTATGATAGTATTGATATAGATTTATTAAAGCTTGAAAATGAGCTAGAGCATGTTGACTTAGAAATAACTAATAATGTTAGTGATTTTGTAAAACTTGAAGTTCTTATAGCGAAAAAAGAATTATTAGAAGAAGAACTTATAATCAAGATGGAGCGTCAGGAATACCTATGTAATCTAGACCGAGAAATGAGAGCTAATTCCTAATTATGTTATTGACAAGCTTTGTCTTTAAATATATAATTCTAGGGTGAAACATAAGAATAGCAAATACTATAAATATGTTTAATATAAATGTATTTCCATTAGGAGGTGTTTTAAAATGAAAATGACTTATCAACCTAAAAAGAGGAAAAGATCAAGAGTTCACGGTTTTAGAAAAAGAATGGCTACTAAAAGTGGAAGAAATATTTTGAGTGAAAGAAGAAGAAAAGGAAGAAAGCGCTTATCAGCTTAAGGCCGCATACTGTGGCCTTTTTGTTAATCTTTAAAAAAGTAGGCGAATTTAATAATGGATAAGATTATCTCATTTAATAACAGGACATTCCAAAACATATTCAAAAGCGGAAAATCTTATGGTAATAAATTATTGGTTATTTACTATGTAAGTAATGGGCTTGATTATAATAGATTAGGAATTACAGTAAGCAAAAAAAATGGAAATAGTGTTGTTAGGCATCGTGTTAAAAGGCTTATCAAGGAGAGCTACAGATTAAATGACAAAAAATTTGTAAAAGGATATGATATTATTTTCATTGCAAGAGTCGGGATAGAAAATAGTTCCTACTGCGAAGTTCAAAGTGCATTAAAACATTTGATGAAAAAAAATAATTTATTAGAAAAGTGATTCTATGTTAAAGAAAATTATATTATTTTGTATAAGTTTATATAGTAAGTTTATTTCACCATTGATTCCTGGACGATGTAGATTCTACCCCACTTGTTCAGAGTATTGTTATAAAGCCTTTGATAAGTACGGTGTATTAAAAGGAATGAAAATATCTATTAATCGAATAATTAAATGTCATCCATTTCATCCTGGGGGATACGATCCTTTAGTATGAAAGGTATAATTTAGGGGGGACAGTATGTCTATACTTTACGAAGTATTTGGGAGTTTGTTACTTTTTATATTTAATCTAGTAAACAATTACGGTGTTTCAATAATTGTATTTACGATTATATCAAAGTTACTACTATTACCGATTAACATTAAGCAAACAAAATCTTTACAAGAAACGACGAAACTGCAGCCAGAAATACAGAAAATACAAAAAAAGTTTGCTAACAATAAAGAAAAAATTAATGAAGAAACTATGAAGTTATACAAAGAGCATAATGTGAATCCTATGGGTGGTTGTCTACCTTTATTAATTCAATTTCCTATAATTATAGGACTATTTAGGGTGTTACAACAACCAGCTAAATATGTTTTCGGATCAGAAGCGGCGTACGCAGCTATAGAAAAATCCTTTTTATGGTTGCCTAGTTTAGGAGATCCTGATCCATTGCATATATTACCTATTTTAGCTGCAGCTACTACTTACCTATATATGACTAATATGCCTTCACAATCTGGTGGCAATGATCAGGCGAAACAAATGAATAAAACTATGAAAATAATGTCACCTTTAATGATTGGCTTTTTTGCGTGGACTTTTCCATCGGGAGTAGCTATTTATTGGGTAACACAAAATATTTTCACATATATACAACAATTTTTTATTATGAGAGGTACTGCCCGTAAGGGGGTAATAAATAAATGAAAAAGGTTGTAACTAAGGGAAGAACTGTAGAAGAGGCTATAAGCCTTGCACTAAAGGAATTAGATACCAGTAGAGAAAATGTAGAAACCAAAGTATTAGAACTACCTAGTGGTGGAATAATGGGATTGTTTCGCAACAGGTATGCTAAAGTTGAGGTAATAATAAATACAGATCTTTGTAAGATTGCTAAGACCTATTTGAACAATATTGTATCTGCTATGGGCATAGAAGCAAATATCGAAACTAGCCTTGATGAAAACGTGTTAAGTATTGTTATGACAGGTCAAGATATGGGTATTCTAATAGGTAGGAGAGGTCAAACTCTAGACTCACTACAATATCTTACAAGTTTAGTTATAAATAAATTGACAGAGCAGTATGTACGAGTAGTATTAGATACTGAGAATTATCGAAAGAAAAGGGAGTTAACCTTGAAAGATTTAGCGGAGAAACTGGCTCATAGAGTTATAAGTACAAAAAAGAAGATAGAACTCGAGCCTATGAATCCATATGAAAGACGTATTATTCATGCTACGTTGCAAAAGAATAATAAGATATATACTTTTAGCCAGGGAGAAGAACCCTTTAGAAAAGTTGTTATAGATATAAAGAAAACCAGCTAAAGCTGGTTTTTTTACATAAAACAACTAATAATATGATAAAGAGAGTGAAGTGAGAAAATATGAGCGCTTATTTGGAAGATACTATTGCAGCGATTTCTACACCAGTAGGATTTGCTGGTATAGGTATCGTTCGCATGACAGGATTAAAGTCATTTTATATTATTGATAAAATATTTAAATCAAAAGCAAAAGCTTTTGAGAGTTACGAAGATAAAAAAATTATATATGGTCACATTATTAATCCTAAGGATGGTATAGTTATAGATGAGGTTTTAGTTTCAAAAATGATCTCTCCAAACACATATACTAGAGAAGATGTAGTGGAAATAAACTGTCATGGTGGTATTATACCTGTAAAAAACATTTTGAACTTATTAGTAGACTGTGGTGCTAGATTGGCTGAACCAGGTGAATTCACTAAAAGAGCATTTTTAAATGGTAGAATCGATTTGGCACAAGCAGAAGCTGTTATTGATATAATTAATTCTAAAACGAATAAAAGTTTAAATATATCTATGAAGCAATTGGGAGGGAGTATTTCTAGAACAATAAGTGAAATTAGAGATAGTATTTTAGAAATGCTAGCTCATATCGAAGCATCTATCGATTATCCAGAATATGATATCGAAGACGTATCTTATGACCTTATATTAGATAAGACAAAAAGCACTGTAGAAAAAGTTGAACAACTAATTTATAATGCAGAAAATGGTAGATTGATTAGAGAAGGTGTTAATACTGCTATAATTGGGAAACCCAATGTGGGCAAATCTTCATTATTGAATGCGTTGATAGGAGAGTCAAGAGCAATAGTAACTGAAATTGCTGGGACTACAAGAGATACAATTGAAGAGTATATTAATATTGAAGGTATTCCCCTTAAGATAATTGATACTGCAGGAATAAGAGAAACAGAAAATATTATTGAAAAAATGGGAATAGAGAAAACGGTACAAATACTAGAACAAAGTGATTTAGTTTTATTGATGTTAGATGGAAGCTTAGAGCTAGAAGAACAGGATATAGCTCTATTAGAATTAGTAAAAGACAAAAAGGCAATAATAGTTGTAAATAAAGCAGATAAAGATAGTATAGTAAGCGTCGACAATATTGCTAAGACGTATGATAAAGAAGTTGTTGAAATTTCTGCTACTCAAGAGCTAGGTATTGATATACTCAAGAAAACGATACTAGACTTAATAAGTGCAAAAGGTTTTGAAATTGAGTCATTTGAGATAATATCAAATATTAGGCATATTAATTTACTACAACAATCTTTAATATGTTTGAAAAGTGTAATTAATACTATTGATATATCAATGCCATTAGAAATTATTTCTATTGATCTAAAAGAAGCTTGGAATCTCTTAGGAGAAATTACAGGAGATACAATACACGAAAATCTAATAGATCAAATATTCAAGAATTTCTGTATAGGAAAGTAGGTGAAATGGATGCAATATAATGGTGGAGACTATGATGTCATTGTTGTAGGTGCAGGGCATGCAGGTTGTGAAGCGGCACTTGCAAGTGCTAGAATAGGGCTGAATACTATTTTACTAACCATGAATTTAGATTCTGTTGCTTTAATGCCCTGTAATCCTTCTATAGGTGGAACAGGAAAAGGGCATCTAGTAAGGGAAATTGATGCTCTTGGTGGAGAGATGGGTAAAAATATTGATAAGTCAATGATACAGTGTAGAATGTTAAATACTGCAAAAGGACCTGCTGTACACTCTCTTAGAGCACAAGCTGATAAGTATGTATATCAAACACAAATGAAAAAAACTATTGAAGATCAAGAGCATCTTGTGTTAAAGCAACATGAAGTAGTTAGCTTGCTAGTAGAAGAAAAAAATGTTAGAGGTGTTATAACTAAGACAGGTGCGATTTTCAAGTCGAAAAGCGTAGTATTAACTATGGGGACATATTTAGATTCTAGAGTGATTATTGGAGATGTAAGTTTTAATGGAGGACCAAATGGATTATTTCCTTCAGTTGAACTGTCTAATAATTTAGTAGAACTGAATATAGAATTAATGAGATTTAAGACTGGTACCCCTGCGAGAATAGATAAACGAACAGTAGATTTTGAAAAGATGCAAATTCAGTATGGAGATCAAGATATAGTTCCATTCTCATTTGAAACAGACGAAATAGATATAGAACAGGTTCCTTGTTATTTGACATATACAAATGAAGATACACATAAGGTTATAAGAGATAATTTACACTTATCCCCTTTATTTAGTGGAGACATAAAAGGTGTGGGACCAAGGTATTGTCCATCAATTGAAGACAAAGTAACACGATTTTCTGATAAACCTCAACATCAATTGTTTATTGAACCTGAAGGTATACATACTAATGAACTCTATGTACAGGGAATGTCATCAAGTCTACCTGAAGAAATACAAATTAAGATGTTAAATACTATTAAAGGATTAGAAAATGCAGAGATAATGAGATCTGCATATGCAATCGAGTATAATAATATAGATCCATTGCAATTAAAGACGACATTAGAGTACAAAGCTATTAGTGGTTTATTTTTTGCAGGCCAAATTAATGGGACATCTGGTTATGAGGAAGCAGGTGCACAAGGTTTAATAGCCGGTATAAATGCAACTCAATACGTGTTAGGCAAGCCACCAATAATTTTAGATAGATCAGAAGCGTATATAGGCGTTTTAATAGATGATATTGTTACAAAAGGTATTACTGAACCCTATAGAATGATGACTTCTAGGTGTGAGTATAGACTACTGTTGAGGCAAGACAATGCGGATATTAGATTAACACAAATAGGTTACGATATTGGACTTATAAAAAAGGAACGATATCAAAAGTTTAAAGTTAAATGTTTTGGAATAGAGAACGAATTAAAAAGATTGCGTAAAACAATAATTAAGAATAGTGAAGAAACAAATAATTATTTAACAACAATTGGGAGTACTCCATTAAAAAATGCTGTATCATATTATGAATTATTGAAAAGACCTGAAGTGAAATACAATGAGTCAAAAATTATTGATGTGAATCGACCAGATATTACTAAGGATATAACTGAAGAGGTAGAGATACAAATTAAGTATGAAGGATATATACAAAAACAAAGAATACAAGTTGAACAACACAAAAGGTTAGAACATAAAATAATACCGGAGGATATAGATTATAGAACAATTAAAGGTTTGAGAATTGAAGCAAGACAAAAACTTGATAAAATAAGACCACTATCACTAGGACAAGCCTCGAGGATATCTGGTGTTTCACCAGCTGACATATCAGTATTGATGGTTGCTATTGAATACTATAAAAAAAGGTGATTTAATGAATGAAAGAGAGTTATTAGTAGAGTGTTTAGATAAATTAAAGATTGAAATGAGTCCGTTACAAATAGATTTGATACTTCAGTTTATGGAATACCTCTTGGAAAAAAATAAATATTTAAATTTAACATCAATTACAGATAGACGTGATTTCATCTATAAACATATTGTTGATTCCCTAATAATGATTAATAAAGATTATGTATACGATGGCATTAAAATCATTGATATAGGAACTGGGGGAGGTTTTCCTGGTATACCATTAAAAATACTATATCCCTTTATTGATATTACTTTAGTAGACTCTGTAGAAAAAAAGTTGAAATTTATTGACGAAGCGTGTAGTAAATTTGATATTAAAGTAAATTTAATACATGAGAGAGCTGAAAATTTAGGTAGAGATATAGAAAATAGGGAAAAGTATGATATAGTTGTTTCAAGAGCGGTTGCTAATATGCAAACATTAACAGAATTATGTCTACCACTTGCTAAAGTGGGAGGACTTATGATAGCTTCAAAAGGACCTAAGTGTATGGAGGAAATTAAGCTAGCAGGACCTGCTATTACTCTTCTAGGAGGAGACAAGCCTAATATTGAAAATATATGCATACCTACTGCGCTATTAGAAAGAAATATAGTTACTATTAGAAAGTCAAGTAAGACACCAAAGACTTATCCTAGAAAACCTGGTATGCCAAATAAGAACCCGTTATAGAGGAGGTAATATATGGAAAATATTAAAATGAGGATCGAATATATACCAATTGAGTATATTAGACCGAACCCATATCAACCTAGAACAAAATTCTCAACAAGTGCTTTAGAAGAATTGACCCAATCTATTAAGGAGTATGGCGTTCTACAACCAATAAACGTTAGAAAGTTTAGTGATAACTCCTATGAGTTAATTGCGGGTGAAAGAAGACTACGAGCCTCTAAGATGGCAGGATTACTTGAGATACCAGCTCTAATTAATGAAGTAGTTGAAGTAGACTCAGCTATCATGGCTTTAATTGAAAATATTCAAAGAGAAAACTTAAATTATATAGAAGAAGCAGAAAGCTATAATCAGTTGATGACATTACATAATTTAACACAAGAACAAATTGCTAAAAAAGTAGGTAAAAATCAATCTACTGTTGCTAATAAACTTAGATTACTAAGACTACACAAAGATGTAAGAAGAGAAGTATTAGATAATAACTTATCGGAAAGACATGCACGAGCATTATTGCGACTTCCAGATGAGGTTTTGCAAAAGGAAGCCTTAGATAGCATCGTCAAAAAGAAGCTCAATGTAAAAAAATCAGAGGAATTAATTGAAAAAATAAGGGATAAAGTCTTAATCAATAATTATGAAGAAAAGATTACTAAAAATTCCAGAGCGAGAATTAAAAGCTTTATTAATATGAAAATATATTTAAATACCATAAAGAGCGCATTTAATGAAGTGCTCAAAACTGGTATTAAAGCCTCATATCAAGAAAAAGATTTAGGGGATTACATAGAAGTCAAGATAATACTCAATAAAAAATAATGATACACATATTACCTGACCTTGTTTGAAATCAAGTCAGGTATTTTTATTATTACTAATACAAGTGAATATCCAAAAGATCTATTTAGAGGTTATTACCATATAAGTCGTCCATCATTTCAATGTTTTCTATAAAATATACAAAGGATCACTTAAATATTGTTAGCCAGTGCATCATTTATTAAAGATATATGTTTCACGTGAAACATATATCTTTAATATCTATACTAGAAGTGTTAGAATAGTAGTATATTAACAAAAGGAGACTAAATATGACAAGAGTAGTTTCGGTGTTTAACCAAAAAGGTGGAGTTGGAAAAACTACTACAAATATTAATTTAAGTACATATATAAGTATATTAGGATATAAGGTATTAGTAGTTGATGCAGATCCTCAAGGAAATACTACGAGCGGTTTTGGAATACAAAAAGATAAGTTGGAAAACACTTTATATGATGGCATGGTAAATGAAGTAATATTAGAAGACATAATTTTAAAAACTGGGTATGATAATTTAGATATTGTGCCTTCTGATCCTAGTCTTGCAGGTGCAGAGGTAGAAATTAACGCACTTTCCCAAAAGGAACTAAGGCTTAAGAATTTGTTTGAGCCTATTTTAGGTAGATATGATTATATATTTATTGATTGTCCTCCATCACTGGGAATGATCTCTATAAATGCTCTGGCAGCATCCGACTCTGTTTTAATACCTATTCAGTGTGAGTATTATGCTCTTGAAGGTGTAAGTCAACTCATGAATACTGTTAATTTAGTTAAAAGAAGTCTGAACAACGACTTGGAGATAGAGGGCATTGTTCTTACAATGTTTGATGCTAGGACAAACTTATCGTTACAAGTGGTAGATGAAGTTTGCAGGTATTTTAGAGAAAAGGTCTATAAAACTATTATACCAAGAAACGTACGACTTGCTGAAGCACCAAGTCACGGTCAGACAATAGAAGAATACGACGATAAATCAAAAGGTGCACTATCGTATTTTAACCTTGCAAAGGAATTTATAGAGAAAGGAAATAGAGTCAGTGAATAAGACTAAAAAAGGATTGGGTAAAGGATTAAATGCATTGATACCAGAGGCTGCTGATAAAAACGTAGATAATAATATAGAAATAGATATTCAAGAAATCGTTCCTAATAAGAGTCAACCGAGAAAAGAATTTAATCAAGAAAAACTACAGGAGTTATCTGACTCTATAGCACAACATGGTATTATACAGCCAATTATAGTGTCTAAAATTGAGAATGGATTTCAAATTATAGCAGGTGAAAGAAGATGGAGAGCTGCTATGAAGGCAGGTATGAAGACAATACCTGTAGTAATAAAAGAAATTTCAGACAAAGAAGTAATGGAAATAGCTTTAATAGAGAACTTGCAAAGAGAAGATTTAAATGACATTGAAGAAGCTATTGCGTATAAACAACTAATGGATAAGCATGCACTGACACAAAATGAAATATCTATACGTCTTGGAAAGAGCAGAGTGGCAATAGCAAATACTTTAAGATTACTGCAGCTACCAGAAGATATAAGGCGACTAGTCATAGAAGACAAATTGACAGCAGGTCACGCTAGGGCAATTTTATCTATACCAGAAATTTTCAGAGAAAGATTTGCAGAAAGAATTATAAAAGAAAAATTATCTGTAAGAGAAACGGAAAAGAAAGCAGTACACATTAAGAATAATGGAATTGATGAAGTTAAAATAAATGAAAAAGAAATAAGGAATAGCGACTTTGTCTTAGAACTACAAGAAAAAGTTCAGAATCTATTGGGCACGAAAGTGAGTATTAAACATAAAAATTCTAAGGGGAAAATAGAGATTACATATTATAGCGATGATGATTTAGAGCGCATTATAAGGCAGTTAATAGATTAATGTTTCACGTGAAACATTAATCTGCAGCTATTTTAAAGAATAAATTGTGCTAACACATAAAAAGTTCGGAGGATAGTAATGAAAAAAAAGTGGAGTGACATAATAAAGTTTGCAGTTGTGGGGAATATTCTCCATTTAATAGTATCATACATTTATACATTTGATGAATCGAAGAGTATGGCGGTATCGGGTGCTATACTAGCCCTCACAGTAACTATATGGTTATTGACAGGATTCGCATTTGGGATAAGGCCAGATAGAAAGAATGAAGTGGAAATGATGATGTTGAGCTTAGTAAGCATATTACCTATAACTATTTACTTAATAGCTTGCCAGGTTTTAGAAGGATTAAGTAATATTAGCGAAATTCAACACTTTAGTCTTTTCTACTTCTTAGGGACACCAGTACTATTTTGGAATAAACCATTTGTTTTAATTATGAACCTATTCGGAGAAAGCAATATATACATTCAGCTAGATATTAATGTTGCAGTTGTATTTTTAATTATATTTATAGGTGGATATTTAGGTCTTGTTACTAGAAAATATATGAGTAAAAATGAATTAACTAAATAAATAAGGTATAAAAAATAATAACACCTTCATAATATCAATGGAGGTGTTATTATTGATATTAGCAATAGATAAATCACATAAAAATATATCAGAAGAGTTAATAAAAAAAGGGTATCATATTACAAGTCCAGATTCAAAAGAAAAAGTAGATGCAGTATTATATCACAGCGGATATGAAAAAGGCATTCTAGAAAATATAAATAACTCAAGCCTAATGAATTCCGCAAATACGAGTGGAGTGCTACTTATAGACATTAAGAATAAGAATGCAAAAGACGTCGATGAAATCCTTAAAAAGAGGCTATACAGCCCTTTGTTTTAAATTACGACACTTATACTAGAGAATGAAGATTAAAAGCGATAGAGGCGATTCTCGGGAGAGGTTAAAAATGAAAAAACACAACCAATACTGAAATCATAAAATATTAATAGTAATTCTTGAAGAGTTACTTACGATAAAAACAATAAAATAACTATTGCGAAATTATGGTAAAGAAGAAAAGGATCTAAGTACTTTCACCCAAAATATGATATAATATTCGAACCAGCAGATTGGTTCGCAGAAGTCATATGATTTTCCGTGCTTGCACGAGAAAAACAAATGACTTCTATGAACAAGTGCCAACGACTGAGACCGCAAAGCGGTCGAAGCAATCTGCGTAGGACAAAGCAGGATCTAAGTACAACCACCCAAAATATGATATAGTATTCGAACCAGCAGATTGGTTCGCAGAAGTCATATGATTTTCCGTGCTTGCACGAGAAAAACAAATGACTTCTATGAACAAGTGCCAACGACCGAGACCGCAAAGCGGTCGAGGTGAAATCTGCAGCAGATTGGTTCGCAGAAGTCATATGATTTTCCGTGCTTGTACGAGAAAAACAAATGACTTCTATGAACAAGTGCCAACGACTGAGACCGCAAAGCGGTCGAGGTGAAATCTGCAGCAGATTGGATGCAATTGGGAAGCTAGAGGGCGAGAAGCTGGATGAAGGACTGGAGCTTATGGTCAAAAGAGCTTATCTAACTGAAAGCTGTAAACCTCTAGTATCAAGCATATTACTTCTCACTCCTCACTTCTCAAAGGAGCAAGTGCAAACAACGGTGGCTACAGAGCTGCTGAGGAGAAATATGTAATAAAGTTAGTTTTAAGTAATATCGTTAGAATTTGTGATAATATAAAGTAGTTATAATTATGCGGGAGGATTAAGTTGATGTCTTGGATAGATGTTTCTATTGTTTTAATATTTATTGGTAGCATATTGTCAGGGTTTAGGCGAGGTTTAGTCTTAACATTAACATCATTACTGTCATTTTTTGCATCTGTATTGGTGGCAAATTTCTTTTATAGAGATCTAGCAAGATATATAATAGAAAGAACAAGTCTCTATAAAAACATGAATTCGCTGTTTTCATCAGGAATGGGAAACAGTTTATTAGGATCTGATACATGGATGAGCGGTAAAGTGGTTGATAATATACCAAGTGGAGCCCAAGGGTACATAACACAAATGGTTAATGGAAATTCATTGAACATAACTTCTGGAATGGATGATATTATTACAACAGGTTTTATACATATAATAAGTTATATAGTAATATTTATGTCTGTTAGATTAGTATTGTATATTCTAGCAAGAAGTGTGGATGCATTAGCAAAATTACCAGTATTAAACTTTTTTAATAAAGCTGGCGGAGCGTTTATTGGGATAATACAGGGAGTAGTAGTTAATTTAGTAGTTGTCACTATAATATATACTGTCGCTATGGTTGGGAGTCATGAAGGGCTAGTAAATTCATTAAACAACTCAGTAATTGCGCCCTATTTTTATATAGGGTACGTATTTTATTAATAATGTTAGAATTACAATAGGAGGAGGAATGGTATGGATTATGATTTGAACTCAGTGGTCCAAACGAAAAAAAAACATCCATGTGGCAGTGATACATGGAAAGTAATTAGGATAGGTATGGACATAAAAATACAATGCACAGGATGTGGAAGAATTGTTATGTTGTCCAGAGAGAAGTTCGAAAAACGAGTTAAAAAAATTGTAGAATAAGAGTTATACACCGTTAGAATCAAAAGTATTAATGATAGATATAAATACATAATAAAGAATTGTATAGTTGATATAAGAAAATTAATATAGATGTGTATGAAAAAAACTTGTATAATAAGAAGAGATGTGATATATTTTAATATAATGTGTTGAGCAATATTACAACATGTTTTTTTCCTTGCTCTTTTTAAAGAGCCATAGTCCAAGAGGAGGTGAATTATAATGAGAAAATATGAAACTATGTTTATACTAAACCCAGAACTAGCTATAGACACTGTAAAAGAAATAGTAGAAAAGATTAAAGCAATTATCGAAAAATCAGGTGAGATTGAATCCGTTGAAGAATGGGGAAAGAAAAAATTAGCTTATACTATAAACAATAAATACACTGAAGGATATTATGTATTAATGTACTTTAATGCTAATAATGAAGTATTGATTGATCTTGAGCATGAATTCAAGGTAAATGAAGGTTTTATACGTCACATGATATTAAGCAAAGAAGATTAATAAAGGTGGTGACCGTATGAATAAAGTAGTATTAATAGGAAGATTAACTAAAGATGCAGAGTTGAGATATACTGGACAAGGTACGGCTGTAGCCAGTTTTACTATTGCAATAAATAGAAAGTTTAAATCAAAAAATGGAGAAACTGAAACTGATTTTATACCTATAGTAGCTTGGGGTAATCAAGGTGAGAACACAGCTAAATACACTGGTAAAGGTAGTCAAGTTGCAGTGTATGGAAGAATACAAGTTAGAAACTATCAAGCAAATGACGGAACCAAAAGGTATGTTACTGAGGTTATAGCTGAAGAAGTTACTTTCTTAGGATCTAACAAGAAAGACAATAATCATCCAAATAATGATAAAGGTAATCAAGATTTTGGAGTTCCATTAGATGATTTTCATCCAATGGAAGAAGATGATGATGATCTTCCATTTTAGGATAAGGAGGAAAAGATAATGGCAAAACCATTTAGAAGAGGAAAGAAAAAAGTATGCTTTTTTTGTGAAAACAAATTGAATCATGTAGATTATAAAGATATAAAGACTCTAGGTAAGTATATTACAGAAAGAGGCAAAATACTTCCTCGAAGAGTTACTGGAAATTGTGCAAAACATCAAAGACAAGTAACGATAGCGATCAAGAGATCTAGAAGTGTTGCATTGTTACCATACACAGCAGAATAAATAAAGTTAATAGATGGTTCCTGTTAGGAACCATTTTTTATTAATGATTAAAGAATGTATATAAACGTGAACTTCAAGTTCACAGGAGTGGTGAAGACAGTGAATAGCAAAAAAATTATTAAGTTTTTTATTCCAAACCAGAACATATATTTATGGATTATAGGGATACTGGTATTGATACTTTTCAGATATAATATAATTATATCTTTAATAGGTGGTGTTATTTTTGTGTATCTAGTTTACTACAAAGCGACTACTACTTATAAAAGTGAAGAAAGATGGAAAGAAATAGTCGAAAATCTTACACTTGACATTGATGCAGCTACACAAAATATATTGCTAGACCTGCCATTTCCTCTTTTAATAATAAAAAAAGATGGAGAAGTTATATGGTATAACTCTTATTTTAGAGAAGCATGTAAAGTGGAAACCAATATTCTGTCTATGAAAATAACAGATTTATTAACCGATATAGACTTAAATGATATTAATAAAATTATTGGAAATAAAAACTCAATAAATTACTCCCTTGGTGAAAAGATTTTTAAAGTTTTTTCAAATGCTGTGGAGAGTATTAATAGTGAAGATATTCTTATGCTTTATTGGTTGGATATTACAGATTATGAGTTAATAAAACAAAACTATATATCAGAAAAACCTTTAATAGCGTATATTCAAATAGACAATTATGATGAAGTACTTCAAGATAGTAGCGAGAGTTACAGACCTCTAATTAACGCAGTAATAGATAGAAAAATTAATGCGTGGGCAAAAGAGTTGGATGCTTTCATTAAAAAATATGAAACTGATAAATATATAATGGTATTTGAACAAAAATATTTATCTCCCTTGGAGGAAAAGAGATTTAATATACTTGATATTATAAGAGAAACGCAAAGCGGAAATAAGATACCTGTTACGTTAAGTATTGGGGTAGGAAATTCTCAAAACTCACTATCTTTTATGGATAGCCAAAGATTATCAAAGTCTGCTCTAGACATTGCTCTTGCAAGAGGTGGAGATCAATGTGTAGTAAAAAAAGATGAAAAAATTTCATACTATGGTGGTAAATCTCAGGCAATAGAAAAGAGAACAAAGGTAAAGGCTAGAGTTAAAGCTCATGGTATAAAGGAATTGATACAAAATTCAGACAAAGTATATATACTAGGGCACCAGATACCAGATGTTGATTGTTTAGGCGCTGCTTTAGGAATATATAGATGTAGTAAGTTTCTAGACAAAGAAACCAATATTATTTTCAATAAGTCAAATCCATCTGTAGATATTCTATATGAAACACTGATTAAGAATAATTACAGTGATGTGTTTATTTCATCTGAAATCGCGAGTAAAAATATTACAAGCAATACATTAGTTATTGCAGTTGATGTCCATAGAAGGAGCTTCGTCGAAGACAGCAATATTTTAGATAAGGCAGAAAAAATAATAATTATTGATCACCATAGAAGAGGTTCAGATTTTATAGATGATGCGGTAATGGTATATCTAGAACCGTATGCATCTTCAACTTGTGAATTAGTATCAGAGATAATTGAGTACATGGATGAAGGCATTAAATTAGAAGAAGTAGAGGCTACTGCACTTTTAGCTGGCATATATATGGATACTAAAAACTTTTCATTTAGAACAGGTGTAAGAACTTTTGAAGCTGCTTCCTTTCTAAAAAGAAAAGGAGCAGATATAAACAAATGCAAACAGTTATTAAAAGATGATAAAGATATATTCGTCGCCAAAATAGAGGCAGTAAAAGATGCCGAAATAACTGAAGAAAATATGGCAATAGCATCAATAGACTACACATCTGATAAAATAAAACTTATAGTTGCTCAAACTGCTGATGAATTATTAAATTTACAAGGTGTTAATGCATCATTCGTAATTGCGCAAGATGATGGTGTGGCTATCATCAGTGGAAGATCCCTTGGAGATGTGAATGTTCAAGTGATCTTAGAAAAACTTGGTGGTGGTGGACACTTGAGTGTTGCAGGTGCACAACTTGAAAATGTAAGTAATGAAGAAGCAAAGATTATGCTTAAGCAAGAGATAAAAGATTATATTAGGGAAGGTGAAGATAAATGAAAGTTATTTTAAGTGAAGATGTAAAAGGTTTAGGTAAAAAAGGGGAATTAGTAAAAGCGAAAGACGGATATGCTAGAAATTTTTTGTTTCCAAAAGGTTTGGCAATAGAGGCAACAAATACAAATTTAAAAAGAAATGAAGAAGAAAACAAGGCTAAACTAGTGCAGAAGCAAAAAGAAACAGAGCAGGCAAAATTATTAGCAGAGAAGATTTCTAATACAACACTAACAATACAAGCAAAAGCAGCTGAAGATGGAAAGCTGTATGGTTCTATTACTAGTAAAGATATTTACAATTCATTAAAAACAACTCAAGGTATAGAAGTTGACAAGAGAAAGATTAATCTAGATGAACCTATTAGAAATATTGGAAGTGTAGAAGTAACAATCAAAATTCAACCAAATATATTTGGAGAATTAAAAATTAAGGTAATACCACAATAAATAGTAATATCACAAAAATTTATAGTTATTGAAATCTGACAAATAGAATAGTAGCAATTGAAAAAGGAGTAAATATTAGATGGATTTAAAGGCAAGGGTTCCACCCTATAATTTAGAAGCTGAGCAGTCAGTAATTGGGTCGATGCTATTAAGTAAAGATGCAATCCTATCAGCCACTGAGATTATCACTGATCCTATGGAATTTTATAATCCACAACACCAGGAGATATATTCTGCTATAGTAGATTTGTTTAAAGAAAACAAACCGGTAGATCTAATTACATTATCGAGCAAATTAAAAGATTCAAATACCTTAGAAAGGGTAGGAGGAGTCAACTATTTAACTGAACTAGTTAATGGTGTACCATCGTATTCTAATGTTAAACATTACTGTAATATTGTACAAGAAAAAGCACTTCTAAGGGAATTAATTAAAGCATCATCAGAAGTAATAAGTGACTGTTATGAAGCTTCAAAAGAGCCGCAAGTAGTACTTGAAAAAGCTGAAAAGAAGATATTTGATATATCGCAGAAACAATCAACAGGAGACTTTGTACATATACAACAAGCATTAGTAAACACATTAGAAAGAATTGAAGAAGTACAAAAAAATAACAGTGCTATAACTGGTGTATCAACCGGGTTTAGAGATTTAGACAATATTACTGCGGGTCTACAAAAGACGGATTTAATTTTGATTGCGGCTCGGCCTTCAATGGGTAAAACAGCATTAGCATTAAATATTGCACAAAATGCAGCAGTAAAAGGAAAGAATTCTGTTGCAGTATTTAGCCTTGAAATGTCAAAAGAGCTGTTGACACAGAGGATGCTATGTTGTGAAGCACATATAGACAGTCAAAAACTTAGGACAGGTAATTTAGATGAAAAAGATTGGCAAAAATTAGCATATGCAAGTTCAATACTTTCAAAGAGCAATATATTTATAGATGATACAGCAGGTGTCACGGTAATGGAAATGCGCTCGAAATGTCGAAGACTTAAATTAGAGCATGGTCTAGATATGATACTAATAGATTATTTGCAACTAATGGAGGGTTCTAAAAAAACTGATAATAGACAACAAGAAATATCTGAAATATCCAGATCATTAAAAGCGCTAGCAAGAGAAATGAATTGTCCAGTAGTTGCTCTTTCCCAGCTGAGTAGAGCACCAGATGCAAGAGCAGACCACAAACCAATACTTTCTGACTTAAGAGAGTCTGGAGCTATTGAGCAGGATGCTGATGTAGTTATGCTTTTGTTTAGAAATTATTATTATTCAAAAGATCCTGTGGATATGAGAATGGCAGAATTAAATATAGCTAAACAAAGAAATGGATCTACAAGGACAATTGAGTTAGCATGGTTAGAAGAATTTACTCAATTTGCAGATTATGATAATGCGCATTAGAAATCATAGTTTTCTAAATACATGGTACATATATTAATAATGTTATGTAGTTTAATAAGACAAGTTAATAAATTTTATAATATTTTATAAGCTTGAAATCATGTAAAGCGCAAAAGACCTTGTAAATTATAAAAAAGTCTTTTGCGTTTTTATTTGATATAATAGTACAAGACTGTTAATAATAATCTTGAATAAAGGCAATATATCTGTTATAATTTACAACTGTTAATATATGGGGGGAAAAAGATGGCAAAAACATTAGTAATAGTAGAATCTCCAGCAAAAGCAAAGACAATAAATAAGTATTTGCCAAGAGGCTACAATGTTGAAGCAACAATGGGACATGTTAGAGATCTGCCAAAGAGTAAATTAGGAATAGACATAGATAATAACTTCGAACCCTCTTATGTAACTATCAGAGGCAAAGGAGATATATTAAAAAAGATTAAGAGTGAATCTAATTCCGCTGATAAAATTTTACTTGCTACTGACCCTGATAGAGAGGGAGAAGCAATCTCATGGCACATAGCAAAGTACTTAAAGTTAGATGAAAATGAAATCTATAGAATAGAATTTCATGAAATTACTAAAGAAGCTATAAAAAATGCTATTAACAATAAAAGAAAAATAGATATGAATTTAGTAAATTCGCAACAAGCGCGAAGGATATTAGACAGATTAGTAGGGTATAGTATTAGCCCTCTTTTATGGAAAAAAGTTAGAAAAGGTTTAAGTGCAGGTAGAGTCCAATCGGTAGCAACTCGGATTATCGTAGATAGAGAAAAAGAAATTATGGACTTTGTAAGTGAAGAGTATTGGATTTTGTCTTTAAAACTTACTAAAGATGGAGAAAGTGAAGAGTTTGAAGCAAAATTTTATGGTATTGATAATAAAAAAGTAGAAATTAAGAGTAAAGAACAAATAGAAGAGATTGTCGACAATTTGAAAGATGATATATTAGTGTCAAAGATAAAAGAGAGTAAAAAAGTGAGAAAACCACCTTTTCCTTTTACCACAAGCACATTGCAACAAGAAGCTTTTAAAAAACTTAACTTTTCGACTAAAAAAACTATGAGTATTGCGCAACAATTGTATGAAGGATTAAGTATTGAAGGCCAGGGGCATGTCGGGCTTATTACGTATATGAGAACCGATTCTATAAGAATATCTGATACAGCAAAGGAAAGTTGTAAGAATTATATACTAACTCAATACGGAAAAGAGTATATTGGGAATAATTCAAAAGCGAAATTAAAGGGAAAAAATGTTCAAGACGCACATGAAGCTATTAGACCAACATCAATGGAACTTGAACCAATAAAAGTAAAAGATTCTTTAAAAAGAGATCAATATCGTCTCTATAAGTTAATTTGGAATAGACTTGTAGCAAGTCAAATGTCAGAAGCATTATATGATACACTGAGTATTGACATTACTAGTGGCAAGTATAATTTTCGTTCTTCAGGTTCTAAACAAGTATTTAAAGGTTTTTTGAAGGTGTATGATGACTCTTCAGATGAAAAAGATGAGAGTAATGATGAAAAAAATAGGATACCTAGCCTTATTAATGGTGATAAGTTAACAATAGAAAAAATCGAACAAGACCAAAAGTTTACTTCGCCACCAGCGAGGTTTTCAGAAGCATCTCTAGTTAAAATACTTGAAGAAAAGGGTATTGGTAGGCCAAGTACTTATTCTCCAACTATACAAACAATTTTAAATAGAGGATATGTAGAGGTTGAAGAAAAGAAATTTCATCCAACAGAGTTAGGCTTTTTAGTTAATGATTTAATGGAAGAATACTTTAAAGATGTTGTTGATTTAGATTTTACCGTAGATATGGAAGAGTCACTAGATAGCGTGGCAGAAGGAAATAGAGAATGGCAAGATATTATTGAAAAGTTTTATATAAATTTTGCTAAAGAACTAGAGTATGCAGAAGAAGTAATGGAAGAGATAAAAATAGAAGATCCAGTATCTGATGTTAAATGTGAAAATTGCGGAAAATTTATGGTTATAAAAACTGGAAGATACGGGAAATTCCTAGCATGTCCCGGATTTCCTGATTGTAGAAATGCAAAACCATTTTTAGAGGAATTAGGAGTAAAGTGTCCAGAGTGTGCTGATGGTGACTTAGTGGTTAGAAAAACGAAAAAAGGAAGAAATTTTTATGGGTGCAAAAATTATCCTGAATGTACCTATATGACTTGGGATAGGCCAATAGAAGAAAAGTGTCCTAAGTGTCAAGGTCTTCTTTTGCAAAAGGGATTTGGTAATAGAAAAAAAATATATTGTCCCGACGAAGAATGCGGATATACACAAAAGTAGCACCCTCATGGGTGCTGCTTTTACGAGTAGTTTTAATACATCAAGCTAATACTTATAGGTATAGTACATTAGAGTTATCATACTTATAATAAAATCAAACTAAAGGCCAATTATAAAAAAAATGGCTACATTCACGAACATTTTTAATACTAAAAAGAAAAATGTTCGCATAGAGTGTTGCTATTAATCAAATTATCTGATAATATAACTAGTGTATGTTTAAATGGGACTATTGTTTAAGTGAAGATTGTAGTAGTTATTAGTATCTACAGGAAGACAGATATAGAGGTGGTAAAACAATGGAGAGATATGATGTTATAATCGTTGGCGCAGGACCGGCTGGAATATTTTGCGCTATGGAATTAATGGATAAAAATAAAGATTTGAAGGTACTTATGTTTGAAAAAGGAAACTCTATAGAAAAGAGGATTTGTCCTAAAAGAAAGACCAGAAAATGCATTGAATGTAAACCCTGTAATATAACAACAGGATTTGCTGGGGCAGGTGCTTATTCTGACGGTAAATTATCTTTATCTCCTGATGTAGGAGGTGAGTTACCAGCTTATATAGGGTATGAAGAGACAAAGGAACTCATTGATTATGTTGATAATATCTACCTAAGCTTTGGTGCAGATACTAAAATTTACGGTATAGAAAATGAAAATGAAGTAGAAAACATTAGAAAAAAAGCAATACAGAGCAACCTGAAACTTATCGAGTGCCCGGTAAGACACATGGGAACTGAGGTAGGCTATAATATATATAGCAGTTTACAGCAAACTCTTATTGACAAAGGAGTAACTATCAAATTTAGAAATCCTGTAAAAGAATTAATAATAGATGAAAACAAAGTACTTGGAGTAAAAGCAGATGATGACTACTATGCTGAAAAGATTGTTGTAGGAGTAGGGAGAGATGGATCTGAATGGTTCCATGATATTTGCAATAAATATAATGTTGATACTGTAGTCGGAAAAGTAGATATTGGTGTGAGAGTAGAATGCAGGAATGAAATTATGGAAGAAATAAATGAATCTTTGTATGAAGGAAAACTTGTCTATTATACGCCAACCTTCGATGATAAAGTGCGTACGTTTTGCTCTAACCCTGGAGGAGTTGTTGCAACAGAATATTATGATAACAACTTAGCAGTAGTAAATGGTCATAGCTATAAGGCTGATGATTTAAAAACTAACAATACGAATTTTGCATTACTAGTTTCAAAGGGTTTTACAGAGCCATTTAATTCGCCCATTGCTTATGGTAAACACATTGCAGGTCTTGGGAATATGTTATCTGGAAATAAAATCATAGTTCAAAGATATGGCGATTTTAAAAGAGGAAGAAGAACAACAATGGAAAGACTATACCGAAATAATATCCAACCTACGTTACAAGATGCAGTTCCAGGTGACTTATGTTTGGTATTACCATATAGAATATTAAAAGATATTGAAGAAATGCTAACAGCCCTTGACAATGTAAGCCCAGGTCTTGTTAGCGATGAAACATTATTATATGGCGTAGAAGTTAAATTTTATTCAAATCAGGTTAAAGTAGATGAAACATTTCAAACAAATATTCAAAATATGTATGTATTAGGTGATGGAGCGGGAATAACAAGGGGATTGATGCAAGCTTCAGCAAATGGAGTTTACGTAGCTAGAAAAATAGCAGGTAGTGTTGAATAAGGAGGCATTTATATGAGTAGTTTAGTTATTGTTGGAGCCCAATGGGGAGACGAAGGAAAAGGTAAAATCACAGATTATTTAGCACAACAAGCAGAAGTTGTAGTTAGATATGCAGGAGGAAATAATGCAGGTCATACTGTAGAAGTTGATGATAAAACTTATAAACTTCATTTAATTCCGTCAGGTATAATAAATAAAGGGAAGCCGTGTTTAATTGGTAATGGAGTAGTTATTGATCCAAAAGCCTTATTAGATGAGATAGATTATTTAGAAAACAATAAAATTGATACGAGTAACCTCCGTATAAGCGATAGAGCCCATGTGATTATGCCATATCATAAAATACTAGATCAACTTTCTGAAGAAAATCTTGGAGATAATAAACTAGGAACAACAAAAAAAGGTATTGGACCAGCTTATATGGATAAAACGGAGAGAACCGGTATTAGAATTACGGATCTTATGAGTGAAAAGAAGTTTGCAGAAAAATTAAGAACTAATCTTAAGGAAAAAAATAAAGTATTAAAATTGATCTATAATAGTAAAGAATTAAAGTATGAAGATATTTTAGAAGAATACCTGGTTTATGCCAAGAGTTTAAAAAAATACGTAACAGATACTACAGTGGATGTATACAAGTATATAAAAGAAGATAAGAAAGTGCTGTTTGAAGGAGCACAGGGAACGCTATTAGATATGGACTTAGGTACATATCCTTATGTAACATCTTCACATCCAGGTTCAGGTGGAGTGACTATAGGGGTCGGAGTAGGGCCAAGATATATAGATAATGTACTAGGAGTAGTAAAAGCGTATACTACAAGAGTAGGAGAAGGACCATTTCCTTCAGAACTATTTGATGATATGGGAGAGTATATTAGGGAAAAAGGGCATGAGTATGGGACAACTACAGGTCGTTCAAGAAGGTGTGGATGGTTTGATGCAGTAATTGTAAATTTTGCTGTTCGAGTAAATGGTCTTACTTCTTTGGCACTTACTAAATTAGATACATTAGCTGGAATTGAAACTCTAAAAATTTGTACTGGTTATGAGTATAATGGAAATATTATAACAGATTTTCCTGCTGACTTAGATGAGTTAGCAAAGTATAAGCCTGTGTATATTGAATTAAAAGGGTGGAAGGAAGATATAACTAGGTGTAAAACTTATGATGAATTACCAGAGACTACTAAAACATATATAAAAGTAATAGAAGAGTTAACAGGTACTCCTACATCGATTATATCTATAGGTCCAAATAGAAAAGAAACAATTTTTGTAAAGGAATTGTTCTGAGGAAAAAAATATATTAGAATATTAGAGGTCGCTTTTAACAGCGACCCTTTTATATAATATATTAATGAAAGTATAAGAAAGGAATTTGAGATATGGATGAACAGGGACGATGCTACTTGGTAGCCACACCTATAGGAAATCTTGAAGACATAACTTATAGAGCAATACGTATTCTACAAGAAGTTGATATCGTCGCTTGTGAGGATACGAGAAATACTGTGAAACTATTGAATCATTATGATATAAAGGCAAAGCTAATGAGTTTTCATCAACATAACGAACAAATGAGATCCGACTACTTTTGTGAGTTAATCAAAGAGGGTAAAAAAATCGCCATTGTTTCAGATGCGGGAATGCCTGGCATATCAGATCCTGGTACAACGATGGTACAAAAATGCATACAAAATGAAATTATTGTTGAAGTAATACCCGGTCCAAGTGCAGCTATAAGCGCATTGGTTATTTCTGGACTAGATACATCTGATTTCTATTTTGCTGGATTTTTATCCATGAATAAGAAAAGAAGAAAAGAACAATTTGAAGGCTTACGTTTTTTAGAATCTACGATTATATTGTATGAAGCTCCGCATAAAATTAGAAATACGCTTTTAGATATAAAAGAAAACCTAGGTGAAAAAAATATAGCGATTGCAAGGGAAATGACGAAAATCCACGAGGAGATTTTTAGAGGAAGTATTTCCCGGGCAATAGACCATTTTCAACAAAAAAATCCTAGAGGTGAGTTTGTAATCGTAATTGAAGGTCATAAGAAGACTATTTCAGAAGAGCTGGAATGGGAAAATATTAGTATAGAAGAACACCTCGCCTATTATTTGAACCAGAATATAGAACGAAAAGAAACAGTGAAATTAATAGCAAAAGATAGAGGAGTACCTAAACGAGAAATATACGAGCAAATAATGAAGAAATAGACTAAAATAATCCTTTCGCCAGTTGTTGTAGAAATCCAACAACTATTTGCTTATCTACTGGGATAAACCACAATAAACACGCCTACGAAAAGTTCCTTTTCTCTTGGCTCATTGTCTTCACGATAAAAAAAAGAACTTCTTTCGAAGTTCTTACTTTTTTAATTCTTCCATGCAATCTGGACAAATATTTTTACCTTTATAATTATGTACATCTTTTGCATTACTACAGAATATACAAGCAGGCTCATATTTCTTTAACACAACATAGCTACCATCAACAAATATTTCTAAAGAATCCTTAATATTTATATCTAATGTTCTTCGCAGCTCTATAGGGATAACAATCCTCCCTAACTCGTCAACTTTTCTTACTATTCCTGTAGACTTCATTTTAAAACTCTCCCCTCTTATACAATATTCGACATTGTAATTACTTTACATTATATCAAGAATACATTAAGTATTCAATCATTTATATGAAAAAAAGTGGAAAATTGTAATGCTAGTGAGATTATGTACTATTGTATAGAGACAAAAGAATAGTAAATCATTGCTAAAACTTAAATTTGATAAATAGGAGAGACCATTATGATAAATTAATAGATATCAGATTAAGGTGCAAATTAAGTTTAAGGAAGTTTAAATATCAGTCATATTTAGCGAGAATAAATATAGATTTAATAAGAGGTGATATTTTTTGATTAACAATATATGGTTCTATATGATTGTAGTCAGCATAATATTTGGATTGTTTACTGGGAATGTAAATGAAATTACAGATGGAGTAATTCAATCATCAGTTCAAGCAGTTGAACTATGCATTACTTTTGTAGGAGTTTGGGCACTCTGGTTAGGGCTAATGGAGATAGTTAAACAATCTGGGTTAATTAATACTATATCACGAATAATGTATCCCATTATTAAAAAATTATTTCCAGAGGTACCTAAAGATCATCCAGCCTTAGGCGCTATCTCATTAAATTTCTCTGCAAACATATTAGGATTAGGCAACGCTGCAACTCCATTCGGTCTCAAGGTAATGAAAGAATTGCAAAGTATAAATAGAGATAAAGGAGTTGCATCGGATGCCATGTGTATGTTCCTAGTAATAAACACATCTTCAATACAGTTAATCCCTACTACTGTAATAGCATTAAGAGCTTCAATGGGATCAGTTGAGCCGGCAGCTATCGTCTTATCATCTATTATAACTACATGTATATCAACTTTTGTAGGAGTAGGGGCAACAATTATTATTAGAAGAAAGGAAGAAGCAAAAGGAAGGAGAAAATCATATGGTTAATTACTTATCCAATATGGTAATACCTATTATAATACTTAGCATACTATTGTATGGTAAAAAAAAGAAAGTGAATATGTATGATGTTTTTGCAATAGGTGCAAAGGAAAGCATTAACACTGCCCTATCAGTATTTCCTTACTTAATTACCATGTTAATAGCTATTAGCATATTTAGAAGTTCAGGTTTATTAGAATTTATAATATCTATACTTTCGCCGATATTGGATTTTGTAAACATACCCAAAGAAGTATTTCCCCTAGGTATTATGCGACCTATATCTGGATCAGGGAGTACAGCCATGTTAACAGATATCTTAATTAACCATCATCCAGATAGTTTGATAGGGAAGATGGCGTCAACGATGATGGGATCAACAGAAACAACGTTTTATGTAGTGGCACTTTACTTAGGGTCTATTGGTATAAAAAGATACAAGTACACAGTTAAAGCGGCATTATTAGCGGATACAGCAGGGTTTATTTCTTCAATTATCGTTTGTTATATATTATTTTCATAAATTCACTTGAATTATAGGTATAAAAAGGTATAATACTAATTATAATATAAAGAAAAGTAATGATGGGAAGAGTATATTAATATAAGATATATAGAGAGTCAGGTTTGGTGAAAACTGATTATTTAATATTAATAGAATATGGCCCCTGAACTGTATATGTGAGAAACTTGTTTTTAAGCATGTACCGCTGTTAGGCGTTAAAAGAATGTGAAAAGCACAGAAGATGCAATACAAACTAAGTATTGTGAAATAAGGTGGTACCGCGGATATTCCTTCGCCCTTAACAGGGGAGGATTTTTTTTTGCGTGATAATAATGAGCCAAGCGAAAACTTGTTTTCGATAGGATTCTAATCCTAAGAAAGTCAAATAGCTTGCTAATTTGACTTTCTTAGGATTAGAATCCGTAAATGAAAGCTAGCTTTCATTTGGCGAATGTCCGCGAACTTGGAATCGCTTGTCGATTACAAGGTGAAGGAAAGTGAGCATAAACCTAAGAAAGTCAAATAGCTTGCTAATTTGACTAGGTTAGGATTAGAATCCGTAAATGAAAGCTAGCTTTCATTTGGCGAATGTCACGACAGCAGAATCGACGCAGGAGATTCTAAAGTGTAGATATGTACAAACGGCGTGCCGATTTGTCTGAGAAATCTCATGTCTACGCAAATAATAGCTTGGCGAATGTCCGCTACCTTATGTATTAGTCTTAGAATAGGAAATAATATAGATTCAAGGAGGAAGTCATGAAAAAGAGTTACTATATTTCAACACCAATCTACTATCCAAGTGATAAATTACACATAGGGCATACTTATACGACTGTAGCCGCGGATACAATGAGCCGATATAAAAAGCTTATGGGTTACGATGTGTTTTTTTTAACAGGTACTGATGAACATGGTCAAAAGATTGAAGAAAAAGCAAATGAAAAAGGTGTCACTCCAAAAGAATACGTAGATTGTATAGTAAAGGATATTAAAGAATTGTGGGACATAATGGATATTAAATACGATCATTTTGTTAGAACTACAGATGACTATCATGAAGAATCAGTCAAAAAAATATTTAATACCCTATATAATAAAGGCGACATATATAAGTCTCATTACGAAGGTTGGTATTGCACACCATGTGAGGCATTTTGGACAGAATCTCAACTAGTAGATAATAAGTGTCCAGATTGCGGTAGAGAAGTTAGGCAAGAAAAGGAAGAAGCTTACTTTTTTAAGATGAGCAAATATGCGGATAGATTAATAAAACATATACAGGATAACAAGGACTTTATAAAACCAGATTCTAGAAAAAATGAGATGTTAAATAATTTTCTTTTGCCTGGATTGCAAGACTTATGTGTGTCGCGTACGTCGTTTGATTGGGGGATACCTGTTGAATTTGATAAGGGTCATGTTGTGTATGTTTGGATAGATGCACTATCAAATTACATTACTGCTTTAGGGTACTTAAATAAAAATCCTCAGTTAATGGAAAAATTTTGGCCAGCAGATGTACATTTGATCGGAAAAGACATATTAAGATTCCATACTATATACTGGCCGATTATGCTAATGGCTTTAGATCTACCACTACCCAAGCAAATTTTTGGTCACGGATGGATTTTATTAAAAGGTGGAAAAATGTCCAAATCCAAAGGGAATGTTATTGATCCTGTATTACTAGTAGAAAAATATGGCGTTGATGCCTTAAGGTATTATGTATTAAGAGAAATGCCATTTGGGTCGGATGGTGTATATAATGAAGATGCCCTCATTAATCGTACTAATTCTGATTTAGCAAATGATTTAGGAAACTTACTGAGTAGAACCGTTAGTATGACAGAGAAATACTTTAATGGAATAATACCAACTTTGAAAGAAAAAGATCCCCTTGACGACGAAATAAGAGAGTTAGCCATTGTTACTACTAGAGAAGTAGAAAAATACATGGAGAAACTTGAATTTAGTAACGCATTATCTAGCATTTGGAAATTAATAGCTAAATCAAATAAGTATATTGATGAAACTACACCTTGGATACTAGGAAAAGATATACAGAATCATCCAAGACTTGGTCAGGTACTATACAATTTGACAGAAGTGCTAAGAATTGTTGGCGTACTGATCTATCCTTTTATGCCTTCTACATCTTGTAAGCTATTAAAACAAATCAATGTATCTGGAAATTATATTACGTGGGAAAGTATTTTATCTTTTGGTAATTATCCTGATGGAGTAAAAGTGACTAAGGGAGATCAACTTTTCCCTAGAATAGATATATCTATAGAAGAAATAAAAAAACAAGAAATAGTTAAAGAGAAAAAGGTAGAAAAAAACAAAAAGACTGAATCAAAAAAAGAAATTACTATAGACGATATTGATAAAATTGATTTAAGAATAGGAATTATTGTTTCAGCAGATGCACATCCGAATGCAGATAAACTTTTAGTACTTAAAATAAATGTAGGGACTGAAATAAGACAAATTGTTTCTGGGATAGCTAAGTTCTACAGTTGTGAGAAATTAATTGGTAAAAAAGTCGTAGTTATATGCAATCTAAAACCAGTGAATCTAAGAGGAATAGAATCGGAAGGCATGATTCTCGCTGCTAGTAATAAAAATGAGTTGAATTTGATTACTACAGATGGAGATATAGAACCAGGAAACATAGTTAGCTAAGAGTTGACAATAGCAAGCCAAGACGAAAGTGTCCATGCCAGATGGAAAGCATATAATATAATGTGTGATTTTAAAGACAGTATGTTAAAGTAAATCTACTAGTACGACTGTCTTAAAATTGCACTAAATATTATTGTGAAATTGAAGAGCTAATATACTACTGTAATTAAATTAATATATACATTGACTTTCAATTAGCTTATCAAGTATAATGAAAAAAACATTTAACATTTGGTAAAAATATGTTAAATAAAGTATAGGGACACCTTATATAATTACTAGGAGGATGGCAAATGGATACAACAAGTATAAAAATGATAAATCAAGATTATTTTTATAGCTTTAGCTGGGGTTATTATTATAACGCTGGTAAATTTGTCGTACAAAAAAATAGATGTGTTATAAATCTAAAAATGGAGTAGTCCCATACAAATATGTTGTATTTTGTAAGACTCGATAGAGTCTTTTTTTTTATACTTTATAAGTTTGACCTGCTTGGTTCGCGTCCAAACTTTAATACAAACTTGAATAAGTATCTAAGATACTATTCTTAAAATCTGAAGGAGGAATAGAAATGATTATTGTTGTAAGAGCTGATGCTGAAGAAAGAGATATTAAAAGATTACTAAATTTGATAGAAAAGTCGGGGTTGCAGGTAAATTACTCCAAGGGTTTAGATAATCTTATACTTGGGCTAATTGGAGATACAAGAACACTTGACGTAAGTTCAATTGAGTCTCATGAAATAGTAAAAAAGGTATTGCGTGTTCAAGAACCATATAAAAAAGCAAATAGACTTTTTCATCCAGACAATACAGTGATAGATGTAAACAAAAATCTTATTGGAGGCAGCAACTTTGGAGTTATTGCAGGACCATGCTCTGTAGAAAGTGAAGAGCAGATTATTAGTATAGCCCGTGATGTAAAAAAATCGGGAGCTAAATTTTTAAGGGGAGGAGCATTTAAGCCTAGAACTTCGCCATACAGTTTTCAAGGCTTAGGGTTAGATGGACTAAACTTACTAAAGATTGCGAGGAAAGAAACTGGCCTACCTATAGTATCAGAGATTATGTCAACGGAAATGATTCAAGCTTTTAATGACGATGTAGATATAATACAAGTCGGTGCAAGAAATATGCAAAACTTTATATTATTAAGAGAATTAGGCAAATTAAAAAAACCTATACTATTAAAGAGAGGTTTATCAGCGACAATAGAAGAGCTGTTAATGTCAGCAGAGTATATAATGAAGGAAGGAAATGAAAATGTAATTTTATGTGAAAGAGGAATTAGAACTTTCGAGAATATGACGAGAAATACTTTAGATCTAAGCGCAATACCAATTTTAAAGAAAAAGAGTCATCTACCAGTTATAGTAGATCCTAGTCATGCAACTGGTCTATGGTGGTTAGTAGAACCAATGGCAAAAGCTTCAATAGCTGCAGGTGCAGATGGGCTAATCATAGAGGTGCATAATTCACCAGAGGATGCGCTATGTGACGGGCAACAATCATTAAAACCAACTGTTTTTGACGATTTAATGTATAAGTTAAGAAGCTATGCTCAGATCGAAGGAAAGGTAATATAACAAAATGGATAATAGTGATTTCAAAGGTAAAAATATTTTAATTGTAGGACTAGGACTGATGGGATGCTCGTTTGCTGATGCATTTAGAGATCTATATCCTCAAAAAATATATGGATTCGATATAAATAAAGAAATAACAAATTATGCTCAACAAAAAGGATTGATAGATGAAGGTTTAACAAAAATAAATTCCGCTATTTTAGGGGAATGTGATTTTGTTATGATATGCTTGTATCTAGATGATGCAGTTCAATTCATTTGCAAAAACATGGATGGTTTTAAGAAAGGATGTATTATTACAGATATAGTTGGAGTTAAGAGAAAAATAGTATCATCTGTTCAGGAAGTATTAAGAGATGATATTGACTATATACCAGGGCATCCTATGGCAGGTAAGGAAAGGCAAGGATTTGGATATGCAGATAAGAAAATATTCAAAGGTAAAAACTATATATTGACGCCTACGAAATTTAACAAAAGTGATAATGTCGACTATTTAGAGAAAATAATTAAAGCTATAGGGTTTGAAAATGTCGTATATACTGATCCAGAAAAGCATGATGAGAAAATTGCATTTACAAGCCAACTTTGCCATGTAATAGCTTCTTCTATGGTAGATATAAATGTTGACGATGATATTTCAAATTACGAGGGTGGAAGCTTTCAAGATATGACACGTATAGCAATGATAAATTCTAAGATGTGGAGCGAATTATTTATTGCTAATAAAGACAAACTAGTAAATGTATTAGATAATTTTCTAACAAGCATTGAATCATTTAAGATGTTAATTGAAAAAGAAGATCCAAAATTGATCGACAAATTAGATATCATTAAGAAGAGTAGAGAGTCTTTATAGATTGATCATATTTTGGTAGAGATGGTGCTAAGTATCCTGTTGGATGCAATAAATATCAATTATTTATTGTATCTAAGAGGATTTTGATCTATCGCGAAGAATTAAGCCAAATGTTCCTACAGTCCGATTAGGTAGAAAATTTGAAAAGGATGATTACATGCCTACACTTAAATTAGAAGATAAAGAAATAAATTATAAAATAAAAAAAAATAAAGTAGTTCAACTAAGGCTACAATATGGAAATTTATTGGTTAAGGCGCCTAAAAATCTTCCCCAGGAAGAAATAGAAAAAGTACTAGTAGATAATAAATCTTGGATAGAAAAGAGATTTGATGGAATAGATTCATACATACTAGGTGGTGAGATAATTTATCTTGGAAATAATTATCCATTGGAGACAATTATAACGGCAGTAGAGATACCTTATCTATCTAAGGAAAAAGACTATTTTTCACTATACACAAATAGTGAAAACTCAAAAATTGTAAAAATAGCAATTGATGAATGGTTAAAGAATCAGACGAAAAAAATTATTGTCGAAAAAATAACAAAATATAAGAAAATAATAAATGTACAACCAAAAGAAATTTATATCGAAAAACTGTTTTATCGATGGGGAAGTTGTTCAAACTTTGGCAATATGAAATTTAATTTAAGGTGTGCAATGCTACCGGATGAGATAATAGATTATGTGGTGGTTCATGAACTATGCCATCTTATACAACTAAATCATTCTAAAAGCTTTTGGCTAGAAGTTAAGAAAATAATGCCTGACTATGAACGTAGGCAAAATTGGTTAAACGAAGAAGGCAATAAACTTATTATATAAAATTAAACAGAGCATCTTAAGTATGATTAAGAGGTGTCTTTACTATAGATTTAATATTAAAAGTTTTAACTGTAAAAAATAATTTTTTAGGGGAAGAAATATATGTTGATTGATACACATGCGCATATGAACGATGATAGATATAAAGATAATTTAGATGAGATTATAAATTTAATTAAGAAAGAAAAAATGACTATTTTAATTAATCCAGGAGTAGATTTAGAAACATCAATATCAAGTATAGAATTAGCGGAGAAGTATGATTTTATCTATGCAGCAGTTGGATATCACCCTCACGAAGCGAAAGATGCAACAGAAGAAAAAATTGAAAAGTTAGATACGCTAACTGACAATAAAAAAGTAGTTGCAATTGGTGAAATTGGATTAGATTATTATTATGAGTATTCACCTAAAAATATTCAAAAAAAAGTCTTCGAGGCACAGATAGACCTAGCTAAAAAAAGGGATCTACCTATAATTGTTCATAGTAGGGATGCTCATCAAGACACTTATAATATATTGAAAAATAATAGTAATAATCTTAGAGGAGTTCTACATAGTTACAGTGGGAGTTGGGAATTAGCAAAAAGATATTTAGATATAGGTTTTTATATCTCTTTATCTGGGCCTATAACATTTAAAAATGCTCATAAACTGCCTGAGATAGCTGTAAAGGTACCGAAAGATAGAATTTTAATTGAGACAGATAGCCCGTATCTTACACCTGTACCATATCGTGGCAAAACAAATAATCCAATATATGTAAAGTATATTGCTCAAGAAATATGTAAATTAAGAGAGGTAGATATTAAAATATTTATGAATGATATAAAGAAAAATACTTTAGAACTATTTGACAAAATCGTTCTATAAACCACTAGTTAAAACTTAATCAACTAAAAAAACTTTCAAATAAGTATAAAATATATCGATATTGTCAACAATCTTTGTATAATTGAATAGATTTGATAGTATAATAACTAATATGTAACAAAGTTGTAACTGTATTGATACTGAAAGTTGACAAATAAATATATTTAGTATATTATGACGTCGTTGATTAAAAAACTAGGAGGTAAAGTATAATGGACCTGAGTAAAATGAGGATCTTATTAACAAATAAGAAACTTTTATTCATGGGAATAGTCACATTCTTTTTACTGGTAATGATACTAGTCATTAGCTTTGCAGAAAAAAGCATTGTTATAAATCTTGATGATAATAAGGCAGAGCATTCATTTAGAGGGAAGCACACAGTAGGAGAAATTTTGGTTGCCCAAAATATAAGTCTAAGAGAAGAAGATAAAGTTGAGCCTTCATTAGATACAAATATAGTTGACGGAGATGAAATCCACATTGTCAAAGCAGTACCCGTGACCGTCACAGTGGATAGTAAAGAATATAATTTTTTATCATCAGAAAAAGAAGAAGTGAAAATTCTAGAAAATCTTAATATAGAAATTAGAGAACTAGATATTGTTGAATATATCACTGAAGATAACGAAAAATATATTGATATAATAAGAGTAGAAGAAGAATTTGAAACTGATAATATTGTTTTAAAATATAAGTCTCTAGAAAAAAAGAACAATAAATTAGATATTGGTAATTCTAAGATTGTTCAAAGAGGTAGCAATGGAACAAAAGTGATAAAAGAAAAAGTGACATACCACAATGGGGTAGAACATGATAGAGAAGTAGTGGAGGAAAAGATTACTAAAGAACCAATAAACCAAGTTAAAGAAGTGGGAACAAACAATCTTATTGCATCATCCCGCGGTAATCACAAATTTACAAAAACTATCACTGTTGAGGCAACTGCTTATTATGTTGGGCATACTACTGCCTCAGGAACTACACCTAAAGCGAATAGAACTATAGCGGCATCAGCCAATTATTCTTTTGGAACTAAAATGTATATACCAGGGTTTAAAAACTCATCTAATGGTGGAGTGTTCGTTGTAGAAGATAGAGGTGGCGCTATTAAAGGTAATAAAATTGATATATATTTTAATACACGAAGTGAAGCAGTGAATTTTGGAAGAAGAACTATGACAGCATATGTCTTACAGTAAAAAAGCACCCATACGGGTGCTTTTTTACTGTAAGACAAGGTGCCTTTACTAGCATGGATACAATAACCAAACTTTTTATAGGAGGTTTGCTTGTTTCAATCTAATATCATCGCCTACAAATTTTAAAAAGTTGAAATTACCCATTATCCTTGATGTAAGGCGACTATTATACCTATTTTGAAGTTCTTGCAGTGTTAAATTAGTAGAGATTACATTCTTTTTTTTATCCATTAAACGCTTATTAATTAAATTAAATAACTCATTGTTGGCAAAGTCTGTAAGACTTTCTGTTCCTAAGTCATCAATGATTAGTAGTTCGCACTCGTATAGAAAATTTACTATGCTATTTTCACCATTATTATTAAACTTATTTCTCCTAATAGAATCAATCAAATCAGTAGCAGTTTGATATATTACAGAGTGACCTTTATCTAATAATTCTTTTGCTATACAATGAGATAGGTACGTTTTTCCAAGACCAGGTTTACCATATAAGTACAAATTAGTATATTCATTATCAAACTTTTGAACAAAGTTTAAAACTTTGAGAAAAATATTTTGGATATTTAATTTAGGAGAGACTCCAAATTTTTCACTATTGTTATCATACAGGTCAAGATTAAAATTATCGAAATTTTCTATTAATAAAACGGTATCTAAATTAGATTGCTGATAATACTTGTTAATTAAGGATTTTGTAAAACATGAACAAGTATTATTGTTATTAATACCTGTATCTAGGCACAACTCACAATCGTAGCTTATTTCGAGATAACTGGGTAGATAGCCATTATTTATTAAGATGCTTTTTTTTTCAGAAATTAAATCACAAGACATTTTTTCAAATCTCTTAATACTCTGAGAAATATCAAGGTTATTAAAACTTGATAGCTTAGCTAATTCTATTCCTAAATAATTTAATTGGGTAGCAATTTCTTCTAAACGAGGGTGCTTGCTATAGATTTCCTGACGACGTTTATTTAATGCTATTTCCTTTAGAGTCCTATTTTTTTGGAATTCCATAATAGTTTCTTTGTATATATTATCATTCATTATTTTCACTCCACATTTTTTCTTCTAATTTTTTTTCTAATAAATCGTAATCATAGCCACCTAGTGAAGATTTGATTTCTTTACTTTGCTTTCTAGAGATTGTCTTCTTGTCCTCTATGTCTTCTATTTTAGAATATTTTTTATTATTCCATTCAGTTAGTATTTTATCTATATATTTAAAATTAGGCTTGTCTATCGCTAGAGTTTGTTTACAGGCCTCAAATATCATTTCTAAACTCATATTATAATCTGTTAGCCATTTATCCATTATGTTTATCTCTGCTTTAGTAGGTGAACGATTAAAACCCAGATAATTCATGATTTTGTAGTATTGCTCTCTCTTAACTTTATAATCGCTTAAATAGTGCATTACTTCATCATAAGATGTAAGTTTTTTATCATACCAGTTTAGTGCAACTCTATTTAAATAATTAATATCCCGTTTACCTAGGTCAAAGCAGTATTCAACCAATAGAAGAATCATTTCTGGAATAAATAATAAATCGTCAAGCCAGCTTGATATAGTAGAGAGCTCCTTTTGACTTAATGGTCTTCCGTATATAAATTCAACAGCTTTGTACATATCTTGTAATACAGAAGTATCTGGCTCATCTTCATTATTTGGCAAAGTCTTACCTTTGAGCATTAAAGATGATATATGGTAGTACTTAATTATGTAGTTATCCTCTTTTTCTTTTTCAAAAGAGATTATACCCTGATTTTGCCAATACTCCCATGCTTTTTTTACATCGCTTTCTAATATATTTAAGGTTTTTGCTATAATATTATTAGAAATAGAGGAAAGATCGCTATTTCTACAGTATTTTAAGCCTAGCAAATATACTTTTACAAAATCACCTTGTGCATTTGGCATATAATGGTTAATGAAAATATTCTCAACTATACTAACTCCAAGGTCATCATTATTAATTAAAAATTTAAAATTATTCAAGTTGTACACCTTCCTATTTGCGATTTAGCTCAATGTCTGTATAACTTAATTATATCATATTTTGGGTGGTTGTAAGTAGAGTCTGCTTTATCCTACGCAGATTGCTTCGACCGCTTTGCGGTCTCAGTCGTTGGCACTTGTTCATAGAAGTCATTTGTTTTTCTCGTGCAAGAACGGAAAATCATATGACTTCTGCGAACCAATCTGCTGGTTCGGATATTATATCATAAATCGTTGTGACAGTATGTAGAGTATAACTCAATGACATAGATTTAACCTGTAGTTTCGCAGTGACCGTCGTTGTCACTTGCTCCCTTGAAAGGAGTAGCTGATTAAGTTGTTTGCACTTTCCATAGGATTATTGTCATTTTCTTTTTCAAAGGTAGAAAATCATTAACCTAATGTAGTTTATAGTTTCTAGTAATTGGATATAATAATACTTCACTGTTTAATATTTACTATAAGCTAAATAAGATATATAATAAAGTGTAGTAAAAATTTACACTTTAATTACTATATATTTATTTTGTGTTCGTATTAAAATATGATATAATTTTGCGATGAAGCGAGTAACGAAATGAAGGGAAGGTATTATGGAAAGATTTATAATTGAAGGAGGAACTCCTCTACATGGTGAGGTTGTTATTGCCGGAGCGAAGAATGCTGCGTTAGGGTTGATACCTGCTACCATTCTTTCAGAAGGTTTATGTAAAATTGAAAATATTCCAAACATAAAAGACGTCAATAGATTTATTAATATATTAAAAAAATTAGGTATTAAAACTACACAGTTAAATGATAATACTGTAATATTCGATGCTGAGAATATTAAGCAATATGAGATGTTAGATGATGAAACGCGTAAAATGAGAGCGTCATATTATTTACTAGGTGCATTATTAGGTCGGTTTAAGAAAGTTGTTATTCCTTTTCCAGGAGGTTGTGACATAGGCGTGAGACCTATAGATCAACACATTAAAGGGTTTGAGGCTTTAGGTGCTAAAGTAGAGTTGAAACATGGTATTATTAATATCTCGGCAGAGCGCCTTATTGGTGCATCTATCTACTTAGACGTTGTCAGCGTTGGTGCTACAATTAATATTATGTTAGCAGCTGTTAAAGCAGAAGGTGTGACTGTTATAGAAAATGCAGCAAAAGAGCCCCATGTAGTAGATGTAGCAAATTTTCTAAATTTAATGGGTGCTAATATTAAAGGTGCAGGTACAGATGTAATTAAGGTCACAGGCGTAGATAAATTGTATGGTTGTGAATATATGGTTATTCCAGATCAAATTGAAGCAGGTACATATATGGTAGCTGCTGTAGCAACTAAAGGTAATGTGCTTATAAAAAATATTATTCCAAAACACTTAGAATCTATTTCTGCAAAACTCTTGGAAATGGGAGCTCAAATAATTGAGTATGATGATTCTATTAGGGTAATTGGAGAAGAACACTTGAAATCTATAAACGTAAAAACATTACCATATCCTGGATTTCCTACTGATCTTCAACAGCCCATGGCTGTCTTGATGTGTTTAACAGAAGGAACAGGTACAATTACTGAGAGTATCTTTGAAAATAGGTTTAAATATGTAGATGAATTAAGAAGAATGGGAGCAGATATTATTGTTGATGGTAGAGTAGCAGTAATAAATGGAGGGAAGAGTCTTAGTGGAGCTACCTTAAAAGCTACAGACTTAAGAGCTGGAGCAGCAATGGTTATAGCTGGACTAGTTGCTGAAGGTACGACTGAAGTTACAGATTTGAAACATATAGAAAGAGGTTATGAACACTTAGAGAGTAAGTTAAGAAGTTTAGGAGCAAAAATTAGCAAAAGCTCAACTTAAACTACGTTGGAAATACTAAAAACTTTCTAATACTTGATTATTGTTTTTGGAATCCGAAGTTAAGAGATTATACTTATATTAAAGAAGTAACATAAGTAACACTAGCGTACTTGATTTATCTAAGTCACACTAGTGTTATTTATGTATATCGAATTCTAGTTAGATAGATATATTAATCACGGAAAGCTTGAATTAAGCTTGATTTAAGGAACTAAGGATATTATTTAATTATAAATTCTGATATTATTATATAAGATTATTCATTTTAATAGCAATGAAAGTATAAATAAAAGGAGTAATATATGAAATTTTGTAGCTTATATAGTGGTAGTAGCGGAAATTGCTTGTTCTTAGAGGATAACAACACAAAAATACTCATAGATGGAGGAGTAAGTGGGAAAAAAATAGTGGAAAATCTAAAACAAATTGACGTGAAGCCCGAAGAAATAGATGCATTACTAATAACACATGATCATATTGATCATACAAGAGGAGTAGGAATCTTATCTAGACGATATAATATACCGATTTATTCAAACCAAGGAACATGGGATATTGCATCAAAAAGTCTTGGAAAGATAGCAGCAGACAACTGTATAATATTTAAATCAAATAATGAACTGTGTATTAATGGCTTATCTATAATGCCATTTCTGATACATCATGATGCAGGTGAGCCAGTTGGATTTTCTATTACAAATGGTAAACAGAAAATTGGAATTATAACAGATACAGGAGAAGTAACGGAGGGAATATTAAGTAATTTACAAGAGTGTGACTTAGTAATGATTGAATCAAATCATGATGTTCAGATGTTAAAAGTAGGACGATATCCATATTATCTAAAGAAAAGAATTTTAAGCAAAATAGGTCACTTATCAAATGAGGATGCTGCGGAAATTATTTTAAGGCTCGTAAATGAAGGACTTAATAAAGTTATTCTAGCACATTTAAGTGAAGAAAATAACTTTCCAGAATTAGCCTTTGAAACTACAAGTTCATTATTAACTCAGAATAATATAAAGGTTCAAAAAGATGTAGTGCTAGAAGTTGCATCACGATTTAATCCTAGTACATTATTTAGTTTTTAAAAGGAGGCTATTAGCTATGAACGAAAATGGTAATTATAGAGTTTTAAGCTTAATGAAGATATTAGCAGTTGGACTAGTGGGAGCTCTAATAGGTGGAATAATTGTAGGAATTATAGCTATTAATTTTTTTAGGGAAACAAATATTACTCAAGAACAACCTAATGTAAATAATGACTTTATGGAGTCAATTTCAACTTCTGATGATCCACCTACAACTGTAGAAGCGGTTGCGGAGCTTGTGACTCCAACAGTGGTAGGAGTACAAACTGTTGAAATATCACAAGATATGTTTATGCGCGAGCGCACAAGCACTGGGATTGGGTCAGGGTTTATAGTAACACAAGATGGATACATACTCACAAATCATCATGTAGTAACAGAAGACCCCAAAAAAATTACAGTATCATTAAAGGATGGGCGTTCTTTGGAGGCTACAAAAATATGGTCAGATGCTATTTTGGATTTAGCAGTCATCAAAATCGATGCAACTGGGTTACCTGTGGCAATACTTGGAGACTCAGAAAGTTTAGCGGTAGGACAGATGGCTATAGCTATTGGAAATCCATTAGGGTTAACATTTGAAAGAACAGTAACTGCTGGCATAGTTAGTGCGTTAAATAGAAGTATTATTAGTGGGAATACAATTGCCGAAGACTTAATTCAGACAGATGCTTCAATTAATAGCGGAAATAGTGGGGGACCTTTATTGAATAATAGAGGGAATGTTATAGGTATCAATACTTATAAGATTGATAGCGGGGAAGGTATGGGTTTTGCTATACCAATTAATATAGCGAAGCCTATTGTTAATCAGATTATTAATAATGGCGAATTTAAGCCAACTATGATGGGTATAAGCTGTTTAGATAGAGAAATAGCAAGATATTATAGCTCCGACGAAGATATTGACCTAAAAGCGGGAATCTTAATTATGGAAGTCCAACCAGAATCAGGAGCAGAGAAAGCAGGCTTAGTTAAAGATGCTATTATTACTCATATAGATGACATTGAAGTAAATACCATGTTGAAATTAAGAGAAATTATATATAATAAGCTTCCTGGTGAATCAGTACAAGTAAGGTATACTCTCAATGGCAAAACAGAGACTACTAAAGTGACACTGATGGGCGCTGATAAACAGGAAGTAGATACAAGACCATAGGTTAAAGTAGTTAGCTAGTTAGCTTTTGTGAACAAAAAGACAAGTATAATAGACCAGAGTCATCTTTTGGCTCTGTTTTTTATTATCGCGAAGTAAATGAGCCAAGTGGCTGATTGCAGACATTTGGCGACTACCGGGTAACCACGAGAAACTCGCAAAGCGTGTTTCTTGTAGTTGAGTAGGAGCCTGACTTGGTAAGAATATCTATAAAAGTATACGCTAAATCGATCTTAGACATTTGGTAGTAGATGATAACCTTCTTTTAAGAATTGACGGAAAGCTACAAGTATAATAATCGACTTGATAGTATAGTAGAAATCTGTAATATATAATATGTTGAATATTTATCTTAAAAATACTATAATTCTAAGTGAAGTGAAGTGAGGTAGGAGTATGAAAAGAAAAAAGAAAAAAAAAGATAATTATAAAATTGACAATAGACAATTACGGTATGAAGAAGCTAAAAGCGAAGTAAAACGTGTTTTTAGTAAAAATAAATATTTTTGGCTATCAGGATTGTGTGCTTTGTACTTTTTAAAATATTATAATCCAGTATTTGCTTGGTTTGGCGCTTTGGGTGCATTAGGATTTTATAAAAACTCCAATAGACATCTTAGAAAGTTAACGTATATATGTACTTTAGCATTGTTTGGTCTTATTGGGCTATTTGTTAATTAAACAAGATTGTACTTGATTAATGTTAATCAAGCTACTCTAAATATAGTATGAAAAGGAGATTAAAATGAATATTCAAGAATTTAATTACAATCAGAAAATCCTAGAATTTTTTATAATAAAGAAGATAGAAGCAAGAACTTCTAAAAATGAGTCAGTATATATAGACGTAAATCTAGCTGACACCAATAGAGAAGAAATAAATGGAAAGATATGGAGTGCTGTAGAAATAGACTTAAATAAGTTTAAGACTGGAGTTATGGTTAAAGTATCAGGTATGGTTCAAAAATATAATAATAAGAAGCAATTAAATATTGATAAAATTAGATTAGTAGTAGAGTCTGATGAGGTGAATATCGAAGATTATGTAGAAGCTGCTCCAACTTCCTCAGAGTGTATGATAGAAGAAGTAAATGAGTATATAGATAAAATATCTAATGATCAAATTAAAGAATTAACGAGGGTCTTATTTAATAGTAAAGAAGAAAAATTAAAATATTATCCTGCAGCAAAAACGCATCATCATGATATTAAAGGTGGTTTGCTATTTCATATAACCACTATGCTTAATTTAGGTGAAAAAATTAGTGAGTCCTATGGATTTATTAATACAGACTTACTATATAGTGGAGTTATTCTGCACGACCTTTCAAAAGTTGATGAAATTATATCAAATGAATTAGGGATAGTGGAGAATTACTCAACACAAGGAAAATTATTGGGACATATTATTCAAGGCATTAACGAAATAGACAGGGTTGCTAGAGAGCTAGATATTGATGATGAAATTAAGTTATTAATACAACATATGATACTATCTCATCACTATCATCCAGAGTATGGTAGTCCTAAAAAGCCTCTTATACCAGAGGCAGAATTGTTACATTATTTAGACATAGTAGATGCAAGAATGTATGCAATGAATAAACTATTGTCCAATGTGAGTGAAGGTGAATTTTCTGAACGGAGTTTTTCATTAGATGGAAGAAGTATGTATAAAAGTAGCATAAAGAGCGAAGTAGCAACGACATAAGGGTACAGAGAGTATAACACTTTAAAAATGAAGTGAAAATATTAGAAATCACTTGACACTTTACCTTAGTAGACTTATAATATGTCTAATATAATTTAATATAATAAATGCGATGACGAAGAGAAAAGTACCTATAGACTTAACTAAAGAGAGCTAATGAATGGTGGAAATTAGCGTTAGGTTGGTATGCAATACTCACTTCCGAGTATCTTAGCTGAAAAGTACTCTTAGTAGGTTAGGACGGTTTTTACCGATATATAAATAGGGTTGTAGATTAACTTCCGACCTGAAAAGTTGAGTCAGTTTTAAGAAACTGTAAATTAGGGTGGTACCACGATGATTATAAATCCTTCGTCCCTATGAGTATATTTATACTTGTAGGAATGAAGGATTTTTATTATATGATAGTAAGTATAAAATAATTAATCAAATCTTAGGAGGAATTATCAATGAGTAAAATGTATTATGAACAAGATTGTAATTTAGATTATCTTAAAGGAAAAAAAGTAGCCATTATAGGATACGGGAGTCAAGGTCATGCTCATGCTCTTAATTTAAAAGAAAGTGGTGTTGACGTTGTAATTGGATTATATAAAGGAAGCAAATCGTGGTCTATTGCAGAAGAAGCTGGACTTAAAGTAGCTACTACTTCTGAAGCAACGAAAGAATCAGATGTTATTATGATATTAGTAAATGACGAAAAACAACCTTCTTTGTTTAAAGAAGATATTCTACCGAACTTAACAAAAGGAAAATCTATAGTTTTTGCACATGGATTCAACATTCTATATAGTCAAGTTGTTCCACCAACAGATGTAAATGTATTTATGATAGCTCCAAAAGGACCAGGCCATATAGTTAGAAGAATGTATCAAGAAGGAAAAGGAGTTCCTTGTTTAGTAGCAATTCATCAAGATGTTACCGGAGACACTAAAGAAATTGCATTAGCATACGCGGCAGGAATTGGTGGTTCAAGAGCAGGAGTACTAGAAACAACTTTTAAAGAAGAAACAGAAACAGATTTATTTGGAGAGCAAGCTGTTCTTTGTGGGGGAGTTACTGAACTTATGAAGGCTGGATTTGATACTTTAGTCGAAGCAGGGTATCAACCAGAAAGTGCATATTTTGAGTGTGTAAATGAAATGAAACTAATTATCGATTTAATTGCAGAAGGTGGATTTGAAAAAATGAGATATTCAATCAGTGATACTGCTGAATATGGAGATTATAGAATTGGTAGAAGGATTGTAACAGAAGATACTAGAAAAGAAATGAAAAAAGTATTAGAAGAAATTCAAAATGGAACTTTTGCTAAAGAATGGTTGAGCGAGAATAATGTTAATAGACCATATTTTAACTCTATGAGAAGAATTGAAAGTGATCACTTAGTAGAAAAAGTTGGCAAGAAATTAAGAAGCATGATGCCTTGGCTTAAAGCAAAAAATTAAGGAGATGAAATAAATGAGCAGCGAAGATGTAAAAAGTGGATTTCAAAAATCACCACATAGATCTCTATTTAAAGCCAGCGGATATACCGATGAGGAACTGAGAAAACCGTTAATTGGAATAGCAAATTCATTTAATGAGATAGTACCAGGACATGTGGAACTTAGAACTATTGCAGAGGCTGCCAAAAAAGGGGTGATCATGGCTGGGGGAACCCCCATGGAATTTCCTTTTATAGCAGTATGTGATGGCATAAGTATGAATCATATTGGAATGAAGTATTCACTTCCTAGTAGGGAGTTAATAGCTGATAGCATTGAGATTATGGTAAAAGCGCATGGATTAGATGGTATTGTATTAATACCTAATTGTGATAAGACAGTGCCTGCCGTGTTAATGGCAGCAGCTAGATTAAATATACCTGCTATAGTAGTTAGTGGTGGACCAATGCTTGCTGGTAAATACAAAGGGAATAAAGTAGATCTTATAACTGTTTTTGAAGGCGTTGGAGCGGTTAGTAACAAGGATATGAAAGAAGAAGAACTGATAGAATTAGAGAATTCAGCATGTCCAACATGTGGTTCTTGTGCTGGTATGTTTACTGCTAATTCTATGAATTGTATGACTGAAGTTCTAGGAATGGCTTTGCCTGGTAATGGGACTATACCTAGTGTATATGCTGATAGAAAAAGGTTGGCCAAATTATCAGGTATGAAGATAATGGAGCTTGTAAAGAACGATATCAAACCAAGAGATATTTTAAATGATAAAGCTTTTGAAAATGCACTTACTGCTGATATGGCTTTAGGATGCTCAACAAATACTGTTTTGCATCTAACAGCGATTGCCCACGAGGCAAAAGTAGAATTTGACTTAGATAAAATAAATGAAATAAGTCAAAAAACACCAAATCTATGTAGATTAAGTCCTGCAGGACCGAACCATATAGAAAATCTACATGAAGCAGGTGGTATAATGGCTGTTTTGAATGAGCTTAGCAAGAAAAATCTGTTAAACCTAGAGGCTTTAACTGTTAGCGGTCTCACAATTGGCGAACAGATCAAAGGTAAAGAAAAAGTTGGTAATGATATAATTGCAGATATCGAACAACCCTATAGTGAAACAGGTGGGATACGTGTTCTTAGAGGTAATATTGCTCCAGACGGAGCAGTAGTAAAACAATCTGCTGTAGCAAAAGAAATGATGTGTAAACAAACAGTAGCTAGAGTTTTTGATTGTGAAGAAGACGCATCTGCAGCTATCTTTGATGGCAAAATCAATAAAGGGGATTGTATCGTCATTCGATTTGAAGGTCCTAAAGGTGGTCCTGGAATGAGAGAAATGCTTGCTCCAACAGCAGCGCTGGCTGGAATGGGGTTAGATAAAGACGTTGCACTTATCACCGATGGTAGATTTTCTGGTGGGACAAGAGGTGCAGCAATTGGACATGTTTCTCCTGAGGCATGTGAAGGTGGCCCTATAGCTTTAGTTGAAAATGGAGACAGAATAAATATTGATATTATTAATGGAACCCTAAATATGGAAGTAAACGATGATGAATTAGAAGAAAGAAGAAAAAGATTAGTAATAAAACTGCCAGAAGTAGAGGGAGCTTTGAAAAAATACCGTGATAGCGTGTCTTCTGCATCTACAGGAGCTGTGCATAACTAATTTTATGAGAAATACTACAAATAAATATAGATAAAAAAGTTGGGGAACTGAGTGAATAGGTAAAAACTATTGGGTAGGACATTAGCACATCTGGATTTTAAGGGGGAACATATTATGGGTATAATGAGTGGAGCTCAAATATTATTAGAGTGTCTAAAGAAGCAAGATGTAGATACTATTTTTGGATATCCTGGTGGAGCAGTAATACCTTTATTCGATGCGTTGTATGATGAACAAGAGCACTTCAAGATATATAGAACTGCTCATGAACAAGGTGCTGCCCATGCAGCAGATGGATACTCTAGAACTACTGGCAAAACAGGAGTGTGCATGGTTACGTCAGGACCCGGTGCTACAAATACAGTTACAGGAATTGCTACAGCATATATGGATTCTGTCCCTATGGTAGTAATTACTGGTCAAGTTGGAAATGCACTACTTGGAAAAGATTCATTCCAAGAAATAGATATAACTGGTGTGACCATGCCTATAACAAAACATAATATTCTGGTAAGAAGTATTGACGATATAGAAGGTGCTGTTATTAGGGCTTTTGATATAGCTAATTCAGATAGACCCGGACCTGTACTAATTGATATTCCTAAAGATGTATTTATGACTAAGATTGATTTTAAACCCAGAAGTATAGTACAAAATAATGGTACCGAGAAAGTTATAGAAGAAGAAGATGCTTTAATTGTTGCAACCTTAATTAATGATTCAAAACGACCTGTTATATATGCTGGTGGAGGAGTCAAAATTTCTAAAGCGTCGCAGGTAATGGTCGAATTAGCTGAAAAGGCTGGTATACCAGTAGTAAATACTCTGATGGGATTATCTACTATAGACCGTAAGGCTCCCCTATCATTGGGATTAGTAGGAATGCATGGATTTAAAGAAGCAAATTTAGCAGTGACACAATGCGACCTATTTATAGCTATAGGAGCTAGGTTTAGCGATAGAGTAATAGGAAAAAAAGATAGGTTTGCTCCAAATGCAAAGATAATCCATTTTGACATTGATAATACCGAGATAGATAAAAATATGATCACATATTTATCCTATATATGTGATATTAAAGGTTCTCTTGAAAAGGTAATTGAAAAAGTAGAGATAAATAGTCGGCAGGATTGGAACTCAACTATTAACCAATGGAAAATGCCAGTTGCCTGTAGCGATAGAGACTTCGTCGCGAAGAATATTATTGAGACCATTAATAAAAAATATGATGAAGAAGCTATCATTGTAACTGATGTTGGGCAACATCAAATGTGGACAGCTCAATACTGGAATTTTAATCAACAAACAAACTTCGTTACATCGGGTGGTCTTGGAACTATGGGTTTTGGTATAGGAGCGTCTATTGGGAGTAAGATTGGCAATCCAGGAAAACCAGTTATTTTATTCATCGGAGATGGTGGATTTAGAATGACCTGTAATGAGTTATTAACTATTGCAGAGTATAAGATACCCATTCTTATAGTACTAGTTAACAATAGTACATTAGGTATGGTAAGACAATGGCAAAAAATGTTTAGTCAAAAAAGATATATGGCAACAGATAATTCAGATATATTAGATTATATATGTTTGGCTAAAGCATATGGCATAAAAGCTAAAAAAGTTGATAATTTAGATGATCTTGAAGATTTTGTCGATAATTTAGGAGAATTGTCTAGTCCGATATTATTAGAATGTAAAGTAGACAAAGATGATTGTGTACTGCCAATTGTGCCTCCAGGAGAGGCCATAGAAGATTTCATAGCAGACCAGTATTAGATATGACCACATCAAAAATCCTATAAATGCTGGAGAATAGAGAACATCTGAAGGTGGGCAAGGTGAGATAGTAAATATGTAATGTGAAATCAATCCAGCGGCAGATTAGTTTGGAAATTTAAAAGTTAAGGAAAAACGGGTGAGACACATGAATGAAAAGATTCATATATTCGATTCATCCCTACGGGATGGAGCCCAGGGAAGTGGAATTTCCTATTCCCTAGAAGATAAGATAAAGATTACAAAACAACTAGATCATTTAGGTATAGATTATATAGAAGCAGGTAATCCAGGATCCAACTTAAAAGATCGAGAATATTTTGATGTAATAAATAAGTATCCGTTTAAAAATGCGACTTTAGTAGCTTTTGGTAGTACAAGGAGAAAAGACACGGATGTAGTTAAAGATAAAAATGTACAGGATCTTTTATCTGCCAATACGAAAGCTATTAGCATATTTGGAAAGAGTTGGGATTTCCATGTTAAAAACGTAATAATGACTACATTAGAAGAAAATATAAAGATGATTTATGATACTATAAAATACCTTAAAAGCCAAGGAAGAGAAGTTATATACGATGCAGAACATTTTTTTGATGGATTTAAGTCTAATTCCACATATGCGTTAGAAACTTTAAAAGCTGCTGAGTCAGCAGGGGCGGATTGTCTAGTGCTATGCGACACTAATGGTGGAACTCTGTCTGATGATGTCTATGATATTACAAAGCAATTATTATTAAATTTAACTTGTGATTTAGGTATTCATTGTCACAATGATATAGGAGTTGGAGTTGCTAGTTCGCTTATGGCAGTAAAAGCTGGGGCGAGACATGTCCAAGGTACTTTTCTAGGCATTGGGGAAAGAACAGGAAATGCGAATCTTTCTACGATAATACCGAATTTACAAATTAAGATGGGATATAAATGCATAGAAGATAAGATGATGAGTGAGTTAACGCCGTCAGCTAGGTATATTGCAGAAGTCTCAAATATTACACTAGATCATTCCATGCCATATGTGGGAGTAAATGCTTTTGCCCATAAAGGTGGGATGCATATTGATGGTATTATAAAGGAAAAGAGCTCATTTGAACATATAGATCCAGTAAAAGTAGGCAATGATAGAAAATTCTTGATGTCAGAAGTTTCTGGTAAAAATATGGTTATAAATATGATAAATAAAATTGACTCATCTATAACAAAAAACTCTACTGAAACTAAGGAAATTGTGGAAATATTAAAGAGTTTAGAAAACCAAGGGTACCAGTTTGAGGGCGCTGAAGCTTCTTTTGAATTAGTAATTAGAAAACACTTAGGACTTTATAAACCATTTTTTAGTTTAGAATATTATAAGATAATAGAAGAAGAAGCAGGTAGGAAAGATGGTTGTACTGCTTCTGCTATGATAAAAGTTATGGTTAATGGTAAATCAGAAATAACCGCTGCAGAAGGAAATGGACCAGTAAATGCGATCGACAAAGCCATAAGAAAAGCACTAGGGCTATTTTATGGAAAATTAAAAGATTTCCATTTATCAGACTATAAGGTAAGAGTATTAGATGGGACAAATACTGCAGCAAAAGTAAGAGTACTGATAGAATCTACAAATGGCGAGGATTATTGGACAACTGTGGGAGTTTCTACAAATATTATTGAAGCAAGTGTAAATGCATTAGTAGATTCAATAGAATATAAATTAACTAAAGATATAGAAACTCGAGAAAAATAAAGTGAAACTCTATGCAGAAGGGGTTTTCTTCATCCCTCACTTATCTTTTTTATCATCTTAAAATCTTGAAGCGGGCGCAATACCCGGTTTGTCTAACCTGAAAGGTTAAAGAAATTGAATGGTATTGCCCCTATCAGGGTTGGCGAGGCTTGTAGCGACTGAAAGAAGCTAGAAGCCCGCAACCTAAGACGGGAGTCTTAGTGCTTGTTAATGTGGGGATAAAGGTGGCGACATCAAATAGGGTATAGTTTGATTTTTAAGGTAGAATAACTTTAGGAAAAGGTAGATAACATCGATACTAGTATATAACAAGAGTATATAAATGCTGAGCATAGGAGGAATATGATGGAGTATAATATAGCAGTAATAAAAGGTGACGGAATAGGGCCTGAAGTTGTAGATGCGGCAATTGAAGTTTTAAATGAAATAGGGAAAAAATACAAGCATAATTTTAAATACGAGGAAGTTTTAGCAGGTGGAGTGGCTTATGATGTTTACAATAATCCATTACCTGAAGAAACTCTAGAAATATGTAGAAATAGTGATGCTGTAATACTTGGGGCTGTAGGCGGACCTAAGTGGGATGATCTACCAGGAGATAAAAGACCAGAAGCTGCATTGTTAGGTTTGAGAAAAGGACTAGGACTCTATGCAAACTTAAGACCTGCAATATTATTTGAAGCACTATCTGACGCATGCCCATTAAAACCGGAGATCATAGGAGAGGGATTAGATATTTGTGTGGTAAGAGAATTAACAGGCGGTATTTATTTCGGTGATCGAGGGTATAAAGAAACTGAAATGGGTATGGCTGCATATGATATTATGATCTACTCAAAACAAGAAATAGAGAGAATAGCAAAAGTGGCATTTAACATGGCTCAAAAAAGGAGCAAAATTCTAACTAGTGTAGATAAAGCTAATATTTTAGAGAGTTCGCGTCTTTGGAGAAAAACAGTAGAAGAGGTTGCTAAAGACTATCCAGATGTAACCCTTAATCATATGTACGTAGATAATGCAGCAATGCAGCTAGTGAGATATCCACAACAATTTGATGTAATTGTAACAGAAAACATGTTTGGAGATATTTTATCAGATGAAGCAAGTATGATAACGGGGTCTATTGGAATGTTACCTTCAGCTAGTCTAGGAGAAAATAATAAGGGTATGTATGAACCAGTACATGGATCAGCACCTGATATAGCAGGGCAAGGAAAAGCAAATCCTATAGCAACAATTATGTCAATTGCTATGATGCTGAAGTATTCATTTAATTTAAGTGAAGAATCAGAAAATATAGAGTTTGCAGTTAAAAAAGCTCTTGATGAGGGACATAGAACTTTAGATATAGTGTCTAAAGGGGATAATGCATTAGGAACTAAAGAGATGACACAAGTGATACTTAAGAATATTTAACAACAAATATTACAATGAAGAATCCTCATAATCCGATTATGAGGATTCTTAAAACTTTAATGTTTGCTATTGGACAGAATATACATTGATAAAGATGAGTACAATCATATGGGAAAAATTACTATCAATAACAGTGTTGACAATGTTAAGAAGAGAGTCTATAATAAGAAATCCACTAACAAGTTGTTCTGAAGAATAGAAATTTAATAGTGGAAAGCTAAAATTGCATGTTTAGTATTTGATTATAAAGGGTATAAATTATAATGACGATAAATGAAAAAAACAGTTGACAAAATTGATGAATTGCACTAGAATAGTAAGAGTCGCTCCGAGAGAAGCGGACAAGGCTAGGAAGTAAGCATTGTAGATATAAGGAAGAACAACATAGGTATTTGAAAATAGAATAGTGCACACAACCTAAACAAAATAGTATAAGACTTACGATGAAAGTTGTAAGCAACAAAGCAACAAAAGTAATGCCAGCAAAATTAGTTTTAATTTGAGAGTTTGATCCTGGCTCAGGACGAACGCTGGCGGCGTGCCTAACACATGCAAGTCGAACGAGTTACTTAAGCTTGCTTAAGTAATTAGTGGCG
>NZ_WHNX01000078.1 GCF_009362815.1 Alkalibaculum sporogenes | reverse complement strand
ATTTGAGAGTTTGATCCTGGCTCAGGACGAACGCTGGCGGCGTGCCTAACACATGCAAGTCGAACGAGTTACTTAAGCTTGCTTAAGTAATTAGTGGCGGACGGGTGAGTAACGCGTGGGCAATCTGCCCTGTGGAAAGGGATAGCCTCGGGAAACCGGGATTAATACCTTATGAAGTTATTTTTACGCATGTAGAGATAATGAAAGATTTATCGCCACAGGATGAGCCCGCGTCCCATTAGCTAGTTGGTGAGATAATAGCCCACCAAGGCGACGATGGGTAGCCGACCTGAGAGGGTGAACGGCCACACTGGGACTGAGACACGGCCCAGACTCCTACGGGAGGCAGCAGTGGGGAATATTGCGCAATGGGGGCAACCCTGACGCAGCAACGCCGCGTGAGTGAAGAAGGTTTTCGGATTGTAAAACTCTGTCTTTGGGGAAGAAAAAAATGACGGTACCCAAGGAGGAAGCCCCGGCTAACTACGTGCCAGCAGCCGCGGTAATACGTAGGGGGCAAGCGTTGTCCGGAATTATTGGGCGTAAAGGGCGTGTAGGCGGTAGGATAAGTCAGATGTGAAAGTTCGGGGCTCAACCCCGGAATTGCATTTGAAACTGTACTACTTGAGTACTGGAGAGGTAAGTGGAATTCCTAGTGTAGCGGTGAAATGCGTAGATATTAGGAGGAACACCAGTGGCGAAGGCGACTTACTGGACAGTTACTGACGCTGAGGCGCGAAAGCGTGGGGAGCAAACAGGATTAGATACCCTGGTAGTCCACGCCGTAAACGATGAGTGCTAGGTGTTGGGGAGACTCAGTGCCGCAGTTAACACAATAAGCACTCCGCCTGGGGAGTACGGTCGCAAGACTGAAACTCAAAGGAATTGACGGGGGCCCGCACAAGCAGCGGAGCATGTGGTTTAATTCGAAGCAACGCGAAGAACCTTACCAGGTCTTGACATCCTTTGACAATCCAAGAGATTGGACGTTCCCTTCGGGGACAAAGAGACAGGTGGTGCATGGTTGTCGTCAGCTCGTGTCGTGAGATGTTGGGTTAAGTCCCGCAACGAGCGCAACCCTTGTATTTAGTTGCCATCAGGTTAAGCTGGGCACTCTAGATAGACTGCCGTAGACAATACGGAGGAAGGTGGGGATGACGTCAAATCATCATGCCCCTTATGACCTGGGCTACACACGTGCTACAATGGCCTGAACAACGGGTTGCGAAATGGCAACATGGAGCTAATCCCACAAATCAGGTCTCAGTTCGGATTGCAGGCTGCAACTCGCCTGCATGAAGTTGGAGTTGCTAGTAATCGCGGATCAGAATGTCGCGGTGAATGCGTTCCCGGGCCTTGTACACACCGCCCGTCACACCACGAAAGTTGGCAACACCCGAAGTCAGTGAGCCAACCAGTTTACTGGGAGCAGCTGCCGAAGGTGGGGTTAATAATTGGGGTGAAGTCGTAACAAGGTAGCCGTATCGGAAGGTGCGGCTGGATCACCTCCTTTCTAGGGAGTTTAGGTAAA
>NZ_WHNX01000077.1 GCF_009362815.1 Alkalibaculum sporogenes | reverse complement strand
GGTAGTGTAATAAATTTTGTGTCTATGGTAAAAAATAACTCTTTAATGGCAAGAATTTAGATATGAATTCAAACCAGTAAGGAGTTTTTTAATATGGGAATTACAAAAAATCAATTAAGAGAAATTATTAAGGAAAATGGTATCGAAAATGTAGGTGACATTTATTCATTTTTCAAGGAGAGTTTTAAAGATATGTTACAAGAAATGTTAGAAGCAGAAATGGATGTATCTTTAGGTTATCCTAAAAATGAAAAAGGAGGGGTGACTACAGACAATAAGCGAAATGGCTATAGTCCTAAATCAGTAAAAAGTCAGTATGGAGAATTTGAAGTTGATATTCCTAGAGATAGAAATGGTGAGTTTGAACCTAAAATTATTCCAAAGTATCAAAGGGATATTTCTGGGATTGAAGAAAAGGTAATCTCTTTATATGCCAGAGGCATGTCCACAAGAGATATTCATGATCAGTTAAAGGATATCTATGGAATAGAGTTATCTGCTGATATGGTTAGTAAGATAACTGATAAAATACTTCCTGAAGTGAAAGAGTGGCAATCAAGACCATTAGAACCTATCTATCCTTTCATCTTTATGGACGCAATCCATTACAAAGTAAGAGAGGATGGCAAAATCCTTAATCGTGCAGCATACATTGTTTTGGGCATTACTATGGATGGAATGAAAGATATCTTAAGCATCACTATTGGAGCTAATGAATCATCTAAATTCTGGCTAGGTATCTTAAATGACCTTAAAAACAGAGGTTTACAGGAGGCACTATTCTTTTGTGTAGATGGTTTAGCTGGATTTAAAGAGGCTATAAATGCAGTATATCCAAAGGCACGAGTACAAAGATGTATTATTCATATGCTTCGTAATTCATTTAAATATGTCTCTTATAAAGATATTAAGAAATTTGCGAGTGATTTTAAATCAGTATATAGAGCACCTAATGAGCAAGCAGCCTTAACAGAACTTGAAAACATGAAAGAGACCTGGGGAAAGAAATACCCATATGCTATTAGTAATTGGGAGATGAATTGGGATGTAGTAAGCCCTTTCTTTGGATTTTCAGAAGAAATCCGTAAAATAATGTATACCACCAACATCATTGAAGGGCTTAACCGACAATATCGAAAGGTCACCAAAACTAAAAGCGTGTTTCCTAATGATACATCCCTTGAAAAAATGTTATATCTGGCATCCATAAATGTAATGAAAAAATGGACCCAGAGATATAGAAACTGGGATATGGTATTAAACCAACTGAATATCCTTTATGGAGATACTTTATTCCAGTACCAGTAAAGATAAGGAAAAAGAATCGGCGCCTTAAACAAAATGCTGTTTTTAGCGCCGGACTTATTCCGTCGGTAATGATATTATTGCCACATATTTAAAATTTATTCCAGAGGTCGGGTGTGGGCAGAGCCCGCAGGATTATTTTTTATACCCTTTTTTATCAATCCTGAATATGATTTTAAATCATGGAAATACTTCTATTACATAGTTCATATTTTAAAGATGTTTTCTTGAATTTTTACATATCTAATGAGCCTGATAGAAAGTTATTTTTTTATTCTAGGACACAAAATTATTTACAGTCTC
>NZ_WHNX01000076.1 GCF_009362815.1 Alkalibaculum sporogenes | reverse complement strand
ATTGCCATAAAAATAACTCCTTCTTGATTAAATTCATATCTGAATTCTTGCCAAGAAAGAGTTGTTTTTTACCATAGACACAAGATTAATTACACTACCATAAAACAGCTACAAAACAGTGCTATTTTATAGCTGTCTGCTATTTAATATTTATTATTAGTTTTATTGATTAAGCTTAATCTATTAGCAAAGGTTACATAATAAACTATCATTTGTTGAACAATTACTATTTCAATGGTATTTCAAACTCCAAAATACTATTAATATCGGGAAGTACCTTTGTTCCAATAGTAATTTCCTTATTCTTATTAATACGATTACACTCTAATATATAGGAACCATCGGTAGTGTAATTAATCTTGTTTCTTTGAGTAGATTCTGTTGGGTTATCCAAAATTTTCATCCGATTATCTTCTACCCAAACACACAAACCATTGCCATAGGGGTCATTACCCTTATAAGTATAATGAACTAAAGTTTTATTCTTTAGATACTCTATTTTATTTACAGAAATTTCGCCTCCTTCACCTTGTGAAATAATAATTGGGAACTTGTCTGTTACTTTTACTTTTATATCTTTAATTAAGGACGTATTTTCATATTCGGGTGCCAATACTTTTATGACAAAATGTTGAGGATTATTATGTAGTGGCTCAAATGTAAATTCATTTTTCATAATATCACCCTCACCTTCACCATACCCACTTCCAGATAAAGGTCTTAGTACATTGCCGTAGTTATCTATTACTTGATAATCGTAACCCTCGGGTGTATTAGATTCAGTTACATTTAGTTCAATTGAAGAATCAGAAATAAGTATTTCTTCTATAGTTATACTTCCCCCCCGTAAAGGCTTTGTAACCATAGGAGTTATAATTTTAGAATTAAGAATATGGTCTTGATTTTTTACAGGTATATCTTTAAATTCCCAGCTTCCTTTTTTATTTCCTATCTTATTAAGTATTATTGTAAGCTTGAAATCTTTAGGGAGTTCATTTGTGGAGATAACGGTAATTATCCCAGCATAAGCTCTTTTTGATAAAAAACTTCCAGTATAGCCAACAGAGCCGCTAATAGGCTCATCATTAACCAGCAAATCAAGCTGTTCCAATTCCCCGATTTTGCCTTCCATGGTATAGCCAATAGATAACCTTGTACCGTCATAAAGTACATCATTAATTGTAACTTCTATACCTTTATCTATCATTGTTTGCCCTACTAAGGAAGAGGCCTCCTTTTCACTAGCAAGTTTCAATCCCCTATCCCCAAAGGATCTAAATACAGAATCTATTACTCGGACATTAGTTTGGGTATTGGGTGACATTGTGGTTGAAATAATTAAAATTGTTAACAATACAGCAGCAACTAGAGACTGTATTAACCTTTTGCTAACATGAATCCTACTTCCATGCTTGCCTGTTTTGGTTTTCTCCTTAGATTCCATATCATCAATCTTATCGTTCAAAACTCTCACTCCCATCAATTTATTTAAAATAATTCTAAGTTTTAATCTAGCCCTTGAAAGTTTAGATTTTTACTGTGCCTTCTGAATATCCGGTAGACGAAATATTCCTTGATTGAGAATTCGTCAAAATAATATAATACAACTACACTTCTTAAAATTTTATCTAAATAATAAGATAGAATAATGGCATATTGTAATTGTAACTTTATTACATTATACCTAAAATTGTACTATCTTTAAATGTTTTATCAAACAAAATGAAAAAATATATTGTGTCCAGTATGATTAATGAATTATGCGTATAATTCTACTAATGCGTAATATAAGAATATTGTGTCATACTGCGGGAGACCAGAGGTCTCCCGCAGTTTGCGAGGCATGATACCGAGCTGATGGTTTGAAAGAAAACCTGCCACCTAGCTAATGGGAAGGCAAGCTGTAAGCAAGGGCGTTTGTGGCGACACA
>NZ_WHNX01000075.1 GCF_009362815.1 Alkalibaculum sporogenes | reverse complement strand
ATAATGCATGTTTTTGATCATTTAAGAATGTAGGTTTTATTATGATTCTTGTTTAATATGATCCTTTAATCTGTAGGATTTTCCACTAATTGATATAACATGAGCATGATGTAGAACACGATCTAAAATTGCATTAGCTATTACTGCATCATAGAAAATCTCATCCCAATTATTAAAGTTAATATTTGTTGTCAATATAGTGCTCTTTTTCTCATATCGCATGTCAATTAGTTGAAAAAACAGCTTAGAATCATCTTTATCAATAGGGAGGTACCCTAATTCATCAATAATTAATACTTTATATTTTGTAAAGTGTCTTAACCTTGCATCTAGTCTATTTTCTAATCTTGCTTTTTTTAGCTGTTGAAGTAAATCATGGCACTTTATAAAATAGGTACTATATCTATTTTTAGCTGCCGTAATACCTATTGAAGTGGCTAAATGAGTCTTACCAACTCCACTAGAACCAAGAAACACAATGTTTTCTTGTGACTTCACAAAACGTAATGTTGTGAAATCTAATATTTGTTGCTTATTAATATTTGGTTGAAATTCGAAATCGAACTCCTTTAACTCTTTGGTATGTGGAAATGCACCTACTTTTACCATTGAGCGAATCATATTCGCTTCTTTAAAATCAATCTCATGATTTGTTAGTCTCGTAAGTCCTTCTACAAAAGAAAGACTATTGCTATTTATAAAATCTATTATTTCATCAAGATGGATAATCATTTGCCCTAACTTCAGATATTCTAAGTTCTTTATTAATTGTAAATATGTACTAGTCATTACGGTATATCTCTCCTATTATTTCTAAGTTATTTTTTGCAATCATCTCTATTTCTTCTATTGGATTTTTTAAGGTAAGAGAACTAATAGCTACGTAATGTTCTTGATGATAATTGAGCTTTTGATTTTTTACTGGATGAATCGTCACTAAATTCGTGTTATAATATATATGCAATTGATCATCATGCATTTGTAGCTTTAATCTCTTACCGATATACTCTGGTGGGACAGAATATTGGTTTGATTTGTAATGAATCATGCTTTGAGGGTTTACTGTTACTGATGTTGTTTTGATTGTATAAAGATTTCTTATTTGTGCCTTAGGCAGTGGTGATAAGAAATCTTTTTCCTTTTTCAAGTGTAAGATAGGTATCTTACCTGTTGTAGTATGACATGTATTATTAATTCTATTGTTGAGCTTTGTAACAAGTAGATTTAATTCACTGTAATTTAATGTTCCATTATAAGCACGTATTCCATCTAATAGTTTCATAGGAGCTTCTACTTTAGCTTTTGTATTGGGTCTCCCAGCTATACAAGGAGCGACTCTAAAACTATAATCATCAGCGAAATTTTGGAATCTATTATTAACCTTTCCTTTAGAATAATTTGTTCTTGGATCATCCATAACAGTCTTCATATTATCAGTTAATATTTCTTGTGGAACACCTCCAAACATTTCGAATGCTTCATTTAAGAATGAAAACAGAATATCTTGTGTTTTACTAAGAGATAATCGATAAACTCTAAATCTAGAATAGGATAAGATAACAACAAGGATATTAATGGTTATTACTTCTCCATCACTTAAGATAAACTCCATATTTTCTTTCCAGTCCAGTTGAGCTTGTTGCCCTATAGCTGTTTCATATCGCATAGGAGCAATATTGGCATCATAGTTTTTACGTCTTGCACTAAAGTAACTGTTAAATTCATCATGCTGAGAAATATACCTGTGAAATGATGACTCGGCACACTTTAGATTATGGTTATCTTTTAAATATTGCCATAATACTCGTTTATAATAGAATATTTGTATTGATTTATCACTAAGTAGCTTTTTAATTATGGGATAAAATTCATCAATCTTAGATGATCTTATCCTTGTAGTTGGTTTAACATAGCCATCTATGTATTTACCAACAGTACGTACATCAACTCCTAAATCTCTTGCTATTTGACTTTTATTAATTTTCAAGTTACTTCCCTCCATAAGAGGCTTGAGTTTTTTAAGATCCTCCAATGTATTGATCTCTATATTTGTGTATATGTCGCATTTTATTAGCATAATTACCTCCTTAGTCTAAGAGATAATTATATCTTAATGCTACTTATCATACATTCTTAAGT
>NZ_WHNX01000074.1 GCF_009362815.1 Alkalibaculum sporogenes | reverse complement strand
CCAGAATTGATACAATACTCCATTTTCACTTGTACCACTTGACCTTATAGTATGCGTATTTCCTGTATATCCTGTTCCGTCTATGTTTAACACATCTACGGTTACTATTGATTTATCCGTAATGTCACTTGATTCTACTTCAGTATTTGTTATAGTTGCTGTACTATCTAGTAACAATTCATCTTCTTCATCTTCATCTTCATGTAGCATGTTATCTGTTAATAGTTTTATTTCTGTACTAATTATTTGTCGTAATATATTAATTATTTTATTGCTGTACTCCGAGTCTTCATTTTCCAAATCTTCTACATTTGGGGATAACCCTTTTGGCTCTATTAAATCATATTCTGGATCAACGCATTCTTGATTTAATGGTTCCGTACTTGCATGTGCTTTAAGATGTTGTATATTAGCTCTTATCCCTTCTTGTATGAAATTAAATGACTCATATGTACCATCAAGATTTTTTAAACTACCAAAATTATTATTATTTATACTAACTTCTCTATCAAATTTAAGCCAATTAGTATTTACTATTATTTGTGCAATAGCTACGTCCGCTCTTACTCCCTCTACTACTGCTTCGTCGTAAATTAAACCTACAAACTTTTCTAAATCGATATTTTTATCAAGAAATTCTTGTGGATATGTAACATCAGAATTTTCAGTATAATATTGAACCATTTGTTCTTTACTTGCTTGTGACTCACCCATAATTGGCGTTGTTTCTTGAGCTATAGCATAATCAACACTAAAGTTTATAGATAAAATAGAGAGCAATATTATTCCGATAATTATTCTAGCAGTTTTTCTTTTGATGTACATTATTTCCCCCTTATATATAATTCAAATTATTATTGCTATTGTAATTAGAATCATTTTCATATTGATACTATTTTGACTATTATTTTGTAGTTAAATATAAGTAGAGATAAAATCAATATCTTACCTCCACTTAAAATAAAGTATTTACTAGTTATACTTTGGTATATCAAAGTATAAAATGTAGTTGTCATTACATACATCATATAATCTTTTAATATTACGGATTTGCTTGTAAGCCCATGCTATGTCAGAAGCATATTGGTGTGCTGCATTTGAAGAATTATTACCCGGATTCCATCTCATCTTATATAGTGTATTCTGTTTATATGTGGCATGGTTAATATAAGATTCTGATACAAATTTTGCTCCTCCTACTATTGCTTTTTCTACTGAAGTCCATCCTTCTTGAAAAGCTCTTTTAGCACCTAATCTTTTAGGATCACTATCAACTGCACCTATTCCGAACATATTATATACTGTAACATAAGGAGTCTTTCCTTTACCGCCTAATAATTTACCTTTGCTATCTATTAGATCTCCATTGGCATTAATTAATTCTCCATTGGCATCGACTAGTATTCCAGTTACCCAATCAGACTTTCCATTTCCTGTTTCAAGCAATGCATGTGATACTAAGTATATCTCGTTGACACTATATGTTTTACTCGCTTGTATAAAAGTACTTCCTGTATTCTCAAGGTTCCCTTTGTCGTCACTAAGTATATTATTTAGATCTTGTACACTTATACCTGCTACTTTTGATAAATCTAAAAACTGGAACTTTTGATCATTCTCTATAGTCGTCAATTTGACATAATCTCCAGAAACCCATCCTATCCTTGTTCCATTTGCAATAATTTTATACCAGCCGTTCTTTTGCTCTAGTATAGCATAAGTAGCTCCTTTAGGTACTTTAGTTATCTCTAAACCTGTTAGGCTTGGTAACGTTCTAACACTTAAAGGGTCAACATTCGTGTTTATTATCAGTGCTGATACTCTATCTTTATTAAAATTATCAGGATTTAAAAAATATTTTACATCAGCTTCTTCTGCTAATTGCCAATTTCCATTATAATAATCTGTCTGTGGATTTACCTTCATTTGTTTATCTAGTATGTGTTTAAGTGAATAACTATAGCTAGTATAATTTATCTGCAAGTCTATTGTTATTTCCTTATACAAATGTGCATCTAAACTTTGATTGCTTTTTTCGTCTTTTATATGTACTCCATATAGATACTTTCCTGGCTTTGTCGGCGTCCACCGAGCACTACTCTTACTATAGTCTTGTATCATCTTCCATTTGTTTGTGCTTACATCTTTTACCCAAAACTGATATAATACTCCATTT
>NZ_WHNX01000073.1 GCF_009362815.1 Alkalibaculum sporogenes | reverse complement strand
AATTTAAAAGTGGTCCAGTAATTCGATTAATATTAATTGAATTATGGTCCACTATTTTATTATAATCTTTCATATCTGAGGATATGGGAGGTACTAAGGAGCGTGATTAAGTTAATGGACAAACACACAATTATTAAATTAAAGAAGGAAGGGTGTTCTAACCGAAATATTTCTAAAATGTTTCCTATAAACAGAAAAACAGTTGCAAAATATTGGAATGAATATGTGGAACAACAAACATTATTAGAAGTTGCACAACCATATGATGTAACCAATATACAAGAAAAAATATGTGAACCACCAGCCTATCACTCAGAAAATCGGTCATGGCGTAAATATTCAACGGAACTTGATGACTTTATTGATGAAATATTAGAGGATGAATCTGAGAAATGCAAATTATTAGGAACTAGAAAGCAACAGCTTACACAACTACAAATTTACCAGATAATAAAAGAAAAAGGGTTCGATATTAGTTGCTCCACCGTGACTAATAAAATCAGAGAAAAAAGAAATAAAACAAAAGAATGTTTTATTCGTCAAGATTATGAGTTTGGAGATCGACTAGAATATGATTTTGGTGAAGTGAAATTAGTAATTGATGGTGTACTTGATACTTATCATATAGCAGTCCTATCTTCTCCTGCATCAAATTTTAGATGGGCCTATTTATATAAGAATCAAAAACAAGAAGTGTTTATGGATTCTCACATTAAGTTTTTTGAGATGATTGGTGGTATTTATAAAGAAGTGGTTTATGACAACATGCGCAATGTGGTAAGCAGATTTATTGGGCGCCATGAAAAAGAATTAAATAGTACCCTATTGAAATTATCGCTCTATTATGGCTTTGATATTAATGTTACAAATTGTTTCAGTGGAAATGAAAAAGGGCATGTCGAGGGTAGTGTAAAAATAATACGTAACAAAGTCTTTGCTAAGCACTATTGTTTTAAAACCTATGAAGATGCTTGTTCCCATCTAATGGACGAATTAATAGTATTAAACATAGATAGTTCCATCCAAGAAGAAGTGGACCACTTACTACCTCCAAAACCACCGTTAGAATTAGCAGACTTGAAAGAAGTGAAAGTAAATAAATATAGCTTTATCCGTGTAGAAAACAGCTTCTATTCTGTACCAGAATATTTAGTGGATAAGCAAGTGCAAGCAAAAGTATATTTTGATCGTATTATTGTATTTAGCAACCTTTCCTATGTATGTGAGCATAAAAAAATAGATGGTACGAATGAAATAAGTATTGATATTAATCACTACCTAAATACATTCGCAAAAAAGCCAGGAGCCCTACGAAACTCCTTAGCCTTAAAAAGCATACCACAGCTAAAATCCATCTATGACACTTATTTTAACAAAAATCCACGGGAATTTATAGAGCTTATTCAAAATAATAAGGATAAAAATATAGAAGAGTTAGTAGAAATACTACAGACTTACACCTTAACAAGTAATAACATTATTAAATTTAAGTATACAAAGGATACATACACGCTAGGTAGTATTGCAAGGAAACAAACCAGTAAATATAACGATATTTGTATTAGGGGGAAATGAAAATGAAAATAAGTGATATGGCCTACGAATTGAAATTACCAAATATAAAACTGAATTACCAAATGCTATTAGATGAAGCTAATCATACAAAAATGAGTCATGAAGAGTTTCTAATAAACATGTTGGAAAATGAAGTATTGCTAAGAAGAGAAAATGGGGTAAAGAGCAGATTACGTGCAGCAAGATTTCCGTATAAGAAATACATCGAAGATTTTAATACAGAAAATTATAATCCAGATTTGATACATGAGTTTCAAGAGCTTAGTAGTTTAAAATTTATAGGAGATAGAGAAAATATTATTCTGATTGGTAGCCCAGGTTCTGGGAAAACACACTATTCCATTGGTTTAGGTATAAAAGCATGTATGAATGGATTAAGTGTACTATTTATATCAGTGCCAAATTTAATGATTGAATTAAAAGAGGCAATGAGTCTGAATCAACTAAATAGTTATAAAAAGAAATTCGAAAAATACGATTTAGTAATACTAGATGAGTTGGGTTATGTTTCTTTTGATAAATCAGGTTGTGAAATACTATTTAATTTATTATCAAATAGAAATGATAAAGGCTCTATTATAATTACAACTAATCTGGCATTTGATCGTTGGGAGGAAATATTTATCGATCCAATGCTAACAGGCGCTATGGTAGATCGCCTTGCATACAAGGCTCATATTATGGATATATCAAGAGAAACAAGTCATCGTTATGAGGAAACAGTTGCATGGATAAATGGAAAGAAGTAGTGGACCGTTTTTGAATTAATATTTGGACCACTTTTCAGTTGACAAATACA
>NZ_WHNX01000072.1 GCF_009362815.1 Alkalibaculum sporogenes | reverse complement strand
AGTTTTAAAAATACTCTATAAAGTTAGCTACTTTGATATGTTTTTTTAAAAAAGGGTTCTCTGAACCCTTAAAATGATAAAAACAAAACTGAAAAGCGTGCTTTAAATAACTTTTCATGTGATTGCCGTGAGAACTCTAGGCAAGTTAGGGTATCTTTGATATAATTGTAGAGATAATTTTATGAAATATGAGGTGTTATAAAAATGGTAAGAGTAAGATTTGCTCCAAGCCCAACAGGATATGTGCATATTGGTTCGCTTAGGACAGCGCTATACAACTTTTTATATGCAAAGAAAATGAATGGTTCTTATGTACTAAGAATTGAAGATACAGATCAAACAAGATATGTAGAAGGTTCAATAGAAAATTTAATTAACTGTTTAGTAAAGACAGGGATTGTACATGAAGAAGGCCCTTTTATTAAAGGTAATGATATTGAGGAGATTGGTAGCTTTGGACCTTATACTCAATCGAAACGACTTAATATTTATAATGAATACATTGAGAAATTAATAGAAAAGGATTGGGCATATACTTGTTTTTGCTCTCAGGATAGACTAGCAGAGGTACGTGATCAGCAGAAAGCCAAGGGAGAAACTCCTAAATATGACGGTAAATGTCGACAATTAAGTAAGACAGAAGTAGAAGAAAAAATCAAAAGCGGTGATCCTTATGTTATAAGGTTGAAGTTGCCTGTGGATACAATCATCTCCTTTGAAGATATGGTTCGTGGATCTATAGTATTTAATACTAATGATTTAGACGATCAAGTCTTAATCAAAACTGATGGTTTCCCAACTTACCATTTTGCAGTAGTTGTGGATGATCATTTAATGGGTATTACCCATATTATTAGAGGGGAAGAATGGCTTCCTTCAACGCCAAAACATGTTGCTCTATATAAAGCATTCAAATGGGAAGAACCTAAGTACGTGCACCTTCCTAATATATTAAACGATGACAAAAAGAAACTTAGCAAAAGACAGGGAGACGTCGCAGTAGAAGATTTCTTGAAAAAAGGTTACTTGCCTGAAGCACTAATTAATTATATAGCATTACTAGGTTGGAGCCCAGATAGTGAAGAAGAAGTTTTTACTATGGAGGAGTTAATACAAAAATTCGATTTAACTAGAATTAATAAATCAGGAGCAGTATTTGATAGGAATAAATTGAATTGGATGAATAGTATTTACATTAAAAGCATGGAAAACAAAAAATTAGTCGAATTGATTACTCCTTATTTATTGGATACAGATATTATATTAGAGACTGATTTTCAAGAAAAACCTGATTACATCCAAATGATTGTAGAAACGTTTAAGGAAAAACTTAATTCTTTATCCGATATAGTACCTTTAGTTAACGATTTGTTTAAAGAAGAAATTAATTTTGACGATGAAATGAAAGAAATTCTAAAAGGTGAATCAGTACCTGAACTTGTAAAAGTATTAACTAGTGAAATTGAACGATTAGATACTGTTACACCTGAAAATATAAAAAAGATATTCAAGATTATTCAAAAAGAGCATGGTATAAAGGGGAAGAATCTTTATATGCCTGTACGAGTAATTACTACTGGGGAAACTCATGGTTCGGATTTAATGATGATTATGTCTATATTAGGAAAAGAGATACTTTTAAAGAGAATTAATAGTTTGATTTTAAATTAAATACTTACTGAAAATAAGACAATCTAATTAAAATCAGATTGTCTTATTTTTATATGAGTATATGGAGACTTTGACCAAATAAATTATCTGTATAGTATAATAATAATATTTCCATAAAGCTAAGAACAAAGAAGCCTATTCTATAGAAATTAAGCTGATTTGCCAATTTTCATTTACCCACAGACCTATAATTTCATCTACATTCAGATTCCAAGATTTAAGGGTTTTAATGGACATTTTAATGTGTTCAATTTGCGTAGGGTAGTCAACTGTATTACCGGCACAATCGTGATGTCCTACGATAGATATAACCCTAGAACCATGCAGGTTAACAGATATGTGTAATCTTCTTTTAAGATTATGTAATAAAGGATTATTTTGATTTGCAGCTAAAATACCATTTGGTCCTGTCTCAGTAATATTGTCAACAAAATTTGCATTGTAGGTTTCTGACATGTATTTCAGTACAGGGACTTGTATTCTGCCATCCATACAATTAATTGTCGTCACGAATATGTCTTGTCCCATAGATTACCTCCATATTTTTTTTACTGTCTTCAATCTTATGTTATATTATGATATTGTTATTTTATATGTTGAATTGAATAAATACAAGATATAAGTATAATATATTATCTTGGCAATCGAAGGGTTCAACGAACCCTTATTAAAAAAACATATCAAAGTAGCTAACTATATAGAGTGTTTTTAAAACA
>NZ_WHNX01000071.1 GCF_009362815.1 Alkalibaculum sporogenes | reverse complement strand
TGCCAACTGAGCTAATGGATCCTAATTGTTTATGGCTTTGTTTCCAATGATAAGTATTGTTTTAATATATATTCTGCCTAACTAAGTGATTCACACAAAATCATAGATTTTGGTTCTCTACTTATGCCAACTGAGCTAATATATTGACAAAAAAAAATAAAGTAATTGGTGGTGGGAGATGGATTCGAACCATCGAAGGCGGAGCCGACAGATTTACAGTCTGTTCCCTTTAGCCACTCGGGAATCCCACCTGATATTTTCTTATTTGTCGTCAGGCACAAGATATATAATACAGCATATTTCATAGCTTGTCAACAATAATTTAGAAAATTAATTTTTATTTTAAGTTATATAATGTTATAGTATAAATATGTTTGTATAGTTGAGTATAATTTAATTTTATAGATTATCGCTTTTTAAGAAAGGTTGATATATAATGAGCAACTCAAATATCTTTACAAAAATAAAGAAAAATTATTTACAAGGAATACCTCTATTAATCATGCTTTTTTTCATAATAATATTTCTTATATTTGAAGAAAGAACATCGATTATTGATATTCTAGAGGATATCGTTATAAAAAATTATTTTCAAACATCAATTTTACTCATTATAATGTACGCTATAAAAAGCCTTACAATCTTTTTACCGATAACAATACTGTACTTGTTTGCTGGCATGGTTTACTCTCCATTTACAGCTATTCTCGTCAATATTATTGGTACTTCAATATCAATAACTATCCCATATTGGATGGGAAGATATTATGGAACTAGTTTAACCCAAAAGTTATTTAAAAAATATCATAAGATACAACAATTTCATGAGTTGCAAAAGAATAATGATTGGTTTTTTTGCTACCTATTAAGAGTAATCGCAATTTTACCCTATGATATCGTAAGTATGTATATTGGATCAATTAAGATAAGTTATATAACATATCTTTCTGGAAGCTTAATTGGTATACTTCCAAATATTTTAATTATGACTTTAGTAGGGATTAATATAACTGACCCAAATTCACCATTATTTATTAGTGCCATAAGTTTCAAAGTTATACTAGTAATATGTTCTATTATCATTTATCGTATAGTATTAAAGTTCAAAAGAAGTGTGAATATTTCTAAAATTAGATAATATTATCTATAGTATATCTTAACTCCAGTTGTTTATCTAATTTAGAAACGTTGCCACTTTGCATACTCTATTCCTTAAACATACCTTTGAGTCGTAGTGTACATCATTTGATACATATTGTCTTACTACCAGCTCTACAATATGTCTCTAAAATATAAAAAAACCATAGATTATCTATGGTTAAAATTTTGTATGGAGCTGGCAATAGGAATCGAACCTACAACCTGCTGATTACAAGTCAGCTGCTCTACCGTTGAGCCATGCCAGCATACTTTTATTGCCTTAAATATTTATTTGGAACGGGCTTTAACTTTGTTCTTTAATTATTCATTGTTAATTCTTAATTATTAATTAATTTAATGGCGACCTGGAACGGGCGTATATGCTTTGCATCTACCCTCTTCGCTAGGCGCTCAGAGATTTCTTCACTATTTAATATGCATTTAGCATATTAAATTGCTTCGCACCGTTTCGAAACCGTCTCACGGTTCGATCCCTACGTACTTTAACTTTGTTCTTTAATTATTCATTGTTAATTCTTAATTATTAATTAATTTAATGGCGACCTGGAACGGGCTCGAACCGTCGACCTCCAGCGTGACAGGCTGGCATTCTAACCAACTGAACTACCAGGCCGCAATATTTAATTGCTATAAAAATGGTGACCCCAAGGGGATTCGAACCCCTGTAACCGCCGTGAAAGGGCGGTGTCTTAACCGCTTGACCATGGGGCCTAATCAGACTTTAGTCTGTAGACTATAGTCTTAATAATACTATAAGCACAATAATGTTTTTAGAGCATTTTTCATCATACTAATGACTAAAAAATGGCTCCCCAGGTTGGATTCGAACCAACAGCCTATCGGTTAACAGCCGAGTGCTCCACCGTTGAGCTACTGAGGAAAAAAATCCGCAACGACCTACTCTCCCAGGGCGTCGCCACCCAAGTACCATCGGCGCTGGAGGACTTTACTGCTGTGTTCGGTATGGGAACAGGTGTAGCCCCTCCGCCATTGCCACGGAATTTATTGTGAGGTGAGATTGATATTCTCATCTTACTTTTTTATCATATCAATGATTTATGAATCAATGATATTTGAAAACAGCATAAGATAATAGTAGTTATCATCAGAAGTTTTAAGGTTTGGTAATTGAATGTTTAAACTCTGTTTTCCCATAGGGAAAACTTCGATTCTCACTTCCAACTTCTCGCCTCTTACTTCCCATTTATTTAGGTCAAGTCCTCGGTCTATTAGTATCAGTCAGCTAAATGTATTTCTACATGTACACCTCTGACCTATCAACCTGGTAGTCTAC
>NZ_WHNX01000070.1 GCF_009362815.1 Alkalibaculum sporogenes | reverse complement strand
AAAAAGGTCAAGTTAATAAGGGCATAGGGAGAATGCCTTGGCACTGAGAGCCGAAGAAGGACGTGACAAGCTGCGAAAAGCTGCGTGTAGGTGCAAATAACCGATTGAAGCGCAGATGTCCGAATGGGGAAACCCGGCAGGGAGAAGCCCTGTCACCCACAGATGAATAAAATAGTCTGTGAGGAGGGAACCTGGGGAACTGAAACATCTAAGTACCTGGAGGAAGAGAAAGAAAACTCGATTTCCCTAGTAGCGGCGAGCGAAAGGGAAACAGCCCAAACCCAGCACATAATTGTGCTTGTGAGGCGAAAATATGTTTTGTGATTAAATCAGGAAGCATAGCTAAGTCAAAAGGCAAGTAGAATTATGTGCTGGGGGTTCGGAATATACAATAAAAGGTATTAAATCATAGCCGAATGAACTGGGAAGTTCAACCGTAGAGAGTAAGAGTCTCGTAGGCGAAATGAAGAGATACAAAGTATATATCCAGAGTACCACGGGACACGTGAAACCCTGTGGGAACAAGGGGGGACCACCCCCCAAGGCTAAATACTACTCAGTGACCGATAGCGCATAGTACCGTGAGGGAAAGGTGAAAAGAACCCCGGAAGGGGAGTGAAATAGAACCTGAAACCCTATGCTTACAAGCAGTGGGAGCGGGCGTAAGCCTGTGACCATGTACTTTTTGTAGAACGGACCAGCGAGTTACGATATGTAGCAAGGTTAATATTTTAAGGATAGGAGCCGTAGGGAAACCGAGTCTTAATAGGGCGAGAAGTTGCATATTGTAGACCCGAAACCGTGTGACCTACCCATGTCCAGGGTGAAGCGTGAGTAAAATCACGTGGAGGCCCGAACCGGTGTCTGTTGAAAAAGGCTCGGATGAGGTGTGGGTAGCGGAGAAATTCCAATCGAACACGGAGATAGCTGGTTCTCCCCGAAATAGCTTTAGGGCTAGCGTCAAGGGATGAATAGTGGAGGTAGAGCACTGAATTGGCTAGGGGGCGTATAGCTTACCGAACCATATCAAACTCCGAATGCCATATATTTTACCTTGGCAGTCAGACTACGTGAGATAAGTTTCGTAGTCGAAAGGGAAACAGCCCAGATCATCAGCTAAGGTCCCAAAGTGTAAGTTAAGTGGGAAAGGATGTGCAATTGCTAAGACAACTAGGATGTTGGCTTAGAAGCAGCCACTCATTTAAAGAGTGCGTAATAGCTCACTAGTCGAGTGATTGTGCGCCGAAGATAACCGGGGCTCAAACTTACCACCGAAGCTATGGCAGTTGAGAGGTTAGAAGTGAGAAGTTAGAAGTTAGATACTGTGCACTACGTGCACGGTAAAAAGACATGACGTAAGAGTCATGGCAGTAAGTCTAACATCCGACATCTGACTTCTTGCCTCTCAACTGGGTAGGGGAGCATTGTGTACGAGGTGAAGCTTAACTGGAAGGTTAGGTGGATTTTACACAAGAGAGAATGCTGGTATGAGTAGCGAAAGTTAAGTGAGAATCTTAACCATCGAAAGTCTAAGGTTTCCTGAGGAAGGTTCGTCCGCTCAGGGTAAGTCGGGACCTAAGCCGAGGCCTATAGGCGTAGGCGATGGATAACCGGTTGAAATTCCGGTACCACCTTAAGCGTCTGAGAGATGGAGTGACACAGGAGGATAAGCTAACCGCTCGAATGGAAGAGAGCGGCCAAGCGACAAGTAGGGAAGCATAGTCAAATGCGTGCTTCTATTAAACTATGAGTCGTTAAGGGGACCGAAAATAAGTAGGGAAGTAGCTGATTTCACACTGTCAAGAAAAGCTTCTATCGAGCGAAGAGGTGCCCGTACCGCAAACCGACACAGGTAGACGAGGAGAGAATCCTAAGATGATCGGGAGAAGTGTTGTTAAGGAACTCGGCAAAATAACCCCGTAACTTCGGGAGAAGGGGAGCCTAACCTGATGCAATTTATTGTATACAGGAAGGCTGCAGAGAAATGGCCCAAGCGACTGTTTAACAAAAACACAGGTTTCTGCTAAATCGAAAGATGAAGTATAGGAGCTGACGCCTGCCCGGTGCTGGAAGGTTAAGGGGACTTGTTAGCGCAAGCGAAGCAATGAACTTAAGCCCCAGTAAACGGCGGCCGTAACTATAACGGTCCTAAGGTAGCGAAATTCCTTGTCAGGTAAGTTCTGACCCGCACGAAAGGCGTAACGATTTGGGCACTGTCTCAACAACACACCCGGTGAAATTGTAGTACTCGTGAAGATGCGAGTTACCCGCGACAGGACGGAAAGACCCCGTAGAGCTTTACTGTAGCTTGACATTGGATTTTGGTATTGCATGTACAGGATAGGTGGGAGGCTGAGAAGCCGGGACGCTAGTCTCGGTGGAGCTGCCCTTGGGATACCACTCTTGTAATACTGAAATTCTAACCAGTGGCCGTTAACCGGTCATGGGACATTGTCTGGTGGGCAGTTTGACTGGGGCGGTCGCCTCCGAAAGAGTAACGGAGGCGCCCAATGGTCACCTCAGAATGGTTGGAAATCATTCGTAGAGCGCAAAGGCAAAAGGTGGCCTGACTGCGAGAGAGACATCTCGAGCAGGGACGAAAGTCGGGCTTAGTGATCCGGTGGTACCGAGTGGAAGGGCCATCGCTCAACGGATAAAAGCTACCTCGGGGATAACAGGCTTATCTCCCCCAAGAGTCCACATCGACGGGGAGGTTTGGCACCTCGATGTCGGCTCGTCTCATCCTGGGGCTGTAGTAGGTCCCAAGGGTTGGGCTGTTCGCCCATTAAAGAGGCACGCGAGCTGGGTTCAGAACGTCGTGAGACAGTTCGGTCCCTATCCGTCGTGGGCGCAAGATATTTGAGAGGAGCTGTTCCTAGTACGAGAGGACCGGAATGGACAGACCTCTGGTGCACCAGTTGTTCCGCCAGGAGCATAGCTGGGTAGCTAAGTCTGGACGGGATAAGCGCTGAAGGCATCTAAGCGCGAAGCCCCCCTCGAGATTAGATATCTCACCCGAAAGGGGTAAGGTCCCTGGTAGACTACCAGGTTGATAGGTCAGAGGTGTACATGTAGAAATACATTTAGCTGACTGATACTAATAGACCGAGGACTTGACCTAAATAAATGGGAAGT
>NZ_WHNX01000006.1 GCF_009362815.1 Alkalibaculum sporogenes | reverse complement strand
TTGTCTTATGGATACACACGTCCACATTCAGCTTGATCCTCAAGGTTGTGATATCTCTAAATATATGCATGGTTTAAATCTTTGCTATGCTCAGTATTACAATCGCAAATATAAACGACATGGTCCAGTTTTTCAAGGTCGATTTCTCAGTAAAGTAATTGACGTGGATGAGTACAACTTAATCGTATCTGCTTACATTCATAACAATCCAAAAAAACTACCTAGTTATAGTGATTGTGTACATACTTATCGTTTTTCTTCTTATGGAATCTACTTAGGCATTTATCATGATGATCATGGTATGTTAAATACTAACTTCATTCTATTTCAGTTTAGCAATAATTCTGATGTTGCTAAAACTGTTTATGCCAATTTTATTACTAGCTGTAACAATGTTACTCAAAAACAAAAACAGTTTGAAATTATTGATGCTTATGTATCAAGAGAACCTTATGAATATCGAAGTGAACGATATATTTATTATAGAGATGTAACTCCAAGGAAAGTCATTGAAACCGTTGCAGAAGTACTTGATATTAGTACTCCTGAGTTTATAAAAATCAAATACAGTCATAGTGTTACTAGTTTTAAAGCTATATCCATATTTTTAATGAGATGCCTTTGTGATTATTCTTACAAAGACATATGCAAGGAAATTGGGAACCTGACTCTCTCACAAGTCGCTAATCTTTGTAGTAGAGGGTTTAAACTTATCCAAACTGACCCGAAATACCACAATCTTTTGCCACAACTACTTGAACAAATAAGAGTAGCTTAAACAACTCCTATATCCTTTTCTCTTAACTATTAATTTTCACCTATTCATACTTAATTAATTAATTATAGTTTTCTTACCCTGTTTGTTTTTATGTCTCACAGTTAGCTAATTCAATTTTAGCTTTCTTTTTTTTGTTCATTAACACTTTATCAAGCATTAATCTGTAATATTTTGTATCTATATTGCTAAAGGTTGATAACTGTCCCCTAGTCGTTATGGATGCAATTCATTACAAGGTTAGAGAAGATGGTAGAATCCTCAATAGAGCTGCTTATATTGTTTTAGGAATTACGCTAGATGGAACAAAAGATATCTTAAGTATTACAATCGGAGCCAATGAATCTTCAAAATTTTGGCTAGGTATACTAAATGATCTAAAAAACAGAGGAGTGATATAGGAACTGGGATATGGTAATAAACCAACTCAATATCATATATGGTGATATCTTAGCCCAGTATTTGTAGGATGATGGAAAAAGAATCGTCGCTAAAAAAATAATGCAGTTTCTTTGCGCCGAACCTTATTCCGTCGGCAATAATATTATTGCCATACTATTAAATTTTATTCCAGAGGTCGGGTATGGGCAGAGACATTATCCAAGGTGATTGCATCACGCTCAGCAGATTGTCGCCTTAACTTTGCATCTTCTATTTTTTCTTCTAACTCCACAATAATATCATACAGACCATCTAAACGAATAGACATATCATGCAATTTTCTCTTACAATAGCGGGTTGGATTGTCAACACTAATTAACACATTTATTAGTCGAACGATATATTTTTATAATCAACTGGCGTAAGATAGTCCAATGAGCCATGTAATCGCTTGTTGTTATACCAATTTACATATTCAAATAATTCTAATTTGAGTTGTTAAAGATTTTTAAATATCCTTTGAACACAAATTTCATTTCCCCTGTCCGTATGAAATATATTGATTTTTATTAAGTGATGATTGAATCCTAGAAAATGCCTTGGTAACTAAGCTAATATCGTTGTTTTTACCTGCTGAGTACCCAATTATCTCACGATTAAAGAGATCTATTAATACGCATATATAATGCCACTTACCATTGACATTCACATATGTTAAATTAAGGTTTTTTTTTTTGTAGATGCTTGCTCTAGATATTTTTAATATTTTGCTCATAGCACTGATATTGTGTCGAAATAAAATGAACATGACGCTACTTCCCCAAAACACCGCCATATCCTTAAAAAGGTCGACTTTATTATAGCCCCGTAATTCTATTTTTAAAAAGAAAAAAGCGGCTTAGTATTTGTTGCCATAAAAAATAAAGAGCCAATAACTGTGATTTTTACTCATAGTTATTGGCTCTGCGACTTAGCGACTGGCACTTTTTATTCATTTGTTTCGTTGTATTTACTAGCCAACTGTCCACAAGCCGCGTTAATATTTCTGCCATGAGAACTTCTCATTGTAACTTCAATCCCTGCTCGTTCCAACTGCTGCTTGAATACAGCCATTTCCTGTTTCGCTGGCTTTTTAATTTGCGTATTACTTGTAGGATTGTATTCAAGTAGATTGAGCATGACATTTTTGCCACGGAACCAATTTGCTATTTGCCTTATATCGGAAGGTCGGTCATTTATTCCCGGCAAAATCAAATACGCAAACACGACTTTTCGATTATGCCGTTTGGCGTAAGACAATGCTCCATCGACAACATCGCTAATTTTAGATAAGTGCATATTGGGAATAATACGGTTTCTTACAACCTGTGTTGTTGCGTGCAGAGATATTGTCAGTTGAATTTTCAGATGTTCCTCACGCAATTTTTTTAATTGTTTAACTGGACCAACGGTTGATACAGTAATGCCGTCCGTGGGAAAATTCATACCGTTTCTATCCCGCAGAATGTGAATTGCCTTTATAAAGTTGTCATAGTTGAATAACGGCTCACCCATACCCATAAAAATGATACGGTTTACCTTTCGGAGCAGTAGTATAACCTGCTGAACGATTTCTGCTGTTGTCAGATTACGAACAAATCCATTCCGCCCAGATTCGCAAAAAATACAACCAACAGAACAACCGACTTGCGTACTCACACAAACCGTTCCGCCACCTCGACGTTTAATAAAAACCGTTTCAATATACATGCCATCCAACAGTTCATAAACATATTTTTCGGTATCGCCATCCTTGTAGACTGTTTTTAGCGACATATTTAGGTGTTCTTTTTTGGGTGAATGCTTATATAGTGACGAGTATAAAATTTTTGCTTCTCTCTCACCAATGACTTCAACCATTTCTTTGTAGGTAAATCCATATGGAGCACTCCAAATATCTACAGGAGTATGTCTTTGTAAATTTTTCATTTTCTAAGTCCTCTCTCCGCAAAGGGTAAAATATAAGCTCTGCGACTTAGCGACTGGCACTTTTGATTACAATTTTCAGTTCTTCCACATCAATAATGTGTATCGTTTTGCATTTGGGGCAAAAAAGAGGAAAATCTTTCAATAATGTATTCTTAAATATTTGAACACGAGTTTTTCCATTGCAAACTGGACACACTATCCAATACTTTTCATTCACTAACTTCACTTCCTTATCAATTGATTTTTTTAATGGAATATAAAAAAGGCAATAAAAAATGCAGGTCAATTCTCAATGTGAGCATTGACCTGCATATATAGTGCGAGTATTAACACAACAAACATAGGTATAATTTTATAAATTATACCCTAAATAAAAAATTACTTGTTTGCTATTAATACATTCGCAAAATAGGCATGACAAAAAAAGCTCACATAAAAATGGAAACTGCTTCTTTTACTGCCTATATTTTTAAATGTAATTGTAGCTAAACATGAGTAATTACTCCTTTTTTTCTAAAATCATAACTATTATATACAAAAAATGGTGTTCCGTCAACCTCTCCCAATCATCATTATGATATGTATTTCTTCGCATACCAATCGAATCATATGGCTCTTTGAAAATACTCACTTAATCTTTCAACAATATCAGCCCTCTGATTCCAATCGCCATTACTAAATAAGGAAACATCTAATTGTCGTTCGGGATCGCCTCTCTTTTGATGACTTATATATTCAAAGGATTCTACAGAAGGGCTTGTCCCAAATGACATGACTAATCTACCAGTAAAAAATCTGATAATACTTAATATAACGGTTACCTTTCTATTTTCCATCGTTAAAATATAAATTGATACAAAGCCCAAATAATATATTGCCTTTTTCTGTTTCCATCAACAGCCATATTTATCAAATTTGTTTCCACCTGATAGCATTCATATGAGCTAAATATCCTTTATTGATTTTGGTTCAAGAAAAAGACACTGTCTTTTCAATGCGTTTTCATTCAAAAATCTGGCCCGCCTCAACAGTTGGAAAATAGTAAGGCTTATTTTCAAAGCTTTGAAGTAAAATCATCATTTTCTTTCACCCACAATTACACAATATCCAACTACTCGAAATATAAAGTGAAACTTTATTCAGTAAGAGTTTTCTTCATCCCCTACTGAATATTAGTTATCGCGAAACAACGAGACAAACAAAAATATGTTTTCGCAGTACCTTAGTAACGGAGCAGTTAAATATCTTGCTATTTTAACTGTGTAGTTATTAGGGTACGTAAATGAAGCTGCTTTCACTTGACAAATGTCATGAATAATTTTCTATAACAAATATTCATCGAATAAACGCTGATTTTCTATTTGATAAAGCATCTTTTAACCATCGAGGATTCATTTTCAATAAATCTTGCGGTAAATTAGTATGTTCAAAAAATTTGATATCTAATGACTCGCTTGAATTACATTTAAGCTCGCCGCCTGTAATCTCAGCAAGAAAACAAGTTGTTATAAAGTGCGTTACTTTACCATTTGGATATTCGAATACCTGTGAATTTGGGTCGGAGTACACACCGATTAATTTTTTTATTCTTATATCCAAATTGGTTTCTTCTTTTACTTCCCTAATAACTGCCTGCGAAACTGTTTCGCCTATTTCAACATGCCCTGATGGAATCCCCCAAAGGCCTACGTCAGACCTTTTTTGTAGTAAAACTTGGTTTTGATTGTTAAATATAACAACCGCTATACCAGCTTTTAAATTATTAATGCTTTCCATAATAATATAACCTCCCGAAATTATAAAAAGATCCAAAGAAAGGTTTCAACGTATAACAAACACGCTGAACCTTTCCCCTCGGACCTTTTATGTCAATAGGTGCCTTTTACATATTGCAAAAGATGTAGCCCTCGGTCACTGCCCTAACTAAATAGCGGAACCCTAGCTACAATTTTCCAGTTCATTCTTATTGTACTATAGTTTCATAAAAAATAATAGTCTCTTTCTTTTTCTCTTTCCTAAACCTAGTGAGCTAAATAACCTGCAAAAGCATCGTAACCCCAATTATTTCGTTTTCCAGTTCATCACATTCAACCTGTTGGCTTCTTATATAACTTTCAAACAATTGTGTTTTTTCAAGATATTTTTCTTTTAGTTCATTAGCTCTTCTTACAATAAATGACTGCTGTTCATCATTTAATCTTTCCAATGCATCTTCTTCGTTAAACCTTTCATCAAGTAACTTGACTCCTGCATTTTGAAAGAACATAAGCCATTTTTCTTTTGTTGGATATCTCCCGTCAAAATCGTCATTTCCATAAGCATCATCAATGAATATGTACCCACCGTTTTTAACTGTACCTTTTAATTTTTGAATTGTTTCCTCGATAGTTCCTAGTACATCTCCTACAGCACCGAGTATAACAATATCATAACCCTTTTCAACCGTTACTGTTTCGTTTATGTCTCCAATTTTAAAATCGCATAAACTATCAACACTATATTCTTGAGCTTTTTTATCAGCAAAATCAACAAACTCAGGAATAATGTCCACGCCCTTTACCTTACAACCTAAGACCTTGGCAACTTGGACACTAACAGCCCCTTTCCCGCAAGCCAAATCTAGCACCTTGATTTTCTCTGATACCTGCATATTCTTTTGTATCATGTTAATGATATCCTTTGGTGATGAGCCCAGTTCCCATAAATCCTGCAATAAATATGGAAGGTACGGTATCAGTTCTATGGATTCTGCAGTCAATGACTTTGCAAGCTTTTCTTCAACATTTAACATAGTATCTTACCCCTTTTAAAGAAATAACTACCTTCTATTCTTTTCAAGCTTCATAATCCTCCGTTGAAAGCTTATCATCCCTTGAATAAGCACCCAGTTTTGCACCGAATATTTCAATCCTTCTAAAATCCAAAGATTTAAGCAGCCATGCGATTTCACTTGGAACATAGTATCTTTCATTACACTCGAGCTTATATTCATTGCCATCATCAGGTCATTAAATCAAAAGTATCACTTTTGTAATGTGCTCCTTCCTGCATGGGTGAGAATTTCATGTCTAGATAATTTTAACAATCCGTCTAATGTTTTTTGTATCTATATTGCTAAAGGTTGATAACTGTCGCCTAGGTCGTTCTAAGCACAATTATTCTCTCGCTGACTTTATCTAGCTAAGGATAATGACATGAATTTTAACAAATAAAACAAGAATTATTATGATACGTTATCTATTTATTGTGATCGTTTATAAATCTCTTAACCATAGATATATATGTGTCTATCTTTAAAAACATAGTGAGATGCCCACCGCTCAAATCATAGCACACCTTAGGATTTGGCATTAGATTGACAAGTCCCTGTTTTATTGCTTCACTAAAAGTCTCATCGTCTTTAGATAATATGAGTAACACCTTCCCATCAAGATAAGAAAAGTCTTTACTGCTATTTCTAATATTTATCAAGTCTAACATAAGCTCACACATATGCCTTTCTCCTTTGTTTGTAAGCCTTCCAAACATAAGTTTAAACAGATCATGCATATATTGGCGTTCTTCATTGGTACACTCCTTTAAGTACTGCATGGATCGCTTAATAAATTTTTTTCTTAACAATGCTACAGGAATAATTCTAGTTATCCATTTTACCTTTTTAATTTTATTTAGCATTGCATAGATTGACTTCATATCATTCTCATCAATTTCCTCAGTCATGCAGCCTGTATTGGATAAAACCATCTCCCCCACAATTTCCTTATGGCGGCTAGCTATGACCTGAGCAATGAAGCCACCATAGGACTGTCCGATCAATGCCACCTTACCCAAATCAAGTTCTCTAATAAGTGATGCTATACCATCGGCAAGCACTTCATTATTTTTGAAGTTAAGGGGATAATCAAACAACAGTACTCTAAAGTCCTTGGCAAATTCTCTTGCATGATTGTACAAGGCATCCGACATGCCTAGTCCTCCCACAAGCAATACAATTGTTTTTTCACCATTACCTGCAAATCTGTATTCAAATTTCACTCCGTCTATAATCTTCATCTGATTTGGAAATAACTTTTCATACTCTTTCAAATCTTTTTCAAAGTTCACCATAGTATTCCCCTCCTGACTATTCAACAGATAAGCCATGTCACACTTGTGACATTTTTGATTTTATTATATAATCCTTATATAATTAATGTCAATAAAACCACCGCAAGTGCTACAAAACTTGGGTTTTGTGACAATATGGAGGTATTTAGTATATGCATACAAATAAATTAGCTGCCCAGTCCAGGAGTTGGCTTTTAGATTCCTTCTACAATATTCTGAGGGAAAAAGCCTTTCAAAACATCACCATTTCAGAAATATCAGAATGTGCTGATCTAGATAGGAGAACTTTTTATCGACACTTTAAATCAAAGGAGGCCATACTTCAGGAGTACTGCCAGTCAATAATATCAGAGTTTGCTAGTCTAATATTGAGCCAGGATAACATTAGCAAATCAAACGTGACGGTTGCATATTTTACATTTTGGAAAAACCATCTGGATTTTCTCAAACTTCTAGAAAGAGACAATCTACTATTTTATTTGCTAAATGAATTTGAATTGCTACTGTCAATAGTCAGAAATACTGTGAAGCCTGAGATAGATGAAGGTTCCATAACAAAAATAGAGCATTATCATCTCTCCTTTTTTATAGGAGGCTTCTTCAACCTATTAGTAAAGTGGTTATCTAAAGGGGCCCTAGAATCACCGTCTGAAATGGCAGCTATAATGGAAAAGGTTTATCCTCAATAAAAACCTATCATAATCAAGTAAAGTTGCGGTGTTTTTGCTAAGCACGCTATCACAGAATTATTTTCTACATAACTGTATATTGCTTAAACATACACAAAATATTTGCCATCTAAACTTGAAATTTTTAGACTATTTCACATTTTTAATAAACCCAGTAAATATGCTGCGTTTAAGTTGGTTTTAAGTCCACCCTAACCTCTCAATAAATAATTAAGGATTTATTAGTAAATATAAATTCTTGTTTAACGCAATGATGTACCAACTAAGCGCGTGAGTGGTTTTTGAAAAGATTATAACTATTACAGGGTAATACTACTGCTGTTCTCTAAGTCGATGGTTACATCAGCTTCTTTAAAATGCACCTCAAATAAAACAAGATATTCTCATACTTGCTCTATTGTCATGGCATAGTCAGGTATTTTCTTAATAAACTCATCCTTCATGTCATAAACGGTATAGTTACTTTTTTGAACAGTTCCTTTGTTTACTCGAACATGAGCATTACCATCGTGTGGAACAGTTGTAAACGCAACGACCGGATTTTTTTCAAACTCTTCTACTTTTTGATTATCGCCAAACGTAGAAAAATAAATAACCCCCTTAGAAGTGCTGTTATAACAGAAATTAACAATCCTTACGTTAGGATTTCCTCCTTTGCAAGTAGCCAATGCAATTTCTTTTTGTTCTTCCATAATACAGTTAAATTCTTTTACAAAATCCATTTTTAAACCTCCTTTTATTTTGATATTCATATCATACTACAGTAACCTTTACAACAGTACCTCTTGTTTACACTTTTTAGGATAATGCTAAGTCAATTGTAGCTACTGGTACCATGTTTTTATTCTTTTTCGTTTACTTTTATAACTTTGGAGTGATTAAGTCCGGGTTAGGACAGTACCACTTCTTTGATGAACAAATGGAGAGAATGTTTTCCGTTCTTGGTACAATTATGATTATCCTAGGAGTGATAGCCAATATTCTCGGTAGACTTGAGTTAAAAGCAAATTGGGCAAATCATAACTATGAATCGACACTTATTTGGCTCTCGATGAATGTTTTTGAAATAAGCATAGCTTGAATTATATGTTGAAAGCGATTGAATTGTGAACTTCCTTTTTCATATTTACTTTGAGCTTTTGTAGTTTTATTTATGATTGAAACTATTGGAGGTAGTGCTTCTCTCAAATCTTTGCTTGTATAATTTGTTGTTTTATTCTCTGACAGAAGAACCTTTGAAATATAGAGTGCTTTAATTCTGTTTTTTAAGAGTGAATGTTGAGACGACCCCTCCGAAAACTTAAGTTGCATTTTTCTACAATTTGTAATGGTAGAAGATAGAAACGATATCGCCCTTTCTAATTCTTCTTTACTGAATTCCATCACAATTCCTCCTATTCAAATTGGAATTTGTGTTATTAATAATATTCTGTTTAATATATACATTCTAATATTTCAATTGCAAATATTCCATAAATACTTTTTAGCAAGCTCCAACTTATTACATATCATTGTATTTATTATCCTTCATATTTTTACAGATATCTGCTTTTGCTTTATACTAAAGTTCGTAAAATCTATAATAATTCCTCTCTTTCACCCCTATAACATGTCCACGCATGATTATATGTACTTTGATTAGTAGTACATATATATTGTAATCTTTCATCATAAACCATCTGAAAAAAAGATGTTTTCAGATCTGCTAACAATTTGATTATAAATACTCTTCATTCTCATAAGAACTGGAACTAATCAATACTTAATTTTTCGATAGCTTGTTTTTCACTTGCCAAAAAAAATATATCTTTTCCTTTATTACATTCGTAAATAAAATCTTTCAAACTCTTGCTTGTATATATAGAGAAATCTCCTATGATAGCTATTTTCTTTCGATAATTTATAAATTTTTGCAGTATATCTCCTGCTATCTTAGTGCTTAGATCAAAAAACTCTTCACATATTGATGATTTATTTATAATCATACGACTACATCCTGTTTCATAATCTACTGTTGCAAAAAAATCCAATGCTGATTGCACATCTGTTATTAGTATATCTCCACTAGATACAATTGCAATTTTAATATTTTTCTCTTTAATAACACTTATTTGCATATTAATCCTCCATATCGATAAATTATTTGTTGCGTATAAAAATACTTATATACATTATACAAACACCATATTAACTTATCAATCTATTACTTCATATCCCTAACCTTGCTTTTCTCATTTTTATTCTAAAATTATACTCCCATTATTAATCTACGTAAATCTTCTTATGGTGTATTATCTCATCAATAGTTGTATTGTCAAACAAGAGAAATTTTTCATTGTTTCCACATTATCAAGCATTAAATTGTAATATTTTGTCTCTGTATCGCTAAAGGTTGATAACTGTCCCCTAGTCGTTTCTATGCATGTTTAAATCTTTGCTATGCTCAGTATTACAATCGCAAATATAAACGACATGGTCCAGTTTTTCAAGGTCGATTTCTTAGTAAAGTCATTGACGTGGATGAGTACAACTTAATCGTATCAGCTTACATTCATAACAATCCAAAAAAACTACCTATAGTGATTGTGTACATACTTATCGTTTTTCTTCTTATGGAATCTACTTAGGCATTTATCATGATGATCATGGTATGTTAAATACTAACTTCATTCTATCTCAGTTTAGTGAACGATATATTTATTATAGAGATGTAACTCCAAGGAAAGTCATTGAAACCATTGCAGAAGTATTTGATATTAGTACTCCTGAGTTTATAAAAATCAAATACAATCATAGTGTTACTAGTTTAAAGCTATATCCATATTTTTAATGAAATGCCTTTGTGATTATTCTTACAAAGACATATGCAAGGAAATTGGGAACCTGACTCTCTCACAAGTCGCCAAACTTTCAGGTAAAGGTTTTGCTCTTATTCATTCTGAACCTAAATATCAAAATTTATTATTTCAATTGCTAGAAAAAATAAGTGCTGCCTAAGCAACCCTTTTATATAACTAGCCTTCTTTTGACACCATTAATAAATGGTTTTATTAACATGTCATTCTTTCATTTATACAAGCTAACAATTAAGTTTGTCTTATTTTTTGTCTGTTATTTTCATTTTCTATAATTTTAATTACAACTGTTTTTTTAATAATATCTCAATTTTATATATTATTTAAGGTTAAACTGATAAAAATGCAGATATGTCCCCTATTGTTTCTTATAGCAGGCATCTTAGGGCGAGCCTGCTATAATAAGGCTTTTATCATTTACAAAAAACAGCACGGTACAATGGATATGATACTTACAAAGTAGACAGTCTAATAAATACTCTGCCATTATATTCCTGTATGATCTATTCTAGCATTCCAAGGAGAATCTAAAATATGAAGTCCGAGTGGATTCCTTGTTTTCTTCTCTATGTTTTTTAGCTCTATCTCTTAGATAAAAGTTAACCTCTAGACTTCTATTATCGATATCATAAATACTATGTAATAAAGTACGCACTGGTACCTCAGGAGGATTTTTAAAAGAACTCTTCTCAATAAATACCAAAGTATTTGTATCTTTAGCAAAATCCATGGTGAATTTTTCCTTATGCTGTTCAACTGTACCACTAAGGACCTTATACCTATTATAAGGACAAATTTTTTCGTCACTTACCCTTGGAATTTCATTTACTGATTCATAGGAATGTAATAAAAAGTTTGTAATAATTTGCGGCTTATCTTTTCCATCAATAATATATTCTTTATTGTGAGCATGAGAATACTCCCATATAAAAGAGTTTCCAAATCTATCTGCAATTAATAAATGTATGGGCTGAAACATATAAAAGTGCTTATTCATTAAAAGTGCTTCTTTTGCCTCCTCCACAGTAGCACAGGTGTCTAGCAGTAATTGTATGCTCTTAAGTTCATTTAGCCCAACAGCATTACAATAGGTTGGCTCCAGGTGATATTTTTCTGGTGATTCATCGTCAGCTAAATGAATTACCGTTAACCCCTCTGAGTTAATTCCTTCAAGAGCTTCTCCCAGCAACTGAAAGCTCAAAATTGAAATGGAAGGATATCCTTCATTAGGATACATTTCAATAATATATGGTTTTGATAAAGCAGGCATACTACTTGGCACATAGAAATCTAAATTCCTGCTTATAATTCCATGACTTGATGCTGTACTGCAAGGAGGATAATAAATTGCTGAACAACCTGTTCCTAGCATTGCTTCCCCTAATATAGAAAAATCAATTAAATCTTCTCTAAACTTTGAATTGTATGCATCTGCTACACCTTTCATCCTCTCAAAGAAAATTGGATAGTTTTTTTCTAAATACATTCTTTGACACCGAGTTTGTAGTGGATCCTCTGTAGGTAATTTTTTTATACCATGTCTTTCTTTTGCTATCTGGGCTAACTTCTTGCCGATTTCATAATTACTTCCCTTTAAAATCAAGTGACGAATCTCTAAAAAATCTTCCGGGCTGCTCAATATTACATTTTCTTTAAAGTCCAACAAATATTATCACTTCCACCTTCCTATTTAGTTAATTTTTCATAGTTTGAATTATTAATACATTTGCATATGCCCTTATTTTTTTAATCTCTTCTCCATCAACTCCTAGTGCTTCTAAGAAAATCTGATGCCCTTTTGGAGACATTTCTTCTAATTTTGCATGAAGTCTATCCATATCATCATCGTCTATACCTGCTAACTTTAATATTTCAATCAGTATATCTTTTTCAACAATTTGAAGACGTTTTAATAGTTCTTCACTCTTTAAAATGCTTAATATTAAATGCTGTTGTTTTCTAATGTTTTTTGCTTCATTATTGAGTACGTTTAACCTCTTCTCAAGAACCTCTTTGATCGTCCCTTCAGATGCCTCCAATAAACTTTTTATCTCTTCTAAAGATATGCCAGTTTGACGATATGTGCATATTTGCTCCAGTCGCTTTATATCCTCCTGTGAATACCTTCTATAATTATTATGTCCTCTACTGAACGGTGTCAAAAGTCCAATAGAATCATAATATAACAAGGTACTCCTAGAAAGACTAAATTGTTTGCATAAATGATTAATTGAATAATTCAATGTTACCCCTCCTCTTATATATAGCTTAAACTATAAAGCTATAGTCATGTCAATCTCATAATATCAAAAAAGAAGAACCTTTTGCGGTTCTCCCCTAAAGCTTTTGTATCATGTTAATAATATCCTTTGGTGATGAGCCAAGTTCCCATAAATCCTGCAATAGATATGGCAGATATGGAATCAGCTCTGTGGATTCTGCAGTTAATGATTTTGCAAGCTTTTCTTCAACATTTGACATCGTCTTTCCCCCTTTCGATTCGACTATTTACCATGATTCAAACATCTAATATCGTTAGTGAACAAGTACTGTGGGAGCCCATAGAGACAAGGCCATAGGGACACAAGGCCATAGGGACATGTCTCATCTTTTTATCATTATATCTTACTCTATTTATAAATTATAATATTTTTGTAAGTCTCATTGTATAATTTGTTGAATGTTCTGGTTGAATGTTCTTAGAATTTATATAATAATATACCCAAACACATGTTTGGTGGTGATTGTTATGCCAAGAGTTGCAAGAAGAAGAAATCCAGAAAACCCACACCATGTTATGTGCAGAAGTATTAGCGAAGTGACTCTTTTTAGAAATGATAGTGATAAAATTAAATACCTACAGCTAATGGCTTTATACTGTAAAAAGTTTAAATGCAGTATTTTGGCTTATTGTCTTATGGATACACACGTCCACATTCAGCTTGATCCTCAAGGTTGTGATATCTCTAAATATATGCATGGTTTAAATCTTTGCTATGCTCAGTATTATAATCGTAAATATAAACGGCGTGGTCCAGTTTTTCAAGGTCGATTTCTTAGTAAAGTGATTGACGTCGATGAGCACAACTTAATCGTATCTGCTTACATTCATAACAATCCAAAAAACCTACCTAGTTATAGTGATTGTGTAGATACTTATTGTTTTTCTTCTTATGGAATCTATTTAGGCAAATACCATGTTGATTATGGTATATTAAATACTAACTTCATTCTATCTCAGTTCAGCAACAATCCTGATGTAACTAAAACTGTTTATTCCGATTTTGTTACTAGCTGTAATAATGTTACTCAAAAACAGAAACAGTTTGAAATTATTGACTCATATACCTCAAAAGAGCACTATGAATATCGAAGCGAACGATATATTTATTATAGAGATCTAACACCTAGGAAAGTCATTGAAACTGTTGCAGAAGTATTTAATATTAGTACTCCTGACTTTATTCAAATTAAGTACAATCACAGTGTTACAAGTTTTAAAGCTATATCTATATTTCTTATGAGATGCCTTCGTGATTACTCTTACAAAGACATCTGTAAAGAAGTTGGGAACCTGACTCTCTTGCTAATCTTTGTAGTAGAGGGTTTAAACTTATCCTACTTGAACAAATAAGAGTAGCTTAACCAACTCCTATATCATTTTCTCTTAACTGTTAATTTTCACCTATTCATGCTTAATTGATTAAGTATAGTTTTCTTACCCTGTTTGTTTTTTATGTCTCACAGTTAGCTAATTCAATTTTAGCTTTCTTTTTTTTGTTCATTAACACTTTATCAAGCATTAATTTGTAATATTCTGTATCTATATTGCTAAAGGTTGATAACTGTCCCCTAGTCGTTTCCGGGGCAGTGACATCTAATCCGCTCTGTACGGGGTCATAAGGCCCTCTTGATATATAACTCTTCATTCGAAAATAAAAACACTACAATCTTTTAATTATCTGCCAATTTTAATAATAATGTGGTGTGGCTACAACCTAATATGTGTCATAAAATATATGATGAAAACATATACTCAAATAAGGTAGAATTTTATATAATGTATACGATTTACAATATTTGTATAGAGTGTAATTATTAGTATTCTACCTTAAATATTTGAAAGGAGAGAAAAAGTATCTTCAGTTTAAAAATTGAATTGAAAGGGTGTATTAGATGGATAATATGAACTCGTTATCAGCAACTAAAGTTAGCACTAAAGAGGTCTTAGCATTTAGTATGGGTTACATGGCCTTAACACTTGGAGGACTTGGTAATAGTTACTTATCTTTTTTCTGGACAGATATTGCATTAATTCCTCTTTCTGCTGTAGGTATGATATTTTTAATTTCTAGAATATTTGATGGTGTTACTGATATTATTATTGGATTCATGATTGACAAAACGAAGAGTAAACATGGAAAAGCGAGACCTTGGCTTTTATGGATGTTAGTTCCATCTGTTGTGTCAATGGTAGCGTTGTTTTATATGCCAAATATCAGTACAACTGGCAAAATAATATATGCCTTTATTGTTTATAATGCTGTGGCATTCTTTTTCGCAACGGCCACTGCAATTCCTTTACAAACACTTTGTTCAAGACTATCTAGCGATGGTGCTGAACGTTTAAAATTGAACATGGTAGCACAGATATTCGGTAGTGCTGTATCTGTTTTAGGTAACTATTTCGTTATAATCGGTATTACAAAATTCGGTGATGGTGCAGGAGGATATTTTAAGTTTTTCGGTTTATTGTCTATCATTTCAGGGATATTAATTCTTATAGCATTTGCCGGCACGAAAGAAAAAGTAGAAGCATCTAAAAAAAGTGATGAAAAGAAATTAACTTTAGGAGAAGGTTTCAAACTGCTCTTCTCAAATAAATACTGGATATGGGTAACTTTACTTCAAGTTAGTTCATGGTTATTCCCAGCTTTTATGGCTATTAATATTTATTATATGATATGGATTTATAAGGATCCGTCTTTAATGGGACCGTTTATGTCTCTAATATTCTTTGCTATGTTTGTTTCAATTATGATCTTAACACCTCTTTCACAAAAAATAGGTAAAGATAAAACCGCATTTTTAGGTATGTTTTTACAAGTTATAGGTGGACTAATTCCATTAGTCAATTTAACTTCTTTACCTATATTAATGGCTTCAGCTGTTTTTAGAGGTGCTGGACCAGCTGCAATGTTAGGAACTAGACTTGCTTTTACAGCTGATGTTGTGGAGTATGGGGAATGGAAAAATGGTACGAGAACAGAAGGTCTAATCTATAGTGGAACAAGTATGGGCCAAAAAATAGGAATGGGTTTAGGTGGTTTGATTGTTACCATAATGTTGGGAATCGGTGGTTATGTGGGAGGAGCAGCAACTCAAACACCTGCTGCACTTAACTCCATCGTATTTACTTTTACTTGGTTATCTGCACTGGCTTCAGCATTAGCTGTGGTTTGTTTATTTTTCTTAGGTAAACTACAAAAACAAATGCCTGAAATCATGAGAGACTTAGACGCAAGAAAACAATAAGATAACTAGATACATAAAAATTTAGCTTAGGAGTTTAATTGCTCCTAAGCAGTTTTTTTTATCACTCAGTATACTATCATAGACTTTCAAAATTAATCATTATTTATAAACATTATCCAAGGTGATTGCATCGCGCTCAAGGGATGTCTTCTGGTCAGAAAGGATTTTAAGTCCAACGCATACAGCACTCCCATTACACTGAATACACTGCCATTGACATATGAATATATCACCATCAGACGACCAAGTCCTTCTATGTTGACATTTGCCTTTTTATTTTTTGATAGTATTATAACTTGCAATTAGGAAATACCATTTATCCCGCATTAACAGGCACTAAGACTCCCGTCGTAGGTTGCGGGCTTTTGGCTCCTTGTTTCATGAAAACTAATATTTCAGTAGGGGATGAAGAAAACCCCTACTGAATAAAGTTTCACTTTATTCAGTTATGTGGTAAAAAGTTGTTATTCCCATTTAAAAAATCTAATAGAAACACTTATACAAATTATAGCAAACAAAATCATCACCATAATGGGAAATATGACACTTTCAATCGGTAATCCAAGGGAAGCAGCTTTCAAAAGTTTTATTCCTTGCGTGAGAGGTAGAATATTTGCAACTTTTTGGAGTGCTGTCGGCATAGCTTCATATGGTAAAGTAGCACCCGAAAAAATAAGCATTGGAAAATACAATACGCTTGTAATCACACTTGCTATTTTAATATTAGGTGCAAGCCCACCTACCAAAACGCCAATGCTAAACATGGATAAAATCACTAATAAATATCCACCTAAAAATTGAAACCATGATCCATTTAGTTGATATCCAAAGAATAATCTTGCTACAGTATAAACAAATACTAGGGATGTAATAGAGTACAGTGCATAAATCACCACTTGCACAGCTAAAATCATTAAAGGGCTAGACGGTGTTACTTTAAATCGTTTTAAAATCTTTTTATGCCTGTAATCAGATATAACCAAAGGAAGTCCCATAACACCACCTGCACAAATTGCAATTGTTGCTACTGCACTAAAAGATGGTTCTAAATAGGTATATTCAGCACCATCAAAAGCTGGAGTATCTCCGTAAATAATACCAATAATGATTATTACAACAATTGGCATGCAAATTGCAAATATAATCATATCAATTCCTCGCAATGATAATTTAAGCTCTGATTTGAGCATTATTCTAAATGTTTTCATTTTCAAATTCCTCCGTGTACCAAAGATAAGCATCTTCTAATTTTTCAAAAGGGCTGGCTAAAATCGCTTCATTTACATTACCATAGAATACAGTTTTACCTTGCTTAAGAATGCATATTTCATCGCATAAAGCTTCAATCTCGTCCATAAAGTGAGAGGTCAGCAAAATAGTCAATCCCTGTTTTTTTAAGTATGATAGGAAATTCCATACATCTCTTCTTGCTTTTGAGTCAAGTCCTGTAGTTAACTCATCTAAAAACACAATTTCTGGATTTGGAATCAATGCGAGGATTATAAATAACCGTTGTCTTTGCCCGCTAGAAAGTTCATTAACCAGACTTTTTGATTTTTCTGAAAGTCCGAATTGCTTCAGCAACACCTTATAATCTATAGTTGTTTTATAAAGCGATTCAGTGACTTCACATAGCTCCCCTACTCTAATATTTTCTTGATAATTTGCTTCTTGAAATTGAACACCAACTTTTTCAAATAACTTTTTTCGTTCTCTTTGAGGGTTCATTCCCAGTATTGATACCTCGCCACTGTCCTGCCTTTTCGTACCCAAGATGCATTCAATAATTGTGCTTTTACCGGCTCCATTTGCACCAAGTAAGCCGAATACCGTTCCGCGAGCAACACTAATATTTACATTGTCCACTGCGAGTATACCGTCATAAGTTTTGCTTAACTGCTTTACATTGATTGTAGTTTCCAAACTATATTCCTCCTTTTATTTTTCTACACAAGAAAGCGTCTTCTACGTGTTTTAAGTAAAATAGGAAAAATTCGAATATTTGCGAGCTAGTTGAACTTCCCTATCTTATAAAAAAAGAATAACACCAACGGTTGGGTTGGTGTTAAAGTGTAGGGTTTATTAATATTTATTTTTCATGCTATCAATGCATACAAGCATATTGTGCGCATTACTTTCAGCAACCTGCAATGATGTAATTAACATATCACATACAGATAAGATATCATCACTTTTCTGAGGTGTATCCAACACTTTTTTAATATTAATTTTAGAGTTATCTGACAACTCATTTAACATACGCAAGATAGATTGAAGTGAATAATTTGCACACCTAAGTGTTCGAATGATTTTCAATCGTTTTATATCTTCATCACTATATATACGATAGCCGTTTTCCTTACGTTTCACAATCAATAGTCCATTCATTTCCCAGTTTCGTAGTGTATCCATGGTAACTTGAACATATTGTGATGTTTGCTTTCTCGTAAGGCACATATTAAATTCTTCCTCTTGTATGCCAGAAAGCAATCTATCCGTGATATCAATAGCCTCTTCAGCATTTCTTTGCTCTATCTTAACCTGTTTTATATATTCATTCGTGCAAGTAATTGCTTCTTGAAACTCTCTTTTAGCAGATAATTTAATAATATGAATTATTTTTTTTCTAAGACCACTTTGTAATACCTCAACTTTAAGTCCAATCCTTGCAAGTTTAAATTGTTCAATATGAAAATCTGTAAAAACCCTATATCCATTAGATAATCTCTGGGTTTTAGGAATTAAACCAAATTTTTCATACAATCGCACTGTATTAGGATGTACTCCAAATATTTTGGATACCTGCGCTGTCTTATATGTATTTTCCAAGATACTTTCACCTCCCATTTTACTATATAATAACACTAATTAAAAGTCTGGTGTTATAGTAGAGAGTTTATATCTTGACATTGCATTACAGATTCTCAGGTAACTGACGTACAATCCTAAATCTGTTAGGTAAATCGTAGTCTTATATTTAAATAGCTGAGTTAAGCTATTTCTCGCGTTTAACGGAGTTTTCACATCTTCTATGATACTGTTTAATTCCTCATAGGAGATCTCATCAATTTTCTCAATAAATATAGAACTGTTGGCTCTATTACGACTTAATCTTTTTTAATTTTCAATCTAGATCTTAAAATTGATGCAATAAAAATAATAGCCATTGCCCCAGAAAACATATACTGAACAAAATCTGGAATTATATTATTTGTAACTACTAACCCTATCATAATCACATATGCTACTAACATTAGTACGAACCCTAAATAGACCAATCTTTTTAAGTAGTTTTCTTTCATACTACCCCACCCCATACTACATTATTTAAAATCTTCTACTGTTGTGCATCTTATAAAAAGAGCGAATATTTTAGTCTGTTTCATAGTCTTTGGAATTTTGTTATAAAGATACATTAAAATTTAGATTTATCATAGTTATACGGAACGCTTGTTCCTACCACAACATCTTCTATCTTTTCTACAATAAGCCAGTCATCCATATTACTTTGATGATCAAAATCTAAAGGCGCTATTTCTTTTACATCCGTGAATTCAACTAAGCACATACATTTTTTATGCCATCTTGTCTTTTGTTTTTCTGTAAGATTTAATTTATGTTGATATCTATCAAGAGTATTATTAATTTCATATTCCGATAATCTAACTAAATTTTCTACGTTTACAACTGTTGCTTTTGCAGTAATTTGCCCACTTCCTTTTTCCATAAAATAAAGAGTTTCATCGCCAAAAACCCTGCTATGTGGTATTTTTCTCCCTGCAGCAGCTCTAATAATCATGGTTTTACTTCCCTCTAGTATTTTATCTAATACCTTTTCGCCCTTCTTCCCTGTATTATCACAATAAACTAAATGTACCATATTATATTCTCCTCTCTAAACTAAAATCTTTTCTATGCCTCATCTAATGTTAATTTTTCAAATGGTTTATCAATAGGTGGATTAATATATTATATAATAGTATTCTTTTTGCCAATACATAATAAACCTCCTAATAGCTTTGTTTCATGCATAAATTTCTACTTTATATATGGTTGTTGCTTACTTATATGTATCTTGCTTCGTATTATAAGAAAAATATGAATTATGCCTTATTTAATTAATTTCTTAATAATGCTTGTGCATTATCATAATCATTCTTGTGCACATATAAATAATATGTTTTTGTGTATTCCATATTTATACCGAATGTACCAGCCCTTGCTCGGTTCGATGAACCAAAATAACTTGAAGTGGTACTATCGACTACATTATATTTATATTTAATTCCACTTATAGAAAGTGTAGAACAGACTTCATTAAATCTTTGTAAAGAGCATCCAACAAATACTTCTTTTCTGTTCCAAATCATTATCATAAATTTCTCCCCTTTTATGAACACTATCCTACAACTGTGATTATAAATATTTTAATTTATTCAGTTTTCTCTTAAAGTGAATTGTCCCTGAAAAAAATCACTATATTATATATTAATAATAGGTTACTATGTATTATTTTGTCAATTAAATATTGTAATTTGTCATAGGATTCTTATGCAGAACGCATACACTCGCTACGTTTGAGTTTCTTGTATCAAAGATAAAGTAGAATTGTGCTATAATATTATATAAATAGGATCTGTACTTTATCATTTCAGTTTAGTTATTTCTACAAGCTAAAGTACGAATAATCTTAAGTGAAAAGAAAGAAGGTTTGAAAAAAATGACTAAATCAGTACCATGTATGAAAGATTTAGATTTATTTTCTCCCCTCAATGAAGTTGAAAAACAAAACATAACTCGGTTAGCTCAAGGTAAAATGTATAAAAAAGGAGAATTTATTTTTCGTGATGGTGATCCAGCGGATACAATATTTCTTATATGTACAGGAAACGTATTACTCCAAAAGAATTCTTCAGAGGGTAAACAAATATCAATAGATATCCTTACTGAAGGAGCCATTATCGGAGAAAATACTATTTTTGAAAATTTAACATACAAGTTTGAGGCCTTAGCCCTAGAAGATTCATATATTTGTCGCTGTTTTAAAAGTGACTTTGTTGAATTACTTAAAAATCCTGAAATTTCTATAAAGATGATGAAGTCATTGTCCGAAAAAGTAAATAACTATACGGATTCTATCGTAACAAATGCATTTTACGATGTAAAAAGTAGAGTTTTTAGAACCTTAGTTAAATTATCAAAAAATCATGGACAAAGTAAGAATAATGGAATTCTATTAGAGATTTTCTTAAGTCATGAAGATCTAGCTCATCTTTCAAATGCTTCTAGAGTAATGGTAACAAAATCTATTGCAACTCTTAGAAATGAAGGCAAAATAAGTATAAAAGAAAGACGATACATGATTCATAGTACAAGCGAGGAATAAATGAGAATAATCTTAGTGCCTGTTAATGTGGGATAAATATATGAAATTGTAATGTATGATACAGAAATACGTAGACTGTACAATATATAATAACATTATTAAGAAAGGAGATGTTATTATGGATGTACGAGAAACAATTAAGTCACAAATTGTAACAGCACTAAAAGATGCACAGTTCCCTATAGCTACCCCACACTTATTAATTAATGCTTTCCCAAATGGTGCTGAAACTACTTGTGTTGCTGGCGACTTAAAAGTAAAGGCTGGCGATGCTGGAAAACTATTGACAGAAGAAGATTTTCCTTTTAAATCCGCAGAGGATGTTGGAGAAACTATTGTAAGTAGAGCAGGTTTGTAAATTGAAATAATGAAAACATAGTAGCTATAAACACGATCAGACATGTAAGTTTGGTCGTGTTTATTGTAGTACGCCCATCATTGGCGCAATATATATAGATCATCATCTACAATGCTTGATGATTTTTTATTTTTGTATTATACTCATGTAAATGAATTATTATCCAGATGGTACTTTGTATAATATATAAATAAAAATAACTATAAGGAGATAGCCATGTCACACAGAATTTTTACTGAACTAGACCCGTTTATTGAAACTTTAGGATTGCTGATACACAGCCATAACCTTGATGAAACAAGGACTTCTATTATAAAAGAACTAGATAATTTAGGATTTATCGGCACCGATCTTTACTCAAAACACTTTAAAATCTTTGACAAGTATATTAGCACATTCAAAAAGTATAGTGTAGTTGGAGCTGAGGATAAATTCTTTTTTGAAGATATCGAATCTAATCATATAAATATTATAACAATGTTAATGATATCAAATAAAGATTTCGTTGATAAGATTGACGAAATAAGTAGCCAGAAAATAAATCATGATATTATCGAATACATTGTAGAATCTATGGAAATATCGTTACCTGACAAGGAGATAGAGAACCTTGAAGATATCATATCTTTTCTGGACTCTAACAATAGCTTAGGCTTTAATGATAAATGGAAAATTATGAAAATGTTACAGAACTCTAAGTATTATTTAAAAAAATTAATTTCTATTATAAACAATAATATTGATGCTTATGCACAAGCTCACAAAAGTATAAGTAAACAATTGGAAAAGCTTATAAATCAATATAATGAAACTGTTACCCTAAATGGTACAGGACTCTTTAATGAAATGCTAAAATCTCTGACTGATAATATAGATATCTATCCTACACTTGCATTCCCTGCACTCTTGATAGCTTTTGAAAAATCATGCTATTATGGACTTCTAAGCCCTCTTGTAATCAGAGGTGAAAAGAATAGCAAGCTAACACAAGAGGATTTTTTATACTGTCTAAAAACTCTAAGCGATAAAAGTAAAATGGAAATTATTAAGACCCTTAAGGTCAGTCCAAAATATAACCTTGAAATTGCTAATGAGATTGGATTAACTGCAGCAACAGTGTCGTATCATATGGCAGTATTGCTTACATGCGGCTTTGTGAGTGTAGAAAAACAAGATGGAAGGGTCTACTACAATCTAAAAAAAGATACCATCAAAGACTTTATTGATCTAATGGAAGAAACCCTTATCTAAAAAATCCCTGATAAAGGTTTTTTTTTAGGTACTCATATTAGATTATCATCTATTTTAATTGACAAGTATCTAACGTTATTGTATTATGATTATATTAAATATTTGATTTTCATCTAATATATAGGAGGGTTTTTTATGGGTTCAATTTTAAAACAAAACAAACTATTACTTTTAATTACAATTGTTTTAAGCATAATTAGTTCAATTGCATACGTATATATTTCCATTATTTTAAAAAATGTCACCGATATTGCTCTTAGTGGAGATTTATCTGCATTCAAAATCGTGGTTATAAAATCTGTATTATATCTGATAATTTTGGGTCTTATCAGCTATATTTACTCCATCTGCAGCAAACGTCTAGTGTGCAATATAGTGCAGGCACTAAGAAAAAAGGTATTTGACGGGATTCTTAGGAGGAATAAGGAAGATTTTGCAAGGGTCAATACAGCTGATTACATCTCTGCCTTTACAAATGATATAAAGTTAATTGAAGAAGGCTGGATACTTCCCCTTCTAACACTACTACAGAACGCTGTTATATTTATAGGTGCTTTGGTCGTTCTTTTTATAATAAGTCCAATTATTGCTCTATTTCTAATAGGATGTTTTGTACTCATGCTGATTGTTCCTGCCATTTTTGGAAAAGGATTACAAGACAGACAGGACAGACTCTCAAAACAACTTTCAATTCTTACCACAAAAATCAAAGATGTGCTTTCAGGTTATGAAGTTATAAAATCATATAATATAGGTCGCCATATCCAAACACAGTTCAATGATAAAAACAATGAAGCTGTGACAGCAAGATTTCGCGCTGACAAGCTGATGGCTGCCAGTGAAAGCCTATCTGAGATATTGGCATATCTTACATTGTTCTCAGGATTTTTTATTGGAGCATATCTTATTATAGTAGGAAAAATATCTGCTGGTACACTTCTTGCTCTTATCCAGCTTAGCAGTTCTTTTGTAAATCCTCTTATGATAATTATGCAAAGTCTTCCTCATATACAGGGTGTAAAGCCTGTGTTAAAGCGACTTGATGATTTTTCAAACTATGAGGTTACCTCATTTATCGGAACCCACGAACCATCCTTTGAAAAATATATAAAAGCTGAAAATATTAGCTTTTCGTATAATGGAGATCAAAAAGTACTTGTCGATATAAATCTAACGATTAAGAGAAATAAAAAATATGCAATAGTAGGACACAGCGGTTGCGGGAAATCAACACTGATTAAATTACTTACAGGTTGTTATTCAGGCTTTCAAGGTAGTATTACTTATGATGGTACCAATATTTGTGAACTTGATACAGAAAAGCTTAATAAAATGATAGCTGTGATTCATCAGAATGTATATATGTTTGATGACAGTATAAAGGAGAATATCTATTTGTATGAATCCTTTTCACAGAACGAGCTTGAACACGTCTTGGAAGTAAGTGGAGTAAATAAGTTCATTAATCTTACACCTAATGGTCTAGAATCCAGTGTAGGAGAAAACGGTAGTAATATATCAGGTGGGCAAAGGCAGAGAATAGCAATTGCCAGGGCACTGATTCAAAACAAACCATTTCTTATTCTAGATGAGGGTACTGCAGCAATTGATATGCAAAATGCATATGATATAGAGAACAGACTATTAAAGCTTAAAGATCTCACACTACTTACCATAACACATAATATGAATAATGATATTCTGCGAATGTATGATGAAATTATTTATATGGAAAACGGGAAAATAGTTGAAACAGGTAGACTGGATGAACTGTTATCGCACGATAGTTCATTTCAAAGATTTTTTTATCTAGTAAAAGAAGAGACGGTTGCTCTCTAAGTTAGGTACTCTACATAATACTATATAAAAATATAAGTACAACTCTGACTTCCAAATTAATAAGATTATAAAATGAGAGTGTGAAACACTCTCATTTGCGTGCTTAAGAGTAGTATCTTTTTCAGCAAATCGTATAGTATTCTTCTTGGTATAGTACAATACAAAAGCTTTACTTACACAATAAGCTCAAACTATCATACTCAGATCCGCCTTTGATGTTGCTAAAACTATAAAGCTTGCCAAGGAATCCGCTCTCATAACAAGAGTCAAAAACCTCCTTAGTTCCGTTATCTAGAGTAAAAAAATTGCCGGCCATGGATGCGAAATTAATGAGTACTCCTCCTTTAACATAAGATTATAAGCAGCATCTGTTATATACATTGTGCAAAATGAGTTGGTGCCCGCAACCTACGACGAGAGTCTTAGTGCCCTGTTAATATAGGATAAAGCATCTCTTTTATAATTATAGTTTCAGATATCATTTCCTATAGGATCAATAGCCCTTGCTCCAACTATACAGATATTAGAAATTTATTTCGAATCTCGTATGAATCGTCAACTTTAAGATGAAGTATTATATGTCCTTTTGGAAAGTCACTAAAGTAATCAAATAATCTACTCATTGTACTCTCACAATATATGTAAATTGTTTTATCGGCAGCCACAATCTGATCGATGTAATTTTTGAGATATGGCCAATACAATTCTTCGAATTGTTTCACTGAAAGCGTACTGTGCGCAAGTAATGCGGTATAAAAATCAGTAATGTAATTACTAGAATCTTCTTTAATATTTTAGAAGTTACCATTAGATTGAACTTGAAATCTGCTTATAGCTATCTCAAATTTGCTTCAACTCTTAGTGCTGTGATCGTATGTAAATAAGTTATTTTCTCACAAACTTCAGCTTAATCTTATCAAAAGTTGCCCCACCCATGGGATCGTTTTGAATACCTGCTTGAGTACAAATTGATGTTCCATAATCCACGATTAGCAATTCTCCAGATACATACCTAGCCATATTACTATTCAAAAATACTACCGGCTCGGCCATTTCACTAGATTCAGCTAAACGACCTGCAAAACCAGTAAATTTTAGCAAGTTTTCATCTCCCCCTACTGCCTTACTGAATTCATTTTTTATGCCCGTATCCGTCGCTCCAGGTAATACTGCATTTACTCTGATGTGCTTTGAAGCGAATATCTCTTGTAAATATGCAACATAATAGTTCATTGCAAGTTTAGCAAATGCATACCCTAATGGACCTGGTAATGCATTTAGTTCCATACCTTCTAATGCAGTTACAGATTCTTTCCATGCTTTTGCTTTAATTAAAGGCATATATTCTTTTTTATTCCCATCTTTCTCCCAACCAATTCCACCTGTTGAAGTAATAAATGCTATAGAACTTCCTTCTTTCATCCGCTTCGTCAAGTAATTTTCACAAATATATTTGTTTGCTATGAAATCGATGGTTACTGTTGAATTGAAATCATTTTTCATACCGGAAACACCAGCAATACCAAAAAATGAATCGATTGAATCTGGTATATGAGTAAATGCTTTATCAATGGAATCTTTAATGTTTAAATCAGCTTGAATAAATTTCTCTATACCTTCAATTTCAACCTTATTATTCCGTCCTATAGCATAAACTTTTGCCCCTAGTTTACTTAACATTTCTGCGGTTGCTTTACCCATTCCAGATGTAGCACCTGTTACAACGCAAATTTTGTCTTTGTATCCAAAATAATCTTTCATTTTTTACTTCTCCTCCGTCTTTTCATTTTGCACCTAATATTAATTGTACAAATTAGCATAAACTCTGTTTTTATCTAATCAAATTGATTAATTAATAAAGCCGTAGTGGCACCACCATCAACAAGAAAATCTACACCTGTTAAAAATTCTGCTTCTTCCCTACATAAAAATTTATGCCAACGTTTGACTTTCTAATTATATTTTAGACATCTACCTTAAATAAATATCAATACAAGGGAAGTCATTGTATTGATATTTCCTGTATTAAAGAATTTATAATATTACTATAACTACTGTTTTAAACGGCTTCTTGATTCAATTTTTCTTGCTTTCTTTTTATGTTTGCAACTGCCTTCTCCCCTGCACCAAGCATTACAAGTAATATGGTTATAAGAGTTAACACTCCACCAGTGATCATCCATGCATTATATGTGCCTGTAGTATCAAATATATACCCTGCTATGGGTGCCCCGATCATGGCTCCTACGCTTTGTGCTGCGGAAGTAAAACCAACAAGACTTGCTGCTTCCTGTCGTCCAAATAGCTTGGGTAATGTGATTGGTCCCATCATGCTATTAAATGTCTTAAATGCCATCAATGCTGCGATAATAATTCCGCCTATAAAACCAGTTAACACAGTAGAAGCAAAGAATATGCCAGCCACTATTAATCCAAATAATGTTGTCGCTTTTAAGTATCCTATTTTATCCATAAGCGTACCATACAATGGTGCTGCAATAAAATTGGCACCATTCATTATAGATATCATTAACGCAGCATTTACTGCAGTAATACCCTTACTTTGGTATAGTGCTGAAGCATTATTATTGAATCCCGTACTAGCAGTACTAATAAATACTATAGAGATTACGATCATCCAAAACTGAGGTGTTCCCAGAATTTGTTTTACAGTAAATTTAGGTTCCGATTGATCTTTCGTATTCTTTTGATTATTACTTTCCTCATACCCAACTGGTTTAAGACCATATTTTTCTGGTTTTTCAGAAATGACAAATAAACCAATTAATACGATAATTCCTCCGACAACAGCCCCTTGACCAACTGCAGCAACATACACTCCAAATAACTCTATAATTTTAGCCATTAATACTGGGAAAACCATTCCACCGATACCAACTGCAGTACTGAGGTAACCTATTATTTTACCAGTACCTTTTTGATACCACCAATTGATTTCCGTTTGAGCGATTGGAAAACCAGCACATATAGTTGATACTCCAAATAGTACTGACGCTGCATATAGAACAACGATACTATTAATAAATCCTAATATTATAAAAAATCCACCTAGCAATACTCCTCCTGAGACTACTACTACCTTAGCACCAAATTTATTAATTAATTGTCCTATAAACATTGATGTTATTAAGCTTCCAAATCCAGCAAAAGTAAATAACAGGGCTATTTGACCGACTCCTACCTGCAATTTTTGCATTAATGGTACAATGTATACAGGTATTGATATATAAGAACCAATAGCTATTACAGTCATGAAAATTGTTGAAATCACAGTGTTACGAGCTCTGTTCATAATTTTATCTCCTATTCATTTTACAGATATTTTATTTATAAGTGCTACCATCTGCAAAAACAGTAGCACTATGCATAATTATTCTTGTATCATTAATCTAGCACCACCATCAGCTACCACAGTAGACCCATGCATGAATGCTGATACATCGGTACACATCATAAATACTACACGAGCTACATCATCAGGGTTTTGCGTTAATGGTGTTCTAGGTGATTTCTGATGTACCTCATACATGGAGGCATCCATACCTTCTGTGTGTAATGCCCCTGGTGTAAGCATTCCACCCGGTAAAACACAATTAATTGTAATTCCAAGAGGTTTTAGTTCTCTTGCAAGGGACTGAGAAATAGATACCAGACCACCTTTTGACGCTGAATAATGAGGCAAAAATCCATAAGGAGATTCCATGGATAAACCAGCTACTGATGCTATATTAACAATCTTACCTTTTATATTCTGTTTTACCATTTCTTTGGCAACAGCTTGACAGAAGAAAACATTTCCTTTTAAATCTGTATCTATAGTATCGTCCCAAGTCTCTTCAGTCATATTTAAAAATCTATTCATGCTCCATATTGCAGCATTATTCACTAAGATATCAATTTTGCCAAAGGCTTCAATGGTTGCTGCAACGGCATTGTTGATTTGATCAATGTATCTTATATCCGCTTCCTTGAATTTAACATTGTAACCTTTGTTCGTAAAATACTCTACAGCATCCTCAGCAAATTCGATGGCGATATCTACGATCATCACTTCTGCACCTGCTTCGCAAAGTCTATTTACAACGTGAAATCCTAATCCTCTTGCGCCACCAGTCACTATAGCTGTTTTCCCCTTTAAACTTAATACTTCCATTATAGGTTTATTGCTTTCTGCAATCTTCAAATCCATACCTCTTGATTTTTGATATTTGTCATCATAAACATATAATTTTTCCATTATAATATCCCCCTTTGTTATAATTTATAATTCATCACTCTGTGATACTTTATAAAGAATCTCTGCCAATTAAGATATCAGCAGAGATTGTAAGTAAAGGTGATCCCGTCATTGAGTATTATGTTTTTATTTTTTTATCTTACTGTGTACTTTTGCTCCAATGTATTCATAAATTTGTCGAGTTCTTTCTCCTCCATGTGGAAGCCGTGTTTATCCTCAGGATATACACCGGTACGGACGTCATTAGCCCACCCGCCGTATGCGCCAGCAGCCCACTTGAAAAAGTCACCATAAGCTTTAGCATGAGAAACAGGCGAAGGCATCATGTTAAAGGTGTCAAAATCCACCATCTCGCAACCATCAGCAGCGCCACCTGCAGCAATGGAAATCACTGGCACACGTAGCTTCTTGGCAATGGCGTTAGTAATTTCGATAGGAGTCAACTCAATGGTCATAGCCATCATGCCGTTCTCCTGATACTCATAAGCCATACGGAAGACATCCATAGCGTCTTCAGCGGTCTTGCCCAAGCGCTTGTATCCGCCGTGTCTACTCGTTTGCCATCCAGACAGTGCACCGACGTGACCGAACACGACTAGATGATTATCTGCCATGTACTTCAAGGTCTCATTACTAACGCCCATAGGGAGTAGGGAATCAGCGCCTTCAGCCATGTACATGGAGCCATACTCTAGAGCTTTTTCCTTGGAGCAGAAGGTCGGGGTCTGCATATAGAAATTGATGTGAATAAGCTTCGCAGCATTACGGACGGTGCGGATCCACCAGGGTGCGTGTTCAATTGACATTAATGTGTTCTCGGCTGGAACCGTTAGGCGACAGATGTCGCAACCTGCCATCTCAGCGGCCATAGTAAAATACTGATCTCTTTGGGCTGGACACATCTGTACAAGTTTCTCACCATTATCCTTCTTCTCTTGAAGATATGCGATTGTTTTCCTTCCCTTTTTCATTTTGGATGCTTGAACTTTTTTATCATCCTTATTGATTTCGACTTGTTTCTTTTCTTCTGACATACATATTCCTCCTTATTTTTTAGGTTACTATCCACCAACTTAAATACGTACGAACTCGCGCCTACTTCAAGTGGATGGTGTCCGTTTGAAACATGAACGAATTTTGTTAACGAGACGGTGTAATCCTTTTCATTTTTTGTTCATCTTTACTATATCAAAAATAAATTTCTACTGAAATTAGCTAACTTATGTATTAAATATTATTAATTTTAATAATATAAAAAAAATTTATATTATGATATACTTGATATGTCATTGTAATAAAATATTTAATTACAATTAATTTTCAAAGTGTCCAGTGTTCTTATTTACTTTAGAAGCGTCTCTTATGATTTCACTAATAGATATTTTTTTTTCTTTCAATGAGCATAATTATTCATTAAAACAGTATGCGTATAGATTTTACTTTTTCCATCATCTCTAAAAATTTACCCTAATTTAGTTCATCTCGATAAATATATACTCATTTAATTTCCAGTAACCTAATATGTTAGATTCCTATTGCACTCTTCTTTCTTTCTGCCCTTGGCATTGTCTTTCTCCTCTTTTTAATTATTAATTTCTATTTATTGGTCGTAAAAGTTATAACCATTCCCATAGGTGTTTCACTAGGGGATTATATTTCAAATCAAAAATATAGAGCAATAGAAAAGCAAAGACTCAAAAACATAGGACGTAAAAAGCGTGCAGTAAAAATCTGCACGCAGTAATAGACAATATATAATGTTGAAAATTTATGGGAATCCAAATTCAATGGTAGTAAAATACAATCGCCTATAAATATATTTATAAAGAGACATACTCATCTACTTAGCCCAGCAATCGGACTAGAAGTTCTTGTCGTGTGGAAACATGCATCTTATCATAGATGTTAGCAATATGTTTATATGTTGTAGACTGGGAGATAAATAGAGATTTACTAATAATAGCAGGAGAAACCCCTTGGCACAACAGATTTGCAATTTCGGTCTCTCTTGGCGTCAGGTTTGTGGTTTCCCAAGAAATTTTATCCATATTTTGCCTGCTTGTCTGCTGGCAAAAGAATTTCTTATGAAGGTTATTTAATTGAGGAACCGCTAAGCGTATCATTGTCAACTCATTATCTCTAAATTTTTGATCTCTTGTCTTATCCAAGGCAAATAACGTTCTAGGTTTACCATCTATATCATACAGAACAAAACCCAAGGAGTACTTAAGTCCACGAGAACGAATATAATTAGAAACAAATTCAGTGGTAGGTTCCTCATTCCATGACCTAACACTGATAGTAGGTACGGAAGGATCTTCACTCATTTTTTTTATTAGACCGTATCGACCATTCTCAGTTTTCGAGTAGTATTCAAGGTAGAGTGTACTCCATTGTTTATCAATGTTTGCCAAATATTGATTGCATACCTTGCCGTTTCCATCAAAAAAATAGACCAAGGACTGGTCGAACTCGCACAAAGACTCAAGACCAGATAGAATCTTTACGGAAAAGGCTTTTAGTTCATGCACATTTCCACATGACAAAGTAAAGTCATAAATTTTTTTCCAAGAGATATTTAAGTTATTATTCATCTTAATTCCCTCCATTATTGTGTCAGGAATCTTTCATCGAGCATCATAATATTAAATTAATTATATTTAAGTCTTATATAAATGTCAATGTAAGAATGTCTTTCGATCGTGTCATATAGCCTTCAATGTCGTCGAATCAAATTACAGAAAATAATATGCTTGAAAATAGAAATACAATCTTTAGTCTCTATTTTTTACTTTACTGAAGCTATTACGCATTTTAATTTATTCTCAATAGCGACCTCTTCACCCATAAATAAAATAAAGCTCATTCCTTTATGAAGATCAACACCTTCGAATGTTGTTCTACCCTCTAATAATGTTACGCAAATAAAAATGTCTGTATCGTTTTTAAATTGACCTTGTAACTCACAGAGTTTAATACTATAATATGGCTCCTCTTTTGTTTCACCTAATTTTAGATCTGTGGCTTCAGACCTTTTCATTACATCCAGAACATCTAGAGCTTTATTCAATTGTAAAGGGCGTTTATTTCCTAAACTGTCTATTCTGTCATAATCATAAAATCGATATGTTATATTCGTTGATTGTTGTATTTCATATACAAATGACCCTGAAGTTAATGCATGCAACGTCCCTGCTTCTACATAAACATACTGATCTTTTTCTACGGATAAGGTATCAATAATATTGTTCCAGGCAGTATTATCAATATTTTTCTGTACAGCTTCTTTTGTTTTCACTTTACACCCATTATAGATATATTTATTAGCAGGTTGATCCAGAAAAATCCACGACTCGCATTTGCCAATTTCCTTTCCTTCATATTTCCTGCAATATTCATTGTCCGGATGTACCTGTAAACTTAAGTCTTCTTTAGCATCAACAAATCCAATTAATAAAGGAAATTCTGTATATCTACTTTTGCCAAAAATTTCAGGGAAACTTTTATAGATATTACGCAGATTATCACCCTTGTATTTTCCGTTTAAGATAATGCTGCTTAGTCCATCATTAGCAGCAACAGTATAAAGTTGACCTAATTGTGTAATGTTTTTATCTCCGCCATAAGAATAGAGTTTCTGGCCTCCCCATACTGTGGGTACTGAAATCCCTTTTAATATTAGCAATTGTCTCCCCCTCCATGAACTCTCAAAGTTAAGAATATGATTTTATATGAATTCTCTATTAATAATGTAGACAGCGCCTACAGCCGATATATAATTCCTATTTTTTTTATTCAGTTTTTTTAATAGAGGTGATTTAATAACATCTTCATCCAGTCTTTGAATTTCATATTTTGGGTATTTTACTTTTAACCCCTTGTGAAAAAGGTCGAAGCATATGTCCGTTGCTAAAATGCCTCCACTTATAAGACGGGTAGTAGGTATCTCATAAAAGAAAAACTTCATTTCTTCCATTGTTTTGCCCATCATTTCCCCCATCTGTAAGAAGGTTTTTTCTATTTCCATATTTCCATTATTAAGAAGTTCAATCAAATACCTTGTCAATTCACCTCTTTTATCAACCGGTTCAGTGGGTATGACTAGAGCCTCTTGCCCCCCTATTTGCTTATATTGAAGATATCCTTTTTCAAACAGGCTACTGTAAATCTTCGGGTTATCATTTTGGATATTTTTAATCCCCAACCTAATTAATCCCACCTGGCTAACGTACTTTTGAACAGATCCAGAAATACTGGTGTTAAGATTGCGTATGCTACGAGCATCTTCTGGAACGTATCGGCTTTCATTGAGGCTCCCCAAATCTATGACATACTGATAACATTCCAAAGGAATATCTTGAATAGTGCCGGTTCTTGAGATAAAACCTGTTCCAATATCAGTGCCTATTGTGTGAGCAAACATACCACTATTTCCGATACTGTTCTCGTCCAAAAAAGCGTGCTCTACCGATACTACATAGGAAGCGATATTGCCGTCATTTAATATTCTAACCTTTCCATTTTCCTTGATATACTGCTTCGCAAGTATATCAAGATGAGACATCTTTAGAAATTCTTGGTCATAATCTATTTCCGAATTGTTTCTTATTCCCCTCTGTTTAGGAGTCTCTCCACCAGCTACCTTGTTTCTTATGACTATATCAGGAAACCCAATAACAACTCCGTCAAATATACGAGTATCACTATTTATAAGTGCTTCCATATCTTTTGTATATTTTTCAATACATTTATACGAAGCGTTTTCTTCAAAAACTTCACTATTACCTAAAGATAGTGGATCGTCTTTATAGGAATACTTATAAACGATGTACGCACTTAGAAACCTAATTAATAAGAGGACCGGGTTATTTATTTCATCAGCTGTTTTATAATCATCTGGAAACCATCGATAGCCTTTTAATAATTCAATTTCTCCGTTTACCACAGCAGCAGCCTTAATTGAATTTCCCCCAATATCTATACCACAAAACGATCTTCCTTTTAGTTCTACTGTACCCCTTATTAAATATTCAAGCTCTTTGCTCCTATTTTGAGGATTATATATCCTATACTCCTTTACACCTTCTGGAATTTTATATTTAGAAATATCTATGTAATCTATTGAAAATTTATCTATTCCCAATAAACTGTTTATTCTATTTATGTAGTTTATGTAACTGCCATACCCTTTTCTATTGTTCTTCGGTACATCAATATTGAATTTATCAATTGAACTTTTTACAATTGCAAGCAAGGCCCTGTCATCCATGTTTAAATAGATTTTAAGCTTAACCCCTCCAAAGGAGATTAAAAGATTATTCAAGTTTGCCAGGATATATCGTTCAATTAAATCCATAAGCTGTTTATTTGAAATGTCAACTTTAGGTATGCTAATGTTTATATTGCGATACTCACAATTTTCATTAACGATGAGATATAGAACTAAATTCTGTTTTTCATCCACATTTAAGCTTTCAAATGTTTTTCTGATCTCGGAGATAAATACAGGTTGGTTTATAAAGTCCTCTGGCAAATTCAGCATAAATATTCTCCTTTTATTTCAAAATATAGTACATCCATTCTTCATTTAAACTACAATGAGTTTCGTCCTCTTTGACAGCCTTACTCGTTCTTCCTCATCAATATTGCTATCTGTTATGACGTAGTCAATATCCTCCCATTTGACTGCCTCTACCAGTGAGCGCTTTTGGAATTTTGAACTGTCCAAAAGGGCAATTGAGAACTCACTATTCCTAACCATTGCTCGCTTTAGATCAGCATCATCAAAAGTAACTGCACACAGGCCACCCATACTCCTTGTGCCCCCTGAACCAAGCACTGATACTGATATTCCTACGCTATTCATACAATTGAGGGTCCACTGACCGTAAACGGACTTATCCTTTTGCCGAACCAAACCACCTAACATGTAAACATTATTGGTATCTTTATTGAAGAGCTCCGCTACTGGTATAGAGCTTGTAATTATGTTTTGCCCGCTTCTTTGAGCTAATAACCTAGCGAGACACCAAGTGGTGCTTCCTGCATCTATGGCTATAATGGTATTATCTGATTTAGGTATATACTTGAGTGCTTCATGGGCAATTCTATTCTTTATTTCAAGATTATCCATATTCCTAAATTCAATAGCTTCTTCCTCGTTTTCTGATATTAGTACAGCAGCTCCATGCTCTCGCTTAAGGATACCTTGCTGCTCCATAGCAATTAAATCCTTACGAATCGTTTCAACAGAGACATTTAAAGATGAAGCTAATTCACCAATTAATACTCTTTCATTCACGTTTAGCCTCTTGAGAATTATATTTCTCCGGTTTATTACACTTCTATTGCTCATTTCATCACCTCTAATCAGTGTAATTAAAATAATTTAATTAATTTCAATTCCAATTAACTGTAGTATTCTTATTTCATAAGTTAATATTTTCATTATTAGAATCAAGCGTTCCCACTTTTGTTACTTGATTTTCCTGAAAAAATCTTCATTAATAAACCTGTTTTATTTGAAATCTGGGTCTGAACAACTTCAATATAGGATGCGATAACGATAACTAAACCAGTTGCAATATACTGATAAAATGTATCTACGCCCATAACAATAAGTCCTACCTTAAGCCCTGCAAACAGAATTGCACCCAGTACAGTTCCAAGTACAGTTCCACGTCCTCCTGCCATGCTGGTGCCTCCAATAGCAGCTGCAGCAATGGCATTTAGTTCGTACCCCTGCCCAGTTGTAGGGTCTCCAGTGCCTAGCTTACCAATCTGTATCATTGCTGCAAGTGCAGTACCCAACATGGCAATGCCATAAATCAATGTTTTATACTTGTTTACCTTTACACCAGACAGCCTAGTAGCTTCCTCATTACCTCCTATGGCATGAACATAGGTGCCCAATTTGGTTTTTTTGAGGATGATATACATTAATACAGCAAACAAGAAGAAAAGAATAACTGACACACGAAGATACGGCAAAATCTCCCCATCCACCAATTTTCGGTACGTGTCTGGAACTCCCAGTACTGGATACCCCTTAGTCACAACATAAGCAAGACCGCGGTAGATAGCCATTGTTCCCATTGTAGCGATAAAGGGCTGTAGACCAAACTTGGTAATTAATATACCGTTGAAAATGCCCAATGTAAATCCAAATGCAAGACCAATTATTATACTAATGACAGGCGGTACGCCTGCAACAGTCATCTGAGCTACTACAGCGCCAACCAGTGCTAAAACAGAGCCTACAGAAAGATCTATTCCTCCGGTAATAATGACACCTGTAATGCCAATACCCATAAGGCCGTATATTGTTGCCTGCTCAATAATGTCTCTTATATTATTGGCTGATAAATAAATAGGTTGTATGATACCGAAAGCAACAAACATAATTACAATTGCGACTACAACACTTAGCTCTCTGCTATTATCTTTAAAAAACTTCTTCATTCTTCATTCCTCCCACTGCATAAGTGATGATTCTCTCTTCAGCAAATTCATCCCTATTAAACTCTGCAACAATCACTCCTTCGCGCATGACTATAATCCTATCGCTCATACCCATGGCCTCAGTAAGTTCAGATGAGACCATAATAATGGATTTTCCTTCTTCAAGCAGATCTTCCATCAGTTTATATATCTCTGCCTTTGCTCCAATGTCGATTCCCTTAGTAGGTTCATCCATGATTAAAACATCTACATTAGTGGACAACCATTTCGCCAGAATTACCTTCTGAGCGTTTCCTCCTGAGAGATTCGAAGTCATAAAATCAGGATTATTTGGATTTAGCTTTACCTTTTCACCTACTCTTACAGCGTTTTTCTCCTTGAGTCGTCTGTTAACAAAAAAACCGTTCATATAGTTTTGTATAGATGCCAAGGCAATATTATCAGAATTAGTAAGATTCTTTACAAATCCTTCTTCTTTCCTATTCTCGGATATTAACCCTATGCCCTCTTTTACACATGCACTAGGTGAGCTATTATCAAGTGTATTACCGTTAAGATATATCATTCCACCAGTTGCATGATCAGCACCAAAAATTGCGCGCATTACCTCTGTACGCATAGCACCTACTAGGCCAAAAAAACATAAAATTTCACCTTTCTTTAATTCAAAGTTAATATTTTTAAATCCAGCAGTTCCGCTTAGACTCTCAATCTTAAGAACAGTCTTATCTTTCTCAACACGGAAAGGCTTAATCCTTTGTCCAAACATGGAAACATCCCTGCCAACCATACTCCTTATTAACTCATCCTCTGTAGTTTGCTTTATGTTTAGTGTTGCTATATATTCTCCATCTCGCAGAACAGTTGCTCTATCACAAAGCTCAAATATTTCATCCAGTTTATGACTAATATATAAAATTGTGATACCGTTAGCCTTAAGCTCATTAATAATTTTAAAGAGTATTCTGACTTCACCATCACTAAGGGAAGCCGTAGGTTCATCTAAAGAGATTATCTTTGCATTTATATATAAAGCCTTAGCAATCTGGACCATCTGCTTTTTACCAGTGCTTAAATTTTTCATTTTCTCCTTCGCGGAAAAATTACATCCTAGCTTATCTAGCAATTCTTGAGTTTCTTTTATCATCTGATCCTTATTTAAAATAAATCCACATTTAATAATCTCATTACCTAACATTAAATTTTCAGCTACAGTCAATTCAGGTATTGCATTAATCTCCTGATGTACCTTAACAATTCCTTTTTGAATTGCTTCAAATGCACTTGTAAATTTGACCTCCTCTGAATTGATAAATACCTTCCCTTTTGTTGCAGAAAACATCCCATGGAGTATATTAAGTAAGGTGGATTTACCTGCTCCGTTTTCTCCAATTAGTGCATGAATTTCGCCTTTGCAGATATGGAATGAAACATCATTAAGCGCTCTTTGTCCTGGAAATATCTTTGTAATATTTTGAAACTTTATATAATCCTCCAAGTCCAGCTCCCCCCTTTTTACAAATTACATTAAAAGTATGTCCGGACCAGTTGTTTAGAAACCGCTCCGGACAATACTGATACAGAATTATTTTTCTCCAAATCCAGTCCAACCGATTATTTCTTCAGCTTGAACATCAATATTTGTTTTGTCAATAACAGCCTGTGGGGAGTAGATTACCTTAGGAACATCCTGACCGGCCATCTTTCTAATTAACATCTCAGTTCCAATCTGTGACATAAAGTATGGGAATGAGTCAACTGTTGCAGCCAATTCTCCATCTTTGATGGACTTGCGAGCTTCACTCGTACCATCTGTTCCGACTACGAGAACCTGTTCAAGTTTTCCAGCAGCCTTAACAGCTTCAAGAGCACCCATTGCCATTGTGTCGTTATTTGCGTAGATTGCCTTAAGATCAGGGTACTGTTTCATCCATATATCAACAACTTCTTTTGCCTTCATACGATCCCAGTCAGCGTTTTGTATAGCTACTACCTCTACCTTTGGATTATTGTTTGCAAACCAGTTCTTGAATCCTTCAGTCCTTGTTCTTGCTGGAGGTGCCTTAGGAAGTCCCTGAACAATAGCTACCGTTCCTTCGCCACCTATATTTTTATTCACCCATTCTGCAGCAAGTTCAGCAGCCTGCAGATGCCAAGCACCAACTGTAACTCCTATATGCGGCATAAATGCATCGTTTACAACGGTCATAGCAATATCTGATTTGATAGCATTTTCAATTCCAGGCACGAGGTTACCCTCAGAAATAGGTGACATAAGAATTCCATCATATTTCTTGTTTATCATGTCATTAAGTACAGCTAGCTGACCTTGTTCATCTGTTTCACCCTGAGCTGCACGGACATCTATTGTATATTTAATTCCAAGATCATTCATAGGCTTAAGCGCTGCTTCTGCGCCTTCTTTTTGCATTCTCCAGAACTCATTTTCAAAAGCTTTACATACATAACCTATCTTTAACTCTTTATCAAGCTTTGGAATTGGACCTAGTTCATCCACAACGTCTTTGTACTGCATCGCTCCGTCATAATAGTCAAAACCCTGTTCTGCGACGTCAGCTGCTGCAAGTTCTGTAGCTATTGTTGGCTTATCCTTTGAGTCATCTGCCGGAGTCTTTGCTCCACACCCTACAGCTGTAACTGTTAGTAATCCTACTAATATCGCAGCAATTAATTTTCTCTTCACAATAAATTCCCCCTTTTTAATCTTAAATCTTAGATATTTGTAATAAAACTATAGCCAATTCTATAAACAATTAATACCCTTACCCCTCAAATAACTTATAATTAATAACATAGTATTATAACTAATTAGAAACCCATTATATTAAACGTTTCTTATAAATAAAGATGTTGCAACTACAATTTTCACCTCCTTATAGCATCAAATTAAGCCCTAACAATAGATATTTGAGTGGCTTAGATAATAATAAATGGATTAAATATGTGAGACAATTGGATTATGTATGGGATATAATATTGATTAGATATATATTGCTACTATAATTACCTAAGGTAATTCGTGTTACCAACTGATATTTTAGATGCCCAGTATTGAAATGGAAAAGTCATTTGATGTGAGTAAATTGCAAATAATTTAATCTCTAACACACTTGTTTTTCTTGTTTTTTTTATAGATAAATAAGATAAGCGGTTTGTTCTATTTGTGTGAGAGTAGGAATAGAATCTATAGAATAATTTGCCTCACTTATAATTTATACTACAAAATTGGTTGGCTTCCAATTATAACAATAGAACACCACGTATTTCCCAAGCCATCAACAACAAAATGATAATTTAAATTATGCTGTGAAGTATTAGTACTACCTACTTAATTAATATGTAGTATAAAATGAAATTATTCTGTGTTTGTTTATTTAAATTGATAACATAAACTACTTGATTATTTCAACAACCAACTTTAAACACAAGCTTTCCAATAAAAATGCAAGAAAAACCAAATTGAATAGCATCTAAATACTAGAATTTTATAATTAAAATAGAAAGGAGTATATTTTTATGAGTATAAGAATATTCGTATTAGGAAGTATTAATTATGATATTGTCGCCAAATCTACAACTCTTCCTGATGTTGGGGAAACAGTAGAAGGCTTTAGTGTTGATATGTATGTAGGGGGAAAGGGTTCTAATCAAGCCGTACAAGCAGCAATGTTGGGCGCTCAAACTTACTTCATTGGAAGTACCGGATCGGATCAACAGGGGATTGTTGTCCGTGAAGGACTAGCAAGTAAAGGGGTTGACATTCGCTATTTAAATATCTCACCAACACACCGTACTGGTTGCGCTTCAATTATCGTAGACTTCAACGGTGACAATATGCTTGTTTATGCACCAGGAGCAAATAAAACAATTACTAAAGATATTGTGGATTCTGCCGCCCAGGATATTGCCACTGCCCAGGTGTTCATTACACAAAATGAGATTAATTCTGATATGGTTACCTATGGCCTTGAAATAGCAAAGGCTGCTGGTATCATAACTATCCTTAATCCAGCACCTGCTCTGCCCCTTGATGAAAATATATTTAAATTGGTAGATTATATTACACCGAATGAGACTGAGAGTGAAGTTTACACAGGTTTACTGCGAAAAAATATGGATATAGACAACTGGAAACGTAAAAACGCAGAGTGGTTCCTAGAACGGGGTGTAAAAAATGTCTGTATTACCATGGGAGAAAAGGGTTCATATTTTTATAATAGAAAAGAGGAAATCTCCCTAGATGCATTTCAAATAACACCTATTGATACAACAGCTGCAGGAGATGCCTTTAACGGTGGTTTTGCATATGGTATAGCTAACAAATGGTCAATCCGAAAGTGCATGAAATTTGGTAATGCCTGTGGTGCTCTTGCCGCACAAACAGTAGGTGCACAAAATTCCATTTGCCCCTTAGATGAGTTAACAGATTTCCTAAACCAGCAATCTATATAAGTTTAAACAATAAGGATGAACTACTTCAGAAAATCAGAAAACTTTATTTGGAAGATCGTAGAATCCCTTGAATACCTTCTCACTAAAAGGAGAAACGTTACTGTGATAAATAGCATATGAGCTTAGAGGTTAATAACCTGCCCTAAGTTCTTATTTTCAAATGTAATCCATGAAGAACTGATAACTATAGAGAAATTTAAGTTACACTTTGCGTTCGTTATTTCTTGATTTGTTACTCCATCCAATTCACACAAGTTGACCTGGACGTTTTTCTTTAATCTTTGGAGAGAACTTTAGGTCAAATTCTTCCACAGCCTCATCTGATACAGTGTAATCATCCAGTTCTATGATTTTACCCACTGTTTCATCGAGGAAACCTTCCACCAATTCTTTTATCATAAAGAAAGGAGCTTCTTCAGTACGAGGTAAATTAGCATAATAAATCTGAAACTCCGAACCACTTTTAAAACCAAATCGACGATAGTATTTAGGGTTTCCTGTAATTGCAACCGCTCCATATCCCAATTCTTTGGATTTTTGCAAAGAGTACTCTATTATCTTCCTTCCAAAGCCTCGATGTTGAAATTCTGGCAATACGCTGACAGGGCCGAACATAAGAATCTCTATTTTTTCTCCGCTATCTGATAAAATAGTTGCCTTACAATATATAATATGTGCAATAATTCTCTTACTGTCATCTTCGATTACTAAGCTCAGGTCACTTACTAAAGCTGGATGACTTCGCAGATTATGCACAATGAGATGCTCAGTACAGCCTGGTTGATATACATTCCAAAATGCTTCACGAGTTAAATTTTCAACTTCAAACCAATCATTAATATTTTCTAATCGAATGTTCATCTGCTTTTTCCTCCATATTATAACTCTTGTAAGTTTAGTTTCATTAATGTCTTTGTGCATTTTTAATTCTACTAATGTCATCATTACTATATACTACACATGTGGTATCACATTAATAAGATAATAATTAACAGATAATCATTTCTCTTCTTCAATAGGATAAGGATTTTATTTATTTGCTAAATGCATTATAAAACTCCTTCAGCTCTTCTTTTGTTTCAGGTGGTAGCAAACTCTTCATTCTTCCCTGTATTGCACCCTCTAGCGCATATAGCCGGTGGATGCAGGCAGAAGAATCTATTAGCCGTATCTTAAGCCAAGCCTGCTCACTGCCACATTCCCTTAGCTGTTCATATGTCATAATCCCAACTAGATTAAGCTGTTTTTCAATCACTTCTCCAATATTAGGAAGTTCAGTTAATACTCCCATAAAGTTTACCTCCTTTGATTTTAATCACTAGGTTAGGTGTTTAATTTAGCGATTTATTCACTCCTCTGAATGTCAAGATTCCTTTGAGTCGCTATTCTTCCGTCTATATGCTAGATTCACAATATCCAATTATTATATTTTGGGAGGTATCTTGTAAATATTCCTCCCATAGTGCTGTAAATATCACATTAGCATTAACAGTGTAGTTATCACCAGACGAATAGTTCTGTTCTCCATATATTATATTATGGTATAATTAAATAAATCAATTAGTAACGTAAGTAATCTGTTTTTTTGACAAAAGCTAATACAAATACCTTGATAGGAAAATACATAGATGATTACAAAAGAAGTCATTGAAAAGAATATTACTAAATACCCTATATTTGAATATGCATTTTTTGATACATCTGAGCTGGGGTTTTATCCGAATATAAGAACTATATGTAAAAGCGAATGTCCTCAATACGGTAAATCATGGTCTTGTCCTCCTGCCGTTGGAACACTTGAAGAATGTAAAGCAAGATGCGCTAGATATGAGAATGCCTTTATTTTTAGTACTATTTCTGAAGTAAGCGATATTTTAAATATGGACGAGATGCTATCGACTAGAAAAGAACATATACAAATAGTAAATGAGATAAAGAAAAATGTTTTCGAAAAAGAACAAAATATACTCATACTTACAGCGGAATCTTGTGCCTTATGTGATAATTGCACCTATCCTTCACAACCCTGCCGGCATACGGAAAGAATGTATCCTTGTATTGAAAGCCATACAATCATCGTTACAGAAATATGTGAAAATCATAACTTATCTTTTTTAAATGGATACAATACAATAACCTGGTTCTGCCTAATACTATACTAAGACCGGATTTTACCATATATTTTGTAATAATACCTATTGTATTTTTGACTTTCTGAATATATATCCTTTCCTTTCCCCCTACCTAATATGCAATGATACCACTTGCAGGAATATAACCTTTGTTCCAATTCCACCTTATATTTTCTAATTCCTCTTGCACATCTTTGGGAAATTTCGTGTATACGTCTTTATCTAAGATACTTAATGCTATAGAAGCAGAAATTTTTTTATCTGTATAATCGTCTAATTGATCCATATTAGCAATTGCAAAGTTCAGATATACAACTCTGTTTTTTTCATCAAGAGTAAATACTTGTGCTTTGTTGTCTATTTCATCATTTGCTGGTATAGAACAAGATGATAAAATAATAATAAAGAAAATTGCTAGATACAATATCATTAATTTTTTCACTTTAACAATCTCCCTTCTCATTACAGGTTACAATATGTACGTTGTTTTACTTTGTTGTTTTACTTTTTAAGTTGATATGAATAGTACCATTATCATATTGTATAAATGGTACTATTCCCACTAATATACCCTTCTTATCTCTCACATAATCACCTGTACGAAATACTGAAAGAAGTAAACCAAGAAGAAACATATTTACAACTAAGTACTTACCCCCATATGAGAGTAATGGAAATGATAAGGGTGTAAATATCATTAATCCTAAATTAGCAAATATATATATAATACATTGTACCATCATGGTTGTAATAATTGATAAGGAAGTTAAATAACCTAATACACTCTTTTGTTTTGCCGTAATAATAAAACCACGTATAATCAGAGCTGCAAATAGTAGTAAAATACCAGCAAACACAATCCAACCAAAGTTATATACGCTATATGTAAGTATAAAATCAGTATGAATAGCAGGCATACTTTCAGCAATTTGGATAGTTTCTTGTCCAATGGGTGAACCTGTACCAATTATTTTTGAATTGGATAGGAGTGTATGAATCTGTGTTGTAATCCAATTCACACCTCCCATAGATTTATCGTTTAAAAAAAATATCTTTATCCTTTCACCACGATAACTAAATATAGTAAAATAATACACTAATGAGATAAAAGCAAACAAAGTTGGCAAGTAGATAAAAAGTAGTCCTAAAAGTTTTTTAACTTTGAACCATCCTTTTACAACTGCAGCTGTCAATATAGTGAGACAGGAAATATATAATAGTAAAAGTGTACTCATACTTGGTGATACGAATGCAATACTAGCAGGTATAAGAAATGCAACACTACATATAAAAATCCCTATATAACCTTTATTTCTCATACTATATACTAAACCAGCATACACCGTTGGGAATAATAGCAATGGATATATAGTATCTGTAATAGCTCCATTTACACGATTTCCTTCAATAATATAATAGACATTTAAGATAAACAAAAATGAAAATATGATTTTAGGATACTTCCCTATAATGGTAAAATCAAATAAATAAGCAATAAAAAATATTGGTATACCGATTAAAATTCCTAGTAACTGCCCGTAAATATTATTACTACTTAGATCATTGTTGCGAAACAAATACAGTTGAATAAGGATTCCTAATATAAAGAGACTGCTGATAAGTAATAGAATTGCCCAATCAGGCTTTGGTTTATGAATACTGTTAAACTGTTCTCCAACCACTATAGGGTCTCCCATTTCTTTAATTGCTTTATCAAGGGCTTTGTCTTCATTCAACCCATCTTGAATGAATGCATTTTTCTGGTCTGCAATATGATTTTCAACTTCTTCTATTACTACAGGCTGTGCTTTTTTCCACCTTATTTGTTGGCGTACTGATTCTATAAATTCTGATGTTTTATCAATAGGCAAAGCTTACTCCCCCTATAATATCGTTTATTGTTGCAGCATATATTTGCCATTCATCTTTTTTATCCTGTAATGCTTGCTTTCCCGCTTTTGTGATACTATAATATTTTCTTATCCTAGAATTATTAGCCTCTTCATCATATGAATTTACAAATCCCTTTTTCTCCATAGTGTGGAGTAGTGGATATAAAGTACCAGCTTTTAACTCGAATACATTTTTTGATTTCTTCTTTAACTCCTCTATCATTTGATAGCCATACATGTCTTCTTGCTCTAAGAGTTTTAACAAAAGCATCGTAGTACCTCCAGTTAAAAGACTTTTATCAATAGCCATAGTTTACCTCCTATATATAGATTGTCTATATATATTATATGTAGATAATCTATATATGTCAAGATACAATTGAGAGTTCTTTTTCTGTCTTATATTATTTCTAGAAGTGTACTCTATAGGGTAAAAGCTTACTAATAACCACAAGAAACGCGCTTTGCGAGTTTCTCGCGGTTACGCAGTAGTCGCCAAACGTCTGCAAGCAGCCACTTGGCTCTTTACTTCGCGATAATAAAAAAAAGACGACTTTTTAGAATAGACTAAAAGTCGTCTTTTTTAACTGTATCCTACTTAACATAACTTATTTTACTCTAAAAGTCTTAGGCGCTTTAGTATATACGACAACGAGTGCGACAATAGTATACAGCACTGAAAACAATATTATTATCGGCAGCAAAACTGTTTGTGGGGATTCAACCCCTATCATAATCCAACAAAGGAAATAAACTATTCCTTTTAGCACTCCATACATAGGACTCTTGGTTTTAAGGTCTTCTGTATATGGTTGAAAAATGTAATAGATAAAAAGGTAATGAACAGTAAAAAACAACCCTAATACTATAGTCATAATTGTGACAAGAACCATTGCCATAAGTGCATCTGATGCAAAAACACTCGTTAGTAAAATTAAACCTACTGAGATTGTTAATGTAATAATTGCATTTATCAGGGCAACATCACGAAGCCTTAAACTAAACATCTTTAGCAATGCCTTTTTCTCTTTGTAAAAGCCGAAGCGCATAAGACTAAAATCACAGTTTAAAAACATTGCTCGTGTTACTTTTTCGGAATTACAAAGCATATAAAGCAAGAATGGAAACATTGTATATTGATTAATAACTATATTAATACCTTCTTTTACATGACTACTATTAAACAAAAGCCCATAAATCAAAGCAAAAATGAAAATTAATGTGCAAACTGCACTCTTTATTAGAGCTGGTTTTATTAAAATACGACGATGTCTTCTGAAAAAAATAGTGTTTAGCAAAGAATAACCAGTCTTTTCATTCGTCTCGCTTATACTTAAGTCTGAATTTTTTAACTCGACATTAGAAAAAGTTACAGCACCAGGGTTTAACATCACATCGTAATACTCCTTACGTGCTACCATTGCAAATGCTTCATTGTAATGATCATAATTTAAAATATAGTACCAAGACAAGCCAGTTAATCCTGTAATAAAAATTATTGAGATATAATGAGTTAAGATATCACCATAAATTCCTACTTTTAGAAGTACACCTGCACAAATAAGAATTATCAAAATTAATACTATCATATAAGCTGTACTCAAACTTGGCGCTTTACCTTTCTCTTTATAAAGCCATAAATATCCTGCCTCACCTATTAATTGACCACCAAGACATAACAAGCTTATTATAATTGCAGATAAAATGCTAATATCAAAAATCGGTAATATCAAAATAAAAATAAGTGTACGTCCAAAACATTGAATCAATCTACTAATTAAACTTAAGCTTAGACCTAAATTCGTGGGATTGGCTTTAAATACACATATATTATAAAAGTTACTTACCTCCTTAGAAAGGACCTTTGGAACTATTAGCCCAAAACAAAAATAAAAGAAAAATATGGCAACTTGGAATCCTTCTTGCATGATGGTAAAATCACCTAATAATAAAAACATAATAAGTACCACAACTCCAAGAGACATAGCACTTTTAAATATCGCTATTATAAAAGATAATACGAATGATATACCTCCAATGAATGTCTTTAAATTTGGATAATCAAAAGTATCACTACGAAATATTTTTTTTATAAAGGGGATTTTTCTGAAGAAGTATATGTACCCGTTAATTGTTTTAGCTGTTCCCATTTTTGAGAGCCAATGATAAGTCTTAAACATCTTCTACCTCCCTAAGAATGTCTACAACCTCTGCTTCAAAATTCGGATCTTTAAGCATTTCATGGTCAATTAGACGTAATGCACCATTATGTAGTACTACTATCTCATCGCAAAGATCCATGGCCAATTGTAGCATATGAGTTGAAAATAAAATAATATGATCAGACCTAATAGAACGGATGAGATTCTTAATCTCTGATGCAACTACTACATCTAGACTAGTTAAAGGCTCATCCATTAATATAACCATTGGGCTAGCAATTAAAAACATCATCATCTGTAGTTTATTTTTCATTCCATGTGAATAACCTTTTACTAAACGGTGTCGATCTGCTTCATCTAGTTGAATCATATCGAAGTAATCATCAATAGTTTTCGTAGAATCAACACGTTGTTCATTAATATCCCAGAAAAATTTAATAAACTCATAACCTGTTAAAAACCCTGGGAGAATCGGCGTTGAGTACATATAAGAATAATCTTCAGTAGACAATTCTCGCTCACTACCATCTTCTTCAATAAGTAGACTCATACCTTCGTCTTGTTCTAATTCTTTTGCTACAATATTAAAAAGTGTCGTCTTCCCTGCACCATTTCTACCTAATAAGGCATAAATTTTTCCTTGATCAAATTCAAAATCGATATTCTTGAGTACTCTTTTTTCACCAAAATTTTTAGTAATTGATATTAATTTTAATTTCATATATCCTCCTTGTAAAATTCATCTTATAATATCCATAAAGTCTAGACCGAACTTATATTGACTATATCATGGCTTTTAGCATAGCTTTAGATCTACTGATTATTTCTTCATTAAAATCAAAAATTCTCAGTAACTCGATAGCATTAGTATCTAGTGACTTTCCATCTTTAATTCGATAATCAAAGTAAATATCATTATTAGTAATTTCACTTTGAAAATGATAATTATCCATCTTTTCTTTTAATAAATCTGTAAGTTCTATATCGTGAGTTGCAGCGTACACATAACTATAATTACTTAAATAGTCTAAAATTTGATATGCCCCTACTATTCTCTCTTTTGTATTAGTACCCTTTAGCAACTCATCTACTATACACAGCACCTTTCCGTCTTCTTTTTTCACTTCATCTAAGATTCGTTTAACGGCTTTTATTTCTGCAATATAGTAACTTTCATTTTGTAAAATATTATCTTTTACACTCATAGCCGTACATACTTTTACTAATTTAGATTCATAAGAAGTAGCTAATACCGTGTAAAAAGTTTGTGCAAAGATTTGATTTATTCCTATAGTCTTAAGAAAAGTAGACTTTCCAGAAGCATTTGCACCTGTGATTAGAATAGACTGCGATTTATTCAATGTATTTTTTTCTGGTTTTGTCAATAACGGATGATACGCTTTTTCAAATCTCAGGAAATCATCCTCCTTAGTATGAATAATTGGCGTAGTATACTCTTCTAACCCTGATCTATATGATGCTAGGGATATTAATGCATCTAACTCTCCTAAAACTTCAAATATTTCTTTTATATATATTTTCTTGTCAGATATTAGTCGAATCATTTTACTGTACATAAATAAGTCAAATAAAGTTATAATGCGTAAGTAATCAAAGATAGCTCCAAAGAGATCTTCCGAAGCATTCGAAGGATAAAGGAATTTAAACCGTATACTACTTAAGATCTTTGCATTATTATATAAGTCTATTAACTGACTTTGAACATCTTTATCAGTAATATAGGGAATACATTTTTTTGAAGTAACAATTAGATTTACTACATATTTAATAGAGCTTATATTATTTTCAATCTGTTTGCGGGAACTATAATGAATCAACATATTAAGTGGAAATATGGTAAAAAGAAATATTAATCCTATCTCAGGATATATTAAAATAGAAATCAGCCAAAGTATAGATATGATTGAAAGAATTCTAATTAGAAGTATAGGGGTCCCACGATAGTCTTTCATAGTGCCATATACGATATCTGATATAGACATACTTCTTTTTTTGTCCAGTTTCTGTAATGTTTTTTGAAGAGCTATACGATTTTGTGCATCTAATTCGAATTCTTCCATTTTAATATTACGTTTTTTTAATGTATCTTGGTTAAAAATAGGCGTACGGAGCAAATAATAGAGATATTCTTCTCCAACACTGCTCATGGTATGATTTAACTTCTTATAAATCTCATCAAATTCTAAATCATTCCACGTAATATCATCAATGTAGAATTTGTCAGACATCTTATGATTAAAGAAAGTAGCTATATTTTCAAAATCACCTTCATGGTATTTTTCGTAATCTCCTATCCCCCAAGTATCTATTAGCTTTTTTACACTTTTTTTATTATTAGTCCATTTATTATACCTATCATAGATAATAAAACAAGCAACTATGAAACTAAACAAATAAATAGTATAGTAATCCCCCAAAATTAGTCCTCCGTCTCTATTATATCTCTGTCTATTTTTTGACTCACCCAATCCAAAAACATATCCTCTTCTTCCTCTGAAAAGTCATGGTCTACCCCATCTTGTATATCTTCGATTTCTATAACTTTATAATCCGAATCTATTTCAATGCAATTACAACAGTTATCACATATTTTTTCTTTATCTGTATCACATAATTCACACGCGCCGCATTCATTGCACTCTTTATATTCTTGAAGTTCACAATTTTTCATTTTTATCACCATTTCACCTTTAGTATAATTAGAGAATAATTACATTATTATCTAGTTATTCTACCACGAAAGCATCATTTATAAAAGTTCTTCATAAAAAAAACAACAATTTTATACATTTGTTGTTTTCATAAGTCTATATAAATTAGTTATAATAGCAACTTTATTCTACCAGATTTCACCTCAGCAGCTTTAGTGACCGTCGTTGGCACTTGCTCCTTAAGAAGTGAGAAGTATTTTACATCATTTATGTTATAGTGAATATTAATTATATAGTAGGGTATATGTTATATATTAATAAGTTAATCAAATTTTAAAGGAGATGTATAAAAAATGGCTAAGAAAATTTTAGTTGCTTGTGGTACTGCAATTGCAACTTCTACAGTAGTAGCAAAAAAGATAGAAAAAATTTGTAAAGAACAAGGTATAGCTTGTATGACAGTCCAATGTAAAGCGACTGAAGCTTTATCTAAGGTAAAAACATTAAAACCAGATGTTCTAGTTAGTACTACACAAATCATTGGAGACCCGGGAATACCTGTAATTAATGGAAGATCTTTTCTAACAGGCGTAAATCACCAAGCTACTATTGACGAACTACTGGCAGCATTAAAATAATAGTTTAAAGCAAGTATACTTGGTAAGAGTATATTCTTTAAAAATAATCTCTGCTACTATTACTAAAGCAATTAGTGTTAAAACTAGTTGCTTTTATATTGTACTCGCGAGTTGTGTTTTTCTTGATTATATTTAAGCTTTTAGGACTAATTGTTTTGTAATGTTGGTATCTTTATAGTTTGTCCTGGATATATATGATCACTGCCACCTATATTATTTGCCTCAGATATACGATATACGACTTCTCTAATATCTATACTTTCATTTGATACTAAGTCAGCAATTTTCCAAATTGTATCTCCTTTTTCAACAATATAATCTTTATATTCTAAATTTTCACTTCCAGATACAGTATTAAAAGTTAACATCAAAACACATGAAATAGAAACTATCAAGATGCACAAAGCAATGGTAAATCTGGTTTTATCAACTATCACTATTCTTTTTCTCATAGTAACCCTCCTTGGGAACGTTTGTTCTATTTACATTCTACAAGAACACACGTTCCATGTCAAGTTTTTTGCGAACATTTGTTTGTTTTTTGGTAATCCTTATGATATACTTGTTTGCAAGCAATAGATAAGTCGGTGTACGCGACTGAACTTTTTGATTTCTGTCAAGTGACTACTGGCTTTCTCCATAATACACCTACACAGATTAGCTGGTCGAATTTATATTGTTTTTCTGTACATAAAGAATGATAACCTGTAGTTATTTATCCCGCATTAACAAAAATATAGTTTCACTTTATTATAATATACAAGAGGAGGTTATTTTATTGCCTGAAGATATAAGCAAAAAACAAAGAGAAATTTATGAATTTATAAACGACGAGTTACACACTAGAGGATATCCTCCATCTGTTAGAGAGATATGTAGTGCAGTTAACTTAAAATCCACCTCTACAGTTCATGGACACTTAGAAAAATTGCAAACAAAAGGATATATCAAAAGAGATCCAACTAAACCAAGGGCGATTGAGGTTGTAAACAGAAATAAGAGCCAAAAAAGAACAAGAGAAATAGTTGAAGTACCAATTATCGGCCAAGTGACAGCAGGCCAACCTATATTAGCTGTTGAAAATATTGAAGATACCTTCCCTTTGCCTGTTGACTTTATTAGTAATAAAGAATGTTACATACTAAATATAAAAGGCTCTAGTATGATTGATGCTGGAATATTAGACGGAGATTATGTAATCGTAGAAAAGCAAAACACTGCAATAAATGGTGATATTGTAGTGGCTCTCGTAGACAATGAAGAAGCTACTGTTAAAAGATTCTTTAAAGAAGATAAACGCATTAGATTACAACCAGAAAATTCTACAATGGAACCAATTTATAGAGATGATGTAGCTATTTTAGGTAAAGTTGCTGGAGTTATAAGGCGATTCTAATTAAAACACAGAATTTATTAATCTAGATTAATAAATTCTGTGTTTTTAAGTTCTTGTAGGGCTATATATATTCCTAATTTACCATGATCATGAGTCAACCCACCTTGTAAATAGGCTATATATGGTTCTCTCATAGGAGCATCAGCACTTAGCTCGATAGATGACCCTTGTATAAAAGATCCCGCTGCCATAATAATTTTGCTATCATATCCTGGCATATCCCAAGGTTCTGGTACTAGGAATGAATCAACAGGAGCAGCTTTTTGAATTCCTTTACAGAAATCCATAACAGCTTTTGGATCTTGAAATTTAATACCTTGTATAATGTCACTTCTATAGTCATCAGACTTAGGACATACTTCAAATCCTAGATCCTCAAATATTCTTGCAGCTAAAATAGCAGTTTTTATTGCTTCTGAAACAACATGAGGTGCTAAAAATAATCCTTGTAAGTAAGTTCTATTTATACCTAATGTTGCTCCCGTTTCTTTTGCTATACCTGGAGCAGATAATCTACAGGCAGCTTTATACACTAATTCTTTCTTGCCAACTATATATCCTCCAACAGGAGCTAATCCACCACCAGGGTTCTTTATAAGTGAGCCTGCAATTAAATCTGCTCCAACGTCTGTTGGTTCACAATAATCCATAAATTCGCCATAACAATTGTCTACCATTACAATGATTTTTTTATTGATTTTTTTAATATAATTTATAAACACTTTTATTTCTTGGATACTCAGAGCTTTTCTCCATTCGTAGCCAGTTGACCTTTGTATGTATATCATCTTTGTTTTAGGATTCAAAGATTGTTCTATTTTTTTTGTGTCAATTTTGCCGTTCAATAGTTCTATTTGATTATAAGTAATGCCATAATCATACAAAGTTCCTAAGTCTTTATCTGATTTGTCACTACCAATAATAGTCTTGATAGTATCATAAGGATTTCCTGTAACTGAAATCATTTCATCTCCAGGTCTTAAAACTCCATATAGACATAATGATATTGCATGAGTACCTGACGTAATCTGTGGTCTCACTAATGCATCTTCAGAGTTAAATACTAGGGAATATACCTGTTCAACACCTTCCCTACCTTCATCATCATATCCATATCCAGTTGATACCTGAAAATGACGTTCACTAATTCTAGCTTTTTGCATAGCATGTGTAACTTTAATCTGATTATGCTCTCTAATACAATTAATTTCTTTATAATAGCTTAGAATTTTTTCTTCGTTTTTATTACATAACATTACTATACTATCATCTATTCCGTATGCATTCTTCATCATTTCTAGCGTTTCTTTTCTCACATATTATCTCCTTACTTCTTAAATAAGCTATCATATCTAGTTCCATTACTTCTTTGTCTTTATAATCTTCTATATTAAACCATTTAATTCTATTATCTCTTCTAAACCACGTTAACTGTCGCTTTGCAAAATGCCTAGTATCTCTTTTCAAAATTTCGATAGCTTCTTCAAAAGAATACTCACCTTTTATATACTTTATAATCTCCTTATATCCAAGACCTTGCATACTTACAAGGGATTCACTATATCCTGTGTCTAAAAGAGATTGCACTTCTTCTACAAGGCCTGATTTTATCATTATATCTATTCGTAATTCTATCCTAGAATACAGAGTATCTCTATTCAAATTGATACCCATAATAATGGGATTGTACTTTAATTGTTCTTTCATAGATTCTAAGTCAAACTGTGATTTGGGTTTGCCAGTTTCTTTATATACTTCTAAAGCACGTACAACTCGCTTTACATTATTAGGATGAATAGCGTGAGCAGAAATTTCATCAACTTTCCTAAGCATATTGTGTAAATAGTCATTTCCTTTTTCTTTAGCTATATTTTCAAATTCTATACGTAACTCGTGGTTTGGCTCAGTTTTAGTGAAGTTCCAAGGCTGTACTAAAGCATTAATATACAAACCTGTACCTCCAACAATAAGAGGTTTTTTATTACGGGATAATATATCATTTATATAAACTTCACTTTTTTCACGAAAGTTTGCTACTGAAAACTCTTGACTAGGATCTATTTCATCAATGAGGTAATGTGGTACTCCACTCATCTCATCAACCGTTGGTTTTGCAGTACCTATATTCATATACTTGTATATTTGCATAGAATCTGCTGAAATAATTTCAGCATCTATTTTTTTAGCTATTCGAACTCCCATATCTGTCTTTCCCGAAGCAGTGGGTCCTACTATTACAGTTATATTATCTAACATAGCTCACCTACTAAATTCTTTTAAATTTTTTCTCAAACTCATTTTTGGTCATCCGTACATATGTAGGTCTACCGTGGGGACATGTATAGGGATAATCGCATAAAGTAAGCTGTTCTATAAGTGAATCTATTTCCTTATAGCTTAATTTTTCATTTGCTTTAATAGCTTTCTTACAAGAACTTCTTATTATCATTTCTTCAAATTTAGCTATATTTGAAGAGTCTATTTTTGTATCTATATCCTCTATAATATCAATAAGCAATTTATGGTCTTGGGTTTTATTTAAAAATATCGGTACTCCTCGAATACAAATAGTATTATCACCAAACTCTTCAAGTTCAAATCCTACTTTATAAAAAAGTTGTTGATTGCTAATAAGTAGTTGATATTCACTTGGTGACAACTTAATATTTACTGGAATAATTTGCTGGGTTACCATGCTACCATTTTTCACTTTTATAGTTATATCTTCAAATAGTATCCTTTCATGAGCTGCATGTTGATCTACTATGAGAATAAAATCTTTTCCTTCAAATAAGATATAAGTAAAGAAAATCTGTCCAATATAAGTAGTATCGTTAAAATCTTGTAAAATTTTACTAACATCTTTGCTTATATCAAGATTTGATTGGAATTTACTTATAATCTGTTCATCTTTAGGATTTACATTTTTATTTACTTGCTTTGGATTTTGTGTTTGTGTTTGTGTTTGTGTTTGTGTTTGTGTTTGTGTTTGTGTTTGCGTGACTATTGTGTTAGTAGAATAACTAGTGATTGGAGTTATTTTTTCCTGTACATACTCATCTAGTAGAATTTGCGCTGTATTGTTTTTAATCTGGTGACTAATATTTACAGAACTGCTTTCTCTTACTTTCTTTTTTATTCCGTCCTTAATCAACAGTAAAACTAAGCTTTCATTCAATATCTTAATTTTAGTTTTAGAAGGATGAACATTTACATCTAACATGTGAGGAGGAATAGATATATTCAATATAAAAACAGGATGTTGATTAATCATTATCATATTTTCATAGGCTTCTTCTATAGCTTTTGCAATTTTATTATCCTGTACAAATCTATTATTAATAAAAATATATTGATGTTTTCTATTATTTCTAGTGTAACTTGGTTTACCTATATAACCAGTGATTAATAATGGTTTGTTTTCATATTTTATGTCAATTACATTATTACCAAATTCATTGCCAAAAATACTGAATATACAGTTATGAAGATTATTGTCTCCTGGAGTTCTAATAGTATGTCTACCATCTACATTTAATGAAAACGAAACATTCGGATGTGATAGTGCTAAATTTTCTACTAATTGGATTATATCTTTAGATAGATCATTTCCTTTTTTCATATGCTTTAGCCTAGCAGGTATATTATAAAATAAGTCCTCTACTCTTATTGAAGTTCCGCGACTAAAACTTCTTTTTTGGACCTGTCTTTGTTCACCACAAAGTTTCACTAAACTTCCTATATTTTCTTGTCGTGACATTGTCTTCATTGTTATTTTCGAAATAGCTGCGATGCTCGATAATGCCTCTCCCCGAAACCCTAAACTTGTAAGCTCATTAAGATCATCAAGTTTATTAATCTTACTAGTAGCATGTCTATCAAAGGCTAGGTAGACTTCATCAACTAGAATGCCATCTCCATTATCGGTTATTGTCATAGATTTTTTACCACCATCTACAACATCAATATCAATACGTGTACTGTGAGCATCTAAACTATTTTCAATTAGCTCTTTAATAACAGCAGTAGGGTCTGTAATAACCTCTCCAGCTGCAATCTTATCTGCTGTATCCTTATCAAGGACTCTTATAGCCATAAATCCACCTCATTAACGAATATATGCTACTATACTTATGTACATTCACTTTGACTAACACCCCTATACTCCCACATTCACTTCATTACAGTCTTTTTTTTAATTCGTATATGTAATTCATCACTTCCATAGGAGTCATATCATCGATTGGTAGTTTCTTTAATTCTTCTATTATTAACTTATCACTATAATTAAATAAGTTTATTTCATTTTCCAAATTTGTTTTTGGTAGATAACCTTCTACTATTTCCTCATTATTTTCAAGTTTGCTCAAAATTTCTCTTGCCCTCTTAACAACTTGGTCTGGTAGACCTGCTAACTTTGCAACTTCTATACCATAACTTTGGTCAGCGCTACCAGGAATTATCTTTCTTAAAAAGATAACTCCTTCTTCACTTTCTTGAACTTTAATACAATAATTTTTTACTCCACTTAGTATATTTTCTAATTGAGTCAATTCATGATAATGTGTAGCAAACAAGGCCTTAGCTCCTAGAATTTCTTTGTTGTGTAGGTATTCTACAACAGACCAAGCAATACTTAAACCATCAAAGGTACTAGTTCCTCTACCTATTTCATCTAATATTATTAAGCTTTTTGAAGTTGCATTTTTTAAAATATTAGAGACTTCGCTCATCTCTACCATAAATGTGCTATGTCCTAATGCTAAATCATCAGATGCTCCAACTCTAGTAAATATTCTATCAACAACACCTAGTATTGCTTCTTGTGCAGGAACATAACAGCCTATTTGTGCCATTAAAGTAATAATGGCAACTTGCCTAATAAATGTAGATTTTCCTGCCATATTAGGTCCAGTTATTACTAGCATTGTAGCATCCACGCAATTTAATTCACAAGAGTTAGGAACAAACTCTTGTTCAGATAACATGTTTTCTACAACAGGATGCCTACCTTCACTAATAATAATTTCATCACCTGAGTTTATTATAGGCTTAATATAATTATTTTTATAACTTACTATTGCAAATGAATATAGTACATCTATTACACTTATATTTTCTGCAGTCTGTTTTATTCTTTGTACATAGTTTAACACTTCTTTTCTAATACTTTGAAAAATTTCATATTCTAAGTTAATAATTTTATCTTCAGCATTTAGTATCTTACTCTCTATATCCTTTAACTCATCTGTATAATATCTTTCAGAGTTTGCCAATGTTTGTTTTCTAATATAGTGATTTGGAACAGAGTGTAAATTACTCTTCGTTACATCAATGTAATATCCAAAAATTTTATTATACTTTATCTTCAGTGACTTAATACCAGTCTTTTCGCGCTCTTGGATTTCTAGGTTAATTATTAAATCTTTTCCCGATACAGTAATATTACGATAATAATCAACCTCGTCATTATAACCATCTCGTATAAGATTACCATCTTTTACACTAACAGGTGTCTCAGGGTGAATACTTTTTTCAATTAACTGCACTACTTCACTTATTGGATCTAAATCATTATTTAATTTTTCTATGTAGTCACTATTGCACTTTAATAATATTCCTTTTACTTTTGGTATGATATCTAGAGAGTACTTCAATGATAGAAAATCTCTCCCATTACAATTTCCAAAGGATATTTTGCTAATCAACCTTTCTAAATCGTAAATTTTCTTTAGATTTTCACCTAAACTAATTTGAATAGACATGTTTTCTAGGATAGCTTCTATCGCACCTAATCTACCATTAATTTGATCCACATCTACAAGTGGTTGATTAATCCAACTTTTCATTTTTCGACCACCCATAGATGTTTGAGTGTGATCTAATACATCTAGAAGGCTACCCTTTCTCTCACTTGTGCGCATGTTTTCTGTTAATTCTAGGTTCCTTCTAGTGGAGATATCAATCGCCATATAATCATCGACTAAATATTTCTTAATTTTATCAATATGTGTTAATACTCGCATCTGCGTTTCATTTAAATAAGTAATAAGCGCTCCACTTGCTTTTATAGATAATTCATCATCTTGTAAACCAAGTGAAGTCATTGAGTATACTTTAAACTGATCTTCTAATATTTCTTGACATCTTTCCAAGTTAAAATATTTATTTGGGAGTATATTTGAGTAACAATGAAATCTTTTTTCAATATTGTCAATCAACCATTTTTCCTTGAAAAGAACTGTATTTATAATAATTTCTGAAGGATTATACTTTGCAATTTCATCTAGTAATTTTTCTTTTGGATCTTTACAAGCTACCACTTGAGAAGTATAGAATTCTCCTGTAGACACGTCTACTATAGCTAATCCAAATCCTGTCATATTATAATAAATACTCATTAAATAATTATTATTTTTATTTTTTAACATTTTGCCATCTGAAATCGTACCAGGTGAAATTATCCTAGCTATTTCTCTCTTTACTATGCCTTTTGTTTGTTTTGGATCTTCTACTTGTTCACAAATTGCTACTTTATATCCTTTTTCTATTAATCTAGCAATATAATTTTCAGCAGCATGATAAGGCACACCACACATAGGAGCCTTTTCATCTAACCCACAATCTCTACCTGTCAAAGTTATCTCTAATTCGCGAGAAGCAGTCAATGCATCGTCAAAAAACATCTCATAGAAATCACCTAATCTAAAAAATAGAATGGCATCTTTAACTTTATTATGGATATCTAAATACTGCTTCATCATGGGTGTTAGCTGTGCCATATACATCTCCCTTTCGAATTATACTTGTACTCCATCTAGACTAAAAGTTTTGGCCTGAGTAATTTTTACTTTTACGATACTACCAATAGTATCTTTATTTCCTGCAAAATTAACTAGCTTGTTTGTTTCAGTTCTACCTGATAGTATTTCAGGATTGTTTTTACTAGGCCCTTCTACTAATACCTTTACGATTTTTTCTTTGTATTCTAAGTTTATTTTTTTACTTATTTCTTTTTGAACATCTAAAAGTTTATTTAATCTTTTATGTTTTATATCTTCTGCTATTTGCTCTTGCATTTTTTCTGCTGGTGTTCCACTTCTTATAGAATAGAGAAATGTATATGATGAATCAAATCCGCACTTTTTAACTACGTCAATAGTATCTAAAAACTCTTCCTCTGTTTCACCGGGAAAACCAACAATAATATCTGTACTAAGAGCTATATTGGGAATAATTTTTCTTATCTTATCAACTAGTAATATATAATCCTCTTTTGTGTACTTTCTATTCATTTCTTTTAGTATTCGCGTATTTCCAGATTGAAATGGCAAATGAATATGATTACAAACTTTTTCTTCTTCACTAATGGTAACTATTAGTTCATCTGATAAATCTTTTGGATGAGAAGTCATAAACCTAATTCTCTCTATCCCCTCTACTTTACATAACATCTTAAGTAGATCAGAAAATGATATAGGCATATCTAATGTCTTACCATATGAATTAACATTTTGACCAAGGAGGGTAATTTCTTTGCAACCAGTGCTAGCAAGACTTTCAACTTCTTTTATAATGCTATCAAAATTTCTGCTTCTTTCTCTACCACGTGTATAAGGAACTATACAATAACTACAAAAATTATTACACCCATACATGATAGAAACATAGGCTTTAAATGAGTACTTTCTATATGTTGGCAAATCTTCAATAATAAGTTGTCCTTCATCCCAAACATCTACAACCATCTCTCTTTTCTCCAAATAATTAGATAAGAGCTCAGGGAAAATATGTAGATTGTGAGTGCCAAATATTAAATCAACTTGTTTAAACTTGCTTCTAATTTGATTTACTACACTTTCTTGTTGCATCATGCAACCACATATACATAATATCATATCTGGTTTTTGTTTCTTTATATGTTTATACAATCCTAGATGACCAAACACTTTATCATCTGCATTTTCTCTCACACTACAAGTATTCAGAATCACAATATCTGCTACATTATCTTCATTAGTTGGACTGTATCCTAATTCTCTTAGCATGCCTGCAATTTTTTCTGAATCATTCTCATTCATCTGACAACCATATGTTGAAATTTTATAATATTTTCTTTCCATGCTTCACCTCTTTACAAAAGATTATTATATCAAAATTAAAGATTATTTTCGAGGAAATATCTAAAATACTACATTATTTTAGTTTTATTTATTTTAAATTCAAATTTAACTTAAAAATAGACATAAAGTGATACTTTATTCAGCAGGTTTTTTTTTCATTCTTTACTGAATATTAGTAAAACCAATCTGGTTTTTACAGTTAATGCGGAATAAAAACAGGTTTTTTTCCATTCTATCTATATATTACCTGATTATTATCTAGTATTTTATCCAAACTATTATTAAGAACAGAAAAGGAGGTGTAATCATGAGCAGAAGAAGCCAAAAATCAGGTCTACAACAATTCAAAGTTGAATGTGCTAGAGACTTAGATATCAATTTAAAACAAGGATATAATGGTGACTTAACTTCTAAACAAGCCGGTTCTATCGGTGGAGAGATGGTTAAAAGAATGATCCTTTCTTATGAAGAACAAGCTAAAAATAATCAACAATAGATAAATTTAAAAAATTATAAGTAGAGATTATTTATATATTATTCTCTAATTTATAAGATTAAATACTAAATTATAACTATTGATTGTAAAAAACATAATTTAACCTATTACTCAAAATATTTCCAGATTAATATATTAACATTAAAGGAGGTGTATTCATGAGCAGAAGAAGTCAAAAATCAGGTCTACAACAATTCAAAGTTGAATGTGCTAGAGACTTAGATATCAATTTAAAAGAAGGATATAATGGAGAACTAACTTCTAAACAAGCCGGTTCTATCGGTGGAGAGATGGTTAAAAGAATGATCCTTTCTTATGAAGAACAAGCTAAAAATAATCAACAATAATATATCTGTTTTACTATGAGGCTTTCAAGCCTCATAGTATACTTTGTTTCTCTAAATACTTACATAAATTAATAAAGTATTTACTAATATTACCTGACTATAATGGTTTTTTTGAAGCAAACTATTATTAACAACTTAAGGAGGTGAAAAAACATGAGTAGAAGAAGTCAAAAAGCCGGTTTAGAACAATTTAAAATGGAATGTGCTAGAGACTTAGATATTAATTTAAAACAAGGGTATAATGGAGACTTAACTTCTAAACAAGCCGGTTCTATCGGTGGTGAAATGGTAAAACGAATGATTCGTTCTTATGAAGAACAAGCTAAAAACAATCAATCATAAAGAATAAAAAACTATTAAATTAGATAAATATAAATAAATGGGACATTTGATGTCCCATTTTTAATACTACTTAAAAATCTTTTTAAACACAAATTTCTTTTGTTCTAATCTTGAATATTTTTCTTTAATATCTACTAGTTCATAGGTTTTTTCTTTAAGTCTCATTTTTAATTTTTCGTTTTCTGATTCCAAGACACTTTTTTCTTCCATAAAATGTTCACTTCTTAATTCTTCTAAATTAAGGTTTAACTTTTTCATATTTTGATTTATTTCATTAAAGTTATAAAATACAGCTTCGCTTAAATGTTCTAAGTGAACTGCCATTTCTGAGATATCAAATTCTTTCTTATTACTACTACTTAATTGTATATCTGTCGTTTCTGCATTTGAAGAAGTGTCTTCTTCTTCAACCGTTGGAGACTTAAGTATTTGTTTGATCTGATTATTATTATAACCTTGCTCCTTTAACGTTTTAATATATTGGAATGTCTCTATTTCTTTAGTAGTGTATTGTCTGCGATTATTCTTATTTCTAGGTACTGCTATATTAAATTCTCTCTCATAAAACCTTAATACATGGGCTTCATAATCTAGTAAAGTTGCGACTTCTGATATAGTATGCTTTTTTAAACCCAATTTAATCCCCCATTTTTAAAAATTTACTAATCTATTCTTATTTGTGAACTATTTGCAGTATGTAACTATAGATTTATATAAGACAATTACATAACATTATCTAAATATTAAATCTGGGTATGATTTATTATATTACTAATTTTGCGAAGATTATATTGAATTTTGTCAATAACATATAAATTTTAATTAAATTTCTCGTTTTTGTCATTGTAATTGTACTGATGACTTAAAAAAGCAACAGATTGCAACAATAGTTTTTTTTAGAATACGTTGACAAATTTTTTGATATGTTGTATATTATTAATTGTCATTAATCACGAGGTGTAGCGCAGTTTGGTAGCGCACATGGTTTGGGACCATGGGGCCGAAGGTTCGAATCCTTTCACCTCGACCATATTTTAAAGCAACTAGCTTTTAGTAATATCAATCTGCTAGTAGCAATCAAATGTGGGCTTTTAGCTCAGTTGGTTAGAGCAACCGGCTCATAACCGGTAGGTCCGGGGTTCGAGTCCCTGAAGGCCCACCATTTTTTTATCTTTAAGTTAAAAAAATGAATTTATTTATGTTTTATATTAATTCCCTAGTGACTAAAGCTAATTACTAATTATAAATTACGCCTTGATAGCTCAGTCGGTAGAGCAGAGGACTGAAAATCCTCGTGTCGGTGGTTCGATTCCGCCTCAAGGCACCACTAAGAATAGTGTCTTAGTTACTTATATCAATATAAACTACAATTTAATATTTATATGCTGGCATGGCTCAACGGTAGAGCAGCTGACTTGTAATCAGCAGGTTGTAGGTTCGATTCCTATTGCCAGCTCCATTTTATTCACAAAGTACTATACTATAGTGCTTTTTTTATCGTGAAGACAACGAGCCAAGCGAAAACGAGTTTTCGTAGGATTTTGTCACTAAAACAGACAAATAGCTTGCTAGTTTGGATGAGTTAGTGACAAAATCCGTAAATGAAAGCTTGCTTTCATTTGGCGACTGTCCGCGTAACCAGAAGTAACTAGCGAAGCGTATTGCTTCTGGTTGGACCCACTAAAACAGACAAACAGCTTGCTAGTTTGGATGAGTTAGTGACAAAATCCGTAAATGAAAGCTTGCTTTCATTTGGCGACTGTCCGCGTAACCAGAAGTAACTAGCGAAGCGTATTGCTTCTGGTTGGACCCACTAAAACAGACAAATAGCTTGCTAATTTGGCTGAGTTAGTGACAAAATCCGTAAATGAAAGCTTAGCTTTCATTTGGCGACTGTCCGCGTAACCAGAAGTAACTAGCGAAGCGTATTGCTTCTGGTTGGACCCACTAAAACAGACAAACAGCTTGCTAATTTGGCTGAATTAGTGACAAAATCCGTAAATGAAAGCTTGCTTTCATTTGGCGACTGTCCGCGTAACCAGAAGTAACTAGCGAAGCGTATTGCTTCTGGTTGGACTCACTAAAACAGACAAACAGCTTGCTAATTTGGCTGAGTTCATATTTGCTATATTACAAAAAATAAGAAAAACCATAGTTCTATATGATTTTTCTTATTTTTAATTTATAAGTATAAAGTTTATTCATCTATTTCGAAATCAATCTCTTTTTATACATATTTTATGTTATCCTATTTAAATAAATCACCAAATAAATCTCCCAAAGTAGGGCTTGCATCATCTTCTTTATAAACTGTAACATTTTCTTCTATTTCTTTTACTTGAGGTTCTAATGTTTCTTTAATACTTAAAGATATCTTTTTCTTTTCTTTATCTATATTTATTATTTTTGCTTCCACAACTTCTCCTGATGTAAGTACTGATTCTACATTTTCTACTTTATCGTGAGAAATTTCAGAGATATGAATTAATCCTTCCACCTGAGGTATAATCTCTGCAAAAGCTCCAAAAGACAATATATTCGTTATCTTTACTTGAACAACAGTATCTTTACTATAACTTTTTATAAATGTTGTCCATGGATCTTCTGTCAATTCTTTGATACTTAATTTAATTTTGGCATTTTCATGATCTAAATTTATAATTACTGTTTCTACTATTTCTCCCTCTTTAACTATATCACTAGGGTGCTTAACCTTACTATATGATAAATCTGAAATATGAACAAATCCGTCAATAGGACCTATTTCGATAAATACACCGTACTTCATAATAGATTTAACTTTACCATCTATCTTTTGTCCTACTTTTAAAGAATCAAAAAATTCATTTTTCTGTTTAGCGTCTTCTTCTCTTTTTATATTTTGTTCTTCTTCTAATATAACCCTTTGAGAAAAAATTACTTTGTTTTTCTTTTTATCGAATTCTATTATTTTCCCTCTTACTTCTTCTCCCATAAGAGTATTTAAATCTTTTATATATTTAAAGTGGTACTGAGATGCTGGCATAAAAACTTCTGAGAAATCAATGTCAACCATGAGACCACCCTTGATTACTTTAACGATTCTACCAGACATTACCCTTTCTTCTTGATAAGCTTTTTCTAACTCATCTTTTGCTTTTCTCTCTTCAATTCTTATTTTTGATAATTCAATATTATCTTGACCTATATTTAATACTAACACTTCTATTACATCCTGTGGTTTTACTAATGTACTTAAATCAGCATCAGGATTGTTAGTAAATTCATGTTTTTTAATAATACCATCTGTTTTATAACCTACATTGACGATTATCTCATCATCTGATGCAGATATAACCTTTCCTTCAACTACACTTCCTTTCTTTAAATTATTAAAGGTTTCTTCATAGCTTTCTTTCATATCATTTTCTATTTCGTTTTCTAAATTATTTTCCATAAAATCTATTACCTCCTCGATAATCCAACGAGGTGTTGAAGCACCTGCCGAAATACCTACTTTTTTATATTTTCTTATACTACCAATTTCAAGATCTTCTTTAGTCTCTATATGAATAGTATTTTTACAGTTTTGTTGGCTTATAACTACTAATTTTTGAGTATTTGAGCTATGATATCCACCAATAATTATCATACAATCAACTGAACTAGCAATAGTCTTAGTTTCATCTTGTCTCTCACGTGTTGCGTTACATATAGTATTAAATAGTACTGCATTTGGGTTTTGCTCGCTAATTTTATCTGTTATCTCTTTGTACAATGTATTTGTAATAGTTGTTTGTGCTACAACGCATATTTTATCATATTTATCTGTATTTGGCACACTATTTTTATTATCTACCACTAGAGCGTTATTTTCACACCAACCGTTAATTCCTTTTACTTCTGGATGATTTTTATCTCCGATTATAATAATTTTGTATCCGTTTTTATAATATTGATTTACTTTTTGTTGAATGCTTTTTACATAAGGGCATGTTGCATTAATAGTATTTAGGTCTTTTTCATCAGCTTCTTTTAAGATGTTTTCTCCTACACCGTGAGATCTAATGATTACAATTCCTTGACTTATTTCACTTAAATCTTCAATAGTTTTAACACCTTTTTTAGTCAACTTATCTATTACTTGCTTATTATGAATTATTGGCCCTAATGTATAAATATCAGTATTTTCATGTTCCTTTATTGCTTTTTCTACAGAGTCCACAGCATTATTTACACCGAAGCAGTAACCAGCTGTTTTTGCTATTATAAGTTCCATTTTATTCCTCTTCTTTTGATTAAGTTAATTTCTTAATCTCTTTCATAATTTCTAAGCTAATTTCTTCTAGTTTTTCTTTATTTACCTTTTTATCATGATATTCATCTAATAGAATAGGTTCTCCAATATTTATTAATATTTTGCTTCGAAACTTGTAATTGCCAATCAAACCTATAGGAATAACAGTTGCCTTTGATTTGATTGCTAACATAGCCATCCCAGCTTCTGGCTTCTTTTCTTCTTTTGAACTAACTCTAGTTCCTTCTGGAAATATTCCTAATGTTTTTTTATCTTTAAGAACTCTTAATGAATTTTTTATTGCACCTACATCGTTTTTACCTCTATTAATTGGAATTACCTTTAGTTGCTTTAAAAACCAAGATATAAAATTGTTTTTAAAAAGTTCGCTTTTTCCTAAGTAATGTACCTGTCTTGTAGTGCTCTTACAAGCTACTATAACCGGATCTGCCCAGTGAATATGATTTGAGCAAATAATTAAAGAACCACTATCAGGTATCTTATCAATTCCTACAACTTCGAATTTGTAATACATACTTATATATATATTCACTATAAATCTAACCATATAATAAATCATAGAATATCTCCTCCTTTTACACTACTTATAATATTAATCATCTCGCATACAACTTGATCAATACTTTTATCAGTAGTATCGATAATTAATGCATCATTTGCCTTTTTAAGTGGAGACACATCTCTTTTACTATCCATATCATCTCTTTTAATTATATCATTTTTTAGATCTTCAAATTCTACTTCTCGTTTATTGGCTAACTCATTGTACCTTCTCTGAGCTCTAATTTCAATGGATGCATCTAAATAAAATTTCACATTTGCATTTGGAAGAACAACAGTTCCAATATCACGACCGTCCATTATAACAGACTTATGTCTTGCTATTTCACGTTGCTTATCAACCATAATTTCTCGCACTCTAGAAATTTTAGAAATTGTGGATACATTTTTACTAACCTGTGATGAACGAATTTCATTATCAATATTTTGATTGTTTAAGTAAATAGAATTGTTCACAAAATTTATGTCTATTTTCTCAGCTTCATTAATTATAATTTCCTCTTTGTCTATATCTAAATTACACTTAATTATATGATAAGTTAATGCTCTATACATAGCACCTGTATCTAAATAATCAACTTCTATTTTATCTGCTAGTATTTTTGCTATAGTACTTTTACCAGCACCTGCTGGACCGTCAATTGCAATATGTATTTGTTCCATTTCTACCTCCTGATAGTACTTTTGTTTATTATGTTGTTGAAAAAAATATTCAGTTTTTACTCTAAAACGCATTATAGTTCGTCCCATATTTTTAAGTAAAAATAAATTTTTAGGAATAATAGTTTCACAAACAGCCACACTTACAAGAAAGCGTTTTTGACACGTTTCAAGTAAGATAGTAAAATTTGGACCTTATTGAGTTTGTTGAACTCTACTAATCTTATAAAAAAGCAAGCTAGGCTTGCAAATGAATCTATTAAAATATATCAATTATTTATAAGTGTTTCAACTTATTTCTTCTATTTTAACTTTAAATAAATAAGTAATACCTTTTGAACATTCATAAACACTACCTGTTTTAGGATTTGATATTTCTGTTGAGATATTTCTAACTTGAAACTCAACTAATTCATCTTCAGGATTTTTAATCTCCAAGACATCACCATCAAAGACCTTTAACTCCGATGTAATATCTATGTCGACACTTTCTCCGTTTAAGAGTAATGAAACTTTACTGGCATCAGACAGACTATACTTTATAAAACTATGAGGCGTATATGCTGAACTTTCTTCAAAACTAACTGCTGTCCCATCTTCATTTGCTTTTATCGTGTCTAATACATCATTATTAATAAATATTTGTACAAGAATAACTATAGTAAATACAAATATTATTGATGTTACTAGTAGTTTCTCAAATACAGAAACGGCATCTTTCATATTACCAACGCTCCTTTAAAAGTGAATTATAACTTTACTACACTTTCACTTTCCAACTTCCCTATTATCTTATGTATTTACAATAATTTTCATGCGAATATTAGCAATTTTCTCCTGCTAAATATCCAGTTGAGAAAGCAACCTGCAAATTGAATCCACCAGTTAAGGCGTCTACATCGATAATTTCTCCTGCAAAATAAAGACCACTGACAATTTTCGACTGCATAGTAGTTGGATCGATTTCTTTAACATTAATCCCACCAGAAGTTATGATTCCTTCGTTTAGAGGTCTTTTACTAGTTATATTTATAGCTAAACCCTGTAGTACATTTCTAATCTTAATTCTTTCTTCTTTAGTTACTTGATTTGTTTTTTTATTTTCATCAATTCCGCTTAGACGTATAATTACTGGAATTAGTTTTTTAGGAAGGAGATCATCAAGTGAATTCTTAAGATTTTTATTTGTATATTTTTCAAAATCTCTTATTATTCTATTGTCAAGAGTAGCTTCGTCTAAGGCTGGTTTTAAGTTAATTTTTATACTATAATCTTCATCTTCTCTCATAAGGGAGCTTAGAGATAATATTGCAGGTCCTGAAAGACCAAAATGGGTAAAAATCATTTCTCCCATATAATCTTTAATCAACTTTTCTCCTTTATATAAAGATACTAGTACATTTTTCAAAGACAAACCTTGCAATTCTTTTATAAATTCTTCCTCTGCAACTAAAGGTACTAATGCGCTTTTTAATTTGACTACATTATGACCTAATCTTCTAGCCCATTTGTATCCATCTCCTGTAGACCCTGTTTGAGAATAGGATAATCCTCCAGTTGCTAAAATTAAACAATCACACGAATATTCTTGACCACCCTGTAATAATACTCCCTTAACTTTTCCATTATCTACTATAATTTCTTTTACTTCACTATTTAATCTTATTTGTACGTAATTATCATTTAAATATTTTTCAAGTGCTTTGATCACATCACTGGATTTATCACTAATTGGAAAGACTCTATTCCCTCTTTCAATTTTTTCTTTTAATCCAAAACTATTAAAAAAACGTATAGTTTGATCATTACTAAAACTATAGAATGAACTGTACATAAAATTTTTATTAGTTATGATATTGTCGAACAAATTCTCAATTTCACAAGCATTAGTAAAATTGCATCGCCCTTTTCCTGTGATAAAAAGTTTCTTACCTAACTTTTCATTTTTTTCAATTAATAGTACCTCGTGTTTTATTGCTGCTGTTCCCGCTGCCATCATTCCCGCAGGACCACCACCAATCACAATTACTTTTTTCAAATAGTTTCATTCCTTTTTATATTTTATTTATCCCGCATTAACAAGCACTATTTCAAGAAGAAAAATGATAAGTGGGAAATTATTGTCAATTAGTAGTATCTACTTTATGCGGTATATAAATACCAAATATGGTGATGTTTTATCATTTAGACAAAAGTATTTTAATACTTTAAAATTTTTCTTATCTATTTTTTCTAGGTAATCTTCTACAATTAAAGCTTCAGCTCTACCCCCAGGATGAGACGTATAGACACATATGCTTATGATTCCTTCAATTCTTAAAAGATTAATACATTCTTGAATAGCGATAATTGTTGTTTGTCCACAAGTTACTATGTTTTGATCACTTTGTGGTAAATAACCTAAATTGAACATCGCACACCCAATATTATTGTTTACGTAATTACCAATATTTTCATGGCTGTCTTTAATAAGAGATACATTGCATTTTAGTTCTGATTTTATAAGTTTCTCATTAGTGCTATCAATAGCAGACTTTTGAATATCAAATGCATATACATGTCCTTCTTTTCCAAGTAATTTTGCTAAAAAAATTGTATCATTACCATGACCAGCTGTTGCATCAATTGCTATTTCACCTATTCTCAGTACCTTAGACACATAATTATGAGAAATCTCTATAATATTAAATATATTCATACTAGACCTTTCTACAATGTGTTCTATTTTTGAATTCTTGAATACTAATTATATTTTCACTTATCTTAATACTACTTCTATTTAGATAATCTACTGTATCTTCGTCGTAAATCACTATCTCTTCAAACCCTTGTGTATCGGCGTAATTTACTATAGTCTTAACAAGACCATCAAATAGAAATTCATCATCTATTCTCATTTCAGTAAAAATAAGTTCTATATCAGACTCACCATCGTATTTTATTCCAGCAACTCCTAATGTAGCTTCTCCTTCGCTTATCAAACATACATGGGTAGATTCTTCTTCATTAATATTAAAATTAATTAATTCATCTCTATTAAATATCTTTATTTCTATCATGTTCCTTCACCTCAATAAATTGATTTCTTTATCTGTTAAATACCTAAACTTACCAACCTGTAGGTCACCTAAATGCAATTGACCAATACTTATTCTTGTTAATGTAATTACAGGATGACCTATTTCTTCACACATCTTTCTAATTTGTCGATTTCTACCTTCCCAAATTATTATCTCAACTAACGTATTATCTCTATCTTCCCTTATTATTTTAAAAGACGCTTTAGAAGTCTTATAATCGTCTATTACTAAGCCATTTTCAAACTTACTTATTTCCATCTTTGTAGGTCTGCCTTTTACTTTAGCAATATAAGTCTTATTGATATGGTGTTTAGGATGAGTTAGTGAATAAGTGAAATCTCCATCATTAGTGAGTAATAAAAGACCTTGTGTATCGTAATCTAATCTCCCAACAGGATAAACTCTGCTCTTAATCTTAATTAAATCTAACACCGTTTTGCGACTAAAATTGTCCTTAACAGTAGAAACGTAGTTTCTAGGTTTATTAATCATAATATATATCTTTTCTTCTTCAACTTGTACTTGTTTATTATCAAATAGTATCAAATCTACATTGGGATCAACCTTAAACCCCATGTCTGTAATTATCTCATCATTGACCCTAACTCGTCCATTTTTAATGTGTTCCTCACACTTACGCCTAGAATCTATACCTTGTGTAGCCAAGTACTTTTGCAATCTCATAGTTCTCACTCCTATTAAGCTATAATTATTATAGCTTAAATCATTTGTACATTTGTATATATAATTCAAAATACATTCAAGTCAACTTATCTATTACCAAAGTACCGATAATAGTATCAGAAAGTAAAAAAATCTCTAATATTTTCGTTTAAAAACTTTATATAGTTTTTTTCATACACCTTTTGAGGGCTATACAACTCTTTACTATAAACGAGTTTATCCTCTACGAAAAATTCAAGAAGTCCAACTTTTTGCTTATTGAAGATTGGTGCTCTAATGTGTTCATCTATAGTAAGGGTTCGTTCTATATTTTCTCCCTGTTTCAGTGGAATGTCAACATTTTCATTGGAAATAATCTTAATTTGTTCATTGATTCCATCTTCTATATAAATAGTCGCTATATACTCTCCTTTTTTCAAGGCATTCTCTTTGTTATAATTTTCAAATCCATAGTCAAGTAATATTCTTGATTCATTCCAAATATCCCAAGCATCTAGTACTACTCCAATTACCTGCATCTCAGCTTGAGTCGCAGAAAAAACTAGACACTTTCCAGCAGCCATGGTATATCCCGTCTTTACTCCATTACCTCCTTCGTATCCGGTAAGAAGCTTGTTCTTATTATAAATTACCCTCGTTTGATCATTAACTTGAATCTCTGTTTTGGTAGTACCAATAATTTTTTTGAAGTCTTTATTTTTAAATGCATACTGAGTTATTAACGCCATATCTCTTGCTGTTGTGTAATGCTCATCATGATGAAGACCATGAGGATTCATAAAATGCGTGTTATTTGCGCCTATAACTTCTGCCTTTTTATTCATCAACTCGACGAAATTCTCTTCACTGCCAGCAATATGATTTGCGATAGTATAGGCTGCATCATTACCTGATCTCAACATTAGAGCATACACTAAATCTTCCAGTCTAATTTCATCATCTTTGTTAATATAAATTGAAGAACCTTCAACATAGGCAGCTTTATCATCTACAACGACAATATCACTTAAGTCTCCATATTCTAGAGCAACAATAGCAGACATTATCTTAGTAGTGCTAGCCATAGGTACTACTTGATCAATATTTTTATTATATAGTATTCTGCCTGTTTTTTCTTCAATAAGAATCGCAGACTTTGCACCTACCTCTACTCCGTAAGTAGTGATAGGAAATATTAAATTAAATAAAATAAATAAACATAAAACAACCACGTACTTCTTTATCATGTATTCCTCCTAGTTATCATTTATGATAAGATTTTAGTTGATGCTTGATTGAATAACCTATATCATAAATGTATTAAAATTTATTTGCTTTTAGAATTAGATTTTTTAACAAGATTTTATAAACAGATAATTACATCGAATTTTTCTGATATATCAAATTAATATATGACTTTATAAAAAGCTCTTACCATATCTTGGATAAGAGCTTACTAATTGGATCATTTAGTATTATACTTTTGTTTCTTAATCTATTTGTATTGCTACTTCTTCATGTTCCTGACTATGTACACTTGCAACGAACACCTCATATTCAGGTAAGTCATCTAGGTTAGTAATACCTGCATACTTCAAGAATTCAAATGTAGTTTCATATAAAAACGGTTTTCCTGGAGCATCTAATCTACCTGCTTCTTTAATTAGATTTCTGTCTATTAAAGTTTGCAAGGAGCTTGAAGATTTTACACCTCTCAAATTCTCTACTTCTACTCTAGTAACAGGTTGTTTATACGCTATTATTGATAGAGTCTCTAATGCTGCTTGGGATAGCCCACTTGTACTTCTCTCATTCATAAGACTGTTAATATACTCGTGATATTTGGGTCTAGTACAAAATTGATATTTTGTATTTATTTGAATTATCTGGATGCCTTTTTCACCTGAATTATAGCCATCAACTAGTTCATCCATTAATTTCTTTGTTTCTTCCGTAGAAGTATCTAATGCTTGTGCAATCTCTTGTAATGAAATTGCTTCACCTAATGCAAACAATATTGCTTCGATAGCTGCTTTTAAATTAACAACATCCATGTTATTCACCTTATACTTTCGAAATAATTATCTCACCGCATGTTTTGTATTGAATAAATTTTATAACATTCTTTTTTAAAAGTTCTAATAATGCTAAGAAGGTTACGACTATATTAGTACGAGTAGGACGATGTGGAAATAAACTGCTAAATTCTACTGTCTCGTTATTATCTAGTTGCGTTATAATTTGCTTTATTTTGTCTTCAATTCGTATAGTTTCACTCTGAATTTTATGTATTATTATTTCTTCATCTTTAGCTTCTATCTTACTCTTTGCTATAACCTTTTTAAAAGCTTCTAATAAACTATTTATATCAATATTAGTAATAATATCATCATTGATTAATTGATATTCTGGATCTTTATAAAAGATTTTAAGATATGTGTCCTCTTTACTTTTAATGAATCCACTTATTTCTTTAAATATTTTATAATCATAAATTCTTTGAGCCAATTCATCTCTTGGGTCAATTTCTTCACCATTTTCATTTTCCTCAATTGGTAAAAGTAATTTAGATTTTAACTGAATTAAATGTGCAGCCATTACTATAAATTCACTAGATAACTCCATGTTATATTCTTTAAACTGATTTATATAATATATGTATTGTTCAGTAATTTCTGAAATAGGAATATCAAATATATCAATCTCATGTTTCTGAACTAAATGTAGTAGTAAGTCTAATGGACCTTCAAATTCTTGTAGCTTGATTTCATAATCCATTTTTTTCTCCTTCGGGATTTATAGAAAAAATTGCACAATCGCAACTAATACATTCATGGTCACTGATATTGCTGGTTCTAATATCATGCCTAACACATTGGTAAAAATAAGAATTAACAATATAATATAACCATATTTTTCGTATTTCCAAAAAAATGTTTCTAATTTTTCTGGTAAAATACTAGCTAGTATTTTAGAACCATCTAATGGAGGAACAGGCAAACTATTAAATACTGCAAAAATTATATTATACAAAAACATCATCTCAAGGATATTGTACCATATACTATAACTAGTATTTATCAGTGCAATCGCAATTAGTGACAACAGTGCTAAAATAATATTAGTAATAGGACCAGCAATTGCAACTAACAATGTTCCTTGTCTTCGATTTTTAAAATAACTAGGGTTGTACGGTACAGGTTTTGCCCATCCAAAACGTAATATAAGCAAAGATAAAAATCCAACTGGATCAATATGCTTTATTGGATTTAAAGTAAGCCTACCTAAATCCTTTGCAGTTGGATCTCCCAATTTGTATGCTACATAACCATGAGCCAATTCATGAAAAGTAATTGATATTAATAGTGCTGGCAAAATATATAATATTGACATAATATTTTGCAGAACTGAATTTAATGTATTTGACAATCCCTTGCCTCCCTCTTTTATTTTTGTAATACTGAAATAATTGTCATCACTTTATTACTTATACCAGCTTGGCACTCTGTCCTTAGAGACTATATCTTCATAGGTTTCTCTTTCTACTATAACTTCGTCCTTATCCCCTTTTAATAGTACAACAGCCGGTTTTGGGAGTCTATTGTAATTACTTGCCATTGAGTAATTGTAGGCACCTGTATTTAATACTGCTAAAATATCTCCTGCTACAGGATTAGGTAATAGTATATCTGATATTAAGGTATCCGTTTCGCAGCATTTACCACTTATTGTAACTAACTCTTCATCTTCTTCGCTAAAATTAACCTTATTAGCAACAATTGCGTGGTGTAGTGCATTGTATAGTGCTGGTCTTGGGTTATCAGCCATCCCTCCATCAACACTCACATATTTTCTTGTATGAGGTATTTCTTTAATAGTTCCCACTTCATATAAGGTAATACCTGCTGTCCCTATTATATAACGACCTGGCTCAACAATAAGCTTAGGAATGTCTAAACCATTTTCCTTACACTTATTTCTTACTGCTTCAAGAAGTTTATCAAGATAAATTTCAATTTCAAATATAGAATCGTCTTTTAGATAAGGAATGCCAAACCCTCCACCTAAGTTTAGCTCATTGATGATATGACCATTAGCTTTTAATTCTTTCATCAAATCAAGCATAATTGCACTTGTTATTAAAAATGGTCTTTCATCATATATTTGAGAACCTATATGACAATGCAAACCAATAATATTAACGAATTCTAAATCTTTATTGTCTTCAAATAAAGATTTTACGAGCTTAAGTGGTATTCCAAATTTTGAATCAACTCTACCAGTTTGCACATATTCATGAGTATGTGCTTCAATACCAGGTGATACTCTAAGAAAAACATTTTTCTTTGTCTTTGCTTTTTTGCATAAATCATTTAATAGTTTTAACTCATACTCACTATCTACAACTATCTTACCCACATTATATTCGATTGCCATCTTCATTTCACTTATAGACTTATTACTGCCATGTAAACAGACCTTATTCATAGGAAACCCAGCTTCATAGGCTGTAAATAATTCTCCTCCAGAGACTACATCTAGAGATAAACCTAAATCATTAATTATTTTACACATAGTCATATTTAAAAAAGCTTTACCTGCATAATTAATTTCATAGTCTATATTTTGCTTATCAAATGCTTCTATAATTCCATTAGCATTATCTCTAATAATATCTTCACTTATTGCATATAATGGTGTACCGTACTTTTTAGCAAGCTTTACTGTATCGTGATTTGAGAAAATATAGTTTTTTGTCATTTTAACCCTCCGCAAATAATAATATATATGATTATACATTTAATTAATAATAAAGACAAGAAGCTATAGAACAAACTACTTGTAACACATCTAAGTACAATATAATAGTTTTAAATTTTAGTGATAATCTGTTTTATTATAATAAAGTGAAACTTTATTCAATAGGGGCTTTTTTATCATCTTGAAATTGAATATTGTTGCCCCTGTCAGGGTTGGCGTGGCTAGTAGCAACTGAAAGGAGCTAGAAGCCCGCAACCTACGGCGGGAGTCTTAGTGCGTGTTAATGCGGGATAAAATAAAGCCTCAATACTTATAAAAGTTATGAGGCCTTCTTGTTAAAACACTAAAAAGTCTTTATATAATTTATTAAATAATCCAAAGAAAGTAATTTTTTCAACATCTTGATCTGCTAAAAGATCTATTTTTTTAACTTCTTTCCCTTTTTCTTTTACAATTAATTCACCAATCTTATCTCCTTTTTTAATAGGTGCATTTATATTGTCTGGAATATTTATTTCTTGTTCAAATTCTTTTGTTTCATTCTTAGGCAATAGTTGACCATATCCTTCTTTGGTTACCAATTGGATTTTATCAATATCACCCTTATTAACAATTATTTCACCCATTGCCTCATTAGAATCTACTACATTTTCTTTTTTATATTGACTAAACCCATAATTGAGTAATTTCATTGCTTCATCAAATCTTTCATTTGATGATGGAGCATTTAATATAACTGATACCAGCCTCATAGACCCTTCTTTTGCAGTAGCAGCTAGGCAATATCCTGCATCATCAGTATATCCTGTTTTTAAACCATCTACTCTATTATCTCGCCTTAGTAACTTATTTGTATTAGATATTGTACGTACTTTATCATTGTTTTTACCAACAGTTATATCCGTCATCCAAATCGTCATATAATTATGAATTTCTGGATATTTTAATAGTTCTCTTGACATTAAAGCAATATCATGAGCACTGGTATAATGTTCCTCTGCTGGCAGACCATTAGCATTTTGAAATTTTGTATCCTTCATACCTAACTCGCTTGCTCTATCATTCATCATTTGAATAAATAATTGATAGTCTCCAGCAATATGTTCAGATAGTGCTACAGCAGCGTCATTTGCAGATTCTACTGCTACACCTTTAAGCAAGTCTTCAATACTTCTTTTCTCAGTATATTCTAAATAAAGTTGTGATCCACCCATGTCAGCAGCTAATTCACTTATTGTTGCTTCATCAGTTAATTTAATATTCCCTTTATTTATTTCCTCCATGGTGATGAGCATTGTCATTATTTTTGTTATACTTGCTGGTGGAAGCATTTCATGAGAATTTTTTTCAAAGAGTACTTGTCCTGAATCTGAGTCTATTAAAATAGCAGATAGCGATTCTATAGATAAATCATCAGCTCGTACAGTAGCAAAGTTAAATAACAAGAGACATGATATAAACATTATAATTATTTTTTTCATATATAAACCTCCATTTTAATTGTTAACTATAGTGTATGGATACATAATCAACCATATACAAAAAAAATTGGTTGCTTTACAACCAATTTAAGACAAAAACTAATCTACAACTCTAAATATCTGCTAGTATCCACTTGAATCATATCTTTGTTCTTGTTTATTAAGTGGTCTAGTTATCCAATGAAGGTATTTACATATATCTCACGATGCAACAATTTTCCTATTTTCATTTTGTCCAGTAATAACAGGTACTAATGCTCCCAAGATAAGTGGGAGATTAAGAAAACCCCTACTTAATAAAGTTTCACTTTAATATATCGTCTATAAACGATTCTCCATTCTTTATTCCTTTAACCTGTAAAACATCACATATTGTTGCACCAATATCCGCAAAAGTCTTTCTAATACCTAAATTTACATTCTGTACTTTTTTTCCATAAACCAATATTGGTATATACTCTCTCGAATGGTCTGTGCTATTTGTGGTTGGATCACAACCATGATCAGCATTAATAACTAATATATCTTCATCACTCATCTCTTCCATAATTTCAGGAAGCCTATTATCAAACTCTACTAAAGCCTTAGCGTAACCAGCTACATCATTTCTATGTCCATAATGCATATCAAAATCTACAAGATTAGCGAATATTAGCCCCTTCTTATCTGAACTCATAAATTTTAATATACAATCAATACCCTCTTGATTATTTTCCATGGTTACTGTATCGGTTATTCCTCGTCCAACAAATATATCGTTGATTTTCCCTACACCCATAACAGATAATCCAGCATCTTTAACTGCATCTAGAACCGTCTTCCCAGTGGGTACTAACGAAAAATCATGCCTATGAGAAGTTCTAGTATAGCTACCACTACTCTTACCAATAAATGGTCTAGCAATGACTCTCCCTACGCTTAGATCGTCTACTAATAGCTCTCTAGCAATCTTACAGATATTATATAACTCATCTAAAGGTATAATATCTTCATGTGCTGCTATTTGGAATACACTATCAGCAGAGGTATACACTATAGGTTTTCCAGTTCTAACATGTTCATCTCCAAGTTCTTGAATAATCTCAGTACCTGATGCAGCATAATTTCCTATGACTTCTTTATTAATCTTATCTTCAAATTTTTTAATAAATCCTTTAGGAAATCCATCTGGAAAAGTAGGAAAAGGCTTGTCTAAAATAATACCTGCCATTTCCCAATGTCCTGTAGTTGTATCCTTACCAGGTGACTTCTCCATAGCCTTACCATAGGCTCCTATTGGTGTTTTAGGTTTTGGAATAACACTTACCCCATCTATACAACCTAAACCTAAACATTCTAAATTTGGTAGCTTAAAACGCTCTACACTACGGTAAATATTTTCTAAAGTGTTACTTCCTTCATCTCCATACAAATGTGCGTCAGGTAATTCTCCAATTCCTACACTATCTATTACAATCCATATAACTCTCTTACTCATAGTAATCTCCTTGTTATCAATTTTCTATAGTATTTCTAATTTATCTACCCTTGCACTCTCTACTTAAAACAGTTTATTAGAGAAGAAGATCATAAAAATAGGTGAAATATAAGCTTCAAAGGCACAGCCTAGAGCTGTTATAGCATAACATACCAAAAGGGATAAGGTGTAGTTCAATATATTATGTATATTTCTCTTAAAATACGAACTTGAAGAAAACTTATTCTTATTAATATATTTATTGTAGGACATAAGTATTGAAATTAGAGAGCTAAATATTAATCCTACTATGTACAATATGTTTTGAGGAAAAATTACTAGTAATGAAAATAATAATCCCATTAAATACAACTCGTCTAGTATAAATCCGATAGTAAAACCTAATATAAATCCCTTTATTAATACTAATGTTGGGATTAATAACATTCCAATAGAAAACATTCCTAAGACTAGTATCAAAACATATACTTTTATATTATCAAATAATAGTTGTAAAAACATTCTATTCTTATTTATATCTTCAGTATTGCCTAAGACCTTAAAAAAATTACTTAAATAATTGATTAACTCTGTTTTTTGGACATCTGTTAGAGTTTTTACACATAATGTACCTAATACTATCCCTATCACAAATACTGTACATAATATCAAAAACGTTCTTTTATTTATTGAGATAAATCTAGTTATGTCTCCCTTATTCAAAAAAATCTCCTCCTTATGATACAAGTTATGCGTATCTAGAGAAGATTATGATTGTTATATTTTCAAATAGTTAAATGCTAGTAATAAGGCAGCTAATGTCTTTCCATCATTTATTTCCCCACATTTGCTCATACGAAGTACTTCACTAATTTCAATCTCTTCTATATTGACGAATTCATCTTGATCAAGATTCATCTCACCAATTGTAAGATCATCTGTATAATATATGTGTATACATTCATTAGTATAGCCTGGGCTAGTAAATATCTGACCTATTTTTTTTATGCTATTTGCACTATACCCAGTTTCTTCCTTTAGTTCTCTCTTGGCGCAATCTATAGGATCTTCATACTGATCTAATTTTCCAGCAGGTATTTCTAAAATATTTTGATTTATAGGTTTTCTAAACTGTGATACAAGTATTATTTTATTATTTTTAATTGCTACAATGCCACAGCCACCAGGATGAGATATAATTTCTCTATAAGACTCATTCCCATTGTGCAATTCTACTTTTTCTACTTTTAAATTTATAATTTTACCGTTATATATTTCTTTAGATTCTATCGTCTTCTCTTCATACATGTTAGACCCCCCCTACTTATTTGCAAATAGAAAACATATTTCTAAAAATCATTAAAAATAATATCGCTACTTAAGCTTTCAAATTATAATATTAGAATAAGGTGAAACTTAATCCCGCACTTAGCTTTTTTATCATCTTGAAAGCACTTCTCTATCATAAAATAAAGATCCCAGTGGGATCTCCAGTCTAATTAATTATCTAAGCTTAATAATCAGAGATATTGCTTTAATATTTTAAAGTGAATTTAAGCTTCAACATTTTTAATCTTTAACATTTAATCCATAATTATTGTTCCTTATAAACATAGTAGATTACTTTTCATTTAACAATTTATTTAATTCTGACATAAAAGTGTTTATATCCTTAAACTGTCTGTATACAGATGCAAACCTTACATATGACACTTCATCAATAGTTTTTAAATGATTCATTATCATTTCACCAATGAATTGCGATGATACTTCTCTCTCTAGACTTTGATAAACTTCTTTTTCAATAGAATCGACAATGTCCTCTATTTGTTTTATAGATATTGGTCTTTTTTCACACGCTTTAATAATACCGTTCATGATCTTATTACGGTTAAATGCTTCTCTTTGTCCGCCTTTTTTAACAACCATAAGGGGTATATCTTCTACTTTTTCATAGGTAGTAAATCTCTTTGTACAACTAAAACATTCTCTTCTTCTACGTATAACGTTTCCATCCTCAGTAGGTCTAGAATCTACGACCTTACTATCCATATGGTTACAAAACGGACACTTCAAGCTAACTCCCCCATTCCAAATTTAGCTAGCATTATTATACATTAGTAAAGATTACTTGTCTATATTATAAGACTAATTTGTCATAGTCTTCTTTATAGAATGTAGTGCATTCTTTTCGACTCTAGATACTTGGGCTTGTGATATTCCTATTTCATTAGCTACTTCCATTTGTGTTTTCCCGTCAAAATACCTCATCTTTATAATCAATTTTTCTCTACCATTTAATTTCTTAATTGCTTCCATCACTGCAATATTTTCTATCCATTTCTCATCTTTATTTTTTTCATCTTGAATTTGATCCATAATAAAAATTGCATCACCATTATCATGATAAATTGGTTCAAATAAAGATACAGGATCTTGAATAGCTTCTAGAGCAAAAACAACCTCTTCTCTTGGTAGTCCTAATTCCTTTGAAATTTCCATAAGAGAGGGTTCTTTAACACTCCTTAGCACTAATTCATCTCTAACTTTTAATGCTTTATAGGCTATATCTCTAAGCGATCTACTTACTCTTACAGAATTATTATCTCTTAAATATCTCCTAATTTCACCAATAATCATAGGAACAGCATAAGTAGAAAATCTTACATTATGGGATAGATCAAAATTATCAATAGCTTTGATTAAACCTACACATCCTATTTGAAATAAATCATCTAAATTTTCGCCTCTATTATTGAATCTTTTTATAACGCTTAGTACTAATCTAAGATTTCCTTGTATAAATGTTGTCCTCGCATTTTGATCTCCTTTATGAATCTTCTTGAATAATTCCATCATTTCCTTATTTGTTAAAACAGGTAATTGGGAAGTATTTACACCACAGATTTCAACTTTTTTTAACATGTGTGTCATCCTTTCTCAAAATGCATTTTCTTATGTTAGATTATTACCCGGTTAAGTATTTATATTCAAAGATTCAATGCCAGTTTTTTGTAATTTGCCTGTATTTCCTTTCGAATAAAATGTAAAAATTTCTGAAATATAGCAGTACTAAGAGTTTACTCTGCTCACAATAGGTATATTATTCCAATATTTTTTTTTAATATAATTTATGTTGCATATAGATATTTCTTTATACAGAAAAAAGATAAAAGTTATCATTAAAAACTAACATCTTTTATCTTTTTATTTCTTATGTCTTTTTTATTATATTAGTTAAGAATATATTACCCATTGTCATTAAATTGACATTAAATCGTCATTTTATAGATTTCTTTCTTTAATCTCTTTAAAATCTTCTTTTCTAATCTTGATATGTAAGACTGGGAGATATTCATTTCTTCTGCAACTTCCTTTTGAGTTTTAGAATCTCCATTATTTAAACCAAATCTAAGTTCCACTATCATCTTTTCCCTTTTGTTTAAATGGTTCATGGCAATATTCAGTAATTGAAATTCCACTTGTCTCTCAATGTTATTTTGTGTTACATCTTCTTCCGTACCTAGGATATCTGAAAGAAGTAATTCATTCCCATCCCAATCAATATTCAATGGTTCATCAAAGGATATTTCCATTTTTATTTTACTATTCTTCCTGATAAACATAAGAATCTCATTCTCTATACACCTTGACGCATATGTAGCAAGTTTAATATTTTTGTCAGGATCAAAAGTATTTACTGCCTTTATCAAACCAATTGTACCAATAGATATTAAATCTTCTATAGATATACCAGTATTTTCAAACTTTCTTGAAATATACACCACTAATCTAAGATTACGCTCAATTAAAGTGCTCTTTGCACTCTCTTTATCTGTTCGTAGCATTTCAATAAAGTATCTTTCTTCATCTGCCTTTAAAGGTGGCGGCAGTGCTTCGCTACCACCAATATAATGTACAAAGTTCTTTTTATGATAATTAATGATAATTAGTAGTTTGGAAATATATAATCTCAATTTTATCACTAATTTAATAATACTATCCAATTAAAATCCTCCGTTCATATATAGTAATTTTGGATTAATGAGAGCTTGAAATTCACGATGTTGGGAAAGTCGTGTCTTGCAAATTCCAATGTAGGATTTATCAATCCTAAGAGTATTCTCATTATCATATAATTCAATATAATCACACTGATAACATAGCATATATGAATTTATATCTTTGTTAACAGTATGAAAGGGAACAAAACGTATTTTTTTCAGTATTTCTATCTCCATTATTTTTTTATCGATGTCATAATCTAATTTATCATCATATGTATAGTAATAATTTTTTAATCTTAAAGGTAGTATCTCTTTTATAGCTTCATATTCCACTAGAAGAATAGGTTTACCATTAAGAGGATCTGTTACATGACATCCTGTATCTGTAAATCCTTTTGTATATAATGTCTGTGAATTTAGCCCAATTCTAATGTCCAAAATATTTGTTTTTCTTAACTTAATATCTATCATTAATTCCCTAGCCTTTATCACAACTAGTATACCAATAAAAACACCAATCGTTATTGTAGATGACTTCACGCCATTAATATTTAAAGTCATATTAGAACTATGATTGCTCAATATGATTATGGCTATGACACAGCCTCCAAATAACAAAGATATTGAATAAAATAAAAGCATATAATTTGTGAATTGTTTAATGTTTATAGGATAGAAAGTAATTATAATTATAAATACTGATAATGCTATTTTAAAACTAAAATGAGTGAATATAATATACTTAAATTGCATAATTGAATATATAGCACCAAGTAATGCACCAGGAATAATTCTTAGCCACTTAATTCTTTTCCTTAGAATTTTTGCAGTGATCATTAAAATTATAAAGTTAATTAAGAAATTTTCAATTAAAACAACCTCACCATAAATATAGTAGTTCAAATCTGTTCACCCTTTTTATTGTTTTAATCATATATCAGTATTTAAACTAATAGTATCTACTTTTTTATTTTATACTTTTGCCAGATTGTCTAAGCTCTAATATATTATATATTTTAGATTTCCAGAATTATGTCACAAAGAGGAGAAAAAATGAAAAAAACACCTGCATAAACAGGTGTTCTAATTATCGCGAATTAATGAGCCAAGTGGCTGCTTGCAGACATTTGGCGACTACTGCGTAACCGTCGCAAAGCGTATTTCTTGTGGTTAATACAATTAATTGTTATCAGATGGTAACCGACGACTCAAAGCCAAGGAGAAAACAGGTGAAACCTGTTTTTCCTTGGCTTTGCTGAGGAAATGTCTGATATCATACATTTAGCGATTGTCATAATGTCCGTAAATAAAGTGAAACTTTTTTCAGTAAGGGTTCTCTTCATCCCCTACTGAATATTGATTATTGTGGTTACGCATTAAATCGTATAAAAGACGAACTCTGTACTTAAAGTATCTTGCTATATATTAGTGAATTTCCTTTTTCTATCGTCGTCTCAAAAATGAAGGTATGTTAAATTGATCATCACTTGGAGCTTGTGGATTAACTTTTGTAGTTTTAGCCTCTTCTTTGTTTCTAACAATATTATTAGAAAAACCCGTGGCAATTACAGTTATCTTTATTTCATCTTCCATACTCTCATCAATTGCAGCCCCAAATATAACATTGGCATCTGGATCAGCGGCTTCTCTAGCAATTTCAGCAGCTTGATCAACTTCAAACAAGGTTAAGTTAGGTCCTCCAGTAATATTTAATAATATACCTGTTGCACCGTCAATTTGAGTTTCTAGTAAAGGGCTATGTATAGCTTGTTTTGCAGCTTCTGCTGCTTTATTCTCACCACTAGCAGTACCTACTCCCATATGAGCTAGACCAGTGTCTTTCATAATGGTTTTGACATCTGCAAAGTCAAGACTTACTAGTCCAGGTATTGCTATTAGATCAGAAATTCCTCTTACTCCTTGGAGCAGTACATTGTCTGCCATCTTGAATGCATCCCTCAAAGATGTGGTTTTATCTGCTAATTGTAGTAACCTATCATTTGGAATAGTTACAAGAGCATCAACATTCTGAGCTAATAATTCTGTTCCTAGCCTCGCATTGTTTGACCTAACCTTACCTTCAAAAGCAAAAGGTTTAGTTACTACTCCTACAGTCAATATCCCTAATTCTTTAGCAATTCTAGCAACAACTGGAGCTGCACCAGTACCTGTGCCTCCACCCATACCAGCAGTTACAAATATCAAGTCGCTTCCTTTAATAGATTCAGTTAACGCTTCTTCACTCTCTTCTGCCGACTTTTGACCAATTTCTGGATTTGCGCCAGCTCCTAAACCATGAGTAGCTTTCTCTCCAATTTGTATTCTTTCTTCCGCTAATGATAGAGTAAGTGCTTGATTGTCAGTATTTACTACAGCAAAACTAACACCTTTTAGACCAGATTCTATCATTCTATTGACAGCATTATTACCTCCACCACCAACTCCGATAACTTTTATGTTAGCAAAATGTTCTTCTTCTAAATCAAATTGTAGCAAAAATTTCTACCCCCTTATGTATGATTGTCTTTGTGATTATCTTAGTGCTTATATTTTTCTTGTAGTTTATTAAGCGCTATCCTTCTAATAATTGCAAAATTTTGAAACAGTCTAGTACCAAAAGTGAATATTGCAGCATAGTATAATGGAATCCCTAGACGATCTCCCAAGTAAGCTAAGAAAGCTGCGATAAGCGTATTTCCAAAAAATCCAGAAATAAAGATATGAGAATCAAATTTATGCTCTAAATCCGCTCTTACTCCACCAAAAACAGAATCAAGCGCTGCAAGTAATGCTACAGACATATACGATGTATATGAAGTAGGTAAATCTATAGGTAGTACAAACCCTAACATAACTCCAATAATTAATCCTAATAATGGTATAAGCATTTTTCACCTCTATAATATTAATTCTTATTAAGAATAATATTCTCTTTCTCTACTATACTAATATTTATTGTACGGAATTTTAACAATTCTACATAGCTTTCATCAGAATTTAATGTTGCTATTATTTTATCCCTATTTCCTATAGCTTCAATGATGAATGGTGCACCTGCTATAAAATCATCTATATATATAACAGGACCTGCACAATCTATATTAGAGTTCCAAGAGAGTTGATATCCATTAATAGCAATAACCTCAGCACCAGAGAATCTTAGTTCATTAATGATTTCTAAAATATCATTATTATGAATAATATAATCGCTTATATTATCGCCTGGTTGAAGGATTTCGTTGCTATCAGACATACTTATCTTAACACCTGGACCTTGTACATCTTTCTTCCCTGCTATTATATCATATCTTATTAATTCATTGTATAATTCATTTTCTAACGCTAGATAATCAATACCTTCCTCGTTTTTGTAGCTATCTAACTTGTTTTCTAAATCAGTTATGTTATCATTTAATTCTTTTTTCTTAATATCTAAGTTATCTAATTCATTCTTATAATCGTTTAAGACCTTAGGTGTAATAATACTGCTAGATTCATATTCTTTTGATGAATGTACAATAAGATATGATAGCAAAATACCTACGAGAATGAATATTGTAAACAGTATAATTTTTGTAGACTTTGTTCTCATATGAAACCTCACAATTATTTAATCGGCTTTGCGTATTTAAAATTAATAGTGCCATTGTATTTAAAAACAGTAATCTTTTCAGATTCCTCTACTTCAACATTAATATAATTTGATTCCATTATATCTAGAATTCCATCTCTCATATTTACAGCAGATTTCAGTGTGGATGTATTTCCTATTACATTAAAAGTATATGGATAAGAGTTCTTTTTACCATTAATGTTAATATGACTTCCTGCTAGTCTTATTTCTGAGCTATTAATTATTCTTTCTCCATTAATAGAAATTGCTTCAGCACCTGCGGCATTTAATTCATTTACTAGAAATAAAAGTAGTACTGAATTCGCTTGAAATGGATCGTAACCATCACTATCTTTGTAATCTAAAGTGATAATAATTCCAGGTCCTTCCAAATCTGTAAATCCCGCTTGATCTTTAGCTGCATCAACGTCTCTAAGCATCTTTTCAACTACTGCATTGTTAGATGATGCTTCATTTTCAAAAAAACTAATATCATTTTCTAGTGTAATAACATTGTTTTGTAATCTATCATTTTCTCTTTTCATTTGATTTAACTCTATAAGCATTTGATCAGCTCTTTGGGTAGTTACAAGACCACCTAAATTATTAATTGACTTTGTTTGCATAACAATCATAATACCTATAATGATGCAAATCATTGCTATCTCGACTCTTCCTTTTGACTTGTTCAACGTTAACCTCTCCTTAATTATCTAGGAATATATGTCGGATTCCCACTATGGGTTAAATCTATAATCATCCTTTCATCCTTTTCCATTAGATAAGTTCTAATAAAATCCAGTTTCTCAACAATTCGATCACTGGTTTTAACCTTTATTATACTACCACCTTTGGTATACATATGAAGCACATTATCCTTAGTAATATTTATTTCTGAAATGTACTTTAATATTTCCTCATCTTTAAAAAGTTTTAGGATGGTAAACAAATGTTTTTTAATCCATTCAGGTTGTAACTGCACCTGATTCCCCACTAAAACACTACCTATTGACTCAGATGATATAGTTATTATAGGTATGTTAGTTTCTCTAAGATCTTCAGCATATTCTAATATAATTTCTCCGTCATCTACATAAAGAAATTTACTCTCATAAAAAAAAGCACTAATAACTCTTCTTTCATTAATATATATTTTAATTTTGTTTGGAAACACTCTTACTAAACTGGCATTTTTTATGTATGGTATTTTCTCTATTGACTTTAATACTTGACCTTTATTAAAACGAAAAATGCTTTGTCCATCTTTTAAACCAGATTTAAGAAGAATTTCTTCTTTAGTAACAGTATCATTATCTAATATTTCAATAGTCTCAATGTTAAAAAAATCTGTAAATAATAGGAAATAAAATGTCATTACTGTTAATAATAACAATATTATTACAAGTGTAACATAATTTTTCCTATAATACCTTTGTTTTTTCTTGTTTTTTTCTCTTTTGAGTACACTCACCTATAATCAATCCTCTTGTCTTTTTATTATTGCACCTAAGTTTCTTAGATTTCCAGCAAAATTTTCATAACCTCGATCAATATGATGAATATGATTTACGATAGTATCACCTTGTGCTCTAAGTCCAGCTAATACCATTGCTGCCCCACCTCTTAAGTCAGTGGAATCAACCTCTGCGCCAAGTAAATTTTCAACTCCTTGAATTATAGCTATTCTACCCTCTATTTTAATTTTAGCACCCATTCTAATTAGCTCTGGGACATGTTTGTATCTGCTTTCAAAAATAGTTTCGTTTATAACGCTAGTTCCATTAGCTACAGTTAATAAAGACAATATTTGTGCTTGCATATCCGTTGGGAATCCTGGATATGGCTGAGTGATAAGAGATTCTATTGGTTGAATAATCTTAGATGATTTAACGAGTATTTCACCATTATCGTAATTCGTAATATTACAACCAGTTTCTGCTAATTTATAGCATACTGTTCTCATATCTTCCATCGGTATGTTTCTAAGTAAAATTTTCCCACCTGTAATACAGGAAGCAACTATGTACGTGCCTGCTACTATTCTATCAGATGTAACACGATATTTAACAGAATTTAATTTCCTAACTCCTTTAATGCTAACCATGCTTGTACCTGCACCCTTCACTTCTCCACCCATTGTATTAATAAAATTTTGTAAATCTATAATTTCGGGTTCTTTTGCAGCATTTCTAATTACAGTCTCTCCCTCAGCTAAGCTAGCAGCTAACATAATATTTTCTGTAGCACCAACGCTCGGAAAATCAAGGTTTATACTACTACCATACAGCTTTTCAGCTTTACAATGAATAAAGCCATGAGATTCTTCTATCACAGCTCCTAATTTTCTTAATCCTTTCAGATGTATATCGATAGGTCTAAGTCCTATATCACATCCACCAGGATAAGAGAATATAGTTTCTTTATGTTTAGATAATAGTGCCCCTAAGAGAATAATAGATGACCTCATTTCTCTTACTAGAGCTTCTGATACTTCGACAGAGTTAATATTACTTGAATCTACAATTAAGGTATTCCCTTCTTTTTTTACACAACATCCGATAGATTTTAATATTTTTATCATTATATCTACATCATGTATATCAGGAATATTCTCGATAACACTTTCACTTTGATTAAGCACTGTAGCAGCTAAGATAGGTAGGGCAGCATTCTTTGAACCTTGAACAATCACTTCACCATTTAATTTATTACCGCCTTTTACTATATACTTGCTCATTTAAAAAAACACCTCCAGAAATATAAGGGATAATCTACTTTATCATATTCCTAGAGAAGAAAAGATGTTACAAATACATTTATACCAAGTTCTTAATTTCATTGTATATAGTTTCGTCTCCATTTAAAATGCCAAGTTCAGAAGATATTCTTTCCATCAATATTAGTTTTTCTTTATCTCCAATTATTTCAGATATAGAGTCAATTAATGTAGATCCATTTAAATCTTTATTTAAAATGAGTATTCCACCTTTTTTATCTGTAATTACTTTTGCATTAAACTCTTGATGATTATCTGTAGCAAATGGAAAAGGGATTAGAATTGATGCACGACCTATAGCACAAATTTCTGATACAGTAACAGCTCCTGCTCTAGATATAATCAAATCACAGGCTTTAAGTAAATTCGGCATATCATATGAATAAGCAATTATTTGAGTATTTATATTATTGTGAGTAATTATACCTTGTTCTCTATACATTTTAATGATATCTTCGTATTGATTATTACCTGTAACATGTATAATATAAACATTTTTTTGATTATTGTATTTTTTCACAACTTCAACCATGCTTTTATTAATAGTTAGGGCACCTTGACTTCCACCTGTAGCAACAATTACAATGGCATCAAATGGTATATTAAGTTTTTCTCTTGCTCTTTTTCTATCATTATCTTTAAAATCATTCCTAATAGGATTTCCAGATACTATAACTTTCTTTTTATCTTTAAAAAAACTGATTGCCTCTGGAAAACTTACTGCTACTTTGTCTACAAATTTAGACAGTATCTTATTAGTAACTCCTGGAAATGCATTTTGTTCATGTATTAGTGTAGGTACTTTCTCTTGCCATGCAGCAAATAGTACAGGTCCACAGACATATCCGCCAGTCCCTATAACTATATCTGGTTTTAAATCTTTAATTATTTTTTTAGCATCACTTAATCCTAAAAACATCTGTTTTATAGTTTGTAAAGTATCGATACTTAGTCTTCTTTCAAATCCTTTTACTCTGATTAGTTTTATTTCGAAACCTTCCTTAGGTACTATATCTTTTTCTAAACCTTTATCAGTACCTACAAATATAATATTTGCATCAGGATGCTTACTTATTATATATTTGGCTATTGCAATACCTGGATAAATATGTCCTCCGGTGCCTCCTGCAGCAACTACTACTCTCATTGTCTACCTCCTATTAATGGGTGTACTCTTAGAAATATTCAGCAAAATCCCCATCCCTCCCATTAAAAATAATAGTGATGATCCTCCAGCACTAATAAATGGCAATGGAATTCCTGTTACTGGTATTATCTGAGTTACAACACATACATTTATTAACACTTGTAATCCTACCATTAAAACAACTCCAAATGACAGCAGTGAAGAAAAGGTATCAGGAGCATATAATGATATTCTTAATCCACGCCAAATTAAAAGTAGAAATAAAGCCAGAATCAGAAGAGTGCCGATTAACCCAAGTTCTTCACCTATATGAGCAAATATGAAGTCGTTTTGCGGTTCTGGTAAGTAAAACATCTTTTGTTTTCCATTTCCTAGTCCTTGGCCAAATATGCCTCCAGATCCTAATGCAAGTAAAGATTGTCTTGCTTGCCATCCGCTTCCCGTAATATTGGCACTAGGATCGAAAAAAGATTCTACTCTATCTTTTCTCCAACCAATAAATAACATAGCATAGAGAGCAGCTCCAACTAAACCACCACCAAGACCCATAATATATCCTAAGTTTCCTCCTGCAACAAATACCATACCAATTACAATTACAGCAATAATAAGCGCAGTACTCAAATTAGGTTGCTTGTATATTAATCCAGAAACTACACCAATTAAAATTAAATAGGGCAATAGCCCTTTTCTAAAAGATCGTACTTGATCTTTCATACTAGAAAGAGTAGCAGCACAGAAAATAACAACTCCATATTTAGCGATTTCAGAAGGTTGCAAGCTTAAACCTCCTAAAGAAAACCATCTACGTGCTCCATTTAATTCCTGTCCAACGAAGAGTACTGCAATTAATAGTAAAATAGATATAGCTAATATTATCTTGTGGTACCGGTGATAAATCTTATAATTTATTTTACTTACAACCATCATTACAATTAGACCTACACCTGCGAACAATAGTTGTTTTTTAAAAAGGAAATATTGATCACCATTATATTTAACAGCTGAAGTGTATATACTTGCACTAAACACCATTATTACACCTATACAGAGTAAACTAAGTATACAAAAAATCAATAGAAAATCACTTGGTACTTTTTTACTTTGATTTTCTTTACTCATTTATTTTCCTCCTAGATTACAGACTATTTCTTTAAACATATTACCTCTTTGTTCATAATTTTCAAACATACCCCAGCTTGCACAACCAGGCGATAGTAATATTGTATCTCCTGACTTAGCTACACTATAAGCTTGTAATACAGCTTCATAAAAGGTATTCTTTTTAACAACTTGATTAAAACCTTTCTTATAAGCACAGTCAATTATTTTATCTGCTGTACTACCTATAACTATTAGATATTTTACCTTTCCCTCAAAACTATCAACCCATTCATCAAATGAAACATTCTTATCGTAACCTCCAGCAATAAGTATAATAGGTTTTTCAATAGCTCTAATTGCAGTAGTACTAGCATCTGTATTAGTACCTTTAGAATCGTTAATAAATTTAATCCCATCTAATTCTCTAACATATTCTAATCTATGGATTACTCCACCAAAACTTAGAAGTGTATCTCTAATTACTTTAATTTCTATGCCACTAAAATAAGATAATGCTATCGCAACTAATACATTCTGAACATTGTGAATCCCTGGTATTTTTAATTCATCACTTTTACAAACAAAGTATTCATTACCATTATCAACTATTTTAATAATATTATCTTCATAGTATGCACCTTTTGATACTTTTTGTTTTAAACTAAAGTATATTTTACTGCAATTATACTGCATTGTAGCATTTAAAATACGTTGATCATCTTGATTTACAAGAAAAATATCCTCTTTACGTAAATTCTTTACTATTTTTAGTTTAGCATCGAAGTAGTTTTCTATTGTCTTATGCCTATCTAAATGATCTGGCGTAATATTTATAATTGTACCCATTTTAGGTTTAAAAGTATCAACGGTTTCTAATTGAAAACTACTAATTTCAAGTATGAAAATATCTTTTTTCGAGGCTTCTTCAACATGATTAATTATTGGTTCGCCAATATTTCCAACTACATATGTCTTTTTACCACTATTTTTAAATATTTCACCTACAAGTGTAGTAGTAGTACTCTTACCATTAGTACCAGTAATAGCAATAATAGGAGTTTCACTATAGGTATATGCTAATTCTACTTCACTTATAATTTTTATTTTTTTATCTCTTGCTTTAGATAAGATAGGTATGTCTAGTGGTACTCCTGGACTTAAAATTATTTCTTTGACTTGACTCAAAATACTTTCATCTGGTTGTTGTCCAAAAACTAATATAACATTTGGGTCTTCTTGTAAAACAGAAATTTCTGGATAAATATTAAAAATTACATCATAGTCCTTGCTATCTAAAAGAATCACCTTGTATCCTTTTTTTAACAAAAATCTAGCACTTCCAATTCCACTTCTCGCGCACCCAACAATTAAATAATACTCTCTCATTTTCATCACCTATATATTTATTATTAACGCTATATAACCTATAATTGCAAGTAAAAAAGCTATTAACCAAAAAACTCTCACAACTTTTTTTTCATGCCACCCCTTTAATTCATAATGGTGATGTATAGGCGTCATTCTAAAGATCCTTTTACCTTTTGAAATCTTAAAATAAGAGACTTGGATTATTACTGAAGCTGCCTCTACTAAAAATAAACCGCCAACAATGAAAAAAAACAATTCCATTCTAGTCAGTACTGCTAAGGAAATAAGTGCTCCGCCTAAAGCTAAAGACCCAGTATCACCCATAAACACTTTTGCAGGATAAATATTATACCTTAAAAATCCAAGACATGCTCCTACTAAGCTCCCTGCAAATAGCGCTAGCTCGTAATATCCATTATATAAACTAGCGATTACAAAAAAGACTGCTGAAAAAAAGCTTGCGCCTGACGCTAAACCATCTAGTCCATCTGTTAAATTTACTGCATTTACAAACCCTACTATGAAAATTATAGTAAATGGTATATATAAAAAATTCATATCCAATAACATATTAGTAAATGGAACAGCTAATACTGTCCCTATATTTTGATGATTTGCAGCATATACAGCTATAAAAATTGCTATAGCAAATTGTAAAAGTAATTTTTGATATGCTTTAAGCCCTAAGTTTCTTTTTAATATAATTTTGATAAAATCGTCGATAAATCCTATAATTCCAAATCCTATAGTAGCTATTAATGCAACAAATAACTCTGTTCGATTTGTTATAAATAATAAACTGGTGAGTATTATAGCAAAAAGTATCATTAACCCGCCCATAGTAGGAGTTCCAGATTTAACCATGTGACTTTGAGGCCCTTCTTCCCTAATGCTTTGGCCAAATTTAAGTCTTTGTAAAAACGGTATAAAATAAGGTCCAATGATAAATATAATTATAAAAGATATAAATGTTGATAATATAACTAATTTCATTAAATTAACTCCTCTCGAGTAAGTGCAGTATTTCTTCCATTGACATACCTCTTGAACCTTTTATTAATATTACGTCGTCAGCCTTTAATAGGCTTCTTAAATAATCTGCAGCCATTTTATTATTTTCAAAATGAGTAAGTACGGTAGATTCCATACCTTTGTTCTTCGCTCCACTTATATAATATTTGGCATATTGCCCAACAGATACTAGATAATCTATATCTTTTAAAGCTAAAAACTCTCCCACTTCAAGATGATATTTTACGGATTCTATGCCCATTTCCAGCATATCTCCTATAACTGCGATTGCTCTGCCGTCTTTAGATTTATAATCTGTTAATACATTAAGGGCAGCTTTCATAGAATCAGGATTAGCATTATAACTGTCGTTAATTACAGTATAATTATTAACTAATCTTATATCCATGCGATTATTACTGGGATTATAATTTTGAAGGCCATCTTGAATCTGCTTAAATGTCAATCCGTAGTACTTTCCTAAAAATATGGCAGTAATACAATTGTACACATTGTGAATACCTGGAAACTTAAAGCTAAAGTATTCACTATTTCCTTTATAATGTACTCTAAATTTTAAACCTTCTGTACCTGAATCTATATCTGTTGCATAAATATCCGATTCAGAGTTTTGAATTCCAAAATTTACTACCTTGAATTTTTCGTCGCTTATTGTGCTTAAGTATTCATCGTCCCCATTGACTAGAGCTATTTGATAATCTTTCAGAGTCTCTAGTATTTCACGTTTTGCTTTAAAAATATTTTCTTTAGTTCCAAGATGCTCCATATGGCTTACACCAACGTTAGTTATTATTGAAATATCTGGAACCGCCATATGAACTAATTTACTTATTTCTCCTTGATGATTCATGCCCATTTCAATAACTGCTATTTCTGTTTCCTTCTCTATTTGGAACATGGTCAATGGAACTCCAAGTTCATTGTTTTGATTGCCCTTTGTTCTATGAACATTAAACTTTTGTTGTAGTACAGAGTATATTATATCCTTAGTTGTAGTTTTTCCGCTACTACCTGTTAATGCTAAGATTGGTATATCTAACATACTTCTATAATACTTAGTTAATTCGTGAATCGCCTTAATATTATCTTTTACTTGAATAATAGTTCTATCGGTGTATATATTCACTTCTTTTTCTATTAAAATAGCTACTGCACCGCGTTTTATAGCATCCTCAATACAATCATGACCATCAATATTTTTTCCTTTTAGAGCTATAAAAAGGGAACCTTTTTTTGCTAATCTACTATCTATACAAACACTTGTTATCTTGTTATATTTATTTATATTAGCGTATTTACTGTTGAATAATTTACCTTTTGTAACTTCAACAACAATGTTTATTTCTATCGGTATCATTTTTCAAGGATCTCCTTCACGATAGTCTTTTCGTCAAATGGAATGGTCTTATCATGTAGCACTTGATACGTTTCATGACCCTTGCCTGCTAATAATACAACATCCTTTTCTTGTGCAATATTTAATGCATAGGCTATTGCTTTATATCTATCTACTATTGTAATATATTCACACTTTGTTGTATTTATCCCTATTACTATATCATCTATTATACATTGAGGATCTTCTGATCTTGGGTTATCAGTAGTTATAACACAAAACTCACTCAACTCACCAGCAATTTTACCCATAATTGATCTTTTACCTTTATCACGATCTCCGCCACATCCAAATACAGTTATTAGTCTACCTTTCACTTGATCTCTAATAGTCTTTAGGACATTTTCTAAACCGTCTGGAGTATGAGCAAAATCAATTATAACTTCATATGGAGCGTTAATATTGAGTCTCTCTATTCTACCTGATATAATTGGCATATTACTTAGGGAATCTTTTAAGTCTTCTATATCTATACCCTCTTCTAATGATATTGTAATAGCACTTAATATATTATACACTGAAAATTCTCCTGGAATTGGGCAGTAAATATTTTCTTCACACTTCGACGTTACTAATGTAAACTGTACTCCTACTATAGAATATAAAATATCTTTTGCATATACGTCCTTGTTACCATGTAAACCGTAAATTTTACATGGTTTACCGTCTTTATTAAGCTCCGAATACAATACTCTACCATATTCATCATCTGTATTAATTGCTCCTGTACCTTCATACATAAAAAAGAGTTTTTTCTTTTCATTAAAATAAGATTGCATATCTCCATGAAAATCTAGATGATCTTGAGTTAAATTTGTAAAAATAACATGTTCAAATCTTGTATTAGCCACTCTATCTAATTGCAAAGAATGTGAAGATACTTCCATGATTACATATTCAACACCATTTTCTAACATTTCATGTAGTATACCCTGTAACTCTAATGATTCTGGAGTTGTGTGATGTGCTTCTCTCTTCTCTTCTCCTATATAGACACCAATTGTTCCTATTACTCCAACTTTTTTACCCCAATGACTCAATATATTTTTCAAAATTAAACTAGTACTAGTTTTTCCATTTGTACCAGTAATTCCAATAACTTTTAATTTATGAGATGGGTTATCATAATAATTACTTGCGATTTTTGACAATGCTAGACGCGTATTATCTGTTTTTATATAAGTAATACCTTGAATCAATTTTATAGGTACTTCCTCGACAATTATAACCTTTGCACCATTAGAAATTGCAGTTGGTATAAATATGTGTCCATCTACCTTAAAACCTTTAATAGCAACAAAAATACTACTTGATTTAACAAACCTCGAATCATAACACACTGTATTAATCTTTTCATTAATATCTCCAAGTAATAATTCATAATCTAATCCCCTCAATAAATCCCTCAAAAACATCTGTTTCACCTCTTAATAATCAATTATCTTATATTATATCAAAAAATTCAATATGCAAACTTAAATTACCTATTTTGGAGGAATTATAAGGTAAATAGAGTATTTAACACATATTAGCCTTGACTCTTGTCAAGGCTAATATGTTATTCTATAGGTTTAAATTCAACTATTACTTTTGTACCCTTTTTCACTAATTCTCCAGCTAAAGGTGATTGCTTAGTTGATACTCCACCTGCACCTGTTACTGTAAGCTCTAAACCTAGTCTTCTAAGTACTTCATTAGCTTGCTGAACAGTCATATCCATAATATTTGGTACACTAACCAGTTCTGTACTAGTGTCAATAGCTTCTTTATCTAAAGTAAGTTTTATAACAGTATCTTTATCTATAAGTTGCCCAGGCATAGGATCTTGATTAACTATATATCCTTCCTTTATATCACTAGTAACTTCATATTTAAGATTCAAATAACCCAAAACTTCTTGTGCGAGTGTCATATCTTGGCTTCTAAGATCTGGGACAATACTACTGTCTCCAAAATTTTCTTTATCATTATTTGGTACATCTAAATAGTCAAGAGTACTGTTTATAAATTCTAATGCAGCAGGTGCAGCAGTATTACTACCTGTCACATTATATCCTTTAGGTTCATCAATTATAAATAAAACTGCAACTTTGGGATCTTCAACAGGTGCAAATCCGAAAAAAGAAGTTATGTAAATACCTTGGGCATACTTACCATCTATTACCTTTTGTGCAGTTCCTGTTTTGCCGCCAACTCTATATTTTTCCGCAATTTTACTTAATACATCTGATTCGCTTATTACTTTTTCCATAGTATCTTGCAAAATACTTGCCGTATCTTCCGAAATCACTTGACGTATCTGATGTGGTTTGTATTCTTGTATGATTTCATTACTATCGCTTGATAATATATACTTTACTATATTAGGTTGCATATATTTGCCATCATTCACCACTGCAGACAAAGCAGTAATTAGTTGTATTGGAGTTACTGAAATTCCTTGACCAAATGATTTAGTAACATAATTAATCAAATTTTGCTCAACATTAGCAGGCACTATTCCAGACTGCTCACCATCTAATTGTATACCTGTCTTATCACCAAACCCAAAGTTATATATATACTTATAAAACTCATCCGGATCAAGTCGCTGGATAGCTTCAACCATTACAGGATTACATGAGTGTTGAACACCTTCTACAAAGGTTTGAGCACCATGACTTCTCGGATAAAGATGACACTTAATCTGTGCTCCAGCAATATTAATGTATCCTTTATCAAAAAATGGTGTTTCAGGCGTTACTACTCCCTCTTCGAGTACAGCAGATGCAGTAACTACTTTAAATGTTGATCCTGGTTCATAATTTAGAGTAACTGCCGGATTTCTCCACATAGCTAATTGCTTTTCACCAAGATTTTTATCTTTTAATTCATCAGATAACTTGGTTTCAAAAATTTCAGAAATAGTCCTAGGATCATTCAAATTATAATCTGGTTTACTACTCATTCCCAAGATGTCACCAGTTTTAGGATCCATAGCGATGGCAATAACTCGCTTTGCATCTAAATCATTAACAGTCTTTTCAACTTGTGATTCTAAAAAATGCTGTATTACGCTATCTGTTGTAAGTGCTAGATTATCACCATCTTCAGGTTCAATTCTTACTTGATAACCTGAAGGTACTTTTTGACTTTTACCATCTTTTTCATAAACTAGAACACCATCTTCTCCACTCAACACATTATTAAAAACACTTTCTATTCCGTATAAACCTTGATGATCTGTACCTGTAAAACCTAAAATATACGAAGCAAAGTTACCATTTGTATAATAACGTTTTTTATCCTCAGATATTTCAACACCCTTAAAATTTTGATCCCTTATTTCAAATGCTATATCATTATCTACCTTGCGTTCAACTAGTGCTATCCACTGTGAAGTATCAGAAATTTTTTCGTATAATATATCTCTATCTAGATCTAATATTTTACTTAAATAGTCAGCAACTTCTTCAGCATTTTCAAGATCTCTAGGTCTAACATATATCCTGCTAGCAGAAGCATCTTTCGCCAATATATTCATATTCCTGTCGTATATGTCGCCTCTCGTGGCCGTTATAGGGATTTCACCCATTAATTGATCTATCTGTTCATCGGTAAGTTTTATTGAATCAAAAGCTTGGATATATGTAAGTCGAATAGCCATGACAATAAAAAATATAAAAAAAACAAAAAAGGCAAAAACCAGCCTTTTTTTTCTTCTTAAATGATATATTGACAAATCATCCCCTCCTATTAATCGATCAGTCGTGTAAACCATGAACCCGTGGCTTTATCTTCATTTGCTGTATGTATATCAGTATTAGTATTAGCTCGCAAATTCGAGTCTGAAATTGCTAAATAAGAGTATTGATCTATCGTAGGTTCTACCATGCCCAATTTTTCTTTTGCTACTTTTTCTATTGAATCTAAATCTAAAGTAGATAGAAGCATTCCTTCTTTACTATCGTTAATCATTTGAATTTCCTTTAACTGTTTTTCCACTTCTACAATTTCAGAGTTAATCGTAGTTATTCTAGAGTGTTGAATTAACAACATAATACCAAGAAAAAAAGCAAACAATACAATTAATACACATCCACATTTAGAAAGTGATTTGAACTTTTTTGTGTTAGTTTTTTTATATTTATCTCTAATTCTTGTGATTGCAATATCATCATCTTCTAAATAATAATTATAACGTCTTTTTTCTGTTATTACCATTAATATTCACTCCTATACAAATTATACTATATTTTTTGAGCAACTCGTAATTTTGCACTTCTCGATCTAGGGTTATTATCTAATTCCACTTGTGATGGATATATCGGTTTTCTTGTAACTACCTCAATAGATGGTACTTTCCCACACGCACACTCTGGAAAATCAGGAGGGCATTTACATGGATTTGCTAAGGCTTTGTAAGTTTGCTTTATGATACGGTCTTCTAACGAGTGAAAACTTATCATGCAAATTCTCCCACCTATAGCAAGTCTGAAAATAGAATCTTTAATTGCATCTTCTAATATACTAAGTTCGCTATTAACTTCTATTCTAATGGCTTGAAAGGTTCTTTTTGCTGGATGTGGTCCCTCTCTTCTAAATTTTGCTGGAATTGATCTTTTAATAATTTCTACTAAATCTTCCGTAGTTTCTATAGGATTATCAACTCTTGCTTTAACAATTGTTTTAGCAATTCTAGAAGCAAATTTTTCTTCTCCATATTGTCTTATAACTCTAAAGATTTCACGTTCACTATATTCATTTACTAAATTGTAGGCAGAAAATTCACTTCGCTTATCCATACGCATGTCTAATTTAGCTTGATTATTATACGAGAACCCTCTATCAGCATCATCTAATTGGAAAGAAGAAACTCCTAAGTCCATTAATATTCCATCCACTTCATTTATATCTAAATTAGAAATGATATCTTTTATATTTCTAAAGTTATCTCTCACAAGAATTTTCTTACATTCAAATACATCTAAGTTCTTAGTAGCTCTTTCTAGTGCATAATCATCTTGATCAATACCGATTAAAGTCCCATTTTTGCTCAGCAATTTACAGATTTCTCTACTATGGCCTGCTCCACCTAATGTAGCGTCTACATAGATTCCATTTTCTTTTATATTTAATCCGGACAAACATTCATCTAGTAGTACCGAAGTATGCATTAATTCCATATTACACCTCAAATGTAGTGTGTGTTACTCTACCTTATATTCCTAGCATAGTCATTTTTTCTGCAATAGAATCATAACTCAAATCATCATCATCATTATAATCTTCCCAATTTTCTTTATTCCATATCTCTAATCTACTAGAAACACCTATGACAAATGTTTCCTTTGTGATTTGAGCGTAATTTCGTAAATTAGCAGGCAACATTATTCTGCCTTGTTTATCGAGTTCACATTCAGTCGCACCTGCAAAGAAAAATCTAGAAAAAGCTCTAGCGTCTTTGCTAGATATAGGTAAAGTTTTTAGTTTTTCTTCAAATTTACTCCATTCTTCTGTAGGAAAAATAAACAGACATTTATCAAGACCTTTAGTTACAACAAACTTTAAGCCTAACTCATCTCTAAATTTTGAAGGCATAGTAAGCCTTCCTTTTTCGTCAATATTATGCTGATACTCTCCAATAAACACAGCACACACCTCTATCTTCCCCACAACTAACCACATTATACCACTCACGCCCACTTTGTACAAGCATATAGGTATAATTACACAAAAAAAAAGACATTTATTATTGTCTTCTTTTAATATTATTGATAAATTATTATTATCTCACTTTTATTATTTAATTTTACAATTCAACAGCTTTTTTTCTAAGTTTTACAAGTATAACTGAGCCAATCACCACAAAAACTATACTAATTAATTGCGCTGTTCTAAATCCCATAAAATAAAGGCTATCTGTTCTTAAACCCTCAATAAAAAATCTTCCTACTGAGTAAAATATAGCATATATACATATAAGTTCACCTTCTGCTTTCTTAAACCTTTTTTCATAGAATAATATAAAACCAAACAATAAGGTATTCCATATACTTTCATATAAAAAAGTAGGGTGTACTTGTATAGACCCTTTTACTGGATCCATTACTGTAATTGCCCACGGTAATGTTGTTTCCCCACCATAAGCTTCTTGATTAAAATAATTGCCCCATCTTCCTATTGCTTGTCCCAACGGAAAGCATGGTGCAAATATATCTAGTATTTTTAAAAAATCTAGTTTTTTAACTTTGCAAGTAATATATCCTCCTAAGATAGCAGCTATTAAACCCCCATGAATAGCTAGACCACCTTCCCAAATGGCTATGATCTCATTAGGATGATTTGTATAATAACCTAAGTTAAAGATGACGTAATACAACCTTGCTCCTATAATAGCACATGGTATTCCAACAATTAAAACATCTAGCAAATCATCTGCTATTACGTTCTTTTTAGCACCTCTTCTAAGTGCTATGAGAACCCCTAACAGGATTCCTAATGAAATTAAAACACCATACCATCTCAATTTAAACCCAAATATTTCTAAAGCTATTGGATTTGGCATAATACCACCTCTTCTTTCTAATAACATTTTACTATTATATTATTTAAACAATTCAAATTCAAGGGTATTAAATAAATGCGATGGGAGAATTTTTCCCCTATAACCCTTTCTATTTTAATTGAATAGAGAAGTAGCGCTCCTATTAAAAAACAAAGCTCAATGCTTTGCTTTCTAATTTTATAATATATTTTGTGCATAAATAACAATATTATGATGCATTAAACTATCTTTACTAACTGTCCATTTTTAAGCCCTGCTGCATTACCTTCTTCTATATCCACATGCAATTCTAGTCTATAGTCTTTGTTAACACGAACTAATACATTATTAAATATTAATCCTCTTTTACCTTCAATTTGTACATTAACTATATCTTTATCTTTAAGATTAAACTTTTCACCTTCTTCAACACTCATATGAATATGCCTTGAAGCAATTATAGCGCCTTTGTTAAGTTCAACTTCACCCTTAGGTCCAACTATTTTTAATCCAGGCGAGTCATTTAAATCTCCAGAATCTCTAATTGGTGCTTTTACACCTAAAACAAATCCATCTGCAACAGAAATTTCTATTTGCGTATCTTTTCTTACAGGTCCTAAAATTCTAACTCCCTTTAAAGTTCCTTTGACTCCCACAACATCAATTTTTTCTTCGCATGCATACTGTCCAGGTTGAGACAAGTCTTTCATATGTGTCAATGTATAGCCTAAACCAAATAATATCTCAAGATCTTTTTGAGATAAATGAACATGTCTGTTAGAGATACCTACTGGTACAAATCTTTCCATATTTATTCCTCCATTATTCCAATTTTCACTTATATTTTAGCATATTGACTTTTTTTTTACAAACTTTATACATCAAAAAAGCAGGATACCCTGCTTTTTATTCATGTAAACGACATCATTACTTTTTAAGCAAAATTTATTTATGCATAAGTATATCTCTCTAATCTAAGCTTATCAGCTACCATTGCAACAAATTCTGAGTTGGTAGGTTTGCCTTTATGATTATCTATAGTATATCCAAAAATATTATCAATAGTTTCCACTCGCCCTCTAGACCAAGCTACTTCAATTGCATGACGAATAGCTCTTTCCACTCTACTAGCAGTGGTATTGTGTTTTTCAGCAATGTTTGGATACAATTCTTTAGTTACAGCACCTAATAATTCTATATTATCTATTACCATTTGTATTGCTTCTCTTAGATATATATAACCTTTAATATGTGCAGGAACTCCAACTTCGTGTAAGATTGTTGTAATTTCATACATATAATCTTTTATGTCAGTCGTTTCTTTTATGAACTCTCTTCTTACCTCATTTTCAGAGAATTCAAAAGTATTCTCTACTAGTTGTTTCATTCTACTTACTAATGAATCTAATTCAAAAGGTTTAACGATATAATAATCAGCACCCAAAGCCATCGCTCTTTTTGTTATTTTATCTTGCCCTACAGCTGACAACATAATTATTTTAGGCTGACATTTACCATTAACACAATTCAACCGTTCTAATACACCTAATCCGTCTAATTCAGGCATAATAACATCTAAAACAATTATATCAGGTTCTTCTGTTTTAACGAGTTCTAATAATTCATTGCCATTAAAAGCTCTACCTACTATTTTAAATTCTTTTTGTTTATTTATATATTCTGCTACTAACTCGTTAAAATCTTTGTTGTCATCAGCAATTACAACTTTGTGTAATTTCATTATGATATCCCCCTTTTAGATAATATACAATATAATTTTCTGTATAACCCTATTATATAATATAATTCTATTATTTTTACTATATTCCTTCTATAATTATCAATTTTTACATTTTTTATGTTTTTTTCACTTATTCGACAAAAGCTATTCCAGCTTCTTCTAACATCCATTCAATAAACACTCCATAGCCCTTTGTAGGATCATTTACAAATACATGTGTAACTGCACCCACTATTTTCCCATTTTGAATAATAGGGCTACCACTCATTCCTTGGATTATCCCTCCTGTTTGATTTAGAAGTTTTTCATCGGTTACTCTAATTACTAAGCCTTTACCACTTTTCTTTAACTGCATATTCACTTTTTCTATATAAATGTCAAACATTTCAACTGTGTCATCTTCTAAAGTAGTCAATATTTTTGCTTCACCTACTTCAATATCACTTTGAAGTCCTATATCTAAAGGGGCATCATATAATTTATTATCTAATCTTTCAGTCAACCTTCCAAATACTCCATTTTCTGTATTTTTGTTCAATTGCCCTAGCACTTCTTTTTCATTGTAGAACACACCTCTTATTTCACCAGGTGTACCTGATTTACCTGGTAGAATTGACAGTACTTTTGAAGATACAATAGAACCATCTTTTACAGGAACCGTAATATTTGTTGTAATATCAGTAATTGGATGACCAAGAGCTCCAAATTTATTACTTTGATCTTCATAAAAAGTCATTGTACCAATTCCTGCTGTATTATCTCTTACCCACAAACCTAATCTATACGTATTATCTGATTTGCATTTTACAGGTTCTATCTTTACAACTTCATTTTTACTATTTCTATGAATATGAAGTTTAACTGATTCACCTGTTAATTCATTGATCATAGCTGTTACTTCTTCTGCAGTATTTACTTCTACATTATTAACCTTATAAATGATATCTCCCAACATTAATTGAGAGTCTTTTCCCGGATTGTATAGTTTTTCATCAACTGCCTCTAACTCTTGCAACCCTACTATAATAACACCTTCTGTTTCTAATTTTACACCCACAAGTTGACCTCCAGGATATAATTTAATATCTGGAAGAATCTTCACCTGGACACTAGCTGGTAATATTCCAAATATCTTTAATTTTAAATCTACGATTCCTGACTCTTCACTTTTTACTGTCAATGGTTCTCTCAAGCTTATATCGTAGTTTGATGATATATTTCCATTTACTTGTAGAATTTCATTATTTTCACTTGATATGTTCACTCTAACTGGCAAGTCATATTTAAGAATACTATTTTTCCCACTAAGTAAGTACAATTCATTTGGTACAAGCATGTAACTCAATGCTATATATACTGTAAAAACTATTAAAATGCAAAAAATAAAAAATAGACTTATTTTCCTTTGGTTTAGTTTCTCTCTCATAGAAAGAATCTCACCTCCTTTATTGGATATAAGTCTATTTTCTCCTGCCTTAATTGTTATATTCTATTTTTGTAAAGCAATCATATAGGTAAGTTTATCAATGGTATCATGGAGATATTTTACCATTGAGTATTAACATCTCTCGTGCATGGTCTATACTCTTTTCAGTTAATTCATGTCCACTAGTCATTTTTGCTAATTCTATACACCGTTCATTTATATTTAATTTTTTAAATATTGTAAATGTCTCATTTTCAGTGCTTTCTTTTATGACATTATAATGAATATCTGCCATTGAAGCAATTTGTGGTAAATGAGATATACATACTACTTGAGTATTAATCGATATATTATTTATTTTTTTCGCTACTGTTTGTGCACTCCGCCCACTTATTCCCGTATCAACTTCATCAAAGATTAAAGTATCTATATTATCCGAAAGATTAATAATATTCTTAATTGATAAAATAATCCTAGATAATTCTCCACCAGAAGCTGTTTTAACTAATGGCTTAAAATCCTCTCCTGCATTAGTTTTAATAAAGAACTCTATATTATCAATTCCCATAGTTGAAAACCTTGATTCATCGATATTTTGTTCAACTTTAAAAACAGCTTTTTCCATAGCTAAATCTTTTAATTCCTTAGTAATTTTTTTTTCAAAAATTTGTGCATTTTTTTTTCTAATATTAGAAATAGTATTTGCAATTTTTAAGTAATTATCTTTTTGTATATCAATTTTTTTGTCTAGTTCACTAAGCACTTCATTCTTATTTACGATTATTTCTAATCTTTGTTCCACGTATTCTTTATAGTCTAAAATGTCTTTAATTTCGGGACCATACTTTTTTTTCAAGTTGTCAATTTTCACAATTTTTCTATTTAAATCTTCTAGTTCATCTTGATTATAATTAATCTCATCTTTATAATCTCTTATAGAATGAGCACCGTCTTCTATTAAAAGAAGTGCCTCATTTAGTATGTTAAGATAATCAGTGACCTTTTCATCAATCTTCTTTATCTTCTCTATATAATCTATTGATTTTGATAATTCATTATAGACAGACTTTTCATTTAGGTATAATAGCTCGTATGCTATATTACTATTAGTAAATATCATCTCCGAATTATTTAAAATTTTATATTGACTTTCTAATTCTTCATCTTCCCCTTGGACCAATGTAATTTCAGATAATTCTTTTGATTGAAACTGCAACAAATCTTTTTCTCTTTCCATTTGCATTTCTTCTTTAATTATTTTATCTCTACGATTTATAAGTTCTCTATATTTAGCTAGTATTAACTTTAACTCTTCTAATGGCTTTTCTAACGATACACCAATATAATTATCTATTATTGAAATATGTTTACTTCTATCTAAAAGGGATTGATGCTCTCTTTGACTATGTATATCAACTAACAAGGTACCTAGTTGCCTTAGATCGTTTACATTTACTACAATTCCGTTTATTCTTGCAATACTCTTACCACTGCTAGTAACTTCCCTAGTAAGTATTATATTATTAACATCATCTATTCCTAATCTATCAAAAAAAACTTTAACTTCTTTACTAGGATTTTCTATGAAAAAAAGAGCTTGTGCAATCATCTTCTCTTTGTCTTTTCTGACAATGTCTTTGCTAGCTCTATTACCTAAACACATTGTAAGGGCATCTATTATTATAGATTTTCCAACACCAGTTTCACCAGTTATCACATTAAATCCTTTTGCAAATTGGATATTTAAATTTTCTATAAGAGCATAATTTTTCACATTAAGTTCAAGTAACACAAATAATCCTCCTTTACATTCCTACACTAGGTATTGCAGTTTATAATGTGTATTATAGATATTGATATTAACTTGAAGGCACTCTTACTCTATAAATCATCTCATTAATTTTTTGTATTTATTTACAATTGATTCAATATTCTCCATGTCTCTAACTAATACAAATATTGTATCATCTCCCGATACACAACCCATAACATCAGGCCATTCCATAGAATCTATAGCAGCAGATGCTGCCATTGCAGTGCCAGCAAGTGTTTTTATAATAATTATATTTCCGCTATAATCTACATTGACAACTGACTCTCTAAACACATTTACAATTCTCTCATTAGTAGTATCATTCTTATCTCTAAAAGGAGCATACTGATATTTGCCATTCGAATTTAATACTTTTATTAATCTTAATTCTTTAATATCACGAGATATTGTAGCTTGTGTTACAGTGAAGTTACTTTCCTTTAATTTAATACCTAATTCCTCTTGATTCTCAATAGAATATCTGTCGATAATTTCAAGAACTTTTGATTGCCTCTTACTTTTCAATCACGTTCCTCCCTTCTATTTCTGGTGTGAAAGTTTGTGTCTTAAAATATCAAAGAATTCATTCTTCTTGAATTTAATAAGATGTGCCTTTATAGGTGATTTTTTAATGGTTAATTTTTTATTTATTTCAATATTTATAAATATTTGTCCATCTACTGATGCTACACTAGTCTCGTCTCCTTTCCCTACTACTATAACTTCTACTTGGTTTGATCCATTAATAATAATACTTCTATTGTTATGTAACGAATGTGGGCAAATAGGCGTTAAGACTATGACATTATTATCTGGCTCAACAATAGGTCCACCAGCGGCTAGAGAGTATGCTGTAGAGCCAGTTGGTGTCGATAAAATTAAGCCATCAGCTCTGTATTCTTCAATTAGTTGTCCATTTACGTAAGTATCCATAGTTATAATTCTTGAATCAGGACCTCTACTAACCACAATATCATTTAATGCTAGATAATTAACATCACTACTTTCATCTAATTTAAGTTCTAACATCATTCTTTTTTCTAAAGTAAAGTCATTACATAATAACCGCTCCAATGTTGAGTCAATATCCTTCTCTTCTACCTCAGTTAAGAAACCAATTTTTCCGAAATTAATTCCTATTACTGGAATCTGATGGTATGAACATTTTCTAACAGCAGTTAGTATGGTGCCATCTCCTCCTAAAACTATGATACAGTCACACTTTTCGAAAAGATACTGATCATCTACTCTAACTTTTTCATTTTTTAGTTTTGCATTAATTTCTTCGGTAGTAAATGTGTTCACATCAATATCAAATAATTTATCTATTATGTAATTCCCATATGAATAACTATTTTCTTTCATAGTATTTAAAAAAATACCAATATTTTTCATACATATTACACACCTTTCTAACTTAGGCAGTTTCAATTTCAACTTTATAATTCATTATGAGAATCATAAACTACATCTTCAATCATTTTTGTAAGTTTCTCTTTATCTAAATCACTTTGACTCTCTTTTCTTATATGACAAATATACTCTATATTCCCTTTAGTTCCTTTTACTGGTGAATAATCTAGACCTAATACTATAAAGCCCTTTTCTTGTATTGAGTCTATAGTATCTATTATTACTTTTTTGTGTACAGCTTTATCTCTTATAATACCGTTCTTCCCAACATATTCTCTTCCAGCTTCAAATTGTGGCTTAATTAAAATAATTCCTTCTCCCTTTTCTTTCAAAAAGACTTTCAAATTATCTAATAATTTAGTTATAGATATAAAAGAAACATCCATAGTTGCTCTATCAACACATTCTCCTATTTCTTCGAAGCTCATATACCTAAAATTCTTTCTCTCCATAGATATAACACGGCTATCTTTACGCAATCCATAATCTAACTGGCCATAACCTACGTCAATAGCATATACTTTTTTAGCACCTTTTTGTAACATACAATCAGTAAATCCACCTGTTGACGCGCCTATATCCATGGCAACCATGTCTTCTATTTGAAAATCAAAAACTTCTAAAGCTTTTTCTAATTTTAGTCCTCCACGGCTAACATAATTAATGTCTTTTTCTTTGATCTCAACTTTATTAATTTCTTTTATCTTTTCACCGGGTTTATCTCTTCTAACTCCATTGATAGTTACATTACCAGCCATTATATTCGTTTTAGCTTTCTCTCTGCTCTCAAAATATCCCTGTTCAAATAAGAAAACATCTAATCTTTCGTTCATTTAACACCCCTGCATATCAACATAACTGATCATAGCTCTTAATCTTTTTTCTTAATCTTTTTTCTTAGTCTATTTTCTTAGTCTATTTTCTTAGTCTATCATTCTTAATTCTGACGAGTAAGGACTTACAACTTTTTGATATTTAAATATATTTATTAAATATCAATAGTCTCTTCCGCATATAAATTTTGTCAATTCAATTATATTAGAATTTTTTATATTGCACTCACTTAAATGATTTAAGGCTTCTTTCATCAAACTAGATACAATGGATTTACTTTTTTGTATTCCATAAATATCTACGTAAGTTTTCTTGTTATTTTTCTCATCGCTGTGCAAATTCTTTCCAATCTTTTTTTGATCTCCAACTACATCCAATATATCATCTACAATTTGAAATGCGAGTCCTATTTTTTGGCTATAGTCCACTAACTCTTTTATTACTTTATCTGAAACGCCCTGTACAATAGCACCTGATAAAACACTAGCTTTGATTAACTGTCCTGTCTTAAAATTATTAATAAAATCTAATTTTTCTATATTTTCACTATCTTCTACATTTAAGATGTCAGCAACTTGTCCAGTAATCATACCTGCTGCACCAGATGCGGTAGTAATTTCTTGTATAGCTTTTAAGTAATATTTTTGATTATCACCTGATAAATTTACACTATGATTTATCATTATTTCAAAACCGTAGTTAAGCAGAGCATCTCCAGCTAATATAGCAATATCTTCTCCAAAAACCTTGTGGTTTGTTAGTTTTCCACGTCTAAAATCATCGTTATCCATAGCAGGTAAATCATCGTGTATTAAAGAATAAGTATGAATCATTTCTATACCACATGCAAGAGGAATACTATTTTCCATACTTTGTCCAAAAGTATTTGAAATTTCTAGCAATAATATGGGTCTAAGTCTTTTTCCTCCTGCAAAGAGGCTGTACTCCATAGCTTCTTTTAATTTATTAGGAATATTTTCATTTAGTTCATCCATGTAACTGTGCAAATAGTTATTTACACAACTAATATTGTATTTTAAAAATTCTTCTATCATGTAAAGCTTTGCTCCATTTCTTTATCTTAATCACAACTTCAGATATATTAAAAAGATAAATTTAATTTAGTACTGTAAAGTCTTCACCTGTACTTTGCATTAGGCTATTAATCTTATCCTCTGTTTTATTTAGTTCACTTTCACAGATATTTATTAATACCATAGCCTCTTCAAATAAAAGTGTTGACTTTTCAAGGGGCTGTTTACTATCTTCTAACAAGCTAATAACTTCTTCTATTCTCTTTATATTTTCTTCAAAGGTTTTTTCTTTCATGGGTATACCTCTTTAATTTCTATAATTTTTGACCTAACACTACCATCTTTAAAATTAATAATCAATTCATCATTTAGATTTAATTGACGTATGCTATCTAAATCTTTACCATTTATATCTTGAATCATACTTTTTTGTTTGTGTACAAGTAAGTTTAGTTCATTTAATTTTGTCTTTATATTTAGCAAAGCTATTCTTCGTGCATGTACTTCGCTCTTCAACAAACTATAAATACGGTTCTCATATAAATCTAATTGTTGTCTATGTTGGTTTAGCTTATCAATTGGTCTTTTTATTTGATAATGATTCTTAAAATTAGCAAGTATGTTTTTATTGAGTTGTATTTTAGTTAATATCTCCTTACTCGCTAAAATCTTATAATTATCTAACTTGCTTTTTATCTCAAATAATGAAGCAACTGCCAATTCTGCTGCAGCTGAAGGAGTTGCAGCCCGCACATCTGCTACAAAATCAGCAATTGTAAAATCAGTTTCATGTCCCACAGCAGAGATAATTGGTATATGAGAATTAAAAATACTTTCTGCTACAAGAAGTTCATTAAAAGCCCATAACTCTTCTATGGATCCACCTCCCCTACCTAAAATAATTACATCACCATAGTTAGAATCATTAATTCTCTCAATTGCATTTGCAATCTCATACTTTGCATTTAATCCCTGAACCAATACAGGAAATAAATATATTTCTACTGATGGATTTCTTCTTTTAATTACAGAAACGATATCTCTAAGTGCGGCACCTGTTTTTGAAGTTATAATAGCAACTCTTTTAGGATAAATAGGTATGGGAATTTTTATACTTTCATCAAACCACCCTTGATCATGAAGTTTTCTCTTTAATTCCTCAAATTGCAAGTAAAGACTTCCATCACCTTTAATTTTCATTTGTTGAACGTATAATTGATATTGTCCGCTCTTTTCATACAATGTCACATACCCTTTTATCTCAACTTCTTTTCCATCAACTGGAATAAAGTTTAAAGATGCTACATTACCTTTAAACATTACACATAAAATTCTGCTATCTTTATCCTTTAGGGAAAAATACAAATGACCTGATGTATGGTTTTTAAAATTAGAAATTTCTCCCTCAACTGAAATGTTATTTAATATTGCATCATTATTAAATATATTTTTTATATAATTATTTAATTTACTAACGCTTAAACTTTTAATATTCATATTCGTCACCAAAAATCCTTATATCTATTCTAAGTTCCTCTCAAACTTTGCAATCTTCTCTAAAACAGCATTAATGTATTTTATAGATTCTTGGTCGCTGTATTTAATAGTGAAATTAATTGCCTCATTTATTGAAACTGGTGGCGGAATATCTTTTAAATTCATAATTTCAAAAGATGCCAGACGCAGAATAGCTAACTCTATTAAATTCAACCTTTTTATATCCCAATTTACTAAATATGCATCTATAACATCATCTATTTGATCTTTATTCTTTAGGATTTCTATAATCATATCTTTTGTATATTTTAAATCAGCTTCCTTTAATTCAAATTGCTTAATATAATCTAAGTAAAGATTGTCTTCTTCACCTTCATGAAAACCAATCTGAAATATAGTTTTTAAAACTACTTCCCTTGCATAACTTCTACTCATCAAAATCCTCCTAGGTATAATATCCTAATAATTATACAACCCCTTAAAGTTAATCTCTAAAGGGCTTTCTACTTAACACTGTGCTACTTTTAATTGTACACCTTCTACATTCACATTAATTTGAACTACATTTAATCCTGTCATAATTTCAATAGAGTGTTTTACTTTCTTTTGAACATTATACCCTGTATCTTGAATTTGTACACCATACTTCACAATCAAATATATATCTACTACTAGTTCATTATTGTTTCTGGTTATTTTAACGCCCTTTGCCTGATTTTTTTTACCTAGTTTTTCAGCAATATCCTTAGTTAATCCTCCGACCATTTCGACAACACCATCAACTTCTAGAGTTGCTAAACTAGCAATTGAACCTATTACATCTTCAGATATATCTATTTTCCCTAATTCTTTTTCCGATTGATTCGCCATTATAATCCCTCCAATAATTTATTAGATTATAACAAATTTATCCTTACAATACAATAGTTCTTCATTCTACGCAGGTTATATATATTTAAGAATAACAAATAAATCAATAAAGTACTAAATTTAGAATTTACTATGGCTTTTCTCTTTATTTTCTTGAAAACAATTACAAGTGTTTTTTTTTGTTTAACAGTTGTAATCCTTACTATTGTACCTTATAATAAGACAATCACATACATAACTACTCTTTCTTATAGAAATTATACCCCTTTTATCTATAAGAACCACATCCCCAGTAAAGGCTATTGTAGATAGTCTTTACTTTTTTTATTGTCTGTCAAAGTCCTACTATTCTATACGATATTTTTTTCATTGCTATCTACCACCATAAGAACATGTTTGGCTAGTTTCTCTGTGCTTTTAAATTTTAGGCATCTTCAACATCCGCTTGACTACTATCTTCACCATATAAAAGATGCACTACATATATTAAATTGTAGTACATCTCCATTTTAATTTTTTATTCGTATATTGGAAACTTTTCACACAAAAATTTAACTTTATCTTGAGCAGCTTGTCCGTCTTTTTTGACTAAACAATCGTAGATTGCAGATCCTACTAATTCCATTTCTTCTTCTTTCATTCCCCTAGCAGTTACTGCAGGTGTGCCTATACGTATTCCACTTGTAATAAATGGACTTTGCGTATCAAATGGTATGGCGTTTTTATTGACTGTAATATGCACTTCATCTAGTACTTTTTCTGCTTCTTTTCCAGTTAACGAAATATTTCTTAAATCTACTAACATCAAATGGTTATCAGTTCCACCTGAAAGTAATTTAAAACCTCTCTTATTTAAAGTTTCACTTAAAGCTTTAGCATTTAAGACCACTTGCTTTTGGTAATCAACAAATGTATCTTCTAATGCTTCTTTTAAAGCGACTGCCTTTGCGGCAATAATATGCATTAATGGACCACCTTGGCTCCCTGGAAATACAGCTTTATCAATTGCTTTTGCAAACTCTTTCTTACAGAGTATCGCTCCTCCTCTAGGGCCTTTTAGTGTCTTATGAGTAGTTGTTGTAACTACGTCTGCACAAGCTATAGGGCTAGGATGAACTCCTGCTGCTACTAGTCCTGCAATGTGTGCCATATCTACCATAAATAAGGCACCTACTTCTTTTGCTATTTTACTTATCCTTTCAAAATCAATTGTCCTAGGGTAAGCACTTGCTCCTGCTACAATCATTTTAGGATTTGACTCTTTTGCTATTTTCTCTAACTCTTCGTAATCTAAAAGTTCTGTTTCTTTATTAATACCATAAGACACAAAATTATAATAGACTCCTGACATACTAACAGGACTTCCATGGCTTAAGTGACCTCCATGGGCGAGATTCATTCCTAATACAGTATCTCCTGGTTGTAGTAACGCAAAATATACAGCCATATTAGCTTGAACTCCTGAATGAGGTTGTACATTAGAATGCTCAGCTCCAAATAATTTTTCAATTCTTGCCTTCGCAAGACTTTCTACTATATCTACGTATTCACATCCACCATAGTATCTTTTACCTGGATATCCTTCTGCATATTTATTTGTCAAGTGATTTCCCATCACTTGTATTACTCTTTCTGATACTAAATTCTCTGAAGCAATTAACTCTAAATTTCCTTGTTGCCTTTTTAACTCTTTGTTCATTGCACTGTAAATTTCCGGATCAAAATCCTTGATTACCGTCGAAAAATCCATATAATTTTCTCCCCTTTACCCTAGTCGCGATTAGCTAATTCATTTGATATTTTGTGTAAACTTATAGCAATACTTTTTATATAATCTTCCGTTTTATTTACCTTGTCTCTCAAATTAAATAAAAACAAAGTAGCAGCTAATAGGAAGACAAAAGTCATAAAAGGATTTAAAAGGGTGGTTAAACTCGATATACCTAACATAAAATCATTCAATAAGTAAATCCCTCCTTGCATCGTAAATCCAAAGTAATTTTTAAATATTATCTCATATTAATTAGAATAAAAAAAGGGAAAATGCAGTTTTTTTATTCTATAACCGAATTATTTTAAATTTAATAAGCTCATTATACGTATTTCTTTGATAAAAATATATTTTTAACTAATACATTACTCTAATACTTATATTTTAAATAAATACCATTTACACCTATCTACTTCATACTTTAGTTCATATAATTTTTCGTTTCCACTAATAACACTTTGGCATCTATAAATATACATCTTATTTCCTGCCAATTTTTCTTGATTAGTATGGATAATTTTATCTACTTTTATTATCTGTTTCTCTTCACTATTTATAAGCTTAAATTTAATAGGAATAGGCATATCTACTTTTTTAAACCAAGCTATCATTTCTATTTCCTTTGCCACAACTTTCATAATTTCAACTCCATTTAAGTTTATCGCCCATCAACAGCACTAAGTGCTCCAATTTCAAGATGAAGAAAACCCTACTGAATAAAGCTTCACTTTATCCACGGCAATCGCATGAAAAGATATTTGGTTCTGCGAACCCTTTTTTTAAAAAAACATATTAAAGTAGCTAACTTTATAGAGTATTTTTAAAACATTAGCAAACGATAGCTTCGCTAAATTCAAAGAAGGAGAAGATTAACGTTAAGAATTTTTGACTGTTTGAGCGTAGCGAGTTTCAAAAATTTAGTTTATCCCGCAATAACAGGCACTAAGACTCCCACTTCATGATTTCAATATAAAAAATGATAATTAGGAGATTAATTGCCTGTAAAAGCCCGATTGGTTCAACTAATATTCAGTAGGGGATGAAGAAAACCCCTACTGAATAAAGTTTCACTTTATCTTCGAGTTCTTGTCGTACAGTTTGCGACAGCGTGTTTGCGTTTGTTTTAAACATACTCTTGCTCTCATCATGTATACGAGACAAATTTCTATTCCATCTTTTCTATGTTTTTTGCGATAGCCCTGCACTTTATCATAGAAGGCTTGACATCATTTGATATTCTTCTTCTCCTACTCCTCCGACAATTGGTTTTAAACCTGAATTGAGAAAGGCACCTCTTATAATTGACTCTCTTCCATATCTTTTTCTAATAGAATCTACAGTTTTATCTATTTTCCTATACTGATCTAGTAGATCTTCATCAAAGAATGATGTCTGATAAAATTCTTTCCCACATAGTTCACCTACTCTTACTCCTAAATGCCTAATAGGCTCCAATTTCCAAACTTCATCAAATAATTTTTTCACGTGTTTATATATCACATTAGTTGAATCTGTAGGACTTTGAATTTTACATTGATGAGAATAATGTAAAAAATCAGAATTTTTTATAGAAATGCTTATTAACTTTGCAAGAGCATTCTTGTTTCTTAATCGCATGCACACCATTTCAGCTAGGGATAATAATACTAAATTTGCTTCCCTTCTATCACTTACGTCATAATGCATTGTTGTAGAATTCCCTATACCTTTTTGTACTATATCTTCTTCTCTAACTAAAGTTTCGTCTAAACCATTAGCATAATTCCATATAAGAAACCCATGACTTTTTAAATAACTTTTCATATGGAAACCATCAGCTTTTGCTAAATCTCCTATAGTATTGATCCCTATATTTTTAAGTTTAGGAAGAGTTCTCCTTCCAACCATAAATAATTCATCTATAGGAAGTTTCCACATTTTGTCTTCTATCTCATTAGGAAATAAGGTGTGTATTTTATCTGGCTTTTCCAGTTCGGAAGCCATTTTTGCTAATAATTTGTTATTTGCTATACCTATATTAACAGTGAATCCTAGCTCTTTTTTAATTCTGTTGGATATATTGTATGCTACTTTTAGGGGATCTCCAAATAAATCCTCGCTTTGTGTATAGTCTACAAAGCACTCATCTATAGAATATCTTTGTACTAAGTGCGAATACTCCTTTAGGATAGAGTACATTACATTACTACATTTCATATAAAGTTCGTAGTTAGGAGGAACAATCAATAAATCTGGACATTTTTGTCTTGCACTATATAAAGTCTCACCGGTTTTTATTTCATATTTTTTAGCAGGTATAGATTTTGCTAAAATAATTCCATGTCTACTTTTAGGATCTCCACCCACTACTGAAGGAATATTCCTTAAATCTAATGAACTTCCATGTTGTAATCTCCAAGTAGCTTCCCAACTTAAATAAGCAGAATTCACATCTATATGAAATATAATTCGTTTTTTCATTTTAAGCCCTTCCTTCCTAGTTTATTATATAGAACATGCGTTCTTTTTACAATAGGAAAAAATGTACTTTAAAGATATACCCTTCTTTAGCATTAAATATTAAAATAATTTATTAGAAACGAAAACTATTTCTCTAATACGTGGGTATTAATAGTGAAAGCTAATGATGGAGGTGTACACAATGGATGATCAGATATTGCTTACCAAAATAATTAAACATAATGACAAAGAAGCTTTTGAAGAATTATACAATTTATATGGAGATTATGCACTGAGGGTAGCCACTGCCGTAACTGGGGATAGCTCCAAAGCCTCAGATGCAGTACAAGAAACATTTATTAGAATTTACTTCAATATTAAAAATTTTAAATTAGATAAACCTTTTAAGCCCTGGCTTTACAAAATTTTAATAAATGAGTGCAATCGCATATTAAGAAAAGGAGGTAAGATTACTTATATCAGTGATTATATTGAAAATAACGTTGAACTTTCTGAAGAAGATAAACATAATTTTGAAGAATATGAAGATTTATATGTTGCGATTAAAAACTTAGATTCTATAAATAAAACCCCTATTGTTCTAAAGTACTTAGGAGGTTTTAAAGAAAAAGAAATTTCGCAAATACTAAATATTAATATCAATACTTTAAAATCGAGATTACTAAAGGGTAGACAAAAACTCAAAAAAGTTCTGGAAAAGAATGATGAGAGGAGGAATACAAATGAAAGAAGATAAATTAGATAAAACTATTGTAGATATCCTTCATAAGCAAACTGAAAATACATCATCTCTTAAAGATGAAACCTTTAAAAATATTATAGGTAGAATTGATGAAATTGAAAAAGGGGGAAATAAAATGAAAAGAAAATCTAAAGTTCCTAAAATTGCCAGCTTAATTATAGTATCTTTAATTACCATAACTGCTCTTATAGCGACTACTGAGACCGGGCAAGCTGCTATTGGAAAAGTTAGAGAGCTACTTGCTCCAGAGAAAGAAATACAACAAGAGCTAGAAGGTCAAAAAGAAGAAATAAATCTAGAATTAGAAGAAAAAATGGACTATATCATTTATATAGATAAAAATTACTACTACATGGAATCTAAGGGATCAATAGATAAAATTTTGCCGATAGGATTTCCAGATGATTTACCTGAGGTGTCCATGATTATAGAACAACGTGAAAATGAATCACCTGATCAAATAGCAAATGAGTTGATGAAAAGTCTTACGTCTAAATTTGAAATTTTAGAAAGGCAGGATCTAGCCGAACCTATTCCTAGCGTCCTAGTATTTGGCCATGGAGGCTCAAGTTGGGATAGTGTTATACAAAGATACTATTTAGTAGACAATACCAAAGGAGGCACCTTTGTAATCACTCAAACTTACTTCTTAGAAGCCAGTGAAGGTCATGGAGTAAGATTCGACAATTTGCTTAAAGAATTTAAAATAATACCATCAGAAGAAGATTAGAGAAGGTAATTGAGACCTGTGAAAAAAAGTCTGTAAATATTAATAGCTTTCTAATAGGAAGAAACTCGGCTAAACACCTGACTTTCTTCCTATTCTTATTTCTAATAATTCTTAAAAAATATTCCTAATCTAATTACCACTATAAATTTCTTTTTCATTTATTACTTCTTTTTCATTTATTACTTCTTTTTCATTTATTACTTCTTTTTCATCTATTACTTCAGTTGTATCAGCCATCTCATTGTTTTGTTCTAGTTTTGGTACAACCATCCCTTTCCCTAAGTTTTTAATACAGAAACAAAACATAATCCCAGTTACTATAAAAGAGAAAAAATCTGCAAAAGGTGCAGCATATAATAAACCGTTTAATCCCCATAAGTTTGGAAAAACAATTAACGCTGGTATTAAAAATATTACTTGCCTCGTTAATGTTAAAAACAATGCAGATTTAGACTTGCCAATTGCTTGAAAAAAGTTTGATGCAATAATTTGAAATCCTACAATAGGTAATAATAAAAGCCATCGCTCTGATGCATATAAACTGAATTCTATTAATTCAGGCTCTTGATTAAATAGAGAAATAATTTGTTGTGGGAATAATTTAATTGCAATATATCCTAATGTTGTCATTATAGTAGCTACAGCTATGGCAATTTTAATGGTTGCTTTTACACGATCATATTTCTTAGCTCCAAAATTAAAGCTGATTATTGGCTGAGACCCTTGCCTAATACCAATAACAGGCATAAGAAACATCATCATCAAACTGTTAATAACGCCCATACTAGATACTGCAATATCGCCACCGTATAATATAAGGTTTTTATTTAGAATGATGTTTAATAAACTATTGGCTAACTGCATCCAAAATTCTGGCATACCTAATGTGGTTATTTTTCTCACTATATTGAATTTTAATTTCAGATACTTTCGTTTTAACTTATAATTACTTCGTTTCCCAATAAAATAAGCAACTACCCATATACAAGATATGCCTTGAGCTATTGCAGTAGCTAACGCTGCGCCAGACATACCCATATTTAAACCAAAAATAAATATAGGATCTAGTATAATGTTTATTCCTGCACCTAAAAGCATTGTTAACATAGCCATCTTAGGATTACCATCAGCTCTAATAAAATTATTCATACCCATACCTACTACTTGAAAGATACCACCAAAAAATATTATTCTCATGTATTCAACAGCATAAGGCATAATTGATTCACTAGTTCCAACTAATAATAAAATAGGCCTTAAAAAAATCTGACCTACAATCATAAATGTTAATCCACCAATAACTAGTAAAGTAAGCGCATTTCCAAGCGCCTGCTCTGCTTGATCAGGTTTCCCTTCTCCTAAACGTATAGAGAACAAAGTAGCTCCACCAACACCGAGTAGAATACCCATTGCAATAAGTATAATCATTATAGGAAAAACAATAGTAATAGCCCCTAGACCATACGAACCTAAATCAGCACTATTCCCAATATACATTCTATCTACAATATTATAAAATGCATTTACAAGCATTCCTACAATAGCAGGAACAGAGAACTTCACTAAAAGTTTTGATATTTTTTCTTCTCCTAAAGGATTGACATATTCCATGTTATAATCCCTCCAATTCATTTTTTAAATTTGTCTGTTCGACTTTATCTGACATTTTTTGAAGGACCGTTAACATAGTCTCTACGGTTTCTTTATCTAAATCTTTTGCTAAAAATTCACTCCAACATCTTGTTTTACGTATAATTTCTTCCTCATGAGATCTTGCTTTACTTGTTAGAAATATTCTGTTGATTCTTTTATCTAAACTATCCTTTTTCTTAATAACATAACCTTTTTCTTCTAATGATTTAATTGACCTTGTTGTGGCTGACTTATTTATATATAAATAAGCAGATAGTTCATCTTGTGATATTCCTTCATTTTTATAAAGATACAACAAAAACGGATGCTCAGCAGAAGTAATATTATATTCTTTCATACACTTGTTAATGTATACTTGAGACTGTCTATATAAAATAGATACTAACCGCCCTATACTCTTTTCCATATGTATTCTCCTTTCAAATCAACACAAAAAACAGTATAGTACAATATAGTTTACATGTCAACTAATTAAAGTCGTCAATATGGGGATACTAAATAAATTTTTTTATACTATTTTTTTAAAAATAGTTGACATTAACTATTCAATGAATATATACTTAGGTTGCCTAATAAATTAGTTGCCTACCAATATAAAGTGAGGTTAGTATAATGAATACAACACATGAAGAAATTACTCGTAAAGTAATGGATACTTTTCTTCGTTTCCGAAAACTACATCGACTACAAAAAAGCCCTGTTGAAGGCATGAAACACAGTGAAATCATGATATTATTTAGAATTAAAGAGCATGGAGAACACAATGGAGTCAGAATTTCAGAAATTAGCCATCGTATGCGAGTTACATCCCCAACTGTGACGCAGCTCGTAAATAAACTTGAAGAAGACGGCCTAGTAAAGCGAACTCTTGATCCAAATGATAGACGTTCTATCAGAGTTACTTTAACGCCAAAAGGTGAAGACGTTATTGAAAAATCTCAAAATACCTTCTTCGAAAGATATAGCAGCTTAGTAGATGCCTTAGGTACAGAAAAAAGTATTTTGCTAGCTGATCTTCTTTCTGAAAGCATTGATTACCTTAGTAAAATCTGAAAAATTTTTGAAGGGAGTTAAATATTTGTGTTGAAGTTATTTAATGGTCTTAAACAATATACAATTCCAATAATTATTACATTTACGCTGCTTATTATACGGTCCCTATCTGATTTGTACCTACCAACTATTACAGCAGATATTGTGAATATTGGTATTGTTGAGAGCGATACCCAATATATACTCAAAATGGGTGGTTTTATGATAGCTATTGCAGCATTTGGTTCACTCTGCTCTATTATCGCAAGCTATCTTATAGCTAAAACTTCCAATGGTTTTAGTGAAAAATTACGTGATGAAGTTTTTACAAAAGTGGCGAGCTTTTCTCTACATGAGTTCGATCAATTTGGAACTGCTTCTTTAATTACCCGTACTACCAATGATATTACTCAAATTCGTATGATTATGGATTTTGGACTACGTATGATGGTAATGGCACCAATAATGAGCCTAGGTAGTGTAGCTATGGCATTTTCAAAAGATGCTACTCTCACAATTATATTTATTGTAATCATTCCTATTTTAGGTAGTGTAGTTTATATTATTATGAGAAAGGGACTCCCTTTCTTTGGCGCGATGCAAAAAAAACTGGATTCTTTAAACTTAGTACTTCGGGAAAATTTAATTGGTATACAAGTCATTCGGGCGTCTAATCGTGATCATTCTGAAAAAGAACGTTTTGAAGATATTAATAAAGATTATTCTTCTACTTCTATTCGTGTGAACAGAATTATGGGAACTTTAATGCCATTAGTAACGTTAATTATGAATTTAGCTATTATCAGCATTGTTTGGTTTGGAGGAATTCGTATTAACTTAGGCTATATGCAGGTAGGTGACCTTATCGCTTTTATTCAGTACGCTATGCTTGTCATGACATCAGTTATGGCATTTACACGAGTATTTATTATTTTACCACGTGCTTCTGCCTCTGCAACTAGAATTAATGAAATACTCAATACAGAGGCAAAAATCAAGGATACTCTTGAATTAGAAAAGCCCGATAAAAAACATGGCTATATTGAATTTAAAGATGTCACTTTCAGCTATCCTGGAGCAGAGTGTCCAGCTCTACATAATATATCTTTTTCTACAGGTCCAGGAGAAATCACGGCAATTATAGGTGGCACTGGTTCTGGAAAATCAACATTGGTAAACTTGATCCTGCGTTTTTACGATGTGGACAGTGGTTGTATTTTAGTAAATGATATTGATATTCGTAACACTACACAAGAAAGTTTACGTAAAAAAATTGGGTACGTACCACAAAAATCTTCTCTGTTCTCAGGTACTATCTCAGAAAATATTAAATACGGCAATGACAATGGGAATTTAGATGATATTATACAAGCTGCAGACACAGCTCAGGCAAGTGAGTTTATTAGCCTTATGAAAGAAGGTTTTGATTCTGTAATTTCACAAGGTGGTAAAAATATTTCAGGTGGTCAAAAGCAACGTCTTGCTATAGCAAGAGCTTTAATTAGAAAACCAGAAATTTATATCTTTGACGATTGTTTTTCTGCTCTTGATTATAAAACCGATGTAAATTTGAGAACAGCCCTTTATAAAAACACTACACAATCTACTGTATTAGTCGTTTCACAGCGTGTTAATTCAGTAAAAGAAGCAGACCAAATTATCGTCCTAGAATCAGGCAAAATTGTTGGAATTGGCGTTCATTCAGAACTTTTAGAAAATAATGAAATTTACCAGGAAATCGTCTCTTCACAACTTACAAAGGAGGAAATTGCATGAGTATCCCAGGCAAACAAGATAGTCCCCCTCCAGGCTTAAATACAGGTGGAGGAGGTCGACTAAAAATGGCTTTGCCTCATGAAAAGCCAAAAGATTTTAAAAAGACATTACTACAACTCCTCCAATATATCCGACCTTATCGAATCCAACTAATTATTGTGGTCTTAGCATCTATATTAGGCACAGTTTTTAGTATCTTTAGCCCAGTCATTTTAGGGCAAGCAACAACTATTATCTTTGAAGGAGTAATTGGTAGACTAAATGGTGATCCAAATTTCACTATAGATTTCAATAAAATTATACGCATACTTCAACTCTTAGCTAGTATCTATTTTGTAAGTGCTATGTTCATCTACCTTGAGCAATTTATAATGGCTAGTGTGGCACAGAAAATAGTCTATGATATGCGTAATGATATAAGAGACAAACTTAGCCGACTTCCTTTAAAATATTTTGATTCACATACACATGGCGAGATATTGAGCCGTGCAACAAATGATATGGATACTATTGGTAGCACACTACAACAAAGCATATCACAATTTATTGTCTCAATTATTACTATTATTGGAATCTTAGTTATGATGACCTCTATTAGCGCATGGATGACAGTTATTGCGCTTATAACTCTACCTTTAACATTTATTATCACAAAAAAAATTGCACGTATATCACAAAAGAACTTTGCTTCAAATCAAAGGGAATTAGGCAAACTTAACAGTCACGTCGAAGAAATGTATGGTTCCCATATTATTGTAAAGGCTTTTGGTAATGAAAAAAAATCTATACAAGAGTTTAAAGAAATTAATAAAAACTTAACGGAAGCAGGTTGGCGTTCTCAATTTATTTCTGGATTAATTATGCCATTAGTAGGATTTCTTAACAATATAGGGTATGTTCTCATCTGCGTTGTAGGAAGTATCTTTGTTACTCAAGGACGTATCTCTATTGGTAATATGCAGGCATTTATACAGTATTCAAAGCAATTTTCACAACCTATTTTACAGACGGCTAATATCGCTAATATTATTCAATCTACAATTGCAGCAGCAGAGCGGGTTTTTGAGTTAATGAATGAACCAGAAGAAACTCCTGATAGCTTGCATGCATATACTAAATTCAGACCTAAAGGTGATGTCAAATTTGAAGAAGTGAGCTTTAGTTATTATGAAGATATAGAACTTATTACCAAAATGAACATCGAAGTGAAATCCGGCCAAACAATCGCTATTGTAGGTCCCACCGGTGCAGGAAAAACTACTTTAGTTAAGCTTCTTTTACGTTTTTATGAAATCAAATCTGGAAGTATTACTATTGATGGTGTAGACATCAGGGATATTCAACGTGGTACCTTACGCGAAGTATTCGGAATGGTTTTACAAGACACATGGCTTTTTAAAGGAACAATTAAAGATAATATAGCATATGGTCGAATGGATGCTAGTGATGAAGAAATTATTAAAGCCTCCAAAGCAGCTCACGCTGATCACTTTATACGCACTCTTCCTCACGGTTATGAAACAGTTCTAAATGAAGAAGCATCAAATATCTCACAAGGGCAAAAACAACTGCTCACTATTGCACGAGCTATTCTTTCAAACCCTACTATCCTCATACTCGATGAAGCTACTAGTAGCGTGGATACAAGAACAGAATTACTCATTCAAAAAGCAATGATCCGCTTGATGAAAGGACGTACTAATTTCGTCATTGCTCACAGATTATCTACTATACGTGATGCAGATGTTATTTTAGTCATGAACGAAGGTAAAGTAGTCGAAGTAGGTACTCACCTTCAATTACTTGCAATGAACGGTTTTTATGATAGTTTGTATAATAGTCAATTTAATAGTGAAGTAAGTTAATCATAAGATGATTTAATTAATATACTTAAATCGTAGTGAGAAATTAAATACAGACTTAATATATATTAAGTCTGTATTTATATTAAGTCTACTTATCAGATAGAATCAAACCTACTGGACAATGATCTGAGCCTAAAATTTCAGCGTATATATTAGCATCTGACAATCTATTTTCTAATGATTTTGATGTGCAAAAGTAATCTATTCTCCAGCCTACATTTCTTTCTCTTGCCTTTGTAATATAAGACCACCATGTATACGCTTCTTCTTTTTCTGGGTAGAAATAACGGAAGGTATCTATAAATCCACTTTGTACAATATTATCAAATTTACTTCTCTCTTCATCTGTAAAGCCGGCGCTTCTTTTATTAGAGGCTGGATTTTTAATATCTATTTCCTTATGTGCTACGTTAAGATCTCCACAAAAAATAATTGGTTTAATATTTTCTAGTTCCTTAAAATATGTAAATAACGAGTCTTCCCATTCCATTCTATAATCAAGTCGTGCAAGTCCTCTTTGAGAATTAGGCGTATATATAGTAAGTAAAAAGAAATCTTCATACTCTAGAGTAATAACTCTTCCCTCTTTATCGTGTTCTTCTACTCCAATACCATATTTTACAGAGAGAGGTTCAATTTTTGTAAAAACTGCCGTGCCAGAGTATCCTTTTTTTTGTGCATAATTCCAGTATTGATGATATCCATCTAATTTTAAATCCAATTGACCTTCTTGTAACTTTGTCTCTTGTAGACAAAATATATCTGCACCTACTTGATCAAAAAATCCCATAAAATCTTTTTTTAAAGCTGCCCTTATTCCATTCACATTCCAAGATACTAATTTCATTATAATGTCCCCCCATTTTAGTTGTATAAGACGAGCTTAATCCTGCCCTTGATTACAATATCCCTATTTAATCCATTGCCTCATTATCTGTTGTGCTATTGGCGCTGCTACTTCGCCTCCTGTTGAACCACTATATTCTATAATCACTGATACTGCAATTTGAGGATTTTCAGCAGGTGCAAAGCCTATAAACCATGCATGTTCTTTACTATTATCTCCATTAGACAATTCATTTTCTGCTGTACCTGTTTTTCCTGCAACTTCAATACCCGCTATTTTAGCTTTTGTCCCAGTTCCTTTATTAACTACTTGCTGCATCATTTCATTTATTTGTGATGATGTTTGCTCATTCATAGTTTGATACAAAACTGTTGGATTATTTTTAATCATATGGTTTCCTGTTATACCAGTTACTTTCTGCACTAAAAGTGGCTCTACCATCATACCTCTATTTGCTATACTCGAAGTAATCATAGCCATGTGCAGAGGTGTAACAAGTAATTTACCTTGTCCCATTCCTACAGCAGCCATATCAGTTTTGTTCATTTTTTTGTAGTCAAAACTACTTTGTTTTAAAGGTATACCAAAGCCTATAGATTTATTAAATCCTAAACCAGCTGATAAATTTCTTAAATTTTGTTCTCCTAAAGATACTCCAATTTGAGCAAATGCAGTATTACTAGAATAAGCCAAGGCATCTTTCATATCTATTGTTCCAAATTCTTTGCCACCAAAGTTTCTTATCTCTTTTCCATCTATAACAATAGTTCCTTTATCATCAAATGTTTCATCCCCTAAGCCATTTTCTATGGCACTACTTGCAATTGCTACTTTAAATGTTGAACCTGGTACGTAGAGTCCTTGAGTTGCTCTTGGAAGAAAAGGAGACTCTTCAGATTCTACAAGTTGGGACCAATTTTCTTTTAATTTATCCTCATTAGGGTTATAGTCTGGCTTGCTAACCATAGCTAGCACTTCACCTGTAGTGGGGTTCATGGCTACTACGGAACCTGATTTGCCCTTTAAAAGTTTTTCGGCTAAACTTTGCAATTCATGATCTATAGTTAAGTATACATCGTTACCCTTAGTTTTTTGTCCTGTGATTTCATTTTTCAAATCTACAACTACTTTAAGCTCGTTAATTCCAAGCAACTCATTATTGTATTTAGCTTCTAATAAAATTTTTCCATAAGTTCTTGTGCTATAACCTATTATATGACTATATAGATTATTATGTGGATAAATTCTCTTTTGATTTTCTCCTTCTCCTTCTGAGTAAGCTAATAAAGTGCCATTTCTATCGTATATATTACCACGGACGACACTCTCTTCATATTCGTAAAGCCTTTGATTATAACTATTAGCTAGAATATTGTCTTTTTGAAAAAACTCAAAATAAGTGAGGTATGCCATTAAAGAGAAAAAAAGCAAACTCATTATTATTAACGAAAAGATGATCCTTTTATTATTATTCATATTTACCTCCCATACCGCTATATGCATCCTTGGAAATTGCTTGCAATATTGCTAAAGCGATAAAATTAGTAGTCAAAGAGCTACCTCCATAACTAATAAAGGGCAAGGTTATTCCTGTCAGTGGAATCAATTTAATAACTCCTCCTATAATAATAAATGTTTGAAAGCCAAACATAGCTGTTATACCAAGAGCTATTGCCTTATAAAAAGTATTTTCTACAGATAATGCTATTTTAAACCCTCTATATACTAATATAAAGTACAATAATATAATAGCTACTCCACCAAATATACCAAATTCTTCACAAATTGCAGAAAAGATAAAATCTGTCTCCACCTCGGGAATATACTTTGGACTTCCTAAACCTAATCCTCTTCCAAAAAAACCTCCTGATCCAATAGCAAACATAGATTGTGTAATTTGATAACCTTTTCCTGCAATATCTGCCCATGGATCTATCCATACATCTATTCTAACTTTTATATGATATACAAACAATGCTCCACCTAATGCGCCTACAATGGCAAATGCTATATTCATCAGTATTACCTTGATATCTTCTTCAAAGACAAATAGAAGAGTAATGTGTATGAGAAACATAAGAAGTGCTCCTCCCCACTCTCTCTGTAATACTAAGAACCCCATATATCCATAAGCAACAATTGTTAAAATTATATTATTCTTAATTTCAATGGTTTTATCAGAAATCTTTATAGGAGGAATCTTTAGTTTATCTGGTGTATTATAATAACTTGCTAAAAAAAATATAAAAATAATTTTGATAAACTCTGACGGTTGTATACTAATACCATAAAATGAAATCCAATTAGTAGCTCCACCTATAGTTCGTCCAAATGCTAATGTTATAATGAAGAGCAGTAATGAACTTCCAATATAAAAATAGGTTAATTTATGCCAAAACTTTAATGAATTAAATATTAAATAACTTAATAAGAAAAGAACCATTCCACCAGAAAACAACATAACTTGTCTTATACCTAGATCTTCATCTAATCTAAATATCATAATAAGACCTATGCTAATGAGCATAGTTACAATTATAAATAAGTAAACATCCCCCCATTGTCTCCACTGTAAAAAAAAGTACACAAAACAAATAATACCTATTACTGTCAGACCATAATAAATAATTTCTACATTTTGATTCCTAAAAAACAATAGTCCAAAAGCCATTATATTAAAAAGTACTACTAGTGTAATTGGTTTAGAGTTATTAAATAATGTTCTCATTAATTATTCCTCTTCATCTTTACTAACAAATATAAAATCTAGTTGTCCAATATGGATTCTATCACCATCGTTAAGTACAACTGATTCTTCCTCTATTTGCTCATCATTTAAAAATGTACCATTTGTGCTACCTAAATCTTTTATAAGGCAAATATCTTCCTCTATATATATACGAACATGTTCGCTAGAAAGATAAGGATCCTGTATAGAAATTTCATTTCTATTAGAGCGCCCAATACTCTTATCTTCGTCTAAGATATAGCTTTCAAATAATTTAAAATCAAATTTTTCTCTTCTATTAATAAGCTTTAAATAAGGGTAAGCTTCAATACCCTTTTTTGAATAACCCTTCATGGATCGAATATCTAAATATATCATACGTATAATAGAAAAAATAAACACATAAATGATAAGAGTAAAGATATACTTAAATATTGTGGCAATTAGCTCGTACATATTCTGGCTACCTCTTTTACATTATTTAGCTTTATTATAATATAGTATCTTTAATATAACAACAATATCATTAGCGCCTAATATGGTATATGATAAACCTCAAGAAATAGCTTCACTCGTTTCCCTATGATTTCGCGGGTAGTTACTAAATATCTGCAGGAATCTGTTTGATTCATTGTCTTAATAATAAAAAACAGGAACAAAGATTATATTTCTTTATTCCTGACAGTATTTCATATGAGATTAAACTCGTCATATTCGTAGTTCTTATGTACTAAGATTGATCATTATTGTTAGTAGCTATTGATATTTTTTCAATATCAACTCCACTTTCTTTATTTACTATATTTTGAATCTGTGCAGCTTGTGATGTTGTTAATTGCTGTGCATCTACTACCACATTTACATATCCATCGTGAATGAACACAATAGCATCATTAAATCCTTTAGCTCTAATTAAGTTTTCTATGATCATCTCTTGTTCGCTTATTTTAACTAGATTAATAACTTCTTGTTGCGCCATAGTCTTTGTGTCTTTATCTCCATCTTCTTCTTTTGATATATCCTCTAACATAGCAACGCTTTGGCTTCTACTCTTATCTCTTTCAATTTTATAATCTACAAAAAAACCATCTGTTAAAGTAGTTGTTCCTGTCATAACTTCATTTTCTGTTTCTATGTTTACTAGTTCCGCATTTATTGGAGCTTTTTCATTTTCAGCAGTAGTGACACCATCATTAAACAACATATGGTAATTCAAATATCCTACTAATGCTAAGACACCTACTAAACTAAATACTACTAAATTTTTCTTTTTAAAAATATTCACTCTTAAAACCTCCTCTATATTCTATTTCTTTTTAGGATATACCATTACTTTAAACGAAGGTAAATCTAATGCGTTTTCTACACCCTTCATAATCTTATATTTAATATTAGGGTCCCAAACACCTTCGGCTACTACTATAACACCCTTAATCTCAGGATAATTTTCTGTGATAACAAGAGGTTCATTAGCACCATCTTTATTCACCATAATAGCATTTTGATCTTTGTTAATTTGTTCTGTAACTCGTTCACCTCCTTGACTATCATTTTCGCTTGTAATGCTATTTGATTCCTTGGTATTATACGCTATCTCCTTTTGCCCTACACTATAAAATGTAATCATCACATCAACTTGCCCCACACCATCAATTTGTCCTAAAATATACTTTAAATCACCCTGTAATGTTTTTTGATAATCATTATATGCATTTGCTTGAGTATTACTTTGTTGCACTTGCTGTAATTGTTGTAATTGTTTCTGTTCTTGTTCATCAACCACCTGAGGTGTAGAACTTTTAAAAAAATTTGATGCAAAAACCATGGCAATACCTATTAAACATATAAAAGAAATATTAATTATTTTTTCCTTATCATTCATTTTTTTAATTTTTTGAATAATTTCTCTTATGTTTTTACTTAGATTCAACTTTATCCCTCCATATTTTTATTCATTTTTACTAATAGTTATATTCTCATCTTTTAAGTTATAGAAGTTTAAAAAGAAATTATTTATCTTATTTACTGATTTTTCACTCACCATCTCTTCAATCTGATCATCTTTCTTCCCAATATTGATCTTTTTAATGTTTACAATACTACTCTGTGGTTCTTCAATTACAATTACATAAGCTTTATTTATAGTACCAAAACTATCATCGTTCATATCTTCATTTACATCTAACTTAACTTCAACTTTCATGTCTAAGGTTTGATCTATCCTGTTTACTATACTGTCGGTAAGTTTATCTTTATAAACCCTAACCGTTATACTTTCTTGCTTACTAGCCATATCTTGTTCTTCTCCAAAAGTCGTAATATTCTCTTCCATTATGGAAGAATGCTTTAGGTGAAAATCGTCAAGGTATACTTCTCCACCTAACAAGCTAGCAATTGGCTGAACTATTACTAACATTACAATAAATCCTGTAATAACCTTTACATATTTAGCCATCTTATCAGGTAATATCATATTTACTAAAGTTATGGTTATCGTAATAAAAACTATGTTTTTTAACCAAGAAGAAAAGAACTGCATATTTATCCCCCTTATCTATACATTACTGTCATATCACCAAGTAGTACAATTATGCTAATTATCAAAAAGAACATCATAGCAATAACCATTACACAGCCCATGATCAAAAGTATATACGATGACATATCAGAAAGACATTTTACAATTCTTTCATCAGATATTGGCTGTATAATTGCTGCAGCAACTCTAAACATTATTACTAGAACAAACATTTTTATTATAGGAAAAAGGATAATTCCTACTATTATAAGTAATCCAACTATACCCACACCATTTTTAATTATATTAGAAGCACTTATAATAGTATCCATAGAATCAGCCAAAAAACCACCTACAAAAGGAATAAAATTATCAATAGCATATTTCGCAGTTTTAGCACTTAAACCATCTAGTGTTGCCATAGCTACTCCTTGTATAGAAACAAGCCCTAAAAATATAACAAACAAAAACCCTAGAATGTAAAGGGCAGCATCTTTTAATAACTTTGCAAGATTTGACAACTTTATTTCACTAGATATATGGTCTATTAAACTTACTACTGCCGCTCCAATAATTAAAGGATATACTACATTGTTTACTACAGTTCCAATAAATGCTACAATATATAGTACTAATGGACTAAGCATGCTACTACTAGCAATAGCACCAACTGAAGCTAATAGAATAAACATAGTGGGTAAAATAGCTTGAATAAATGTAACCATGGTATCGATTGTCGTAGACGCAAGAGTGACAACTGTAAAAAAACTATTTGCTATCATACCAATAAGTACAAAATAAACTACGTAAAACGCAATATCTCCTACTTGACTTTTGCCAAATGAAGCTGAAATATTTTTAAGAATAGCAGCCATGATTGAAAGAAAGATAATCCGTGCTAACAAATTAAGTGTCAATGTCAGTTCATTAAATAGTAAAGATTTTATACCATCAAGCATAGCTTGTACATCCCAATTTATCTCACCTTTTACTAAACCAAATACAAAATCTTTGATACTTGGATAACTAATTACTCCTTCTAACCCACTCTCTTGATAGTATTCTTCTAATTCTTCTATATTGTAGTGTTCATAAAATTCACCTGTTATATTTTCTAAGATATTAGGATTTTCATTTTCATTTTCGTTTGTGTTTTCACTTGCACATATCTCAACTGAACTTACAAACATAACAAATATCATTATTAAAATAATTTTTTTTATCATAAGCTACTCCTATGGTATCAGTTTGATAATAAAATCTATTAACGATAATACAATGGGTACAGATAAATATATAATTATGACTTTACCTGCTAATTCTATTTTCATCCCGATAGATTTTTCTCCAGCATCTTGACATATTTGCGATCCAAATTCTGTTACATACGCTATTACAATTACTTTCATTAGAATTTCAAAATATCTACTATCCATATCAACTCTACTCCATAACTGCTGAAAACTTGCTAGAATAGGGCCTAAATAAGAGTAGATAAAAAGCAAGATAATTACTCCCGTAGCAATGGAGATAAACACTTGATATTCAGGGTTGTACTTTTTTATAAGCACGATGAACACGGTTCCCATTATTCCAATAATTACGATTTTAAATATATCCATATCCATATCAACCACCATCTAATATAACTGAAACATAGTTTGAATAGCATTAAACAAATCAGCAATCATCGAAATAACCATCATAAGAACTACCACTACACCAGTTAAAGTAACCATAGTAGCCATTTCTTCTCTCTGAGCATTTTTTAATAATTGATTTAAAACTGCTACGACAATTCCTATCGCCGCAATTTTGAATATCATTTGTACATCCATACCATCATCACCCTCTAGATTATTAAGATAACAATAAATAAACCTATGATTATACCAAGTTCCTTAAATAGTTTTGTATACTTCAACTTTTTTTCATAAGCTTGTGTCAATTGAACCTGTAACCTTGACTTTATTACTGTAAAATACTTCTTCTGATTCTCCATATCAGTAGTACCAAGTATATTTCCAAAGTAAATAAGCAACTCTAAATCTTCTTGACTAAGTGATAACTTATTTTTGTTATTGTATAAATTTTCTTCCCATACAGTACATAAAGGTCTATATCCATAACTAGTTAATTCTTCTGAAACACCAATTATAATTTCTTTAAAAGGTGATTTAATTTTATCCGTCAAAGAATCTAATATTTCTATAACTGGAGTAGATGTATAGGATATCTCAGTTTCAAAGTAGTCAATAAAATTAATAAAAGTAAGTAATTCTATGTAGCGTTTTTCATAACTACTAGCCATAAACTTTCCAATATACACACAACTGATAAATATTATCATCAAACCTAATATTTTAAGATACATTTTCTATACCTATTCTAATAATATCTTTTACATCTACCACACTAGAAATAGTTCCTACTCCTTTTGAATTATCTAAAAAGATTATCTTTTCAAACAATCTATCTCTAATCATTTGAGAAATATACGGTCGATTTAATAACTCTTCTATATTTGCACCGTGAACCGTTGTGATAATTTTAATTCCAGCACTTAGCGCTTCATGGATAGAGACTAAATCCTCTTTTGATCCTATTTCATCTGTAACGATCACCTCTGGTGACATAGACCTTATTAAATTTATAATACCTTGAGCTTTTGGACAGCAGTCTAAGACATCAGTTCGAATACCTACGTCATTTTGAGGTATTCCTCTATGACATCCTGCAATCTCACTTCTCTCATCGACAACACCAATCTTAAGTCCAGGGTACTGTTCATCACCAGTACTAAATCTTCTCACTAAATCTCTAAGTATTGTCGTCTTACCCGTCTTAGGAGGACCAGCTATGAGAGTATGAAAAAGATCTTTAGAATCTTTTCGAATTATTTTTGATATCTTTTGCGAGCATCCTTTCACTTCTCTCATAATCCTATAATTTAAACCATTGACATACTTAATAGTCTTGATATTTCCTTTTTCAATAATCGCTTTACCAGTTATACCTACTCGGTGACCACCCTTCAATGTAATAAAACCCTTAGACAGTTCTTCTTCAATAGAATATAAGGAGTATTGACTAAGTAACTGCAGGGAATTATAAATTTCACATTCTCTTACGATAAATGCTTGATCTACACTTTTGACGATCTTTCCATTTTTGTTAATTAAAAAGTCTTCATTACTTCTACATACCATAAGCGGTTTATTTACTCGAAGTCTAATTTCATCAATCTCTAATAGAAACTTTAGCTCTAAACTACCTAGAATATTTTTAATATTTAGATCCATACCTTTAAAAATAATTTCATGAACATCATTGAGTAATCTTTGGTTTGACATTTTAACTATCCCCCTTGTCCTAATTATATTTATTAGAACGGTACTAGAAATATACCAAAAAGTTGCAAGTTATCAATTCTTATATTTAATACTTATTAATCTTCTCTATAAAAAAAAAGGTCAATCCTTTAGGGATTGACCTTTTTTGCTTAATACTTACTTATTTATTATTCTTGACAACCGCATTCGCAATCGTCATCATCACAATCGCATGTTTCAATTTCAACTACTTGTCCACAACTAGGACACTCAATTTCAAATTCTTCATCTTCCATCTCTTCGAAATTGGTTATGAAATCTTCTCCACAATTTGGACACTCTACTTCATAATAGTCATCATCATCATCATCTTCATCTAAGTCTAGGCTATAAACTTCATCTTCTACTTCCATGAGATCTTCATCGATTAACTCTACATAATCTTCTAAATCATCGTAAGCATCGCCGATCCCAGCAAGAGCATCTGTCATATCCTCTAGAATATCGACAATTTTGATAAGTACTTTTCCTTCTTTAGAAGATTCATCGACACCAAGTCCATCACATAAACCCTTTAAATAAGATACTTTTTCATTAATATATTCCATTCCAATTCCTCCTTTACAATTTAATTATACCCAACTGTACACTTTTATAATACATTATATTAAATAAAAAATCTACCCTTAATTTGGAAAACTAGATTAGTTGTAAATAATTGTAATGTTACAGTTACAGTAGGTATTAGCTTCTGCTATAGGCTATTTAAACTCTCTCCATATAGTCACCAGTTCTCGTATCTATTCTAATTACATCCCCTTGCTCTACAAACAATGGTACCGTAACTGATGCACCAGTTTCTAATATAGCTGGTTTGTTTGCTCCTGTAGTAGTATCTCCTTTAAAACCTGGTTCAGTTTCAGTAATTTGGAGTTCAACGAAATTAGGTGGAGTGACTGAAAAAGCCTTATCTTTATAAAACTTAATAGTAGCATTCATATTATCTTTTAAATATTTAATAGCATCTTCAACTTGACTATAATTTAATGGAACTTGCTCATAAGTTTCCGAGTCCATAAAATAATATAAATCTCCATCATTATAAAGATATTGCATTTCCTTTGTTTCAATATGAGCTTTTGGGAACTTTTCACTAGGATTAAAAGTTCTTTCTGTTGTAGATCCACTTATAACATTTTTTATCTTTGTTCTTACAAATGCAGCACCTTTACCTGGTTTAACATGTTGAAAATCAACAATAGTAAATACATTCCCGTCTATTTCAAATGTAATACCTTTTCTAAAATCACTAGCAGATATCATAATACCCCTCCAAAATAATTTTTCCAATTTTTTATAATAATAAACATTAAACACTTAACTAAATATAAAGTGCGTAAACACACTTGTTCTTGAATAATTTAATCCAATATATTATTATGTTTACTACTAGTATACCTAGAATGCAACTTGATAAATCACTTATTAATATTAACATAAACTACCTGTATAATCTATATTAAATACATAATATTCAAACTCTATCTTTAATTAATAGATAGCTAATATACTATTTCTTTATACTTAATTTTTTATACTTTTCATATATACTTCTCAATGTAATAGCATCCTCTAACATAGTTCCCCTAGATTCATTTATAACCCTTCCAGACAATTTATACTCCACAAGTAGTTTTGCTAAAGGTTCAAAATCAGGACCATATGCCTTTTCATGGTAACTTCTATGTCTTTTTTCACCATTTATACCGTATTCAACTCGGGTAAAGTGAATGTGAAGTTTATTTAGCTTATCTTTACTTAAGTTATTTACAATAAAGTCAACAACTTTACGGTAATCCTCGTCTTCTTTAAAAAGACCTCTATATCTAGCATGTATATGTGCAAAATCAAATGTAGGAATAATCTCAGGTGCCATTTTAGACAATGAAATAATTTCGTCAATAGTGCCTAGATGATTTGCTTTTCCCATTACTTCTGGGCACAAGAAAATACCTTTAAAATTGAATTTATAGTAATTGTCTAGTATTAACTCCATGCTTTGTCTCACTCTTATTAAATCCGCATCTTTACCTTCATCAGATATACTCCCTGGATGAAATACTACTCGATCTGCTCCCATCCATTGGCAGTATAACATAGATTTAAATATATCTTGAACAGACTTACTTCTGATTTCTTCGTCTGGATGAGACAAAGAGATAGAGTACGGCCCATGTAAACTCAATTTAATATTGTTCTTTTTTACCTCTTCACCCATTTCTTCAGCCTTTTTCTGGCTAATATTCAGTACCTTAGTAAATGGATACTCATAGGCATCTAAACCATTTTCATTTAACCACTTAGGAATCTCACTTGCTCCCTTGTATTTATTATAAAAGTCTTCATTTCTACCTGAAGGACCAAAACAAAACATCAAAACACCTCTTTATGACCAGATAACTGTGTACTATTATTATAGTTTTCAGCAATATTATTTACTATACTTGTAATATTCCCAACATCTGTTTTAATCGTATAATGGCACACTCTATAGTATTTATATCTTTTATGCAACAACTGTCTAATTGTCCTTTCGGGATGAGCAGTATTAAGCAATGGTCGTTCTTTATTATTCTTAATTCTAAAATATATATTACGAGGTTTAGCAGTGAGATGAACAACAAAACAATTTGCCATCAATATTTTTCTATTCTTCGCGTTTAGTATTATACCCCCACCTGTGGAAATAACTTGATGAGTATTTTGAACTATTTTTGTTAATGCTTCTGTTTCTTTCTCTCTAAAATGTGACTCACCATATTTTGAAAAGATTTCTTTTATGCTGGTATCTTCGTATTCTTCAATAAACTTATCTGTATCAATAAACTCATAGCCTAGCTTAGTAGCTAATTTTTTTCCAATGGTTGATTTACCTGTCCCCATAAAACCAATTAGCGCTATGTTGTGACGTTTTTCCATTTGTTATCTCCTTTATTATACCCTAACCAAAAAAGTGCTAACACAAACTGTAATTAATCTCTAAGTGAGCAAAGTATTTTTTTAAGCTTTGAAATCTCCAATTGACCAGGAGCAGATGAAGAGTTTTTAAGAGATGCAAATGTAATTATGGACCCAAAAAAACCTCCACTTATTCTACTAATTTTTCCTAATTCACCCATAGACATAGATATTATAGGTATATCTAACTTTTCATAAGCTTTTGCCGTAGTAGATAGCACCTTAATTACATCAAATTTACTACTTGGCATAGTAGCTATCTTGGCCACATCCCCACCTAGATCTTGCGCTAGCTTTAGTTTGTCCATTAAAAAATTTTCATCTGGAGTTTCTATAAAATTATGATAAGAAAGTACGCTTTTTATTTTATTTTCTTTTAATTTATCAAGTATTGGAATTATTAGTTCGTCTCCTATAGAAAGTTCTATGTCTATCATATCTACTTCATCACACGAAGAAATAACATGGTATAAATCTACCATCTCATTAACAGTATAGCTCCCTTGACCACCTTCTGCACAACTTCTATATGTAATAAGTAAAGGAATATTCTTTACTCTATTTCGTATATCAACTAAGATACTAGATAAATTGTATAACATCTGCTCTTGCCATAAGTCAATTCTCAATTCAATAATATCTGGCTCACTTAATATAGCTTCGTCTAATTGTTTTGTAATATTCTTGAGTTCATTGCCTGTTATAGGGATACAGATAGCTGGATTGTTTTTTCCTAAAATTTTGCCGCGAATATCGATAATTTTCATATAAATACCTCCTAAAACTAACCTTAGTGTATTATTCCATATAAAAAAGAAAACTACAAGATAAATTAGTTTTCTTATGTTGTGCCTGAAATGATTATCATATCTAATATAATCAAAAAATAATATCTTTTCTTAATCAAAAGTATCATTACTATCCACAAAATTGTACTCTCTAAATGGCTCTTTCCCTTCTTTTACTAAAGCAAATACATTAGCAACAAGGTTTACTTCAATTTTTTCATTTGCATACCTATAGCTAATTTCATCAACTACAAGTTTTCTTTGATTGCTATATAATAATTCTAAATAATTCTTAATTTGTTGATAATTACCCTCTAAAGCTATATTAACACTAACTTTTTCTAAATATGTTCCGTCTTCATATTGATCAGATACTCTTTCTGGCAGCATAAATTCCATGGAAGTATATTTAGTATTAGCCTCATCTCTTATGCTCAATAACTCTAAATAAACTAATGGTAATTTCATATCCAAAGGTATCTTTTGATCTAACTGTCCCTTTTTATAGTTTACTTCTTGCTCTTGATTTACTAATTCACCAGCATCCTTTAAATGCTTTAGTTCTATTAGTATATTTTTATTTTCTTTAAGTTCTTGGCTATTAGCTATATATTCTTCATATTTAGGTATGAATAAGTAGAAGATATAAAGACCTAAAACAACTATTATAGCTAAGGCGTAAAGTAGTAATTTCTCTCTTCTACTCAACTTCACTTAGAACACCTCCATCAACAGCATATATAAAGGATACTTTAAATTTAATTTGATCTGTATATTCCGCGGACTCTATCCAGATTTGTGTTATTCCGTTTAATTTATAGAGATTAGCTGCAAAATCAGCTACTTCTCGATCATCATTTGCTATTCCATTGATGACCATACGACCGCCTTCACTTACTTGTTCAATAAATTGAATTCCTACAGGTACTAATTTTTCAATATCTTGCATTAATAAATAATGGTTTGTACTTGATTTATCAATTTCTAGAATTATTTCGTCTTTAAATTGTATTTCCTTTTCCATTTTTTCAATATTCGTTTTTGCACTTAAGATATCCTCAACACCTTGAATATCTTGTCTTAAAACATAGCTCTCACGCCTATTAATGTAATCTAAAACATATATACTCAAATATGATATGATAAGTAACAATATAAAAACAAATACAATATATAAAAATTTAGTTTTTTCTGTTGATTTATTACCCTTAATCATATGCTCAGGAAGTAAATTAATATCTCTCATTGTCCTACCGCCTTCTAATAAAAGCACCTAATGCATTAACTATTATACTTAAGTCATTTGGTGATTTTAATTTACTTATATTAACGTTATTTAGCGTATCAATAATCTGTGTATTTACGTTTACATATTGTTGAATATACGTATCTATCGTTGGAATGAGTGAACTACCACCTGATATTAAAATACGATCTATTTTCTTTTTAGTAGACATTGAAACAAAAAACTCAATTACCTGATAAATATCTAAAGTTATATTATGAAAGATCTTGTTTATTTCATTATATAAGATGCTTTCGACTTCATTCTTTGATTCTTTAAAAAGAAATTCAAAATCATTTTTATGTTTCCACTGTTCAGCAGTTTTTAAATCTAAATCTAATGTTTGTGATATTACTTTTGTAATATCTTTACCTCCATGATCTAAAAACCTATGAAAAAGTATCTTGCGATCTTCTATAAACGTAACTGCAGTTTTTTCATGTCCCATATCGATTATAGCTAGGTTTTCCTCAGCTATTGTTTCTCCTTTTTTTGTCATTATGTAATTATTTTCACTACTAAACAGCTTGAAAATACAATTAGATTGAATATCTAGTACATTTATTTTATAGTTTGCTTGACTAAAACAATCTAAGTAATCATTAACTATACTACGATCAATAGCTACTCCTTGAACTTTTAACATAACAATCTCTATATTTTCTTCATTATCTATAGAAAATTCATCAATAATATTAGCGTCTACTATATACCCATCTATTTGTTCAGGTAGTAATACAGACATTTCAAATTTTATTGCTTCTTTTATTTCATGATATTCCATTTTAGGTAAATCAAAATTTCTTAAAACTATATTATTTGAAGATAATACAACTCGAATATCTTTTGATTTTACTTTAACTGTCGTTAGTGTATCTATTAATTTCTCTTTGTTAACTATCTTTCCATCGTATATAGCATTTTCAGGAGTAGGTATAATCTCATAATTTTCAATTGAAATAGACTTGTCCTTAATATATCCAGTAAGAATTTTAATATTTTTGCTACCTATATCAAAGACAGCGATTTTATCTTCCTTTGCAAACAAGGTAATACCCCCAATAGCATTTTACTCAACTTCATTCCATTTTATCATATCTAAATAACTAGAGGGGATATTATTCACAAGGTCTTTAGATAAAAATTGTCTAAGTCGCTCTAATACCTCTTTATCATAAGTTAACACACCATTAAAATACGATACATGGCTATGGCTTATAATAGAAATATTACCAGTTATACTGGCTTTTATATTTATATTCTCAGTATTATGACCAAATATCAAGATCATTCCTTTAATGGTTGTACTCTCTCTAAATAGTACTTTATCTACATTGTCAATAATTATGAGACCTTCAAAATTTAAGTTTTCTACGATAAGATTTTGAACATTACTAATAATAAGAACATCCCAAACTCCTTCTTGTGTAGGATTTAACCTAAAATCTAGATTTATATCTTGTTTTTTTCCATCTATAGTATATACTATATCTTTATACTCGTTTCTTAGCCAGTCAGTATAATCACTTACATCATCAACTAAACAATACATTAAATCGGTATCTACTTGATTATAATTTTTAAAGTAATTATTCTTATCACCATTTCTTATATCTATATTACCTTTAACATCCATATCTAAATTACCATTTGTTAAATAATTTATCTGTAGATTTTTAGTTACTCCAATAGTACCAGGGTATATAGAATCCTTTAACTTTATATTATGTAAGTCTTCTATAATGAGATTTCCATTATTATATATGGAATAATTAATAAGTTTGTTAAGATCTACTTTACTTGAATTAGTCACTAAAACACACTCGAATTTTCTAGTTATATTAGAAGATTTACCTTGGGCAATAATCTTTTTACTTGTAGGACTAAGTACAATCACTTCGTATTTATACTCTCCAGTATCTAATTTAATCCAAGACGTATTGTACACCGAATTCCAATTAGATGATAACAATGACAACGCTTCTTCCTGAGCTGAAAGTGCTAGAAAATACGCACGTTGGTAATGAGAATAATTTAATATTGATTGAAACTCATAAAAGGATAAAAACACCATGGAAAAAACTACTATGCTAATTAATATCATCACTATAATAGTAAAAAAAATAGTAGTGAAACCTCTTTGCCTTTGTAATTTTTTTATCATTATATCACCAGCCTAAGTTTCTTCAGACTCTAAAAACTTACTTTTACTACACTATATCAATTATTAATTGTCACTGTTTTATTCATTAATCTTACAACTTTTACAATCTCATAGTTTTTTTTATTATAATTAGTTTCTAAACATATAATAATATTGCCTTCAGTATAATATAGAGCAAAGAAATCTATATCAGCAGCAATTTGAGATGTGCTACCTTGACCTATACTATTTAGAGCTTTATCTGTTTTAGTCTTAAAAAGAATACTATTGTTTAAACTATAATAATTGAAGTATTCTGGAGATTCTAGATCCTTTAAATAAATTCGATCGTTGACTATAAATATAATAGGTGTAGCTCTAATCTGCCTTTCAAGAGTAATTGACAAGTACCTTAGATTTTCTGCATTATAAGTATCCGTGTACAATTTGTCATAGGTATCATACTGAAATTTAAAGGTAAATAAGAGTGTAGTCAATACAATTATTAAAAGAGCTAAACTAATTATAAGTTCAACAAGCGTAAAACCTTTCCTTAATTTATGTAAATCTGAGTACATAGGCTTTCATACCGACTTTCTTTATAAATTATTTTTATAATGTATAAATTGTCATGAGAGATTTGTGTAATACTTACATAATAATCCCCACTATCATCTTTGTACTTTGTTGATATATCCCATATTATTTCAGGTGTAATTTCAGATATATCATCATAACTTTTCATTTCGTCAATTACATTTTCTAATGTGCCTTGGCCATTTTGTACTAATCTGTAGCGCTCTACTGAAATACTATGAGCATCTAATGCAAATTTTAGGCTAATAAACATACTAATACTTAGTATTGAAAAAATAAATACAGATACTACTACTTCTAATAAGGTAAAAGCCCTATGTTTATTCATGATCCTTCCTTTAGATAAATTCTACCGCTTGCTATTTGCACCACAATAGTCATTTTATCTCCCATTTGATTTTCAAAGGTAAAGTGACCTCCAAGGTTTACAGTGCCTATCGGCCTAAGTTCAAGACGCTTTGCATTGTATGTATTAGACGTAATAAAGATAGAATCTCTAAATTCTATCTTTTCTGTCTCAATAGTCTCTTTTATTGTCTGAATATAGATTTTATCCTTATATATTATAATTTTTCTAGTATAACCATCTATTACAGCATTGTTTTTACCTACAAGTAGTGCCTGTAGTACTTCCCTTGATTGAGTCTTTAAATTTTGTCTTTGAACAAAATTTCTAAGTGTATCACTACTGATAAAAGTAATACATATTAGTAAAGAGAATATTGCAAGAGCAACTACTATCTCTACTAAAGTAAAGCCTTTGTTCCTTTTCATAATTCATCGCCTCACAATAATTATTACTATAGTTTAGCTTGTCTGTATAAATATTTTTACAAATCTAACTTCTTATATTTAAATCATAATGATACTTATATACCACTTTATAATAGAATCTCCCCAGTGCATAGATATTAATGTTGCTATTGCAATCCATGGTCCAAATGGCATTGGTTCTTTTCTCCCTTTTACTTTGGTAATTAGCAATACTACTCCCAAAAAACCTCCTAATATAAAAGATAAAAATAATGATAGTAGTGCTAACTCCCATCCCAAGAATAGCCCTAACATAGCCATGAGCTTTACATCTCCTAATCCCATGCCATTACCTCGAGTTAGTAATACGAGAACTAGAAGTGGAACCATTCCAACTGTAGCTCCTAATACCGCATCTAACCAAGGTATAAAGGAGAATACTAAGTTTAAAATTATAAAAAGGATTAAACCAAATATATTTAATTGATCTGGAATAATAAAATGATCTATATCAATAAATATTATGGGAATAAGCAAGCTAGTGATTAACAAGAATCTTATTAATTCAGAACCAATTCCTACTTGTATATATGTAAAAACAAATAACACACCTACTATAAACTCTACGAAAGCGTATCTATATGACACACTTGTCCCACAGTAACGACATCTTCCCTTAAGTATAATCCAACTAACAATTGGTATTAAATCTTGAGGTTTTAACCTAGAATTACACGTTTGACAATGTGATGGTGGTAACACAATAGATTCTTTCATAGGAACTCTGTAAATAACTACATTTAAAAAGCTGCCCACAACTATCCCTAGTACAAACATGAATAATATGAACAAAGTAAATCCTCCTTAATCCTTTAACATTAAAGATTACATTATCGCGGTTCAATAACAGTTGATTATTTAATGGTAATTATATCCTATTTATTATTGTTTGTATACGCACAATTTATAGTTCATGTAAATAAAACTCACATAAGCATAAATTAAATCTGTACTCTTGTAAGATCTAATTAAAATGTTAGGTGAGTTTTATAATATTAAGATTTCACTGTATTATGTCTTACTTTTTATAGAAATATTGAATCAAATATTCGCCAGCATCGTCTAATACATCTAAAGAATGTAAAAGGCTAAATATTGTATATCTCTCCCTTATAAAACCAGCTTTATTAACTATTTCTCTTAGAAGATCTTCGTTTAAATTGTAGTCTTTTGGATTAATTGATAATCCTATTGTTTCTAGCCACTTAATCACATCTTCTTTTCGTGGTAAATATTTTTTAACTGCGTCATTAATTACACTAGCATTATCTAGATTTTTAAACGGTTCACATTGTAGCAAGTACTCGTAAAGAACTGTTGCAACTAATGTGCCAAACCCTACAGTAATGCCATGTGAAGGTGGCAAGTCTCCATTTTCAATTGCTTTCATTACCATATAGTGGGACACTAAATGCTCTGATCCTGAAGCAGGTCTAGTATCATCTACTAGTGCCATGCATATCCCAGATAAAACTAATGCGTCTATTAAATTTTTAATAGCTATGGGATCTCTATGTGTAATTTTGCTTGCATCTCTTATACATAAATCAGCAGATTCTTCAACGAGCTTAACAGTAGCATCACACCAATATTCATCGTTAATATGTTTAGATAAAACCCAATCTGCAAGTGCTGTCTTTTTACCAATAATATCACCAAAACCTGCTTGTATTAATTCATATGGGCAATCTTTTATTACATCAACTTTACCGTATATAGCTGTAACTGTTGATCCCTTAATGGTTTTTTTTACTCCTTTATACATGAGTGATGATCCTGCTGCAGCATAACCATCCATAGAAGGAGCTGTCGCAATAGTCACTACTGGAACCTTAACTCTATCACCAACCAATCTGCTTAAATCATTAATCGTTCCAGATCCAATAGATATAATACCACAAATACTTCTATCTGTAGTCATAAGTATAGTTCCCACTGCCTTCTCATCTGGTATTAGCTTTTTATCGTCAAATTCCAATATAGATATAATAAAATCACTTTTTTCCATAATTTCATATATGCTTTTATTTATTTGTTCATAAGTATGTTTATCTGCAACAATAAGTACATGTTTGCCTTTAAAATGCTTATCGCAAATATGGACAATATCTTCTGGCTTAAATTCAAAATCAACTTCTTTTATTTCTACTTGATGAGTCTTCCCACAATCACATAAAATTTCTTTATTAAGTAATGTATTTAAATCAGTCAAAACTTCATCTCCTTTATAAAGTGTCTATTATTTCTTTTACTGAAGGAAAAATATAATCTGCATTTATTGGAGATTTTTCATAATCATCTATATTAGTTTCTCCAGATAAAACTAATATAGATGTAAAGCCTAAATCTACCCCCATCTTAATATCTGTATATAACCTGTCTCCTACCATAGCTAATTCTTGTTTTTCAAAACCACAATTATCCATTATTGCATCAAGCATATAACTTTTTGGTTTACCAATAATAATAGGCTCTTTTCCAGTAGCTGCTTTAATGAAGGCAATCATAGCACCTACATCTGGCATGACCTTATTATCCTCTAGAGGACAATTCAAATCAGGATGAGTGGCTATATAGGGTACTTTTCTTACATAGTCACAAGCTGCCCATAACTTATTGTAGGTTAATGTAGTGTCAAAACCTAAAACGACACAATCTACATCAACATCTTTATCCGATATCACTTCAAATCCTTCTTTTTCAAACGAACGAGTTAAAGCATCTGTACCAAGCATAAATATTTTTTTATAATTAGTATGTTTTTTAAGGTAATGAATAGTTGCATCCCCAGAAGAGAATACATCATTTTCTTCTGCATCAATACCTAATCCTTTAAGTTTTTTTATATATGCTAGTTTATCTTTTGATGAGTTATTTGTCAGGAAGAAGTACTTTATTTTTTTTTCCTGTAAAGTATCTAAAAATTCCTTTGCACCATCTATTAACTTATCTCCTAAATATATAGTACCATCCATATCAAGCAAAAAACATTTTATATCCTGAATTCTATTCATTTTAAACCTCCCGTCTTAGAAACAAAATTTGGCGTATTTTATGAATTAAATATACAGAATTTAAATAACTTTAACCTCAGTAATAATTCTTTTATTAGAATCATTACTGAGGTTTAGTTAACAAAATTTTAAATTATTTATCCAATTAGTTTTTCTTGAAGTTCTCTTAACTTGTAGATCAAAGTAGATGTATCTAGTTCTATATCGTCGTATGTAATTACTTCACCTGGCTTTTTAGAATTTTTTAATTTTGTATTTTTGGTAATTAACCCTAATGGAACTGCTTTTTCAATTTTTGAGTTTTCATAAGTTTCAAAGCTTCCATATACTGTAAACCCGCCTAATCCATCTAACATATCTCCAGCATTAAGGTCTTTTTTTGCCAATGTAATTGTTTCTGATATTGGTTTTCCTGGAAGTGGTACAATTGTTGGCTCATTATATATTACAGCTCTTGCTGCTGTTAATGGAGTTTCTAAGCTACATAAGTGATATGGTCTAAATAGAACGTAATTAGGACCTGAACCCATACTCAAATATTGCATTTCATGGTGAATTTGTGGAAGATCTGTCGTTACAATAACAAATACTCCAGGAGCTACACCATTAATATAATCGACAATTTTAGTATTGTTTAAAATACCACCATTTTCTTTTAATTGGAAAATACCTGGTAAGTCGCTTACTGTAGCAGTAACTGCATGACCACCTCTTACATCCGGTAAAAAACCTGTAGCATTTGACATGGCTGTCATTTCTACCATAGTCTTTGTACCATCTTTAAATGCAGTTAACATTTTAGGGCTTACACCGGAAGCGATTGCTTGTTCGTAAACAGTGTCAGGGTTGCATCCTAGAACTACCGGATTGTTTTTCCCCTTACCAATAGCAACAATATCCATACCCATTGCATCTGCAAAATCATAAATTTCTTTTACAGCTCCAGGTTCATCACCTGCAGATCCAGTATAAATAACACCAGCATTATCAGCTAGTTTTTTTAATATAGGTCCAACTACTACATCTGTTTCTACATTTAACATAACAATATGCTTTTTATTCATAATAGCGTCTAATGCAACTTTAGCTCCAACATCAGGTACACCAGTGGCATCTACTACCACATCTATTAAATTCGCTTGTGCAGGTATATCAGCATTATCAGATGCAACCCATTTCCCTTGCTCTATAGCAGAGTTTGCTTCAGAAAGTTTTGACGTAACGACGATATCTTCTCTTCTAATTCCAGTTAGAGTATAAGATTCAATTGCATTTTCTACATTAATATCTACTACTATGGCAGGAATCATACCTTTCATGAGCATTACTTGACTTACCATGCCCTTTCCCATTTGACCTGCTCCAACAAGACCCATTCTTATAGTTTTTCCACTTTCTTGATACTCTCTTAATTTTGTATTTAAGTTAAGCATTTTAAAAGCCTCCTTTTTCTATAGTTATATTTTTGCCCACTTTAATATTGGGATTATTCTCACCTTTTAAATGAATACAACCTGGTAACTGTGGCGCATCTGCCCCATCAAACTTCAAACTACAATGTCCCATTTTCTTAAGTGTTTGATTCGCTTCATATCCTACTGCTGTAACTGTATACACATCGTCACCTAGAGTAAATTTATCTCCCACTACTACTTCTTCTTTTAGTTCACTAATTTCATGTAATACAGAAATTTCGGCTAATTCTTCTGGTGCATTATTATTAAAAATAATCAACATATCTTCTGATAAAAAATCTAAAGCCATGTCTCCAATTTTAGTTATTTTTACATTGTATTTCATGTTTGCCTCCTACAATAAAGATCAGTTATATTCCAATCCAGTATGTTTAAAATACTCAATATTTTTTTTATAGATGGAGTTTCATATATTAATGAAACATCCATCTATAACTAATAAATCAATCTAAAATAATCCAATACTAAAGAAGTAAGCAATTACAACAGAAATTGGTCCTGTAATTAGTCTAGAAAACAGTACTGCTGGAACTCCGATTTCTACAGTTTCAGGTTCTGCTTCACCTAAACTTAAACCTACTGGTACAAAATCACAACCTACTTGAGGATCTATTGCAAATAAAGCTGGTAGTGCATATTGTGGTGGAATATTGCCTTTACCTATTTCAACACCAATAAATACTCCAACTACTTGAGCGATTACTGCTCCAGGTCCTAATATAGGTGATAGTAGTGGTAAAGAACAAATCACACATACGATTAGAAGACCTGGTAAACTTCCTGATGCTGGAGCAATTGCTTTTGCAATAAGATCACCTAATCCTGATTGAGATATGATACCAATTAGCATTGCTACAAAAGCCATGAAAGGTAATATATTATTCATTACCATAGATATAGTCATTTTTCCTGCTGCATAGAACTTTCCAACAACACCACCAATTGCTTTACCAAAATTAGCTATAAAACTTCCTTTTGGTGCGTTTTTATTTGTATTACTATAAGTTTTCTTTTCTTCAGTTTTTACTGTCTCTGTAACTTGTGAACCTTCTTCAGCTAAAGTTATATTCTCTGGTTTTACTCCTGAAACATAGATATCTTCTTTTATGTATTGTGCTAATGGTCCCGATTGACCTACTGGAGTTAAATTGACAGTATAAATTCCTTTTTTAGGATAAACTCCACATCTTGCTGTACCACCACAATCTACAATGGCTACGAAAACTTCATCATCAGGGATTGATGTTGCGAATCCATCTACTGTAGTACACCCAGTCATATCAGCTATTAATTGAGCAATTGGGTCTATACCTCCACCAGTAACAGATAATACCTTGTTTCTCTTTTCATCTGGCATAATAACTAAAGGTCCACCCCAACCAGCTTTTCCTTTTACTATACGAATAGCTTTATAAGTCATTTAGTTTGCCCCCTTTTTTGACATCATCATTACTGTAATTCTTTCAGTTACAATACCTCTAATAAGTATTACAATAACTCCAACTATAAAGTACCTAACCGCTAATCCTGATATAGGTAGTCCTAGCTTTGTTATTCCATCTGCAATTCCATAGAATACGAATAACTCTCCAGCATTTGCGTGAGGAAAAAGTCCTGTTATCGGATGAACAAATGAAACTGCCGCATCGTAAAAAGCTGGCTTATGTTTTTCTTGTAGAAACTTTCCAAAAGAATAACACATAGGGTTAGTTAAGAAAAATACAGCTAATATTGGGAAAATAGTATAACGAGTAATGAAATTGCCTGTCATCTTCCTGGCGAATGCCTCAACCTTATCCTCTCCAACTAACATAGTAATAGAGTTTACAAAAGTAATTAGTACAATTAGTGTTGGCAATATGCCTGTCACTAATCCCATAAATGTTGCTCCACCAGCCTGAAATAGACCGATGAATCCTTCAGCTAAACTAGCTAAAAATTCCATAAAAACTCCTCCTTATTTTTATATTTAACAGAGATTAATACAGAAATTAATCTCTGCTATTATCATCTTCAACTTCCAACTTACTCTCTATAGCTTCTATTCCAACTTTTATCGCTTTAGCCATTTGTTTATTTTTTATATTTTTAATCCATAATTCACTTTTATAAATATTTTCATTTGTTAACTCTGTAATAGTTTTAAATCTATGAAAAACTGTAATACCAGTCATAGCCCTTGCCTCAATTATATTTCCGTCAGAACCAATTGCCATTATCACAATACTACCTGCTCTTATTTTTCCTTTTGTTTGGCCGACAAACAGACTTCCTTTTTTGTTTAACTCAGAGACATTTGTTCTATAATTTTTCACTTGAAAAAAAGTGAGTATCCCTTGTAAAATAAACATGCAAACAAATATTATTCCTAATCTTAACATCATTTCACCTCGTTAGTTAGCATTGCTTGTGCAGTTATTTTATCTGTAATTAGAACATTTATTAGTTTTGCATTTATAACTCCCCATATAGCCTGCGCTTTTTCAATATTTCCAGCAATTGCAATAGTTATAGGTGTACTTTTTAATTGAGATATATCAATACCAATTACCCTTTTATTTGTCTCAAATATATCACTTTTACCATTTTCATCAATGAAAATATTGCAAACGTCGGCAACAGCGCCTTGTTCTTTCATTTCAACTAACTCACTAGGCTTAATAAATTCTGCAACCATATTTACTGTGGACTTAGATGTTGAAGAACCAATTCCAATCAACGCAACATCGAGATTTTTAGATAAACTAAGTACAGATTTAATACCTGGATCATCTATAAATGCACACTTGCTCTCTAATTTTTCTACCATTGCCGGAGCATGAAGTATTTTATAATCTGCATTAAAAGCTTTAGCAAACCTGACAGCGATATTATTTGATTGTATCTCAGCTCGGCTCTGACCGCTTCCTCCAACTATAGGTACAAATGTAAACTTATTCATTCTATTGTTTTGTATATACTTAGGTATTTCTGCTAAGGTAGTTCCACTAGCTATTCCAATTAGAGTATCTTGTTTTAATATTCTTTGTAGGTACTTTGCAGCTTCTCTAGCTATTTCTCTCTTAACTTCTGATTCATCATTACTATTAACATCAGCAATAATAACCTCTTGAAGACCAAATTTGTCTTCGAGACTTTTTTCTAATTCGATGGATTCTTTTGAGTATGGATTTTCTACAGTTATTTTTACAATGCCTAATTCTTTCGCCAAATTTAATAATCTTGATACAGTAGCTTTAGATATTTCTAATTTACCACCTATTTCCTCTTGCTTCATACCTTCCTCATAATACATCTTTGAACATCTAACTATAAGCCTAATATCTTTAATTGACGCCATATCATTCTCCTTGAAATTTTTCTCATGGTATAATATTTTTTTCATTACCGTTATTATAATGCCTTTGAAAACGTATGTCAATACACATTTAAGAAAATTTATAGTTTTATTTTTTTAAATTATAATCGAATTACAATTGTTATTATAGTTTACTATTTGTACCTTTCAATATTCCACCCTTTAAATCTTTCTTAAATAAAAAAACTTCTAAAATTTTTAGAAGTTTTTTTAATCTCAAATATGAAACATATGTTGTTTTATTAAAATTTCTATTCAGGAGTCGTTGTCCAAAGCTTTAGCTATTTAATATTGTCTTCCGTAGAAATTATATGATAATTTTTATTTCTTTTTTCTATATTTTTATAAGCTACAGCGAGCATTAATTTAATTCTATTTAATTGATTTACTTCACTTGCTCCTGGGTCATAATCTATAGCCGCGATATTTGCCATTGGATATTTCTTGCGAATTGGTTTTATCATGCCTTTACCCATTACGTGATTTGGCAAACACCCAAAGGGTTGAACACAAACGATGTTTTCTACGCCATCTTCAATTAATTCCATCATTTCGGCGGTTAAGAACCATCCTTCTCCACCTTGATTTCCAAGTGATATAAGTTCTTGGGCTTTCTTAGCTTTGTTCTCAATAGCTGTCGGTGGCTGGAATCTTTTGCTAGTTTTTAGCCATTTAACCATAGGTTTTCTATACCATTCCATAATTTTAATAAATCTCAAACTATTCTGGGAAGTTTTTTTGCTACCAGCTAATTTTTCGTATTTAAAAACACTATTATAAGCACAGTACAAGAAGAAATCCATTAAATCTGGAACTACTACTTCTACGCCTTCTTCTTCTAGTACTTTTAAAAGATTGTTATTTGCTGTAGGATGATATTTTACTAATATCTCACCTACTATTGCAACCTTTGGCTTACTAATATCTTTAAGTGGTATTTTGTCAAATTGATTTATAATAGCTTTTATGTTATTTCTAAAAGTTAATAGGTTGCCAGATTTAATATTTAGTTTAGCTTTTTTTCTCCAATAATTATAGAGTTCATCAACAGACCCTTTAGTCTGTTCATAAGGTCTAGTAGCGTTAGTAACTCTTTGAAAAAGGTCTCCATAGACTAAAGACATTATCCCTCTATTAATTAAAGGTAATGTAACTTTAAATCCAGGATTACTTTCTAAGCCTGATACATTTGCAGATATAACTGGAATATGTTCTAAACCACAATCTATTAAAGCTTTTCTAATGAATGCTACATAATTAGAAGCTCTACAAGGTCCACCAGTCTGACTCATAACTAGGCCTATTTTGTTTACATCGTATTTTCCTGATTTTACTGCAGCCACTAATTGACCTACTGCGATAATAGATGGATAACATGCATCGTTGTTTACATATGTTAAACCCGCTTCAATAGCTTTGTTGTCTACACTTGGGAGCACCACTACATTATAACCCGATTTAACCATCGCATCTTCAATAAAATCAAAATGTATCGGCGACATCTGAGGTATTAATAAAGTATGGGTCTTTTTCATCTCTTTAGTAAAAACTACTCTATTTTTTTTGTCATCATGTATTATTTTACAAGCACTAATATCCCTTTCATCTAATGCAGCTTTTAAAGACCTAAGACGTATTTTTACTGCTCCTAGATTACTAACCTCGTCAATCTTAATGAGTGTATATATCTTGCCAGCATCATTGAGAATCTCTTGGATTTGTTCACTAGTAACTGCATCTAATCCACATCCAAATGATGTCAACTGAACCATTTCAAGATTTTCGTTATCGGTAACATAGGCCGCTGCAGTATACATTCTAGATTGGTATTTCCATTGGTTTAATACCCTCAGAGGTTTTTTAATTTCGCCAAAATCAGATAATCCATCTTCAGATAATACAGCCATACCAAGTTCAGTGATTATATTTGGCAAGCCATGATTAATTTCTGGATCAATATGATATGGTCTACCACTTAAAACTATGCCTTTTAATTTATTTTTTTCGAGGTATTGTAATATTTCTTTTGATTTATTTTTTACATCATTTCTGTATGTATTTTTTTCTTCCCATGCTAACTGACACGCTACTCTAATTTCTGTTTCAGAAATATTATGTATAGCAAATTCTTCAATTAGTCTTTCTACTAATCTATCATAGTCGTTAAAAGGAACAAATGGATTCATATATTGTATATCAGATTCCATTACTGAATCTACATTGTATTTTATGGTTTCGGGATATGACATTACTATTGGACAATTATAACAATTATCTGCATATGAAATATCATCTTCTTCATATGATATACATGGATAGAATATAAATTTAATTCCTTTATCTAATAAACTTTCAATATGCCCATGTACAATTTTTGCAGGATAACATACTGATTCAGAAGGTATAGATTCTATGCCCTTCTCGTAAATATTTTTACTAGAATGAGGAGACAAAACAACTCTATACTTTAGTTCAGTAAAAAACCTATACCAAAAAGGATAATTTTCATAAATATTTAGTACTCGGGGGATACCTACTTCCCCTCGCAAGGCTTCACCTTTATCTAATGGCTTATAGCTAAAAAGTCTTTTGTATTTATAATCATACATATTAGGTAGTTCTTCGCGAGTTTCGAAATCGTCATTCATACCACCTTTTTCGCAACGATTCCCCGATACAAAACTTCTGCCATCAGAAAACTGATTAATAGTAAGCATGCAATTATTACCACATTTACCGCATCTTTCAATATGTGTATCTACATTAAATTCTTTTAATTGCTTTCTATTTAATATAGTGCTTATATTTCCTTCTTTATTTCTTTCTCTTGCTATTAAAGCAGCTCCAAATGCGCCCATTATTCCAGAAATATCAGGTCGTATAACTTCTTTTCCTAAAATATTTTCGAAAGCTTTTAAAACTGCATTCGAATAGAAAGTGCCTCCCTGAACTACTATATTTTCTCCTAATTCTTCAATGTTTCGAACTTTTATTACTTTTTGCAAGGCATTTCGTATAACAGAATAAGATAATCCTGCCGATATATCTCCAACGCTGGCCCCTTCTTTTTGGGCTTGCTTAACTCGTGAATTCATAAATACTGTACAACGAGTACCTAGATCTACAGGTGCATTAGATAGTAATGCTTCATTTGCAAAATCTTCTACAGACATGTTCAAAGAGTGAGCAAAAGTCTCTAAAAATGATCCGCACCCTGATGAACAAGCTTCATTCAATACAATACTATCGATGATCCCATCCTTAATTTTCATACATTTCATATCTTGACCACCAATGTCAAGAATAAAGTTCACATTAGGCAAAAAATGCTGTGCACCTCTAAAGTGAGCCATGGTCTCTATTTCTCCAATGTCAATCTTTAATGCAGATTTTATTAATCCTTCACCGTATCCTGTGACTGTACTTTTAGTTATTGTAAGACCTTCAGGTATAACTTGGTAGACATCATCAAGAATCTTTATGGCTTGAGTAAGAGGGCTCCCTAAATTACTATTATAATATGTATATAATAATTCGCCTTGTTCTCCAATGAGGGCAGCCTTTGATGTGGTAGAACCAGCATCAATTCCTAAATACAACTTGCCTTTATATGTATTTAAATCCCTTCTATTTACTTTGTACTTATTATGACGTTTATGAAATTCATTAATTTCTTCCTCATTATTAAATAATGGCTGTAGTCTTTGTATTTCTTCATACTTAAACTCTTTATCTCTATCTAGTTTTTCATTAACCTCAGAAAGCGAAATAATTAATTGTGAATCTATTGAATTTAAGGCTGCCCCTATTGCAACATAAAGCTGAGAATGTTTAGGATAAATAATTTCTTCATCTTTTAATTTCAGCGTAACAACAAATCTCTCTCTAAGCTCAGATAAAAAATATAAAGGTCCACCAAGAAATGCTATATTTCCTCTTATAGGTTTACCACATGCAAGGCCACTTATAGTTTGGTTTACAACTGCCTGAAACACTGAGGCAGCAATATCTTCTTTACTTGCTCCTTCATTTAGTAATGGCTGTACATCAGTCTTTGCAAAAACTCCACATCTAGAAGCTATTGGATATATCATTTTATGGCTTTTTGCAAGTTCATTTAATCCAGCTGCATCAGTTTGTAACAATGTAGCCATCTGATCTATAAAAGCTCCTGTACCTCCAGCACATGTTCCATTCATTCTTTGTTCTAATGATTGTCCAAAATAGGTAATCTTTGCATCTTCTCCACCTAGCTCAATTGCAACATCTGTTTGTGGAATCATGATTTCTACAGTTTTTGTTGAAGCTATAACCTCTTGGACGAAGTCAATATTTAACCATTTTGAAATAGATAGACCTCCTGAACCTGTTACAGAGGCGCTAATCATGATATTACCCATCTCTTCATAACATTGATTTAAAATAGTTTTGATAGTTGTCTTAATATTTGATAGATGTCTTATGTATTTACTATAAACTATATTATGATTATTATCTAAAATCACCAACTTTATTGTAGTCGAACCTACATCTAAGCCAAGGTGAAAGCTACTAGTTTTGTTACTCAAAAACATTCTCCTTTCAAAAAACTATTACATAAATAATATATATATTATTCTTATTAGATTATAATGTCAACAGAGGATATTAAAACAAAATATATAAAGTATATGGTAATTAGTCAGTTAGATGTTATAATATTGAGTATACATAAAGGAGGAGCTTACGTGAATGAACAAAATAAAAATGAATTATCACTGAAATATCAAATTACAAAGAGTTTTCAGATATTTAAAAACCATCTATATGAAATATTATTCTTATCTGCAATACCCTTTTTAGCATACACATTATTGTATATTTATGCAGGAGACGGTTCTATAGAAGCCATATTAAATATCCCTATGGAAATCATTTCAATAATATATACCTTATTTTTTTCTATGTTTTTAGTATCATTTCCAATAATAATAAATATAACACAGTCTAGTCTACTTGGAAAATCTATAACATTAGGAGACTCCTTTTTAGCAATTCGCAGTAAACTTTTCAAATTATTTATTGGTATCTTTATGCTATTTTTACTTCTTATATTTATTATTTCCTTTATTTTAGTAGTACTTAATTTTACATCTAGCTCAACTGTCTTGATGAATATTATAATAATATTATTTATGAGCGTGGCTATTAAACTATTTGTAGATTATATTTTTTATTTCCACTCGATAGTTTTAGTAAATCTTAACCCTATAAAAGCTCTAAAATACAGTTCTAAAATTACAAGAAGAAATTGGTGGCGAGTTTTTAGAGCATATTTCATATTTAATATATGTGTCTTTATAGCTACTAATATCATATCTTTATTAATATATACTTTAATTCCATTACCTATATTATACAACGTGTTGATTGCATTTGTCCAAAGCTTAGTAGCTATGCTACTTCAGATATTTTTAACAGTGATGTTTTTATCCCTAGATAAGAAACTAGAAGATTTAAACTGATTTTATTAAATATTGTTACCTTCTGGGATTATTAAAATCCCAGAAGTGTTTAATTTAGCAGTATTAATCATGATAAAGTGAAACTTTATTCTCTCAATTGAGCTCCTAAGTTCACTTGTGCTTGGGCGATAATCTTATCAAAGATTTCATTTATTTCAATGTCTGTTAGTGTTTTCTCTTTTGATCTAAATATTAGTGAATAGGCCATACTCTTATAACCTTCATCTATTTGAGCACCCCTGTATACATCAAAGAGTTTTAAATCTTCTAAAAGACCTTTTCCATTTACTCTAATTATATCTTCAACTTCTTTAGCACTTACTTTCTCTTCTACTATTAACGCTACATCTCTACTGATTTCTGGATATTTTGGAAGTTCTGTAAAAGCAATATTATTATTCGATAGTTTTAACAATTCCTCTAAACGTAATTCACATACATAAGTTCTTCTAGGCAGTTCATAATTCTCGACTACTATAGGGTGAATTTCTCCAAGTATACCTACATCTACTCCTTTGATTATAATTTTTGCCACCCTTTTTGGATGAAATGTTGGATGGTTTGAATTGATATATTCTACTTTTTCTTCAATCATAAGTTTTTTAATGAGCAGCTCTACATATCCCTTTAAATGAAAAAAGTTTTTTTCTCCGTATATACCCATTGAAATATTTTTTTCTTCTGTAGGTAACTTCTCACCAATATCAATAGTATTTTTATAAGTAACTGCTACTTCATAGAACATACCTTCTACAATATTACGATTGTAATTATGAGATATTCCCTGAAGCAAACCTGGTATTAAAGTTGGTCTCATTATACTATTTTCTTCACCTAATGGATTTATAACTTTAACTCCATTATAAAAATCTTTATTTTTATTTATATTTAAATCTTCTAGTTGCCCTTCTCCAGTAAAAGAAGTCGTGAGTATCTCATAGAATCCTTTTGAACTTAGGAAAGTCTTCATGTCTTTAATTAGTGTTTGACTCTTCGTTCTTCCGCCTTTTGTGGTAACACCACTCATAATCGTATTGGGAATATTATTGTAACCGTATAATCTGACAATCTCTTCTGCAATATCTTCTTTAATCTCAAGATCTTGTCTATAAGTTGGTATACCAATAATTAACTGGTCCCCTTCAACTTCAACAGTCAAAAATAGCCTTTCAAGATATTCTTTCATTTGCAGTATAGATAGGTCAATACCAATAAACTTATTAAACCACACGCTATTAATATTTATGGTTTTCTTACATACTACTTTAGGATACACATCAATTCTTCCGTGTAGCACTTCTCCTACTCCTAATTCATGTAATAATTGTACTGCTCTATCTGCGGCCAAATCAGCTAAATCTGGATCTACACCTTTTTCAAACCGGTTGGCAGCTTCACTTCTTAGTCCAAGCTTTCTTCCTGTATGTCTAACACTTTTTTTATTAAAATTAGCGGATTCAATAACTATCATTTTAGTAGAGTTATCTATTTCCGAATTTTCTCCGCCCATTGCACCTGCAATTGCCATAGGATCTTTACCATTTGATATTACAATCATATTTTCATCTAATACTCTTTTTACACCATCTAATGTAGTAAACACTTCATCTTTTTTTGCTTTTCTAACAAATATTTCCTTAGACTCTAATTTATCGTAATCGAAAGCATGAAGCGGTTGACCCATTTCAAGCATTACATAATTAGTAACATCTACTATATTATTAATTGGTCTTACGCCGCTATTTAACAATCTTCTTTGCATCCAATCAGGTGATGGCCCAATTTTATTGATTCTCATCATTCTAGTCACGTAACGTGGGCACAATTGTTCATCTTCAATCGAAACTTTTAAATAATCATTGATATCTTCTTTTATCTCTTTAACTTCTATAATAGGCAAAATTAGATGTTTATTAAAGGTAGCGGAAACCTCTCTAGCAATTCCTATTACAGACAAACAATCCGAACGATTAGAAGTTAGCTCAAAGTCTACAACAGTGTCATCTAGCCCTAGTATAGATTTAATATCTTTACCTAGTTCATACTCATTATTTAAGATATAAATCCCATCTACCTGCTCTTTAGGTAGTAAGGATGTATTCATACCAAGCTCTCCTGCTGAACACATCATTCCCTGTGACTCAATACCTCTAAGTTTAGATTTTTTTATCTTTAAATCTTTTAATTTTGCACCTATTAAGGCAGTAGGGATAACATCACCCACATTGATATTTTTAGCACCAGTTACGATTTGTATAACTTCTTCTCCAATATCAACTTTAGTTATTACTAATTTATCTGCATCAGGATGCTTTTCTATAGATAAGATTTTCCCAACAACTACTTTAGTAACTTCAGAGCCTAGCTCTTCAACGCCTTCTACTTTAGTTCCTGACATGGTCATTTTTTCTGTAAATTCGTTTAATTCTATATTATTTATTTCTACGAAATCTTTTAACCAATTTATTGATACTAGCATCAATCATTACCTCCCTATTTAAACTGCTTTAAGAATCTTATATCATTTTCAAACATTAACCTTAAATCGCTAATCCCATACTTAATCATAGTAATTCGATCTAGACCCATACCAAAAGCAAACCCGGTATATTTATTAGGATCTATATTACAATCTAGCAAGACATTAGGGTGAACCATACCACAACCTAAAATCTCAATCCAACCTGTATTTTGACATACTCTACAGCCTTTTCCACCACACATAAAACAAGTAACATCCATTTCAGCACTAGGTTCAGTAAAATAGAATTGGTGAGGCCTAAATTTTGTCTTTGTTTGTGACCCAAACAGATTCTTAGCAAACATATCAAGTGTTCCCTTTAAATCGCTCATAGTTATCCCCTCATCTATAACCAATCCTTCAACTTGATGAAAAACTGGAGAATGAGTTGCGTCTATTTCATCACTACGGTACACTCTACCAGGCGCTAACATTTTAATAGGCGGCTGTTGATTCAACATTGTTCTTACTTGTATAGGAGAAGTTTGAGTTCTTAGTACAATATCATTGTGAACATAAAAAGTATCCTGTAAATCCCGAGCAGAATGATCTTTAGGAACATTTAACATATCGAAGTTGTACTTAGCCCATTCTAATTCCGGACCTTCTTCAATAGTAAAACCCATACCTATAAACACATCAGATAATTCCTCTATAACCATATTTAATGGATGAAGTCCACCAAATTCTTCCTTTATTCCTGGCAGTGTTATATCTATAGCCTCAGTATCAAACTCTTTACTTTGTTCAATTTCTTTTATTATATTTTTTTGTTTTACCATTTTATCTTCTATAGCTTCTCTTACATCATTGGCAATTTTGCCCATAACAGGTCTTTCTTCTTTACTAAGTACACCCATTTCCTTCAAAACACCGGTTAATTCACCTTTTTTTCCTAAAAGTCTAATGCGAATTTCCTCTAATCCTTTAGTACTACTTGCACTATTTATTTCTTCTAATGCTACTACTTTAATTTTTTCTAACTTTTCTTTCATAATTATACTCCCTTCATAACCAGTTATCTGGTTTAATTCATAACTCCAATTCCTTCTCTTTTATAAACTTTAAGAACTATGCGAAAAAAAATTCATCCCTTGCCTATAGCAAGGGACGAATTTTTTCCGCGGTACCACCCTAATTGATTTTTAAATCCACTTTAAATATATCGGTTAAACCGTTGAAATGTACTATTATTTCCACTTCAATGCTCAAGAGCGAACTTCAATGGTCTCTTATAATAAATGCTTTCAGCTTATGCATTTACTCTCTAATATAAAAATTTCCACATACTTTTCTCTATCATAGCGTTTATGTTATTTTATTTTAATAATACTTAATGGTACATTAATTCAAAATAAAAGTCAATTTCTTTAGAGTTAAATATACAAGCTAACTAATAATTGATTACTAATAGTACTTTTTACTATAGGCTAGCTATATAATACATTAAAATACCAGCTGCTACAGAAGCATTTAATGATTCTGCCTGTCCGTAGATTGGGATTTTTATTCTTTCATCACATATATTTAAAATTTCCTCTTTAATTCCATTTGATTCGTTACCTATAACCAGTACGTACTTTTTCTTTTCACAAAGATCTGTGTAATAATAATCTGTTCCTAAATCTGATCCTATCACTATATAACCTGCTTGTTTTAGATTAACTATTTCATTTAAAATGTCTACATCTTTTCGTAGGTTAACATGAAATAAGGAACCCATTGAAGCGCGAATAGTCTTTTCATTGTAGATATCAACACAGCCTTCTCCACAAATAATATTATTAAATCCTGCTGCATCACCTGTTCTAATTATTGTACCAAGATTACCCGGATCTTGTACTCTGTCCAATATAATTACATTAGAGTCATCTAGCTCTCTTTCATCTTGAAATCTATTTATTGCAAGTACCCCTTCCGAGTTTTGCATTGATGTTAGCTTTTTAAATATGTTTTCCTCAACTATAAAAATAGGATACATCTCTTTATAATTCTCTATTTCAACCTTTAAATCATTGATATTTGAAGATGACACGTATATGGCACGTATATTTTCTTTAGCTATTATTGCTTCATCTATCAGCTTTAAACCTTCTAAAATAAATTCTTTGTATTGTTCACGATATTTTTTTGCTTTCAATTTTAATATGTGTTTTACATGCTTATTACTATTGCTTTCTATAATATTCATCTTAACCTTCAGCCTTTTGAATTGCTGCTAGAGATTTATTATTTCCAATTACTACCATCACGTCTTTTGTCAGTATTTGTTCCGTCGGCTTAGGAGAAATAATTATTTCTGTTCCCCTTTTAATAGCAATTACATTTATTCCATATTTTGCCCTTAAATCTAGTCTACGTAAATCTTTATCATGCCATCCACTAAATGCATTTATTTCTATAACACTATGGTCAGGATCTAGCTCGATCATATCTAATATATTGGTAGATACGATATTATGTGCAAGTCTTCTACCCATATCTCTCTCAGGTAAAAACACCTTATCTGCACCAATCTTATATAATACTTTTGCATGTTGTTCATTTGGAGCCTTAGCAAACACTTCACTTATTTCTAATTCTTTAGCATTCAATGTAGCCATTAAACTGGCGTTAAGATCTGACCCGATAGAGATTATAACGCAGTCCACATTTTTAAGACCAATGGTCTTTAAAACGTCAATATCAGAGGCATCTGCCTGTACTGAATAAGTAACAAGGTCAGCAATTTTTTGTACTATCTTTTCATTGTTATCAATTGCTATTACATCAAAACCTAACTGGTATAATTTTGTAGCTAAACTATAACCAAATCTACCTATACCTATTACAGCAAATTGTTTTTTCATTTTATCACCCTTCTTACCCTACTAGAATATTCCCTTTAGGATATTTTAACCTATCACTGTCGTTAGTTGCTTGTATTTCATTTATGGCAATGGCAATAGTTAGAGGTCCTAATCTACCTATAAACATAATTACCATTATAATTACTCTCCCTATCATTGAAAGATCTGGAGTTAAACCTAAACTCAAACCAACTGTACCAAAGGCAGAAAAAACTTCAAATACGATATCAATAAAAGGTGCCTGTTCTGTAACTGATAGTAAAATTATTCCTACACAGATAATAAATACGGCAATTGTAATAATAGATAACGCCTTCTTAATAACATTAAAAGGAATATTGCGTTTAAAGACTTCGGTCTGACTATCACCCTTTAAAACTGATCTTACTGTTAAGATAACCGCTCCAATAGTTGTAGTTTTAACACCACCTGCTGTTGAACCAGGTGACCCCCCAATAAACATCAATATTATTGTTATGAATATGGATGCATTTGTTAGAGTATTTAATTGCATTGTATTGAATCCTGCCGTCCTAGGGGTAACTGATTGAAACCAAGCAGCTATTATTTTCCCATGCCAAGGCAAATCTTTCAAAGTGTTTGGATTATTGTATTCAAATAGAAGTATTAATACAGTACCAAATAAAATTAAGAATCCTGAAATAAACAGTACCATCTTTGTGTGCATAGAGAATCTTTTAAATTTCCTAATTTCATATATATCGCTTATTACTGAAAATCCTAGTCCCCCTATGATTATAAGAAACCCTAATGTTAGATTAATAATCACATCATTTAAATAAGGAGTAAAACTTCTAAATTCTCCTATAATATCGAAACCTGCATTGCAAAAAGCAGAAATTGCATGAAATACGCTCATGCTTATTCCTTTTCCTATTCCAAATTCAGGTATAAATCTAGTTGAAAGAAATATCGCACCTATTAATTCTACTAACAGTGTAAACAGTATTAAAGATTTTGTGTACTTTACAATGCCTCCAAGTTGCTTAGTATTTAAAGACTCACTAATAACTTGTCTTTCCTTAAATGAAATTTTTTTACGTGCTATTAGAAATAATAAAGTAGCAATAGACATAAATCCTAATCCACCAATTTGAACTAAGATAATAATAATTGTTTGACCAAAAGCTGACCAATAGGTAGCCGTATCTACAACGACAAGACCTGTTACGCATACTGCAGAAGTTGCAGTAAATAGTGTAGTAATAAAGTCAGTACTATTTCCTGAAGCAGAAGCTATCGGTAATGTTAGAAGAATAGCGCCTATTAAAATCATAGATGCAAAACCCATTATTAGTATCTGTGTTGGTTTAATGCTCCCTCTTTTAATTGCTAAATGATTTTTCAATATTTTGAAAAAGCTTGACATACCAGAACTTACTCCCATTGATAAAATACCCACATCCAATGTCAGTATTTTAATTAATTTAAAACTACAGTAACACGCTTCGCATGTTTCTCTTGGTTACGCGGACAGTCGCCAAATGAAAGCTAGCTTTCATTTGCGCATTCTATAGCCACTTCAGTCAAATTAGCAAGCTATTTGACTTTCTTAGCTATCTTAGCTACTATCCAACCAAAAGTAACACGCTTCGCATGTTTCTCTTGGTTACGCGGACAGTCGCCAAATGAAAGCATGCTTTCATTTGCGCATTCTATAGCCACTTCAGTCAAATTAGCAAGCTATTTGACTTTCTTAGCTATAGAATGCTAGCGAAAACAAGTTTTCGCTTGGCTCATTGTCTTCGCGATAAAGAAAAGACCTCGATGAGGTCTATGCTAGTTTGCTCTTTGCAACATCTACTAATTGCTTAAATGCATTTGGATCACTTACTGCAATTTCAGCAAGAATTTTTCTATCTATTTGAACATCAGCTTTTTTAAGTCCGTTCATAAATCTACTGTAGTTAATATCGTGAATTCTAGCTGCAGCATTTATTCTTGATATCCATAAACTTCTGTAATCTCTTTTCTTTTGTTTTCTTCCCACATATGCCGATCTTAATGCTCTCATTACCGCTTCATTAGCCGGTCTAAATTGTTTGCTTTTAGAACCGTAATACCCTTTTGCTAATTTAAGTACTTTCTTGTGTTTTTTCTTAGCATTCATTGCTTTTTTTACTCTTGCCATGTTATTAACCTCCTACCAGTCTATATATTAATAAGGTAATATTTTCTTTATATTTTCTGCATCTGCACCAACTAAAAAGCCAGTTTGTCTTAAATTTCTTTTTCTTTTAGAGCTTTTTTTAGTTAAAATATGGCTTTTATACGCCTTTGCTCTTTTAACTTTTCCTGATTTTGTTACTTTAAATCTTTTAGCAGCTCCTCTATGGGATTTCATTTTTGGCATTATTGTTCCTCCTTATAACTAATACTATAATCTATATAATCAAACAAAGTTTGATACAAGCTTTACATTAACTTTCTTTTTTAGGCACAAGATGTAAAACCATACTTCTACCTTCTAGCTTAGGTGGCTTTTCAATCTTTCCAACTTCAGAGACTTTTTCAGCAAATTTCAATAATAACACTTTACCTCCATCTGTATACGCCATTTCTCTACCTCTAAAACGTACAGACGCTTTGACCCTATCACCATTTTCTAAAAACTTATGCGCATTCTTGGCTTTCACATTTAAATCATGTTCTTGAACATTAGCAGACATTCGAATTTCTTTGATGTTTATAACTTTTTGATTCTTCTTAGCTTCTTTCTCTTTTCTACTTTGTTCGTATTTAAACTTACCATAATCTAAAATTCTGCAAACTGGTGGATTGGCATTAGGTGAAATTTTTACTAAATCCATTTCCTTTTCATCCGCTAACTTCTGAGCATCTCTAGAACTCATAACTCCTAACTGATTGCCATCGGCATCAACTACTCGTAGTTCTCTGTCTCTGATTTGTTCATTAATCTGGAATTCTTTACTAATATTAACACACCTCCATATAAAATAGCAGCAAGCTGCTTCGCTATCGTCAGCAAACTCTAGTTCCCTACGATGGCCAACCTTAGACTCTAATCCACTTGGTTCATTACCTAGCCATAAATAAAGAGCAGATAGAAATTCTATCTGCTCATAAATATACACGTATAATAAATTACAATTAAATCACGTAATATTTACCTGTGCTCAGATGAACTCCAAGGTGAGAAGCGAACTTCTACTTTCTTTTATTTATAAAGTTTACCACTTATCTTAGTAATAGTCAACAAATATTATTATTTATACTATCAGAAATTATAAAACCGACTTTTCCCTAGTTATAGTAATTACAGCAGCTATTTTAGTGTCTATTATATCTGTTACTAAATATATCAAACTAGAAATATTTATTCTTATTTATAAACTATACATTGATTCGCTATAAAAGTACATACTATTATTCTAAAAACTTTTACTTAACGCAATTACTATTAACTATTGTAGTAGCCCTAAAAAATGATCAGAAAATAATTTTTGTAATCATTTACCAATATTTCATTAATTTCTCTTTCATTTTATTTCGAATACAGTAAAAGATAGTATTAACAATTTTTATGGAGAGTGAGATAATATATGATGAAAAATAAAGAAAATTTAATAACAGCATTTATCATAGCGCTGTTAGCACTATCAATGTTTGATATACGAGCATTAAGTTTTTTAAACGAGCCTATAATTAGATTAACTCTACTTTTTAGTTTAATCTCTCTATGGGCATATAGAAAAAGGTCATCCTATATACCTCAGTTAATACAGACATCTTCAGCTAAGGATGATAAAAAAGAATTAACTGAAAATAGTAATATTACTTTTTCAGATGTTGCAGGTTTAGATGAAATAAAAGATGAAATGAACGAATTATGTGATTTTTTAGTAGATCCTACTAAGTATATGAAAATCGGAGCAAAAATACCAAAGGGTGTTTTATTTTATGGCCCTCCAGGCACAGGAAAAACCCTAATGGCAAAAGCATTGGCTGGAGAAACAAAAGCTTCATTCATATATGCTAGTGGATCTGAATTTGTAGAGAAGTTTGTGGGTATTGGAGCAAGCCGTATCCGTTCTTTATTCGAAAAAGCTAAAAAAAGCTCGCCTAGTATTATTTTCATAGATGAATTGGATGCTATCGGGATTTCTAGAAGTGTAGATAATAATAGTGAAAGAGATCAAACTTTAAACCAACTTTTAGTTGAACTAGATGGCTTCAATAATTACGATAATGTAATTGTAATTGCAGCAACAAATAGAATGGATATCTTGGATAAAGCCTTACTTCGCCCTGGTAGATTTGATAGGCATGTATACGTAGGAAACCCAAGTGTAAAAGCTCGTGAGGATATATTAAAGGTACATTTTAAGAACAAGCCTATGAACAGAGATATAAATTTAAACTCATTAGCCAAAAAAACACATGGTATGTCAGGTGCCCATCTAGCAAATGTAATTAATGAAGCAGCACTATTAACTGTAAGAAAAAATTTGCCTCAAATTGGTAATGATGAAATCAACCAAGCATTAGTTAAGACTGTCGCTGGATTGAAAAATAAAACTACAATACTAAACGATAAAGAAAGAGATATTATTGCGTTTCATGAAGGTGGCCACGCACTAGTTGGCAGTATACTAAATAATGACCTTATAGAAAAAATATCGATTGTTCCACATGGTAAAGCATTAGGATTTGTATTAAATGCATCTAGTGAAGATAGTTTTATTTTAACTAAAGAAGATCTTCTTAATAAAATCAGTGTTTTACTGGCAGGAAGAGCTGCAGAAGAGATCATCTTTCATGAAATTTCTACAGGTGCACAAAATGATTTAGTAAAAGCTAATGAAATAGCATCACTTATGGTCTGCGAATATGGCATGAGTCAGTATAAAAACAAGACTTTTAATCTTAGAGAAGATTTTACATCTTCGGGACTAATTAATGAAGAGATTAACAGCATTTTAAGTATATGCTATAGTAAGGCTAATGACTTAATATATAAAAATATGGATAAATTAAATAGATTAGCAGCGGTTCTAATTCAAAAAGAAACTATCAATGGAGTAGAACTAGAAACAATATTAAAGTCAGCGTAAATATATTCATTTGTGTGGAATTCACCTTATTAAAAGAGCACCTCAAAGTCGAAAATTTGAGATGCTCTATTTTAATGTTTCCCATTTTATTTAGATGTTTTTATAATGATTTTTCTATTATCTTTTTTTCTATTATTCCTAAAAATTCATTATAATTTTTGGACCCTTCATCTCCATCTTTTCTGGATCTTATAGAAACTGATTCACTTTCCACTTCTTTATCTCCAACTACAAGCATATAAGGGATTTTTTGCAATTGTGCTTCTCTAATCTTGTAACCAATTTTTTCATCTCTATAATCTACGTTTACTCTTATATTGTGTTCTTCGTAGAGTTTTTTTACTTTTTCACAATAATCATGATGTGAGGGAGCAATTGGTAGTATTATAATTTGTTCAGGAGACAGCCATAAAGGAAATGCTCCTGCAAAATGTTCAGTTAAAATCGCGATAAATCTTTCGATACTTCCAAATACAGTTCTATGAATCATTACTGGTCTATGCTTTTCTCCATCAGGACCTATATATGTTAAATCAAATCTTTCTGGCATTTGAAAGTCTAATTGGATAGTTCCGCATTGCCAAGTTCTACCTATAGTATCTTCTAAATGAAAATCTATTTTAGGTCCGTAAAATGCACCATCGCCTTCGTTAAGCTTATAATCTTTTCCTAGAAATTCTAATGCTTCCCTTAACACGTCAGTAGCACGATCCCACTGTTCATCTGTACCTATGGCTTTTTCTGGCTTTGTGGATAATTCCATATGATATTTAAAACCAAATATATTATAAATATTATCTGTTAGTTCTATAACCTTAATAATTTCATCTTTCATCTGATCTGGTGTCAAATATATGTGAGCATCATCTTGAGTAAAGTTTCTCACTCTCATCAAACCATGTAACGCTCCAGAAAGTTCGTGTCTGTGAACTAAACCCAATTCACCCATACGTAGTGGTAAATCTCTGTATGAATGCATATTCCCTTTATACACGATCATACCGCCTGGACAGTTCATAGGTTTCACTGCAAATTGTCTATCGTCAACGTCGGTAAAATACATATTATCTTTATAATTCTCCCAATGTCCTGACCTTTTCCATAATTCAACATCTAACATAATTGGAGTTTTTATTTCTTTGTAGCCTCTTTTTACGTGTTCTTCTCTCCAAAAATTTTCTAAAGCATTTCTAAGAACCATGCCTTTAGGATGAAAAAATGGAAATCCAGGACCTTCTTCATGTATAGAAAATAAATCTAATTCTTTTCCTAACTTTCTATGATCACGTTTTTTTGCTTCTTCTATTTTTATTACATATTCTTCTACTTGGCTATTCTTTGGAAAAGAAATCCCATAAATTCTTTGCAACATTTTATTTTTTTCGTCGCCTCTCCAATAAGCACCTGCAATACTCATAAGTTTAAATGCTTTTAAACTACCTGTATTCATGAGATGAGGACCTGCACATAAATCAATAAAATCTCCTTGTGAATAAAAACTAATCACTGCATCCTCTGGTAAATTTTCAATTAATTCTACTTTATAGTCTTCAGAAATATCTTTCATTTTAGATATAGCTTCCTTACGACTCAGTGTAAATCTGACAATTTCATTTTTTTCTTTTACAATCTTTTTCATTTCAGCTTCAATCTTAACTAAATCCTCTGGAGTAAATGGTTTATCTAAGTCAAAATCATAGTAGAATCCATTATCAATAGCTGGTCCAATGGCCAACTTAGCAGTTTTAAACAATCTTTTAACTGCTTGAGCCATTACATGAGTAGATGTATGCCAGTATGCATGTTTACCTCCCTCACTATCAAAAGTAAGAATATTTAAATCAGAGTCTTCTGTAATCTCTTCCCTTAAATCTACTAATTTCCCATTGATTTCACCAGCGCATGCTACTCTAGCTAAACCTTCACTTAAATCTTTTGCTACTTCATAAACGCTAATATTATCCTTATATTCTTTAATACTTCCATCTTTTAGTTTGACTTTTACCATTGTTTATTCCTCCTTCTACTGCTACTTGTTCTTCAAATAATTTTCGAACTTACAATCTAAAAATTGATTATATCAATTTGACGATAGGCTGCAACCACCCCTGCTAATTGCTTCACAATTCCCTGGGGTCGCGGTCGTCGCCTTATGAAAATTTGTTGTTCCGTTGTTTCGCGACTTTCAAATTGATTATATCAATTTGATGATAGGCTGCAACCACCCCTGCTAATTGCTTCGCAATTCCCTGGGGTCGCGGTCGTCGCCTTATGAAAAAATTCTGCTCCGTTGTTACGCGACTTTCAAATTGATTACATCAATTTAACGATTGTTTGGTTTATCCTCAATCCCCCCTGCTAATTGCTTCGCAATTCGCTAGGGTCGCGGTCGTCGCCTTATGAAAAAACTCTGTTCCGTTGTTACGCGACTTTCAAATTGATTACATCAATTTAACGATTGTTTGGTTTATCCTCAATCCCCCCTGCTAATTGCTTCGCAATTCGCTAGGGTC